>NZ_JBITXX010000015.1:128255-188102 GCF_044544925.1 Streptomyces sp. NPDC053431 | reverse complement strand
CGAGGTCGCCAACGGCGTCTGGAAGCTCCGCGTCCAGGACAAGGCCGCGATCGACACCGGCTACATCAACAGCTTCAAGCTGACCTTCCCGTAAGGGGCGGCCCCCGCTGAAGTGATCTGACGGACGCCCGGAGGGAACGTTCCCTCCGGGCGTCCGCGTCTGCGTAGGGTGGTCCGATGATCAGGGTGCTCCTTGCGGACGACGAGACGATGATCCGGGCCGGGGTGAAGGCCATCCTCGCCACCGCCCCAGGGATCGAGGTGGTCGCCGAGGCCGGCGACGGGCACGAGGCCGTCGAACTCGCGCGGCTGCACCGGCCCGACGTCGTCCTCCTCGACATCCGGATGCCCCGGCTCGACGGGCTCGGCGCGGCCGAGGAACTGCGGCGCGCGGTCCCCGGGGCGGCGCTCGTGGTGCTCACCACCTTCTCCGAGGACGCGTACATCGAACGGGCGCTGGGCAGCGGGGTGAGCGGCTTCCTGCTGAAGTCGGGCGATCCGCGGGAGCTGATCGCCGGGGTGCGGGCGGTCGCCGAGGGCGCCGCCTTCCTGTCCCCCGTCGTCGCCCGCCGGGTGATCGACACCCTCGGCGGCGCGCGCCTCACCCGGGCCGCCGACGCGCGGGACCGGCTCGCCCCGCTCACCGGGCGGGAGCGCGAGGTGGTGGCCCTGGTCGGCGCGGGCCTGTCCAACCAGGAGATCGCGGAGCGGCTGCACGTCGTCGAGGCCACGGTGAAGGGGCACGTGAGCGCGGTCCTGGGGCGGCTCGGGCTGCGCAACCGGGTGCGGCTGGCGGTCCTCGCGTACGAGGCGGGCCTGGTGCCCGATGCGTGAGGCCGCCCGCGAGCGGGTCTCCGACCTCCTGCTGTGGCTGCTGCTGTGCGTCCCCGTGCTGCTCACGTCCGGTCCGGACGACGGCGGTTCGTGGCCGCGGGTGGCGGTGGGCGTGGCGCTGCTCGCGGTGTGCGCGGCGCTCGGCCGGCGGTGGCCGGTGGCGGCGCTGGGCCTCACGGTCGTGGTCTCGCTGGCGCACGGCCCTGAGCTGTTCACGCCCTCGTACGTGCCGGCGCTGGTCGCCTTCGGCTATCTCGCCGGGCGCCGGGAGGCGCGGACCCGGCCGGCCCTGTGGCTGTTCGGGGCGGTGCCGGTGGCGGGGCTCGTGCTCGTCCTGGTGACCGGCGGGACGCCGGCGCACTGGTTCGCGCTGCTGCTGTCATCGGCGCTCGCCGTGGTCGCGCCGTGGCTGATCGGGCGGTACGTGCGGCAGTACGACCGGCTGGTGCGCAGCGGGTGGGAGCTGGCCGACCGGATGGAGCGCGAGCAGGCGGCGGTCGCCGACCGGGAGCGGCTGCGCGAGCGGTCCCGGATCGCGGGCGACATGCACGACTCGCTCGGTCACGAGCTGGCCCTGCTGGCGCTGCGGGCGGGCGCGCTCGAACTCGACCCGGCGCTCGGCCCTGAGCAGCAGCGGGCGGTCGGCGAGCTGCGGAGCGCGGCGGCGGACGCGACGGCCCGGCTGCGGGACATCATCGGGGTGCTCCGCGAGGGGGACGACGAGGCGACGGTGGCGCCGGTCGCCCCGCCGGACGAGACGGTGGCCGAGCTGGTGGCCCGGGCCCGGGCCTCGGGCATGCGGGTGACGCTCGCGGACGCGGCGGAGCCGCCGTCGGAGATGGCCGCCCGGGCGCTGCACCGGGTGGTGCAGGAGGGGCTGACGAACGCGGCCAAGCACGCGCCGGGCGCGGCGGTGGCGGTCGTGGTGGAGCGGGACGCGGGCGCCGTGCGGGTGCGGGTCACCAACGGGCCGGGGGGCGGGGCGCGGTCCGCGCGGGGGGACGGGGCGCCGGTCACGACCTCGTCCTCGGGCCTCGCGTCCGGCGGGGCCGGTCTGGTCGGGCTCGACGAGCGGGTGCGGCTCGCGGGCGGTTCGCTGCAACACCGGGTCACCGCGGAGGGCGGCTTCGCCCTGTCCGCCGTCCTGCCGCTGCTGCAGGACGCCCCGCGCCCCGCCGCACCGAGGTCGGCGCGCGAGCTGGACCTGGCGCGCCGGCAGGTGCGGCGGGGGCTGGCCCGGGCGATCTGGATCCCGCTGGCGCTGCTCGCGGCGCTCGGGCTGCTGATGGCGGGGGTCGCCCTGTACACCCAGCAGCAGGCGTATCTGGAGCCGGAGGACTACGCCCGGATCCGGGTGGGCCAGACCCGGGCCGAGATCACCGGCCACCTGCCGCCCCGGCATCTCGACGGGCGTCCGCAGCGGGTGCCGGCCGAGCCGCCGGGCATGGACGAGTGTCTGTACTACCGCTCGACCCTGCTCGCGACGATCCCGGTCTACCGGCTCTGTTACGTGGACGGGCGGCTGGCCGGCAAGGCGGAGCTGGGCTGAGGGGTCAGTTGGGGTTCTCGGCGTGGGTCAGGGTCTCCCAGGAGACGAAGTAGTTGTCGGTGCCCGCCGGGCGGCGTCCCTCGGTGTACACGCCGGTGTTGGTCATGCCGATGCCGAGGCGGTGGTGCAGGGCGTTGTAGCCGACCTCGGTGACCGGGCCGAGGCCGAGCTTGACGGCGCCGCCGCACAGCCAGGACGGGACGGCGGTGCCGTTCTCGTACTTCGTGTGGAAGCCGAGCGCGTGCCGCAGCCGTTCGGACACCTGCGGGTAGAGGTCCTGGCCCTGGAGGCGGCTGGTCTCGGCGGTGTGGACGGCGGCGGCGAGGCCCCAGCCGGTGTGGCCGAAGTCCCGGCAGGTCTCCTGGGAGAGGCCGTCGGCGAAGGTGCCCTGGCCCTGCCAGTACTTCACGATCTCGTCGCGGGTGTCGATGGAGCTGCCGAGCGGCGGCTTGGGCAGGGCCCCGTCGCTCGTGAGGTAGACGTACGCGGGGACCCGGGCGAGGTAGGTGGCGACGGCCCGGTCGTAGGCGGCGCGGTCCTCCAGGTGGACGGCGATGCCGATCGCCGCCTCGGTCATGATCAGTTCCCAGTTGCCGTTCTTGGTGAGGGCGGCGCCGCCCGAGACCTCGGGCAGGTAGACGTTGCGGAGCATGGTCGCGAAGCGTCCGGCGTTCGGCCAGCCGCCGGTGTAGGTGTACTTGACGATCTCGGCGGCCCGGGGCCAGGAGGAGCCGGCCCAGCCGGTCTGGAGCGGGGCGTTGGAGTTGGTGTGGTCCTGGATCACGGCCGACCAGGCGTCCATGATCTCGATGGCCTTCTTCGCGTACCGGGCGTCGCGCGTCAGGTACCAGGCGAGGGCCTGGGTGTAGGCGGCGACGGCGTCCTGGCGCTCGTCGGTGCAGCCGTAGTTGGGATTGGAGGAGGAACCGCACTCGACGATCGCGCGGGGCTTGGGGGCGCGGGTGAGGGAGGCGTAGGGGCTCGCCATCATCTGGTCGTAGGCGCTCTTCCAGGGCTGGGCGCCGGCCTGGACCCTGGCGCGGACGAAGTCGAGCTGGGCGGTGCCGACGAGGACGCCCGGGTGGGTGAAGGCGGCGGGTGCGGCCGCCGTCCGGACGGTGGCGGGCGGGGCCGGTGCGGGGGCGGCCGCCGTCCGGACGGTGGCGCGGGCTGCCGGTGCGGGTCCGGCGGCGGCCGTCGGCGCCACGGTGAGCGCGACGGCCGCCGTGAGGGTCAGGAGCAGCGTGCGAAGGCGCATGTGGGGGGTACCTCTCGCTCGGAGACGTTCAGCGACGTGAACGCAGATCGGGAGAATGAACTCCGCGTCGAGCGTGGAACCTAGAGGCACCCCATGGACACGTCAAGACCCTGGTCCAGACCACCAGTTCAGAGCCTCGGCCGGTCAGCGCAGCAGCACCCCGCCCTCCCCCGCCGTCTCCACCGGCAGCCCCACCAGGCCCAGTTCCGCCGGGTGGGCGAGCATCGGATGCGTGGGCAGCACCCGGACCGTGCAGCCGAAGGGGCCGGTACGGTCCAGGGACAGGGCACCCGCGTACGGCAGCCTGCCGTCCAGGTCCGGCCGGCCGGCCGGCTTGAGCACACTGGTCCGCGGATCGAGGAGCCGGTCGTCGGCGTCCACCCGGCCCGTCACGGCCTGGACCTCGACGTCCTCGGGGCCGAGCTCCCCGAGCGAGACCCGGACCCGCACGGCCGGGGTCGCGCCCAGCTCCGCGTCGGCGTCGCCCTCCAGGCCGTCGCCGACCTCCACGTGGTCGACCGACACCTTGGGCCAGGCCCCGCGCACCTTCGCCTTCCACGCCGCGAGTTCCCGGGCCGCCTCCGGGCTCAGCGCCCGGTGCGCGGCGGCCGCCGGGGCGTAGAGCCGCTCCACGTACTCGCGGACCATCCGGTCGGCGAGCACCTTGGGCCCCAGGTCGGCGAGGGTGCGCCGGACCATCGCGGTCCAGCCGGACGGCACGCCGTCCGGGCCGCGCTCGTAGAAGCGGGGCGCGACCCGGCGCTCGATCAGCTCGTACAGCGCGGCGGCCTCCAGGTCGTCCCGGCGCTCCTCGTCGCGGGCGGCGGCCCCGTCGGCGGTCGGGATCGCCCAGCCGAAGTCGGGCTCGAACCACTCGTCCCACCAGCCGTCCAGGACCGACAGGTTGAGACAGCCGTTGAGGGCGGCCTTCATCCCGCTGGTGCCGCAGGCCTCCAGGGGCCGCAGCGGATTGTTGAGCCACACGTCGCAGCCCGGGTAGAGGCCGCGCGCCATGCCCATCCCGTAGTCCGGCAGGAACACGATCCGGTGCCGCACCCGCGGATCGTCGGCGAACCGCACCAGCTCCTGCACGAGCTTCTTCCCGCCGTCGTCGGCCGGGTGCGCCTTGCCCGCGACGACCAGCTGCACGGGCCGCTCCGGGTGCAGCAGCAGCGCCCGCAGCCGGTCCTTGTCGCGCAGCATCAGGGTGAGCCGCTTGTACGAGGGGACGCGGCGGGCGAAGCCGATGGTGAGCACGTCCGGGTCGAGGACCGTGTCGGTCCAGCCGAGTTCGGCGGCCGCCGCGCCGCGCTGCCGCCAGGAGGCCCGCAGCCGCGCCCGTACGTCCGTCACCAGGCGTTCGCGCAGGGTGCGGCGCAGCTCCCACAGCTCCCCGTCGGAGGCCTCGGGGGCGAGCCGGGCGACCTCCGGGGCCGTCCAGGTGGGGGCGTGGACGCCGTTGGTGATGGAGGTCAGCGGCGTCTCGTCCGGGTCGAAGCCGGGCCAGAGCCCGGCGAACATGGCGCGGCTGACGGCGCCGTGCAGGGTGGAGACGCCGTTGGCCCGCTGCGCGAGCCGCAGCCCCATGGCGGCCATGTTGAACAGCCCGGGCTCGCCGCCGAGCGGGGTCTCGTCGCCGAGGGCGAGGATCCGGGCGGTGTCGACCCCGGGCAGCGCGCCGTCGTCGCCGAGGTGCCGGGCGACCAGGGCCCGGTCGAAGCGGTCGATGCCGGCCGGCACCGGGGTGTGGGTGGTGAAGACCGTGCCGGCCCGGACGGTCTCCAGGGCGGCGTCGAAGTCGAGGCCCCGGCCGCCCAGTTCGCGGATGCGTTCGAGGCCGAGGAAGCCGGCGTGGCCCTCGTTGGTGTGGAACACCTCGGGCGCCGGGGTGCCGGTGAGCCGGCAGTACGCACGGACGGCGCGGACGCCGCCGATGCCGAGCAGCATCTCCTGGAGCAGCCGGTGCTCGCTGCCGCCGCCGTAGAGCCGGTCGGTCACCTCGCGCTCGCCGGGCGCGTTCTCCTCGACGTCCGAGTCGAGCATGAGCAGCGGGACCCGGCCGACCCGGGCGGTCCAGATGTGGGCGTGCAGGCTGCGCCCGCCGGGCAGCCCCAGGGTGACCCGGGCGGGGCTGCCGTCGGACTCGCGGAGCAGGGTGACCGGCTGCTCGCCGGGGTCGAGGACGGGGTAGTGCTCCTGCTGCCAGCCGTCACGCGAGAGGGACTGCCGGAAGTAGCCGTGGCGGTAGAGCAGTCCGACGCCGATCAGCGGGACGCCGAGATCGCTGGCCGCCTTGAGGTGGTCGCCGGCGAGGATGCCCAGGCCGCCGGAGTACTGCGGCAGGGCGGCGGTGACGCCGAACTCGGGCGAGAAGTAGGCGATCGAGGCGGGCGGTTCGCCGGACTGCCGCTGGTACCAGCGCGGCTCGGTCAGATAACGGTCGAGCTCCTCGGCCGCGGCCCGCAGCCGGGCCAGGAAGTCCTGGTCGGCGGCGAGGGCGGCGAGCCGTCCGGCGTCGATGGCGCCGAGCGCGCGGACGGGGTCGCCACCGGCGGCGCGCAGACCCTCGGGGTCCACGGACTCGAAGAGCTCACGGGTGGGTTCGTGCCAGGACCAGCGCAGGTTGCGCGCCAGGTCGGCGAGGGGTCGAAGGGTGTCGGGGAGGACGGGACGCACGGTGAATCGACGGATTGCCTTCACGTGTTCCACCTTCGCAGGCCGTGACGGAGCGGAGCGGAAGCACCACGCTGTGCGTCCGCGGTTCCGTCCCGGAGCCTAGGCGACCGGCGCGGATCCCACCACGGCGCGCGCCGGGAGGTACGGCGGCCCGTAGGGGGAGCCCAGGTTGACGGTGGCCGGGTCGAAGGCGCCGGTGGCGGCGTACCGGCCGGCGATGGCGGCGAGCTCCTCGGCCGGGATGACCTGGCGGATGTCGCGGAAGCCGTGCGGGGCGCGCCGGTGGGCCAGGTCGATGACGACCTCGGGGCCCTGCCGCCGGTTGGCCCGCTGCAGGGCGGTGGTGACGGGCCGTCGCTCGGCCTCGTAGGCGCGCAGGGCTTCCGCCGGGTCGCGGTGCGCGGCCAGGGCGTGGGCGAGGGCGCGGGCGTCGATGACCGACTGGCTGGCGCCGTTGGAGCCGATGGGGTACATGGCGTGGGCGGCGTCGCCGATGAGGGTGGTGCGGCCGTGGCTCCAGCGGTCGAGCGGCTCGCGGTCGACCATCGGGTACTCGTGGGCGCTCCCGGCGGCCCGCAGCACGTCGGGGACCCGGAGGCCGTCGAACTCCCAGTCCGCGTAGTGGCGCAGGAAGGTGTCCACGCCCACCCGCCGGTTCCAGTCGCCCAGGAAGTGCGCCTCGGGCACTCCGTCGGCGGGCCGGGCGAGCGCCCAGTTGACCAGGACGCGGCCGTCGGCGGGCCGGCTCATCGGGTAGACGACGGCCTTCTGCCGGTCGTCGCCGGCGATCAGCATGAAGTGGGCGGCCGCCGCCTCCGGCATCCGGGAGACGCCGCGCCACACCAGCATCCCGTTCCACGGCGGCAGCCCCTCGCCGGGGTTGAGGGCGGCGCGGACGGCCGAGCGGATGCCGTCCGCGCCGACCAGCACGTCCGGTTCGAGGGAGGCCCGCCCGGCCCGGCCGGCGATGTCGCGGTGTTCGAGCCGGAGCAGGGGCCGCCCGCCCCTCCGGGCCTCCACGCCGGCCACCCGGACACCGGTGACGACGGCCGTGTCGCCGAGCCGGTCCCGTACGGCCTCGCCGAGGACGTGCTGGAGGTGGGCGCGGTGCACCGACAGCTGGGGCCAGCGGTAGCCGGCGCCCAGGCCGCGCGGTTCGCGCGATATCAGCCCTCCGGAGCGGTGGTAGTAGCGCAGTTCGCGGGTGCGCAGGGCGGCGCCGGCCTCCAGGGCGGGGAGCAGGCCGAGCGCGTCGAGTTCGCGGACGGCGCCCGGCATGAGGTTGAGCCCGGCGCCGACCGGGCGGGCCCGGCGGGCGGCCTCGACGACGGTGATCCGGTGGAAGCCGACGGCGTGCAGGGCGAGCGCGGCGGTGAGCCCGGCGATGCCGCCGCCGGCGATCACGACGTGGTGGGTGTGGGGGGCCATGGAGGTTCTCCGGGGACGGGGACGTGGGGGTGTCAGGAGAGAGCGCGGCGGACCAGCGTCTCGTTGTCGCGGGTGAGGTCGAGGATCGTGCGGAGCAGGGCGACCGGGGCGCCGCCGCTGCCCTCCTCGTAGCGCCGCAGCTCCTCGCCGTAGGACTTGCGGGCGAGGGTGAAGTGCCGGGCCCGGAAGGACTTGAGGATGCGCAGCACCCGGGCGAGGGAGCGCGCCGAGGCGGCGAGCTCCGGGGGCAGCCGGTCGGCGCCCTCCCAGCTGATGGCGGCGGACACCTTGCTCACGGCCGAGACGCCGCCGCGGTGGCGGGCGTGGAACGCGCGCCAGGACGGCAGGGCGTACGGGAGGGAGTCGGCCAGGAACAGGTCGTAGGCGGGGTCCGAACGGTCGCACTGCCAGAGCGTCAGGTCGACGAGCCAGAGCGGGACCTGCGAGGCGGCGGGGCCCAGGTAGCTGCGCCCGTCGACGTCGATCTCCTCGAAGTAGGGGCGCAGGGTGCGGGCGAAGTACTCGGGCGTGACGTGGGCGACGGTGAGGTCGATGGCGTCGACGACCGCCTGCACGTGGTGGGCGGTGCGGTCGAGGGCGAGGGCGAAGCCGGGGTCGTACGGTTCGAGCCGGGCGACCCGGGCGCAGGCGTCGAGGGCGGCGACGAGCCCGGGGAACGCCATTCTTACGGCCTCCTGGAGGTGCGCCTCCATGGCGTGGCCGGTGTAGGTGCGCCGGCGGGGTCCCGGCGGGTTCCAGGTCGTGTAGTGGTGGACGGTGTCGCGCGGCACCATGTCGGTGCGGCGGCCGAGGAGTTCCAGAACGGGCAGGACCTCGGGGACGGCGGCGACGGGCTGTACGCCGTGCCGTTTCAGCGAGCCGAGCAGGATGCCGAGGTCGCGCATCGCGGCCAGGGCGGCGACCACGCTCCACTCGGCGGCGCGGTCGACGTCGGGGACGAGCGCGCGCAGCGCCACGGTGAGCGCGGCGGTGTCGGCTTCGGCGTTCATCGCCGGCAGGGCGGCGAGCACGGCGTCCGCGCCGAGCGGGTCGGCGGAGCGTATGTCGGCCGTGCGGTAGCGCGGGTCGGTGCGTTCGTCGAGTCCGGGCACGACGAGGTCGTACAGCGTCACGGAGGCCCCCTCGGGAGAGGTAGGTGGGTGTCGGGGTCGGCGGACCGCCCGGGGCGGCGGTCAGCGCGGTGCGCCCGCCCGGTCCCGGCGCGGTGGCGCCGGGTCGGGGAGAGGCGGACGCGGCCGTACGCGGAGCGGCGCGGTGACGCCGGCGAACGCGGCGGCCTGGAGGAACACCGCGCGGAGGCCGCCGGTCTCGGCGGCGGGGGTGGGGGTGCGGGTCCGGGTGGTGCCGGTGGCGGCGGTGGTGCGGGGGGCGGCGGCACGGGGGGTGGCGGGGGTGCTGGGGGCGCCGGTGGTGCCGGTGGTGGCGGCGACGGTGCGAGGGGCGCGGGGGGCGCCGGTGGTGCCGGGGGCGGAAGGGGCGCCGGTCGCGGCGGCGTGGACGGCGGTCGTGGCGGCGTGGACGGCAGGGGCGGCGGGGCGCGGCCTCAGAGCGCCGCGGGGCGCGGTGGTGGTGGCGGGGCGCGGCCTCAGGGCGCCGCGGGGCGCGGTGGTGGTGCTCACCGCACGGTCCCGAGGTCGTAGCCGTCGAGACAGGCGCGGGCCAGGGACTCGCAGTCGTCGGCGGCGCCGGCCCGGGTCTGCATGGTGAGGTAGACGTGCGGGGCGCCCTGATAGAGGCGCTCGTACTGCTCGTGCCGGCCGGCGAACTCGGAACCGAGCGCGTCCCAGGCCAGCTTCAGGAGCTTGATCCGCTCCTCGGCGGTGTCCTCCGGCGTACCGGCGTACCGGCGTAAGAGCGGCCCGACTTCTGGGTGGAGCAGGTCGCGGCCGCTCGCGGGGAGCTGGACGAGGGCCCCGCCGGCGAGCAGCCGGATGTCCTGGACGGCCCGGGGGTAGAGCTCACCGGCCATGATCCGCTGGGCGAACGAGATCTCCTGCCCGGGCCGCACCCCGCCCCGACCGCCGTCGACCTCCTCCCAGGAGGCCTCGGCGGCCAGGACGAAGGCCTTGGCCTGGGCGACCATGCCGAGCAGCCGTCCGAGCGCCTGGGCGACGGCGGGCAGCCGCTCGGTGCCGTTCGACCGGGTGATCAGGACGGCGAGACCGGTGAGGAACTCGAGCTTGGTCCAGAACCGGGTGGCCGACTGGTGCGTGAAGTTGAGGTAGGCGGGGGTCTCCCACCAGATCGCGGCGGTGGTGGCGGGGTCCCGGTAGGTGAGCACGCGCTCCCAGGGCACGAACACGTCCTCGCAGACCAGGAGCGCGTCGTTCTCGTCGAAGCGGGAGGACAGCGGCTGGTCGAAGACGGACCGGGCGTGCTGCTCGTAGGAGGTCCGGGAGATCAGCTTCAGCCCGGGCGTGTCGACCGGCACGGAGAAGGTCAGGGCCTGCTCGACGGCGTCGGGGGCGAGGGGCTCGATGGTGCCCACGAGGATCTCGTCGGCGAAGACGGCTCCGGTGCCGACCGTCTTGGCGCCGCACACCACGATCCCGTCATCGCGCTCGGCGACGACGCGGACGGCCTCCTCGGCGGGGTTCGTCAGGGTGAAGGCGCAGTGCAGACCGCCCTCGGCGAGCCGCCGGTGAAATGCCAGTGCCTGCTCCGCCCCGTCGAAGCCGGCGCCGGTGAACACACCGGGCCGGGCCGCGAACCCGGCCGCCCCGGAGGCCATGTGGTCGGGCGTCCGGCCGAGGAAGCCGTAACTCGCCTCCGCCCACACCTTGTACGCGCGCCGCCGGGCGACCAGGTCCTCGTAGGAGCGGGGCACGGCGTACGCCCGGTGCACCCCGCCCCTCAGGAGGACCGGCCGCAGGGCGGGCTCGGCGGCGAGATCGAGGAGCCGGGCGAAGGAGGCCGCCGACGAGCGGAAGCCGGGGTGGGTGGTGACGTCCTTGACGCGCTCGCCGTCGAGCCAGATCTCCCGCCCGTCGCGCAGGGCCTCCAGATACTCCTGCCCGGACCTCGTCACCGCTGTATCGCCTCTCTTCGGGGGTGCCACGGGGGGGGTGCCGCGGGGTCCCGCACCCGTCGTGCGTGGGGGGACGCCGCGGCCGTGCCGCTCCGAGCCTCCACGGACCGGCCCCCGGAGGCAATGAACGACCGTCCAGGCCTCCTTAAGAACCGGCCAGCCGCTCCCCCGTGCCTCCCGCGCCCCGCCGGCCGGCCGCGAGCTCCTCAGGCGGCGTGGGCGACCCCCGCCCGGTACTCCCCCGGCGTCATCCCGAACCACTTGCGGAAGGCGAGGTGGAAGCCGACCGCGCTCTGGTAGCCGACCCGGGGCGGGACGGAGGACTGCGGGAGGTCGGTCTCCGTGAGGAGGCGGGCGGCCTCCTGCATCCG
Source organism: Streptomyces sp. NPDC053431 (assembly GCF_044544925.1). Classification (NCBI taxonomy): domain Bacteria; kingdom Bacillati; phylum Actinomycetota; class Actinomycetes; order Kitasatosporales; family Streptomycetaceae; genus Streptomyces; species Streptomyces sp. NPDC053431. The sequence continues at coordinate 176,937 of NZ_JBITXX010000015.1, read as the reverse complement.
GCGGGCGGTGAGGTGGCGCGCCGGGGACTCGCCGACCAGGTCGCGGAAGGCCGCCGTGAAGGCCGAGCGGGACATGCCGACCTCGCGGGCGAGGGAGTCGATGGTCCACGGCTCGGTGAACCGCGTCGCGATCATCACCAGGGCCCGGCTGATGCCGGGGTGCCGCAGGACCGGCAGGGCGGCCGGGTTGTCGGCGAGCTCGCGCAGCAGCGGACGGAGGGCGAGGACGAGCGCCATCTCGAAGGCGCGCAGGGTGATGAGCCGGTCGCCGGGTCCGATGGGCCGGTCGGTGGAGGCGAGCAGCCGGAGGGTGTCGCGCAGCAGGGGTTCGCGTGCGACCTGGGCGCCGTCGAGGACCAGGGCCCAGGGCAGCGAACGGTAGAGGCCGGTCGCGGCGCTGGCGTCGTAGTGGAGCCCGGCGCACAGCAGCCGGCTCTCGGCCCCGGTGCCGTCGATCCGGATCTCGCCGGAGGTGCCGGGCCGGCGTTCCGGCAGCACGGCCTTGAGCGGCAGGCCCTGGCGCTCGGGACGGTCGGAGAGCCGGTGCGCGGTGCCGGTGGGGAAGACGATGAGGTCGCCGGCGTGCAGTTCGATCGGCGCCTGGTCGGCGCCGGTGATCCAGCAGCCGCCCTCGACGATGTAGTGGAGGACGGCGCAGCCCTCCTCGGCGTCGCCCTCGATGGCCCAGGGGGCGCTGACGTGCCAGCGGCTGTCGAAGACGCCGGTGAGTCGGAGCGGCTTGAGGAGTTCGCTCAGGAGGTCGTCGTGCTCGGCCTCCGGGCCGCCGCCCTCGGTCGGCTCCGTACGAGGGCCAGTGCCCTGGATTCCCACAATGTCCATGGACGATCCTTCAACTTCCGCCCCTGTTTGTTAATTGAACGGATGAAGCCGCCGTCACAGCCTGGAAAGGCAGCCGGAACGGCGCGGTCACAGCCTATCGAAGGGCCTCATCGACACATGTCCAGTCAGAATCCGATGCGGGTGGCGGTCGTGGGGGCGACCGGTTTCCAGGGGGGTGCCGTGGCCCGGCTGCTCGTGGAGCGGCACCACCGGGTCCGCACCCTGACGCGACGCCCCGAGGGGGACCGTCCGCCGCTGCCCGGGGCCGAGTTCGTGCCGGGCGAGCTCGCGGCGCCGATGGACGTGCGGCGCCTGTTCGAGGGCGTGACACACGCGTTCGTGACGATGCCGCTGGTGTACGAGAGGGGCCGGGTGCGCGCCTACGCGGAGAACGTCGCCCGGGCGGCGCGCGAGGCCGGCGTCGAGCGGCTCGTGTTCAGCACCAACACCCGGATGCCGCAGGGTCCGACGGGCGTCCCGGCCTTCGAGACGCGGCGGCTCGCCGAGCAGGTGTTGCGGGACAGCGGGGTGCCGCTGGTGGTCGTCCGGCCCCCGGTGTACCTGGACAACCTGTTCTCGCCGTGGAACGGGCCGGGTCTGGTGAACGAGGGCGTGCTCGCGTATCCGCTGCCCGCGGCGGCGCCGACCGCGTGGATCTCGCACCGGGACCTGGCGGAGGCGGCGCTCGCGGCGCTCACCCGGGACGGCCTGGACGGGCGCACCTTCGACATCGGCGGCGCGCTCTCGCTGACCGGCGCCGACCTGGCGGCGGCGTTCGGACGGGGCCTCGGACGTGCCGTGCGCTATGTGCCGCTGCGGCCCGAGCTGTTCGAGCGGGCGGTCGCCCAGCTGCTCGGCCCGGAGACCGCGGCCGGAGTGGCCGGGATCTACCACTACCTGGCGACCGGCGCCGACCCGCTTCTGATGGCCGGTGACGACGGGGTGTCGGCGGACGTCCTCGGGCTGGCGCCGGCGCCGGTGGAGGAGTGGGTGACCCGTCAGCCCTGGCAGGTGTGGTCGAGCGACACGGAGGAGCAGCCCGCCTGAACGCCTGTCCCACGAAGGCCTCCTGGGCCCGGCGCCACGGGCCGGACCGGGGGGAACCGGCCCCGTCCCACAAGGACGGGGCCGGTTTCTTGTCCGGGACGCGTTCTTGCCGGTCGGGCTACGCCCTAGTAGTTAACAAAGCGCCGGATTGCCCACCCGAAAACGAGGGGAAGGCTCCTCCTCGTACCCCTCCGTACCCGATCCAGCCCCGCCATCCGGGTGAACCCGCACCGGAGCGGCCATGCCCCCGACTCACCGGCCGTCGTCGGAGCTAGAAAGAGCGCACACCACCCGCACCCTCGCGAACCGTCAGGTGATGCCGTGAATCCGCTCATGGGACGTATTCCCGTACTGGACGTCCGCCCGCTGGTCGACTGTGGCCGCCGCCCCGCCAAGGCGGTGGTCGGTGAGACCTTCGAGGTCACGGCCACCGTCTTCCGGGAGGGGCACGACGCCGTCGCCGCCAACGTCGTCCTGCGCGGTCCGTCCGGCCGGCTCGGCCCCTGGACCCCGATGCGGGAGCTGGCGCCCGGCACCGACCGCTGGGGCGCCGAGGTGACCCCGGACGCGGAGGGCCTGTGGACGTACCGGGTCGAGGCCTGGAGCGACCCGCTCGCCACCTGGCGGCATGTCGCGAAGATCAAGATTCCGGCCGGGATCGACTCCGAACTGGTCCTCGCCGAGGGCGCGGAGCTGCACGAGCGGGCCGCGAAGGGCGTGCCGAAGAAGGGCGGCGGCCGGGAGGCGGTGCTCGCCGTCGCGGACGCGCTGCGGGACGAGTCGCGGCCGGCCGCGGTCCGGCTCGCGGCGGCGCTCGCGCCCCGTGTCCTGGGCGCCCTGGAGACCCATCCGCTGCGGGAACTGGTCACCTCCTCGCCCCCGTTGCCGCTGCGGGTGGAGCGGGAGCGGGCGCTGTTCGGCTCCTGGTACGAGTTCTTCCCGCGTTCCGAGGGGGTACGGAAGGTCCGCGGCCGGACCAGGCCGGGCACCTTCCGTACGGCGGCGCGGCGGCTGCCGGCCATCGCCGCGATGGGCTTCGACGTGGTGTACCTGCCGCCGATCCACCCCATCGGCGTGACCCACCGCAAGGGCCCCAACAACTCGCTGTCCGCGAGCCCGGAGGACGTGGGCGTGCCGTGGGCGATCGGCTCGCCGGAGGGCGGGCACGACGCGGTCCACCCCGATCTGGGCACGATCGAGGACTTCGACGCCTTCGTGGCGAAGGCGCGCGAACTGCGCCTGGAGATCGCCCTGGACTTCGCGCTGCAGTGCTCGCCGGACCATCCCTGGGTGGAGAAGCACCCGGAGTGGTTCACCCGCCGCCCGGACGGCTCGATCGCGTACGCCGAGAACCCGCCGAAGAAGTACCAGGACATCTACCCGATCGCCTTCGACCGGGACATGGACGGGATCGTCGCGGAGACGGTGCGGGTGCTGCGGCACTGGATGGACCACGGGGTGCGGATCTTCCGCGTGGACAATCCGCACACCAAGCCGGTGGTGTTCTGGGAGCGGGTGATCGGGGAGATCAACGGCAGCGACCCGGACGTCATCTTCCTGGCGGAGGCGTTCACCCGGCCCGCGATGATGCACGCGCTCGGCGCGATCGGCTTCCAGCAGTCCTACACGTACTTCACCTGGCGCAACACCAAGCACGAGCTCACCGAGTACCTGACGGAGCTGTCCGGGGACGCCGCCGCGCACATGCGGCCCAACCTCTTCGTGAACACCCCGGACATCCTGCACGCCTACCTCCAGCGGGGCGGCCGGCCGGCCTTCGAGGTGCGCGCGGTGCTCGCGGCCACGCTCTCCCCCACCTGGGGCATGTACGCCGGCTACGAGCTGTGCGAGGGCACCCCGCTGCGGGACGGCAGCGAGGAGTACCTGGACTCCGAGAAGTACCAACTGCGGCCCCGGGACTGGGAGTCGGCGGAGCGCACGGGTGCCTCCATCGCCCCGCTGATCACCGCCCTGAACCGGATCCGGCGCCGCAACCCGGCGCTGCGCCGGCTGCGGAACCTGACCTTCCACCAGACCGACAACGACGCGGTGATCGCGTACAGCAAGCGGTCGGGGCCGAACACCGTCCTGGTGGTCGCCAACCTCGATCCCCACCACACCCAGGAGGCCACGGTCTCGTTGAACATGCCGGAACTCGGCCTCGGCTGGCACGAGACCGTGCCGGTGCGCGACGAGCTCACCGGCGAGACCTATCACTGGGGCAGGTCGAACTACGCGCGTCTGGAGCCGGGCGTCACACCCGCGCACGTACTCGTCCTGCGACCGTCCCCGCAGACCGGAGGGTCACCCACAAAATGACAGTCAACGAACCCGTCCCCGACACCTTCGAGGACACCCCCGCCAAGGACCGCGATCCCGAGTGGTTCAAGCGGGCGGTCTTCTACGAGGTCCTGGTCCGTTCCTTCCAGGACAGCAACGGCGACGGAGTCGGCGACCTGAAGGGCATCACCTCGCGCCTGGACTACCTCCAGTGGCTGGGCGTGGACTGCCTCTGGCTGCCGCCGTTCTTCAAGTCCCCGCTGCGGGACGGCGGCTACGACGTCGCCGACTACACCTCCGTGCTGCCCGAGTTCGGCGACCTCGCCGACTTCGTGGAGTTCGTGGACGCGGCCCACGCGCGCGGGATGCGCGTGATCATCGACTTCGTCATGAACCACACCAGCGACGCCCACCCGTGGTTCCAGGAGTCCCGCAGCGACCCGGACGGTCCGTACGGCGACTACTACGTCTGGGCCGACGACGACAAGCAGTTCGCGGACGCTCGGATCATCTTCGTCGACACCGAGACGTCCAACTGGACCTTCGACCCGGTGCGCAAGCAGTACTACTGGCACCGCTTCTTCTCGCACCAGCCGGACCTCAACTACGAGAACCCGAAGGTGCAGGAGGAGATCCTGTCCGCCCTTCGCTTCTGGCTGGACCTGGGCATCGACGGCTTCCGCCTCGACGCCGTGCCGTACCTCTACCAGGAGGAGGGCACCAACTGCGAGAACCTGCCGGCCACCCACGGCTTCCTCAAGCGGGTCCGCAAGGAGATCGACGAGCACTACCCGGACCGGGTGCTGCTCGCCGAGGCCAACCAGTGGCCGGAGGACGTCGTCGACTACTTCGGCGACTTCCGCTCGGGCGGCGACGAGTGCCACATGGCCTTCCACTTCCCGGTGATGCCGCGGATCTTCATGGCCGTGCGGCGCGAGTCGCGCATCCCGGTCTCCGAGATCCTGGCGAAGACCCCGGAGATCCCGTCCGGCTGCCAGTGGGGCATCTTCCTGCGGAACCACGACGAGCTCACGCTCGAGATGGTCACCGACGAAGAGCGCGACTACATGTACGCCGAGTACGCCAAGGACCCCCGGATGCGGGCCAACATCGGCATCCGGCGCCGGCTCGCCCCGCTGCTCGACAACGACCGCAACCAGATGGAGCTGTTCACCGCCCTGCTCTTCTCGCTGCCGGGATCGCCGGTGCTGTACTACGGCGACGAGATCGGCATGGGCGACAACATCTGGCTCGGCGACCGGGACGGGGTGCGCACCCCGATGCAGTGGACCCCGGACCGCAACGCGGGCTTCTCCTCCTGTGATCCGGGCCGGCTCTATCTGCCGACCATCATGGATCCGGTCCACGGCTACCAGGTGACCAACGTGGAGGCGGGGATGGCCTCGCCGTCCTCGCTGCTGCACTGGACGAAGCGGATGATCGAGATCCGCAAGCAGAACCGCGCCTTCGGGACGGGCTCGTACACGGAGCTCCCGTCGACGAACCCGGCGGTGCTCGCCTTCCTGCGCGAGGACGGCGACGACCTGGTCCTGTGCGTGAACAACTTCTCCCGTTTCGCACAGCCGACGGAGCTGGACCTGCGGCGCTTCGACGGGGTGAAGCCGGTGGAGCTGATCGGCGGGGTCAAGTTCCCGGCGATCGGGCAGTGGCCGTACCTGCTGACCCTGGCCGGACACGGTTTCTACTGGTTCCGCCTCAAGCGTTCCTGAAGTACCGTCAATTGAGCGTGTGGGGCGGTTTCCCCCGCCCCACACCGGGCACTGTGTCCCTCACACGATTCAGGTGATTCAGGTCAGCTCAGGTCCATACGGGCCTTCTTGCCGGGCCCATACGGATCTTCCCCTTCCGACACGTCCCGCACAGCCGGACAGCCAAGCCGCCATCCGGGACACTCTGCGCATTTGAACAATTACGAACTCCCGTTGCGCACCCCGGGGAAAGGACGCGATGCCATGCCGGAGACCGCATCCACCACCCGGGCCCCGGACGCCCTCCTTCCGTCACTCACGCCCCTGCTGCACACCTGGCTGCCCCGGCAGCGCTGGTTCGCCGGCAAGGGCCGCCGGGTCACCGGATTCACGCTGGACGCGGCCACCGAGCTGCTGCCGCTGGACGGCCCAGGACCCGGACTCCTCCATCTCCTCGTGCGGGTCGAACAGCCGGGCCGCCCGGCCGGAACGCCCGTCGACTGCTACCAGTTGCTCCTCGGCGTACGGCCCCAGCTGCCACCACGCCTCGCCCCGGCCCTGATCGGCCGGATCCGCCAGGGCCCGCTCGCCGGGCGGGCGGTCTACGAGGGCCTGCGCGACCCGCGGCTCGCCGGACTGCTCTACGAACGCCTGCGCAGCCCGGGCCGGACCGGCCCGCTGCGCTTCCACGCCACGGCCGCGCTGCCACCGGCGCTCGCGCCCCGGATGCTGGACGCCGAGCAGTCGAACTCCTCGCTGGTGTACGGAGATTCGTTCATCCTGAAGATCTTCCGACGGGTCAGCCCGGGCGCCAACCCGGACCTGGAGCTGCCGCTCGCCCTCTCCCGGGCGGGCTGCGAACGGGTCCCGGCACCGGTCGCCTGGTTCGAGACCGGCGCCGCGACCCTGGGCGTCCTCCAGCCCTACCTCCGCGACTCGCGGGACGGCTGGCGGCTCGCGCTCGACGCGCTGGCGGACGGGCGGGAGTTCACGACGGAGGCGCGCGCGCTGGGCCGGGCCACGGCCGAGGTCCACCTGGCCCTCGCCACCGCCCTGCCGACGGAGCGGCTGCGGCGGGAGGCGGCCCGGCACGTGGCCGCCGCCATGGACGCGCGGCTGCACGCCGCCGCGCAGGCCGTCCCGGCGCTGCTGCCGTACGTGCCGGGGCTGCGGGCCGTCTTCGCGGCGGCCGGGGACTCCCTCGGCGCGGGGCGGCTCCAGCGCATCCACGGCGACCTGCACCTGGGGCAGACGCTCCGGGGCTCCGACGGGGCGTGGGCGGTCATCGACTTCGAGGGCGAGCCGGCCAAGCCGCTCGACGAGCGCCGCAGCGCCCAGCCGCCGGTCCGCGACATCGCCGGGATGCTGCGCTCCTTCGACTACGCGGCCCGCACCCACCGCCCCTGGAACGCGGCCTGGGCCGCCCGCTGCCGGGCGGCCTACTGCGCCGGCTACGCGGAGGCGTCCGGCACGGATCCGCGGGACCTGCCGGCGCTGCTGCGGGCCTACGAGACCGACAAGGCGGTGTACGAGGTCGTCTACGAGGCACGGCACCGGCCGGACTGGCTGCCGGTCCCCATGGCCGCGATCGAACGCCTGGCAGGCCCCCAGTGACCCCACCACCCCCACCCCGCCCTCCCCCACCACGCCGGCCCCCTGCGCACCGCGCCACCACTCCCACCGCGCCGGCACCCACCCACGGCGGCTGCCCGCCCACCCATCACGATCAGCCGCCCCACCGCGGCCTGCCCGCCCACCCGCCGCGATCAGCCGCCCCACCGTGGCCTGCTCGCCCACCCGTCGCGATCAGCCGCCCCACCGCGCCGGCACCCACCCGCCGCCGTCTGCCCACCCACCCCGTTGTGGGCAGTCGCCCCACCGCGTCGGCACCCACCCGCCACGGTCGCCCGGCGCCCGGCGCCCCCGTTGTGGGCAGTCGTTCCGCTGGGGCGGAACGGGTGGGCACAACGGAACGCAGCGCCTTGCCGCGCCCAGGCCCCTACCGCCCTGACGCCCGCCCAGAAGGCGCGGCGCCGTATAGGGCGCGGGCAGACATGGGGCGGACGCGCCGCCAGGCGCGGTCCCGTGTGCCCACCCGTCCCGCCCCAGCGGGACAACTGCCCACACGGAGGGCGGCGAGGCCAGCAGACGTCTGTGCGGCGAGCGCACGCAGGAAGGGGCGAAGCCATCGGTCAGGTGTTTGCAGACTCGCACGGACAGGCACGAAGGCCATCGGCCAAGGCGTGCGCAGGCACGTGTGGACAGGCGCGGAGGCCATCGGTCAGATGTGCGGACGCGTGCATACAGGGGCGAAGGCGTTCGGTCGGGTACGCAGGCTCGTACAGGCAGGGGCGGAGGTCGTCGGCACAACAGGTCGTCCGGCCCCGTTCGGCCCAGTGCGGTGTGCCGGGGCGCTCGCGCGGCCTGGGACGGGGCGACGAGGCCCGTTCGGCCGAGTGTCCCGCGCGGCCCGCGCCGCGTTGCGCTTGCGTGGAAACCGCCGGGCCCCCCGCCCCGCATCCCCACCCGCTCAAACCCTCCAGGAGGCATTCCGGTGACCGCCCGATCCGCAGGCAGGACCGCCCGCAAGCCGAAGACGCCCGCGCCCCGCGCCGAGGTCGAGCCGGAGCGGGCCGCCGTACGGAAGGCGCCCCCGCTCGACCCCGGCGAGCGCGCCCGGCTGCTGGCCGGTGAGCACCACGACCCGCACGGGGTGCTCGGCGCGCACCCGGTCAAGGGCGGGATCGTCATCCGGGTGCTGCGCCCATGGGCCAAGGAGGTGGCCGTCCTGCTGCCCAGGGGGCGACGGGTCGAGCTGACCGACGAGGGCGACGGCCTGTTCTCCGCGCTCGTCCCGCTGCTCCGCAAGGTCCCCGCGTACGAGCTGCGCGTCCGTTACGACGGCGACGAGCTGCCGGTCGAGGACCCGTACCGCTTCCTGCCCGCGCTCGGCGAGCTCGACCTGCACCTGATCGGCGAGGGCCGGCACGAGGAGCTGTGGACGGCGCTCGGCGCGCGGGTCATGACCCACCAGGGCGTGACCGGGACCCGTTTCACCGTGTGGGCCCCGAACGCCCGCGGCGTCCGCGTCACGGGCGACTGGACGTACTGGGACGGCACCGCCCTGCCGATGCGCTCGCTCGGCTCGACGGGCGTCTGGGAGCTGTTCGTGCCCGGCATCGGGGAAGGCGCGGTCTACAAGTTCGACATCGCCCGCCCGGACGGCTCGCACACCCTCCGCGCCGACCCGATGGCCCGCCGCACCGAGTGCCCGCCGAACACCGCCTCCGTCGTGACCGCCGACCACCACGTGTGGCAGGACGAGGAGTGGATGGCCCGGCGCGGAGCGCGCCCGCCCCACGAGTCGCCGATCTCCGTCTACGAGGTGCACCTGCCGTCCTGGCGGCCGGGTCTGACGTACCGGCAGCTGGCCGAGCAGCTGCCCGCGTACGTGGCCGATCTGGGCTTCACGCACGTGGAGTTCATGGCCGTCGCCGAGCATCCCTTCCACGGCTCCTGGGGCTATCAGGTCACCGGCTTCTACGCGCCGACCGCCCGCCTGGGCACCCCGGACGACTTCCGGTACCTGGTGGACGCGCTGCACCGGGCCGGGATCGGGGTCCTCATGGACTGGGTGCCGGCGCACTTCCCGCGGGACGACTGGGCGCTCGCGGAGTTCGACGGGCGCCCGCTGTACGAGCACGAGGACCCGCGCCGCTCGGCCCACCCCGACTGGGGGACGCTGGAGTTCGACTACGGCCGCAAGGAGGTGCGCAACTTCCTCGTCGCCAACGCCGTGTACTGGTGCGAGCAGTTCCACCTCGACGGCCTGCGCGTGGACGCGGTCGCCTCGATGCTCTACCTGGACTACTCGCGCGAGCACGGCGACTGGCTGCCGAACGAGTTCGGCGGCCGGGAGAACCTGGACGCGGTGGCCTTCCTCCAGGAGATGAACGCCACGGTGTACAAGCGCTGCCCGGGCGTGGTCACCTTCGCCGAGGAGTCGACCGCCTGGGACGGGGTGACCCGGCCGACCGACCAGGTGGGTCCGGGCGGCTTCGGCGGCCTCGGCTTCGGCATGAAGTGGAACATGGGCTGGATGCACGACTCCCTCGGCTACATCGAGAAGGATCCGGTGCACCGCAAGTACCACCACCACGAGATGACCTTCTCGATGGTGTACGCGTACAGCGAGAACTACATCCTGCCCATCTCCCACGACGAGGTCGTGCACGGCAAGCGCGCGCTCGTGTCGAAGATGCCCGGCGACTGGTGGCAGCGGCGCGCCAACCACCGCGCGTACCTGGGCTTCATGTGGGCCCACCCGGGCAAGCAGCTGCTCTTCATGGGGCAGGAGTTCGCCCAGGGCGCCGAGTGGTCGGCGGAGCACGGTCCCGAGTGGTGGCTGATGGACGAGACGTACCACTCGGCCGGTGACCACCGGGGCGTCCGGGACCTGGTGCGCGACCTGAACACGGTGTACGGGGCGACGCCGGCGCTGTGGGAGCGGGACACCTCCCCGGAGGGCTTCCAGTGGATCGCGGGCGACGCGGCGGAGGACAACGTCTTCGCCTTCCTCCGCTTCGACGCGATCGGCTCCCCACTGCTCGTGGTCTGCAACTTCTCCCCGGTGGTGCGGCACGACTACCGGCTGGGCGTGCCGGACACCTTCGCGGCCTGGGCGGAGGTGCTCAACACTGACGCGGCCCGGTACGGGGGTGCCGACGTGGTGGGCACCGACCCGGTGAAGACCGAGTCGGTGCCGTGGCACGGGCGTTCGGCGAGCGTCCGGATGACGCTGCCGCCGCTCGCCACCGTCTGGCTCAGGCCCGCCTGATGACGCCGAGCCGCTGAGTGGCCCGGGTCAGCGCCACGTACAGGTCGTTGATGCCGTGCGTGGCGCCGGCCCTGATGCCGTCGGGGTCGACGACCAGGACCGTGTCGAATTCGAGGCCCTTCGCCTGCCGGGGGTCGAGCAGCACGACGGGGTTCGTCAGGTCGGGCTTCGGCCCGTAGGAGGCGTCGGGGAGGGCGGCGATCAGCTGGGGGTGCAGCTCCCCGGGCGCGATGACGGCGAGCCTGCCCTCGGGCCGCAGCTCGGCGGCGACCGCGTCGGCGGTCTCCTTCACCGGGTCCTCGACCGCACGGTCCCAGGGCCGGACGCCCGTGGCGCGGACCGAGCGCGGCGGTTCGAACTCCGGGTCGGCGGCGCGCCGGACCTCGGCGGCGACCTCCATGATCTCGGCCGGCGTGCGGTAGTTGACGCCGAGCCGCACGAGCTCCCAGCGGTCCTCGACGTACGGCGCGAGGATCTCCTGCCAGGCGCCGACGCCGGCCGGGTCGCCGGTCTGCGCCGGGTCGCCGACCAGGGTCATGGAGCGGGTGGGGCTGCGGCGCATGAGCAGCCTCCACAGCATCGCGGACAGCTCCTGCGCCTCGTCCACGATGATGTGCCCGAACGCCCAGGTCCGGTCGGCGGCGGCGCGCTCGGCGGCGCTGCGGTGGTCGGCCTCCTCGTGGCGCTCGGCGAAGCGTTCGGCGTCGATGATGTCGTGCGCGGACAGCACCTCGGAGGCGTCCTTGTCGAGCTCCTCCTTGTCCTCGAACTCGTAGGTCCGCGAGGCGTACGAGACGTCGAGGACGCCCTGCGCGTACATGATCTGCTTCTGCCGCTCGGCCTCCTCGGCGGCGCGGGCGGCCGAGTCGTCCTCGCCGAGCAGCTCGGCGGCCTCGTCGAGGAGCGGCACGTCGCCGGGGGTCCAGGGGCCGCCGGGGGGCCGCCGGATGGCCGCCAGGTCGGCCGCGTCGTCGAGGTGGGTGGGCTCGGCGAGGTAGTCGGCGAGGAACTCCTGCGGGGTGAGCGGCGGCCAGAGGGTGTCGAGGGCGGTGTGCACCTCGGGGTTGGCGGCGACGCCCTTGGCGAGCAGGGCGCGGTCGTCGGGGCCGAGGAAGTTGGGGCCGCCGTAGGGGTCGGCGCCGATCCGGTCGGCGAGCTGCTCGGCGAGCGCGTCGAGGATGTGGAAGACGAAGTAGGGGCGGGCCAGGTTGTGCGGGAGGAAGGTCTCGCGGGCCTTGTGGCGGGCCTCCAGGGCCATGTCCCAGTCGATGACCAGGTCGCCGTCCTCGTGGGGGACGATCAGCGGCGCGCCGCGCTCGGGCACCTGCTGGCGGTCGCGGACGGCCTTCGCGAGCGCCTCGGCCATCCGTGCCGAGCCCTTGACGGCGGCGGCGCGGGGGGTGTCGGTGCCGGTGGCGTGGACGCCGGGGAAGAGTTCGCCGGGGGTGGCGAGCAGCACGCCGGTCTCGCCGAGGGAGGGCAGGACGTTGCCGATGTAGCCCAGGAAGGCGGGGTTGGGGCCGACGATGAGCACGGCGCGCCGGGCGAGCTGCTCGCGGTGGGCGTAGAGCAGGTAGGCGGCGCGGTGCAGGGCGACCGCGGTCTTGCCCGTCCCGGGGCCGCCCTCGACGACGAGGACGCCCCGGTGCGGGGAGCGGATGATGGCGTCCTGTTCGGCCTGGATGGTCTGCACGATGTCGTGCATGCGGCCGGTGCGGGCGGCGTCGAGCGCGGCGAGCAGCACCTCGTCGGCGTCGCGGTTCTCGTGGCCGGTGCGGGTGGCGTCGGCGAGGTCGAGGACCTCGTCGTGGAGCGAGACGACCTCGCGGCCCTGGGTGGTGATGTGCCGGCGGCGCCGGAGCCCCATGGGCTCGTAGCCGGTGGCCAGGTAGAAGGGCCGGGCGACGTCGGCGCGCCAGTCGACGACGAGCGGGGTGCGGTCGGGGTCGTCGCGGCGGATGCCGATCCGCCCGATGTGGTGGTCGCGGCCGTCCTGGAAGACGAGCCGGCCGAAGCAGAGGCCGGTCTCCCCGGCGTTGAGCGCGGAGAGCAGGCCGGACTGCTCGGCGACGAGCACGTCCCGTTCCAGGCGCGCCTGGGCACTGCCCTCGCCGGAGGTGGCGAGGGCGCGGGCCACCCCGGCCTCGGCCTGGTCCCTCAGGTGGTCGAGTCGCGTGTAGAGCTCGGTGATGAATCTCTGCTCTTTCCGAAATTCTTCGGTTGACAATTCGACTCCCGGCGCGATACAGTGCGTTTATTGAACTTCCCGTGTCCTCGCCATACCCAGACACGGAATCCATTAATATACGTGGACCATCACCCCGACTGTCAATTCTAGTCCGGGGTATTTTTGTGCCCCATGGGAAGCGACTCGTCCGACCCCGCCGCCTTCGCGGCGGCCCGTGACCTCCTCACCACCCACGGCGCGGCCGCCCTCGACCATCCCGGCGGCACCCTGCTCGCCCACCTCGAACGCGTCGAGGCCCGCCTCGCCGCCTGGGACGCCCGCCCCGACCTGCGCCTCGCCGGCCTCTGCCACGCCTTCTACGGCACCGACGGCTTCGCCCAGAGCCTGCTCCCGCCGGACCGCCGCGCCGAGCTCGCGGCGGCGATCGGCCCGGAGGCGGAGGAACTCGTCCACCTCTACGCGAGCTGCGACCGGAATGCCACCTATCCGGGCCTGGCGATCCCCGGCAGTCCCTTCCGCGACCGATTCACGGGCACGACATTCCTCCTCACGGCCCGCCTCCGCGCGGACTTCGCCGAAATCACCGCGGCCAACGAACTGGACCTCGCGGCGGTGGACCCGGAATTCCGCGAGCGCCACGGCGGACCCCTGCTGCGCCTCTTCACCCGGTGGCGGGCGCTGCTGAGCGAGCGGGCGTTCGCGGACGCCCAGGGACTCCTCGTCCTGGACGGCGAGCGGCGGCGCGCGTTCCTGCGGGGGCTCCGGACGGACGAGGTCCTGCCCGGCGTGGTCTCCCGGATCGAGGACTTCGGCGTCTTCGTCGAACTGGGCGGCGTGGAGGGCATGATCAACGCGTCCCAGCTGACCTGGCGGCCCTACGACCGCCTCTCCGACGTCGTCACGGTCGGCGAGGGGATACGGGTCACGGTGCTGGACGTCGACCACGACCGGGAGCGGATCTCCCTCTCCGCGAAGAACCCGCGGCCCGCATAATCCCGCGCGCGGCCGGCGGACCCCCTGCTACGGTCTGCCGCATGAAGCGCGCTGCCGTCCTCACGACGACGCCGGAGAGTGTCCCGGCGCGCTGACAGCTGTCTTTGTCCGAAGCCCCGGGGCGAGTGCCCCGGGGCTTCGTCGCGTCGGCCGGGCACTCGCTCCTCCCCCACCGCACCGAGGAGTGACCATGAGCGCCGAGAAGATCGCCGACCACCGCCGACTGGGCCGGGAACTCGACCTGTTCGACACCGATCCGCTGATCGGAGCCGGGCTGCCGTACTGGCTGCCGGACGGTGCCGTCGTACGGCACGTGCTGGAGGAGTACGTTCGCGGCGCCGAGCGGCGGGCCGGGTACCGGCACGTGTACTCGCCCGTGCTCGGGAAACGGGAGCTGTACGAGATCTCCGGGCACTGGTCGCACTACAGCGACGACATGTTCCCGCCCATGGAGGTCGGCGGCGAGCAGTTCGTGCTGCGGCCGAGCCTCTGCCCGCACCACGCGGTCATCTTCCGCTCCCGCCCGCACAGCTACCGGGAACTTCCGCTGCGGATGGCCGAGTTGGGCGGCATGTTCCGCTCCGAGCTGTCCGGAGTGCTCGGCGGACTCACCCGTGTCCGGGCCATCCAGCTCAACGACGCCCACATCTTCTGCACCCTCGACCAGGTCGCCGAGGAGGCCGCCGGCGCCCTCGGACTGATCCGCGAGGCGCACGCCGCCATGGGCGTCGTGCCCGTCCGCTACCGGCTCTCGCTGCCCGGCCCCGGCGGCAAGTACGTGGCCGCGCCCGAGAAGTGGGAGCGCTCGATCGCCCTCCTCCGCGAGGTCCTGCGCGCCTCCGGGCTCGATTACGAGGAGGCCGAGGGCGAGGCCGCCTTCTACGGGCCGAAGATCGACGTGCAGGTCGCCGATCCGGCCGGCCGCGAGTCCACCCTCTCCACCGTCCAGGTCGACTTCCACCAGCCCGAACAGTTCGACCTCCACTACATCGGGGCCGACGGCGCCCGGCACCGGCCCGTGATGATCCACCGCTCCGTCATCGGCAGCGTGGAACGCGCCGTGGCCCACCTCGTCGAACACCACGCCGGCGCCCTCCCCGCCTGGCTGGCCCCGGTCCAGCTCGCCGTCCTGCCGGTCTCCGACGCCGAGCACGAGGCCGCCGCCCGGCTCGCCGCACGCTGCGCCGCACTCGGCCTGCGGGCCGAGGTCGTCGGCCCGCACCACGGCAGCCTCGGCGCCCGCGTCCGCGAGGCCCGGCTGGTGCCGTACCAGGCGGTCATCGGCGCCAAGGAGGCCGCCGCCGACCAGGTCTCCGTACGCCTCCGCGACGGCCGCCGGCTCGACCCCCTGCCGGCGGCGGAACTCCTGGCCCGGGTGAGCGGGCTGGTGGAGTCGCACGCGACCGAGTTGTGGGCCGACTAGGACGTAGGCTCGCGGCCGACGACGACAGGAGTGCGGGATGTGGAAGCGGGCCCTCGACCGGGCCGGGGTCAAGGAGCCCCGGCTGCGGGCGGACTACACGGAGCAGCGGCGCGCGGTACGCAGGTTCGCGACGGCCGAGTACGCCGCCGCGCGGCTGCTGCTCCCGGCCGCGCTGCTGCCGCACGTCGTGGCCGCCGTCGCGTTCATGCACGACACCGACGACCGGATCGACCGCGGGACCCCGGACCAGCGGGCGGTCGCGCTCGCGGAGTGGGACCGGCTCGTGCGGAAGGCGTTCGCCGACGGCGACTCCGAACTGCCCGTGCTGCGGTGCCTGGTGCGCACAGCCGAGCGCCACCCGGACGTGCGGGCGTACGTGGCGGAGTTCCTGCGGGGCTGCGAGCACGAGATCGCGTGGCGGGTCCTCGCGGACGACGCGGAACTGGAGCGCTACGTACGGGACTACTCGCTGCCGGCGCTGATGCTCACGGCCTGTCTGCTCGCACCCGCGGAGGCGTCGGAGCGGGCGGCGTTCACGGACGCCTGTCACCGTCTCATCCGTGCCATGCAGCGCTTCGACTTCCTGGAGGACCTGGCCGAGGACGTGCGCGCGGGCCGGCCGGGCGTCCCCGCCGACGCGGTGGCACGCCACGGCGCGGACCTCACCCGGCCCGGCGCGGCGCTGGACCGGCTCGTCGAGGAGCAGGCGGGACGGGCCGCGGCCGACCTGACCGCGGCGGCCCCGCTCACGGATGCGGTGGAACCGGCGTACCGGCCCTTCGTACGGGCCCTCGTCGGCGTCCAGTGGCTCAGGCTCACCGCCGTGCGCCGCGCGGGCGCCGCCCTGGCGGTGCGGGGATCCGGGCCGTCGGCGCCGGCCGCCGCCGTCCTGCTGCTGCGGGAGACGGCGGCACGGGCCCGCCGGACCCCGCGCGGCGGGTCCTAGACCGCCGCACGCGCGGTCCGGCGGAGTGCGGGACGCGGCGAGATCAGGCGCCCACCGGCTCCAGGACGTCCGACAGCTCCACCAGGAGCCGGCGCTTCGGGCGGGCGCCGACCATCGACTTCACCGGTTCGCCCTGCCGGAACACCATCAGGGTCGGCATCGACAGGACGCCGTACCTGGAGACGGTGTCCGGGTTGGTGTCCGCGTCGATCTGCACGACCTTCAGCCGGCCGGCCGTCTCCTTCGCCACCGCGCTCACGACCGGGGCCAGCTGGCGGCACGGGCCGCACCAGTCCGCGGTGAACTCCACGAGCACCGGCGGCTCCGCTCCGAGCACCTCCGCCGTGAAGTCGGCGTCGGTGACCTCGGCCACGCCCTCCGCTCGGATCTTCATCCTCACCCTCCCTGTCCGATGTGTTCCGTCCGGCCCAGCTCGCACAGCGGCTCGGGGCCGCCCGGCAGCTCCGCCTCCGCGCGCAGCAGCTGCGCGCCGACCTGGTCGCGGACGGTCCTCAGCTGTTCGATGAGCCCGTCGAGCTCGGCGAGCTTGCGCCGGTAGACGGCGATCGACGCGGGGCACGCGTCGCCCGCCGGGTGGCCCGCCCGCAGACACTCGACGAAGGGCCGGGTCTCCTCCAGCTCGAACCCGAAGTCCTGCAGGGTCCGGATCTGCTGGAGGGCCCGCAGGTCCTCCTCGTCGTAGGTGCGGTAGCCGTTCTCCGTACGCCGTGCGGTCAGGAGGCCCCGGGACTCGTAGTAGCGCAGAGTCCGGGTGGTCGTGCCCGCCCGCTCGGCCAGCTCGCCGATTCGCATGTCCTCGAACGTAGTCCTTGACGCCCACGTCAAGGCAAGCAGGGAAGCGCCCGTCGGCTTCAGGAGCCGGCCCGCTCTGTGCTGCGGTGGAGGGCGACGACGGGGATGCCCCGGTCGGTGGCCTTCCGGCGTGACCCCTTCGGGCAGGGGGCCGACGGCGGCGGCGAGGGCGGGCGGCAGTGGTCGTCGAAGGGGCCGCCGAGCCGGCCGGCGTGGGGGAACGCGTCGATGACGCGGGAGTGGAAGTGGAGAGGCAAAGCCGTCCCTACTGTTCTCTTGCCTCCATGTCTCCGCTTTCGAGCGCGGACCGACACGCGACGTGAGTTCCCTCATCCCAACCGCGGCCGCGGCGCGTTGTCAAGTGCCCGGCGGCAGCAGCGGCTTGCGCTCGACGGGCGACGACAGCACCACCGACGTGGTGGTCCGGCCGAGCGCGGAGGTCTGTTCCAGGATCTCCTCCAGGTGGACCGTGTCGGTCACGGCGACCTTGAGGATCCAGCAGTCCTCGCCCACCACGTGGTGCACCTCGCGGATCTCGGGGCGGGCGACGAGCTCCAGGGTGCGGGGGTGCTTGAGGGTGTAGCCGCCGTGCGGGTTCACGCGGATGAAGGCCTGGATGCCGTAGCCGAGCCGGGCGGGGGCGACCTGCGCGCCGTAGCCGGTGACGGCGCCGCAGGCCTCCAGGCGGCGCACCCGCTCGGTGACGGCGGCCGGGCTGAGCCGGACGCGCCGGCCGAGCTCGCTGAACTTGATGCGTCCGTCGCTCTGGAGCAGGTCCAGGATCTGCCGGTCGACGGCGTCGAAAGCGCCCGCCGGGGTTTCGACGGCGGCGGGGCGCGACGACCGTGGTTCCTTCGGCGAGACGGCCTGGACTCCCATGTTTCCCCCTTCAGATGACGAGCGCACACCGTAACACTAGGGGTCATGGAGATTCTGGTCATCGGCGGCAACCGCTATTTCGGAAAGCGCCTCACAGGACGACTGCTCGATTCGGGCCATCGCGTCACCGTACTCAACCGCGGCTCTTCGCCGACCCCGGCGGGAACCATTCCCCTGGTGGCCGACCGCAATGACGAGAAGGCATTGGAAAAGGCCCTCGGCGACCGCACGTTCGACGTCGTCGTCGACCAGGTCTGCTACACCCCGCGCCAGGCGGAGATCGCCCGCCGCGTCTTCGCGGGCCGGACCCGCCGCTATGTGATGACCTCGACGGTGGAGGTGTACGAGTACGAGGACTCGGCCGTCCCGGTCGCCGAGGAGGTCCTCGACCTGGCTGGCGTGACCGTCGACCCGGACCTGCCGTGGGAGGACCCGGAATTCCTGGAGTCCCACTACGGGGAGGGAAAGCGCCAGGCGGAGGCCGTGTTCGCGGCCGGCTCGGACTTCGCGTGGGCCTCGGTGCGGGTGGCGCATGTGCTGGGCGGCACGGACGACTTCACCGGGCGGGTCGAGCACTACGCGCGGCGGATCCGGGCGGGCGAGCCGATCGCCGTACCGGTCGCGAACCGGCCGGCGACGTACGTGTACGTCGAGGAGATCGCCGCGTTTCTCGCGTGGGCGGTGGAGGCGGAATTCACCGGGCCGGTGAACGCGCATTCCCACGGCCCGCTGACGACGGCGGAGATCTGCGCGGAGATCGAGGAAATGGTCGGCGGCCGGACGGTCTTCCAGGAGGTGGAGGTGGGCGAGGTCTCCCCCTTCTCCTTCGCGCGCTCCTACGTGATGTCGAATTCCCGGGCGGAATCACTCGGATATCACTTCCCGCATTCCTCGGAATGGCGGCGGAAGGCCCTTTCCGAGACGCTCGCGGTGTCGGGGAGGGCGGCCTGATGCGCTACCGCGCCCTCGGTGACCTGACCGTCAGCGCGATCGGGCTCGGCGCGATGCCCCTCTCCATCGAGGGGCACCCCGACGAGGCCCGCGCCCTCGCGACCGTCCATGCCTCGCTGGACGCGGGGGTGACGCTGCTCGACACGGCGGACTCGTACCACCCGCCGAACGGCGAGACCGGCGCGAACGAGCGCCTGGTCGCCCGGGCCCTCGCCACGTACGGCGGTGAGCGGGACGCGGTGCTCGTCGCCACCAAGGGCGGCCGCGGCCGGAGCGCCGACGGCGGCTGGACCGTCGACGGGCGGCCGGAGCACCTGCGGCGCGCGGCGGAGGCCTCCGCCCGGCGGCTCGGGGTGCCGGCGATCGGGCTCTACCAGCTCCACAAGCCGGATCCGGCGGTGCCGTACGCGGAATCGCTGGGAGCGGTACGGGAGTTGCTGGACGCGGGTACGGTGCGGGTGGCCGGTGTCTCCAACGTGGACCGCGACCAGATCCTCCTGGCGCGGGAGATCCTGGGCGACCGGCTGGTGTCGGTCCAGAACCGCTACTCGCCGGCGGTCCGCGACGCGGAACCCGAGCTCCGGCTGTGCGCGGAACTCGGCCTGGCCTTCCTCCCGTGGAGCCCGCTGGGCGGCATCTCCCGCAGCGCGCTCGACGGCGCCGGCCGGCAGGAGCCGGACCCCCGCTTCGCCGCCTTCCACCGCGTGGCCCGCTCCCGCGGGGTCACCCCCCAACAGGTCGCCCTGGCCTGGCTCCTGGCCCGCCCGGGCCACGTCCTCCCGATCCCGGGGGCGAGCCGACCGGAGACGGCGAGGAACTCGGCGGAGGCGACCGAACTGGACCTCACGCAGGAGGAGTTGCGGGAGCTGGGCGACTGATCGACGTGGCCGCCCCCGACGGGCGATCCGGCCCGAGGCCCCCCGCATCCGCAGACGGCAACGGCGGGCCCACCCCATCCCTCGCACCCAGCAACGACGGGAAGCACTCCGGGGCCGGAGCCCACCACTCCACCCCCGCACCCGGCAACGACGGGGAGGGGTTCGGGGCCGGAGCCAACCACCCCACCCCCCGCACCCGGCAACGGCGGGAAGGGGTTCGGGGCCGGAGCCAACCACCCCACCCCCCGCACCCGGCAACGACGGGGAGGGGTTCGGGGCCGGAGCGGGGGAGGGGGTGCCCGGGCGTGGTGGCGACCTCCCCGAGCGCAGCGAAGGGGAGCTCGCAGCCCGGGCACCCCTCCCCCGCGGAGGCCCCGGACCCCGGCGGGCCCACGGGTGAGGCGCGGCGCCCGTAGGGGCCGGCGTCAAGGCGCAGGGAGCCTAGGCCCGGCAAGGGGCAACGTCCGTGTGCCCACCCGTCCCGCCCCAGCGGGACGACTGCCCACACGGAGTGGGGCGGGCGGGCGCCCATGGGGCCGGCGGCCCGCCGGAGGGGCGGGCGCGCAGGCGACGGTCCCGGGGTGGGGCCCGTACGGGCCGCCGGAGGGGCGGGCACGCGGACCGGGGCGGGGCCGGTACAGGCCGGCGCCGTCCGGGGGGAACGGGACCCGTACGGGCCCGGCGCCGTCCGGGGCAGGAGGCCGTCGGCGGCTGTTCCGGGGCGGGGCCCGAACCGGCCGGCGCCGTCCGGGGCAGGAGGCCGTCGGCGACGGTCCCGGAACGGGACCCGAACCGGCCAGCGCCGACCGCCGCAGGAGGCCGTCGGCGACGGTCCCGGGGTGGGGCCCGTACAGGCCGGCGCCGGCCGGGGCGGAGGTCGTCGGCGACGGCGGACGCACGGAACGCCCCCGTGGGCCTTTTGGGCGGGGGCGTTCTGTGGCCGGGGCCCGGATCCGGCTCAAGGCCCGGGACCCGGGGTCTGTCAGACGCCGGCGCGCGCCTTCTCCTCGCCGCCGTCGGCACGCTGGTCCGGCACCGCGGTGCCGTGGGCGTCGTCGACGAACGTCGTCTCGTCGAACGGGGCGCCCCCCGCCAGCACCTCCGCCACCCGCGCCTTGTCGATCTCCTTGGTCCACGTGCCGACGAGCACCGTGGCGACCGCGTTGCCCGCGAAGTTGGTGAGGGCGCGGGCCTCGCTCATGAAGCGGTCGATGCCCACGATCAGGCCGACCCCGTCGACGAGTTCGGGCCGGTGCGACTGGAGCCCGCCCGCGAGGGTGGCGAGGCCCGCACCGGTGACGCCCGCCGCGCCCTTCGAAGCGATGATCATGAAGACGAGAAGAGAGATCTGCTCACCGATCGACAGCGGGTCGCCCATCGCCTCGGCGACGAAGAGCGAGGCCATCGTCAGATAGATCGCGGTGCCGTCCAGGTTGAAGGAGTAGCCGGTCGGGACGGTGATGCCGACGACCGGCTTGCTGACACCCAGGTGCTCCATCTTCGCGATGAGGCGCGGCAGCGCCGACTCGGAGGAGGAGGTCGACAGGATCAGCAGGAACTCGCGGCCGAGGTACTTGAGGAGGGAGAAGATGTTCACGCCCGCGACGAGACGGAGCAGCGTGCCGAGCACGACGAACACGAAGAGCGCGCAGGTCACGTAGAAGCCGATCATGATGACGGCGAGCGACTTCAGCGCGGCCGCGCCCGTCGCGCCGACCACCGCGGCCATCGCGCCGAACGCGCCCACCGGCGCGGCCCACATGATCATCGCGAGGATGCGGAAGACCAGCCGCTGGATGTGCCCGATGCCGCGCAGCACCGGCTCGCCCGCGGAGCCCATCGCCTGGAGCGCGAAGCCCGCGAGGAGGGCGACGAGCAGGGTCTGGAGGACCTCGCCCTCGGTGAACGCGGAGACGATCGTCTTGGGGATGATCCCGAGGAGGAAGTCGGCCGTGCCCTCGCTCGCGCCCTCCGCCTGCTTGGCGCCGGCCTCGGCGAGGTCCTTGGTGAGGTGGAGGCCGGAGCCGGGCTCCAGGATGTTGCCGACGACGAGGCCGATGGCGAGGGCGACGGTCGACATGACCAGGAAGTAGCCGAGGGCGAGGCCGCCCACCGCGCCGACCTTGGCGGCCTTGCGCACCGAACCGACGCCCAGCACGATCGTGCAGAAGATGATCGGCGAGATCATCATCTTGATCAGGTTGACGAATCCGGTGCCGAGCGGCTTGAGCTCGACGGCGACGCCGGGCGCCAGGAAGCCGACGGCGATGCCGAGCAGGACGGCGCCGATCACGGCCAGATACAGATAGTGGGTGCGGTCCCGACGTGCGGCCACGGGGTCCTCCTCGTACTCAGGGGTGTCCACGTCCCGGTGGACCCCGCGACTATCCATCACGCCTGTGAGCCCGGTCACGCTTGCGTACGTTTCGTTCACGGCGGCCACGTCGAAGCGGCCGGAAGAGGGCCGGAACAGCGCCGGGCCCAGGCGGGAGCAGGCCCGGAACTGGCCGGGAACCGGGCCGGAGCCAGACCGGAACTGGCCGGGAACCGGGCCGGAGCCGGACCGGAACAGGGCCGGAACCGGGCCGGAACAGGGCCGGAGGCTCCGGTCCCGCCCGGCGCGAACGGTGTTCGTCTCGTTCCAGGAACGATTCGGGCGCGCGGTACGAGGGAGCAAATCGGGCCAGGCACACTTGCTCGCATGCGTCTCCCCCTCCCCCGCCCGCGCAGCCTCGCAGCCCAGCTCTTCGCGATGCAGGTCGTGCTCGTGGCGGCCGTCGTCGCGGGATGCGCGGTCTTCGCGTACGTGACGGACCGCGCCCAGGCCGAGGAGACCGCGCGCCGGCAGTCCACGGCGACCGCGACGGCCGTCGCCGAGTCGCCCGCGGTGGTCGCGGCGGCGCGCTCGGCCGGCACCGTGGACCCGACCGCCGCGCTCCAGCCGTACACGGAGGGGCTGCGCCGGCACGCGGGCGTCACGTTCGTGGTGATCATGGCGCCGGACGGCACACGGTGGACGCACCCCGAGCCGGAGCAGATAGGCCGGACGTACCTCGGGCACACCGACCGCGCCGTGCGCGGGGAGACCTTCTCCGAGATCCACATGGGCGTGCTCGGCCCCTCGGTACGCACGGTCGCGCCGGTCGTCGACAAGGACGACCACGGCAGGGTCATCGCCCTCGTCAGCGCCGGGATCACCATCGAGAAGATCAGCGAGCAGGTACGCGAGCAGGTCACCGCGCTGCTCGGGATGGCGGGTGCGGCGCTCGCGCTCGGCGGGGCGGGCACGTACGTCATCAACGTGCGGCTGCGCCGGCACACCAAGGGCATGAACGCGACCGAGCTGAGCCGCATGCACGACTACCACGAGGCCGCGCTGCACGCCGTGCACGAGGGGCTGGTGATGCTGGACGGGCAGCGGCGGATCGCTCTGATCAACGACGGGGCACGGGCGTTGCTGGGCCTGGCGGGCGAGGACGTGGTCGGCCGGTCGGCGGCCGAGCTCGGGCTGCCGGCGGCGTTGACGGGGGCGCTCCTGTCCTCGGAGCCGCGGGTGGACGAGCTGCACCTGACGGACGAGCGGGTGCTGGTCGTCAACACGCGTCCGGTGGTCGGCGGGGAGCGCCGCGGCACCGTGGTCACGCTGCGGGACCGGACCGAACTCCAGGCGCTGTCGGGCGAGCTGGACTCGGAGCGCGGCTTCACGGAGGCGCTCCGCTCCCAGGCCCACGAGGCCGCGAACCGCCTGCACACCGTCGTCTCGCTCATCGAACTGGGGCGGGTCGACGAGGCGGTCGGCTTCGCCACGGCCGAACTGGAGCTGGCGCAGGCGCTGACCGACCGCGTGGTGAGCGCGGTCGGCGAGCCGGTCCTCGCCGCCCTCCTCCTCGGCAAGGCCGCCCAGGCGAACGAGCGCGGCGTGGAGCTGGTCCTGACGGAGGACAGCCGCATCGACGACGGCGTCCTGCCGGTGTCGCTGCCCTCGCGCGACCTGGTGACGATCCTCGGCAACCTGATCGACAACGCGGTCGAGGCGGCCGGCGACACCTGCGCCCTCCCGCCCCCGGCGACCCTGGCCACGCCGACGCCCCCGGCGACCCTGGCCGCGCCGACGGACCTGGCGACCCTGGCGGCCCCCGCAATCCCGGCGCCCACGCCGGGCCCCACCACCCCCGACCCCGCCACCCCCTTCGGCCCCGCCACCCCCGCCTTCGGCCCCGCCGGCCCCGCCACCCCCCTCCGCCCGGCGGAACCCGCACCCCCCTTCCCCTCCTCCCCCTTCCCCCTGCCCTCCCCTTCCCCCTCCCCCTGCGCGGTCCCGCCCCACACCCCCGGTTCCCTCGCCGAGCCCCGGGCGGAGGGGGCCCGGGGCGCGCGTGTTCTGGTGACCGCGCTCGCCGACGGCGGGGAGTTGTTGCTGCGGGTCGGGGACAGCGGGCCCGGAGTGCGGGTCGAGGAGCGGGGGGCCGTGCTGGATCGTGGGTGGTCGACGCGGGGGCCCGGGCGGGGGCTCGGGCTGGCGCTGGTGCAGCA
Source organism: Streptomyces sp. NPDC053431 (assembly GCF_044544925.1). Taxonomy (NCBI): domain Bacteria; kingdom Bacillati; phylum Actinomycetota; class Actinomycetes; order Kitasatosporales; family Streptomycetaceae; genus Streptomyces; species Streptomyces sp. NPDC053431. The sequence goes on along the minus strand of NZ_JBITXX010000015.1, from coordinate 152,620 downwards.
GGCCGTGACCCGGGCCTCGGGGACCCTCTCGGTGGGCGAATCGCCCCTGGGCGGCGCTGAGTTCACCGTCCGGCTGCCGCTGGGCGCCCCGGTGGCCGCCCCGGTGGCCGTGGAGGTGGGCGCGTGAGTGCCGGCGGGCAGGACATCCGCGTCCTCGTGGTCGAGGACGACCCCGTCGCCGCCGACGCGCACGCGCTGTACGCGGGCCGGGTGGCCGGGTTCACGGTGGTCGGGGTGGCGCACTCGCGGGCCGCGGCGCTGCGGGTGCTCGAACGGATGCCGGTCGACCTGATCCTGCTCGACCTCTATCTGCCCGACGGGCACGGGCTGCACCTGCTGCGGGCCCTGCGGGCCGCCGGGCACGCGGCGGACGTGATCGCCGTGACCTCGGCGCGCGATCTCGCGATCGTGCGCGAGGGGGTGTCGCTCGGCGTCGTGCAGTACGTCCTGAAGCCGTTCACCTTCGCGACCCTGCGCGACCGGCTCGCCCGGTACGCCGAGTTCCGGGCGGCCGCCGGCGAGGCCTCCGGGCAGGACGAGGTGGACCGGGCGCTCGCGACGCTCCGCGCCCCGCAGCCCGCCGCGCTGCCCAAGGGCCTGAGCGGCCCCACCCTGGAGGCGGTGACGCGTTCGCTGCGGGCCGCTCCCGAGGGGCTCACGGCGGCGGAGGCGGGCGCGGCCGTCGGCATCTCGCGGATCACCGCCCGTCGCTATCTGGAGCACCTGGTCGGCGCGGGCCGGGCCGCCCGGGCGCCGCAGTACGGTCAGATCGGGCGCCCGGAGCTCCAGTACCGGTGGCTCAGCGCGACGGAGGGCGGCACGCGCGGTTACTGATCGGTTCCGACGTTCCTACGACCATCAGCGTTGGGTGAACGCACCGTAGCTAACGATCACCCTCCGCATCTACGGTGGCGGGGTGCACCAACCCTCTCCTCCCTTCAACGCCCTCGCCGCGCGCCGTCTGCGCGAGGGGCTCGGCATGGGCCCCGACCATGTCGCCTACGGCCTGCGGGCCCAGTACGGCCTCTACATAGGGCCCGAGACCGTCGTCGCCTGGGAGCGCGGCCGGCTCGCCCCCACCTCTCAGGAACTCACCGCCCTCGCGGGCGTGCTCTGGTGTTCCCCCGTCGAGCTCCTCACCTCCGCCACCACCCTCCGGGAACACCGGATCGCCCGGGGTCTCGCCCCGGAGGACCTGGCCCGCCGGATCGGCATGGACCCCGCCGCGTACCAGCGCATGGAGGACGGTGGGCGCTGGCGCGGCAACGAGCGCCAGACCGCCGCCCTCGCCGAGGTCCTGGGCCTCGACTCGCGTGCCCTGCTCGCCGCGACCGGCGGCGACGAGAAGCTGCGCGAGCTGCTGCGCGACGCGGCGACCACCCGCTGGCAGGCCTATGTGAAACCGGTGATCAAGCTGCTGCCGCTGCCGAAGCGGACGGTGGAGGACGCGCTGCAGCGCCTGCACACCGACTACCACGCCAAGATGGCCGCCACGAGCAGCTGGGGCGCCTCCGCCTCGACGGGCGACGCGGGCCGGGCGTACCTCGACGAGATCACCGAGCACTTCTGGGCCCTCGTCGGCCGCTAGGGCGCCGCCAGGGCCCGACGGCCCTGATCCGCCGGAGCCGGACAGGCGCCGGGCGTGTCCGTCCACGGGCCCGACTCCCGCGAACGGCCCGTACATTGGCCGCGTGAGACGACACATACCGTTCGAACGGCTCCACAACTTCCGTGACCTGGGCGGCTATCGGACCGCCGACGGCGGGACCGTGCGGTGGGAGACCCTCTACCGCTCCGACTCCCTCGGCAAGCTCGCGGGCCCCGACGCGCGCGCCGATCTGGAGCGCTTCCGGGAGCTGAACATCGCCACCGTGATCGACCTGCGCTACCCGTGGGAGATCGAGGCCCGGGGCCGCCACCCCGAGAGCGAGCCGCAGCGCTGGCACAACCTGAGCATCGAGCACCGGCCGTACGACCAGACCGCGATCGATCCGGCGCTCGACCCGTGGCGCTATCTCGCCGACCGGTTCGCCGAGGTCGCCCTCGACGGCAGGGCCGAACTGCGCGAGGCCCTGGAGATCATCGCCACGGCCGAGGGGCCGCTGGTCTTCCACTGCGCCGCGGGCAAGGACCGCACCGGCCTGCTCGCGGCCCTGGTCCTGGGGCTGCTCGACGTGTCGGACGAGCAGATCCTGGCCGACTTCGCGCTGACGGAGCTGGCCACGGAACGGTTCATCACCGACTGGAAGGCCGCCCACCCGGACCGCGAACTGCGCTGGCCCGGCTTCGGGCGTGCGCCCGCCGAGGTGATGCGCCTGGTTCTCGCGGACCTCCGGGCGGAGTACGGCTCGGTCCACGCGTACGTCACCGGCCATGTGGGCCTGGACCCGGCGGTCGTGACCGCCCTCCGGGCCCGCCTCGTGGAGCCCGCCTCCTAAGTCCGCGGTCGGGTCCATGGACCGGTCCCTCGCTCGGTGCCGTGGACCGGTTCCACGACCGGTTCCGCGTCCGGACGCGGCCACCGAAAGGTACGCGGTGTCCGCCTGCCGGACGGTGAATGGCCGGATGTGCGTGGGCCGTTGCCCTTGACGGGCGCGGTCCCCGTACGCCGCGGGTCCGCGGGCCGGCCCCGCCCGGCCGGGCCGGACACCGCCCGCCACCCTCGCTCACCTCGCGCCGCGCGGGGCGACGGCCGTCCCGCCGGCCGTCCCCCCGGCGGCCCCGCCGCGGCTTGTGGACCACCGCGGAGAGCGCCCGGACGTCCCTTCGGCGATTGGCCGGTTCTGGCAGATCCCGGATGCGGTTCCTCCGGTGGATTCTGTAGCCCCGTGCATTTCCGGCGATTCGTAGGAGGACTCCTATGCCTGTCATGTCCATGACGCGTACGGCAGAGATCGTCACCGCCTGGCTCCAGGGCGCCGAGACGGCCTTCGGTGCCGACAACCCGGCCGGCCCGCTCTACGTCGGCGGTGCCGCCGGAGAGGCCGCGCTGACCGACGGCACCGAGGCGCTGCTCACCGGGTGCAGCAGCTGTACCGGCTCGTGGCACAGCTACTGCTGCTGACGAACCGCCGTACGGCACCCGACGCACCGGACGCACCACCCGGGGAACCCGTACGGGTTCCCCGGCCCGCGCCGGCCGGCCCGTGGGGGCCCGGCCGGCGCGGTCGTGAGAAGCCCGCCCCAGCCGTCAGGAGAGGACACAGCATGGTGGAACCGGTGGCAGAGGCCCGACCGTCCGAAGGGCCGCCGCCCGAGGGGTGGTTCGCCGGGCCGGTGGACACCTTCGCGGGACCGCTGTTCGCGGAGCTGGACGGCCGGATCCCCGGGATCTCCGGGCTGGCCCCCGACGAGCGGGAGGTCCTGCGCGAGGCGACGCGCGAGGCGCTGCGCCGCACCCTCCAGCTCCGGCTGAACCGGGTGCTCCTGCTGGAACTGCGGGCCGCCTCCCTGGCCGGCGAACTGCCCGGCGCGGACCCGTCCGCGCGCTGGGACGCCTTCCTCCGGCACGCCTGCGCCCCCGGCTTCGCCGAGACCCTGCGCCGGCGGTATCCGGCGCTGCACCCGCGGGGCCTCGCCTCCGGGCGCCTGCTGATCGAGGGCGCCCTGGAGCTCGGGGTCCGGTTCGCCGCCGACCGGCGGGCCGTGGCCGGTCTGCTCGGCGACGATCCGGGACCGCTGCGCGGCCTGGAGCTCGCCCGGGGGGACACCCACCACGGAGGACGGGCGGTGGCCCGGCTGGTCTTCGGGACCGCCGCCCTCATGTACAAGCCGCGGCCGGTGGAGGTGGACGCCGCGCTCCGTTCCTTCGTCGCCGCCGTCCCCGGCGCCGAGGACCTGGGCGTGCCGAGGGTGGTGGTCCGGGACGGCTACGGCTGGGCCGAGCACCTCGGTCACCGCTACTGCCGGGACGAGGCCGAACTCGCCCGCTTCTACCGCGCCCTGGGCGGCTGGCTGGCGGTGATGCGGCTGCTCGGCGGGACCGACCTGCACGCCGAGAACCTGGTGGCGCACGGCCCGATGCCCGCCGTGGTCGACGCCGAGGCCCTCTTCACCCCGGACGTCGAGGTCCCGCCGAGCGGGCGCGGCGACGCCGTGGACCGGGCGGCCCGGACGATCCGCGGCACCGTGCTGCGCACCGGGATCCTCCCTCTGCGCACCGACGGCTACGCCCTCGCCGGCGTGGACCTCTCGGCCGCGGGCGGCCTGCCCGGTCAGCAGCCGCGCATCCGCGTCCCGGTCATCACGGACGGCGGACGGGACACCGCACGGCTGGAGATCGGCGAGGTGGAGCTGCCGCCCGCCCGCAACCACCCCAGCCCGGAGCCGGTACTGATCCGCCACTGGGACCGGGTGCTGGCCGGCTTCGACGAGGTCACCGGAGCCCTGGCGGAGCTCGACGCGGACGGCGCCCTCGGCACGCTGGTGCGCGGGTTCGCCGGCTGCCGGGTCCGCAGGATCCGGCGCCCCACCCAGACCTACACGGACATCGGCCGGATGCTGTGGCACCCGGCGTCGCTGCACGGCCCCGACGCCGCCCGGGCGCGGGCCCGCGACATCCTGCACCGCAACGCCCTGGCCGCGCCGGGCGCGCCCCGCGAGCAGGCGGTGATCGACCAGGAGATCGCGGACCTCCTGGTCGGCGACGTCCCCGTGTTCGAGGAGCGGGTGGACGAGCGGCGGACGGCCACCTTCCTGACGGAGTGGCGGCGCGCCGACCTCGACCGTGAACGGGACACCATCCGCAGCGCGCTGGTCGGCGCCTACCTGAACGAGCGCCGGCTTCCCGACCGGGTGCGGACGCCCGCCCGGTCCCCGCACGCCGAGGACCTGGACCGGCGCCGGCGCGTGCTGGCGGCCGAGGTCGTACGGACGGTCTGCGCGGCGGCCGTGCGCGGTGCCGACGCCACGGCGACCTGGATCAGTCCGGTGCTCACGGACCACGGCTGGGCGATCCGCCCGCTCGACGCGGACCTCTACACCGGGCAGGGCGGCGTCGCCCTCGCCCTGGCGGAGTACCTGCGGGAGCAGCGCGCCGGGCGGGCCGATCCGGTGGCCGGGCTGGAGTCCGTCCTGGACGGCACCCTGGAGGTGCTGGCCGCCACCGAGGACACCACGCCGACCCGCCGGCTGGGCGGGTTCACCGGCATCGCCTCACAGGTGTGGACCTGGGGCGCGCTGCACCGCCTGCTCGGGACTCCGGACCTGCTGGACCGCGCCCGGGGCAGGGCCGCGCTGCTCACCCCGGAGGCACTCGCCGAGGACCGGGCCCTGGACGTGCTCAGCGGCGCCGCCGGGGTGCCGGTGCCGCTGCTCGGCCTCGCCGAACTCACCGCAGAGGAAAGGTGGTTGGCCGTCGCCGCGGAAGCCGGCCGGCATCTGGAGCGGACGGCGGTCGTCAACGACCGCGGGGCGCGGTGGTCGACGGTGATGTTCCCGGAGGGCATCGGCGGATTCGCCCATGGCGCCACCGGCGCGGGATGGGCGCTCACCCGGCTCTCCCTCTCCGCCGCCGGGAGCGCGGCCGACCGCCGCCGGTGGCGCGAACTCGGCGCGCGGGCCCAGGACTTCGAGGAGTCGCTGTACGCGCCGGAGGTGCCCGCCTGGACCGACGCGCGGATCGGAGGCGACGTCGAGTACCCCACCGCGTGGTGCCACGGGAGTACGGGCATCGGCCTGGCCGCCGTCGACCTCCACGCGCGCACGGGCGATCCCCGCCACCTCGGCACCGCGCTCCGCTCGGGGCCGGCCGGCCTGCGCGAGGGGTTCGGCTGGAGCCACACCCTCTGTCACGGAGACCTCGGGCTCTCGGAGCTGCTGCGCCGGCTGCGCGGTCTGGAGGGCTACGCGGGACCGTCCGCCGCGGAGGCCGACGGCGAGTTGATCACCGGCATCGAGCAGCGCGGTCCGGTCGGCGGCCTGGCCAAGGAGGCGTTCGCACCCGGGCTGCTCCCCGGCCTGTCCGGGGTGGTGCACCACCTGCTCGGCATGCATCCGGACGCCCGGCTGAGCTCGCCCCTGCTCCTGGGCCTCCCGGCGGGACCGGAGCCGGGGGCGAGCCGGCCGGACCGACGAGAGACGCCATGAGGACCGCCCGGCGCCCGTCCGCCGGCCGGGAGCCGGGAGCCGGGGCGGGCGTCCGCACCGAGACGGCGGCGAATGCGCCCCCCGTCCTCGCGCTCCCGGCGGGTGGGGACCAGCCGCACGCCCTTGGGCGGGTCCGTGACGTCCCGTCCGGCTCGCCGGGCGGACGACGCTACTTTCCGGACCCGCCCTGGTCGCGCCGGTCGAAGCTGAAGAGCTGGCCCCGGGCGTCCGCCGTGCAGGGCGCCTGGGCCAGCCGCGACCACTCGGCGCCGCGGTCGCCGACGACGGTGACGCAGCTGCCGGGGGTCGCGGAGCCGGCCGGCACGATGCGCCAGCCGGTGGGCGGGCTGCCGTACGGCTCCAGGGTGAAGCGTTCGACGCGGGTGGGGTCGCCGCACTCGGAGTCCTCGAGCGCGGCGGCGGGTATCCGGCCGCCGGAGGGTATCCCCGAGCAGCCGACGGGGAAGTCCGGGTGGACCGAGACGATCCGCCAGTGCTCCCCGGCGAGTCGTTTCAGCTCGTAGCGGGGGACGTCGGCGCCGGCGCAGGAGCGCTGGTAGATCTGGCCGCTGCTGCTGCCCCGCCGCTCGTTCAGGCAGAGGCCGGAGCCGATCACCCGGATGTGGACCGGCCCCTCGGCGGGCGCGGTGAGGACCGGCGGGCGCCGCTGCTCGTGAGGCCGCCGGTCCCCGTCCCGTACGAGGGCGACGACGCTGACGCCGGCGAGGACGAGGCCGGTGGCGGCGACCGCGCCGACGAGGGCGCGGCGGATCCGGGAGCGCCGCGGTGGGGGCGCCGGTCCGGCGGGCGGCTCCTCCGGTACGGCCCCGGGCCAGACGGGCGCCGCCTCGGTGTCCGCGCCGGCCTCCGGCGCCACGCCGGGCTCCGGCTCGTACGCCCCGTGGACGGCGAGCTCCTTGCGTACCGCCTCCCACTCCTCGGTCCGGGCGCCGCAGGCGCGGACGAAGGCGCCGAGCAGTTCCTCGCGGGGGACGGTGGTCCGGGAGAGCATGTTGGCGACGGTCGAGCGGGGCAGGACGTCGCCGAGCGCCTCGGCGCGCGCCGACAGCTCGCGGTAGGTGAGGCCGGACCAGTCCTTCAGGGCCTGCAGCCGCGCGATGAACTCGGCCGGGTTCCGTGCCTCCCGCGGGTCGGGAGGCGTCTCCCCCAGGGTCATGGCGCGCCGCTCCCCTCGTCGGGCCGGGCCGGACGGGGTTGGGACATGTCCGGGACGGGTTCAAGCCTTGTTGATCGCGGCGGGGGACTCAAGCATGGATTCGGCCCCGATCGTCCACGGGGGGACGATCGGGGCCGCGGGTGTCCGGGACGGCGTCGGGGCGCGGGTCCCGCGCGGGAGGGGCCGTACGGCCCGGGCGGGCGGGACGGGGCCGCCGGCCGGTCAGAAGACCGACTCGGCCTCGCGCATCCGGTCCGCCGGGACCGTCTTCAGCTGGGTGACGGCCTCCGCCAGCGGGACCATCTCGATGTCCGTGCCGCGCAGCGCGGTCATCCTGCCGAAGTCGCCGCGGTGCAGCGCCTCCACCGCGTGCCAGCCGAAGCGGGTGGCGAGCACCCGGTCGTACGGGGTCGGGGTGCCGCCGCGCTGGACGTGGCCGAGGATGACGGGCCGGGCCTCCTTGCCGAGGCGACGCTCGAGTTCGTACGCGAGGGCGGTGCCGATGCCCTGGAAGCGCTCGTGTCCGAACTGGTCGATCTCGCCCTTGCCGTAGTCCATGGTGCCGTCGGCGGGGTGGGCGCCCTCGGCGACGCAGATGACGGCGAACTTCTTGCCGCGGGCGAAGCGTTCCTCGACCATCTTGACCAGGTCGGCCGGGTCGAAGGGGCGCTCGGGCAGGCAGATGCCGTGGGCGCCGCCGGCCATGCCGGACTCCAGGGCGATCCAGCCGGCGTGGCGGCCCATCACCTCGACGACCATGACGCGCTGGTGGGACTCGGCGGTGGTCTTGAGCCGGTCCATCGCCTCGGTGGCGACGCCGACGGCGGTGTCGAAGCCGAAGGTGCGGTCGGTGGAGGAGATGTCGTTGTCGATGGTCTTGGGGACGCCGACGACGGGCACGCCGGCCTCGTGCAGCATCCGGGCCGCGGTGAGGGTGCCCTCGCCGCCGATCGGGACGAGCGCGTCGAAGCCGCTCTTCTCGATGAGTTCCTTGGCGTTGTCGCAGGCCGCGCGGAAGCGGGCGCGCTCCAGGCGGGAGGAGCCGAGGATGGTGCCGCCGCGGGCGAGGATGCCGCTGACGGCGTTGAGGTCGAGGGGGCGGTAGCGCCCGTCGAGCAGGCCCGCGTAGCCGTCCTCGAAGCCGATGACCTCGTCTCCGTAGTGGGTGACGGCCCGGTGCACGATCGACCGGATCACCGCGTTCAGGCCGGGACAGTCGCCGCCCGCTGTCAGAACTCCGATGCGCATCGTGCTGGGTCTCCTGCTCGGTAGTGGTACGTGTGAGCCGCGTCGATTCTCACACGGTCGGCGGTGGGGGTGCGCTCGCTGCTACTCCGCGCGTCCGGCCGCGGAAGGGCCTTCCAGGCCTTTGGTCCCTTGGATCCGGGCCCTTCGCCCAGCGGGCGTCGTATCGATCCGCGGGGGTATTGTCAAGAGGGCATTGCCATCCTATCGATGGTTTTTGAACACACTCGCTTGACGGACATCGCACGACGGACCCCCCGTCGCGATGCGGACAGGAGACGACGGCGTGACGCGCAGCGTGTACGTGACCGGGATCGACCGCGGAGACGGCCGCCAGGTCGTCGAGCTGGGAGTCATGGAGCTCCTGACCCGCCAGGTGGACCGGGTGGGGGTGTTCCGCCCACTGGTGCACGACGGACCCGACCGCCTGTTCGATCTGCTGCGCAGCCGCTACCGGCTGTCCCAGGACGCGGCGACCGTCTACGGCATGGACTACCACGAGGCATCGACGCTGCAGGCCGAGCGGGGCACCGACGAGCTGGTCTCCCGGCTCGTCGAGCGCTTCCACGCGGTCGCCCGCGACTACGAGGTCGTCCTGGTCCTCGGCACCGACTTCGCCGCCACCCAGCTGCCCGACGAGCTCGCGCTCAACGCACGCCTCGCCAACGAGTTCGGCGCCTCGGTGATCCCGGTGGTCGGCGGCAAGGGCCAGCCCGCCGAGTCGGTACGGGCCGAGGCCCGCAACGCCTTCCGCGCCTACGACGGGCTCGGCTGCGACGTGCTCGCGATGGTGGTCAACCGGGTCGCCGGCGAGGACCGGGCCGCGATCGCCGAGCGGCTCGCCGCCCGGCTGCCCGTGCCCTGCTACGTGCTGCCCGACGATCCGGCCCTCGCCGCGCCGACCGTCGCCCAGATCACCCACGCGCTCGGCGCCTCGGTGGTCCTCGGCGACGACGCCGGGCTCGCCCGCGACGCGCTGGACTTCGTCTTCGGCGGCGCCATGCTGCCGAACTTCCTCAACGCGCTCACCCCCGGCTGTCTCGTGGTCACCCCCGGGGACCGGGCGGATCTGGTGGTCGGCGCGCTCGCCGCGCACTCCGCCGGCACCCCGCCGATCGCCGGCGTGCTGCTCACCCTCGACGAGCGCCCCAGCGACGAGATCCTGACCCTGGCCGCCCGCCTCGCGCCCGGCACCCCGGTCATCTCCGTCCCGGGCAACAGCTTCCCGACCGCCACCGAACTCTTCTCCCTGGAGGGGAAGTTGAACGCGGCCACGCCGCGCAAGGCGGAGACCGCGCTCGGCCTCTTCGAGCGTCACGTCGACACCGCCGACCTGGTGCGCCGGATCTCCGTCGCCCGCAGCGGCCGGGTCACCCCGATGATGTTCGAGAACGAGCTGCTGGAGCAGGCCCGCGCCGACCGCCGCCGGGTGGTGCTGCCCGAGGGCACCGAGGAGCGCGTGCTGCGCGCCGCCGACGTGCTGGTCCGCCGGGACGTCTGCGACCTGACGCTGCTCGGCGACGTCGAGGTGATCCGCAAGAAGGCCGCCGATCTGAGCGTCGACCTCGGCGACAGCCGACTGATCGACCCGCAGACCTCGGAGCTGCGCGACGCCTTCGCCGAGAAGTACGCGCGACTGCGCGCCCACAAGGGCGTCACCGTCGAGCTCGCGTACGACGTGGTGTCGGACGTGAACTACTTCGGCACCCTGATGGTCGAGGAGGGCCTGGCCGACGGCATGGTCTCCGGCTCGGTGCACTCCACGGCCGCGACGATCCGCCCGGCCTTCGAGATCATCAAGACCAAGCCGGACGCCTCCATCGTCTCCTCGGTGTTCTTCATGTGCCTGGCGGACAAGGTGCTGGTGTACGGCGACTGCGCGGTCAACCCGGACCCGAACGCCGAGCAGCTGGCCGACATCGCCGTGCAGTCGGCGGCCACCGCCGCCCGCTTCGGCGTCGACCCGCGGATCGCGATGCTCTCGTACTCCACCGGCACCTCCGGCTCCGGCGCGGACGTCGACAAGGTCCGCGAGGCGACGAAGCTGGTCCGCGAGAGCCGGCCCGAGCTGCGGGTCGAGGGCCCGATCCAGTACGACGCGGCCGTGGAGCCCTCGGTCGCGGCGACCAAGCTGCCCGACTCGGAGGTGGCCGGCCAGGCGAGCGTCCTGATCTTCCCGGACCTCAACACCGGCAACAACACCTACAAGGCCGTGCAGCGCTCGGCCGGCGCGGTCGCCGTCGGCCCGGTCCTGCAGGGCCTGCGCAAGCCCGTGAACGACCTCTCGCGCGGCGCGCTCGTCAGCGACATCGTCAACACCGTCGCCATCACGGCGATCCAGTCCCAGGGTCAGGAGCTCTCCGCATGACCGCCCGTACCCCCGCGTCCGGCGCCGCGCCCACCCGGGTCCTCGTCCTCAACTCCGGTTCCTCGTCGGTGAAGTACCAGCTCCTCGACATGAAGGACGGCGGCCGGCTCGCGCTCGGCCTGGTCGAGCGGATCGGCGAGGAGACCTCGCGGCTCGTGCACACCCCGCTGCAGGGCGGCGGCCACAAGCGGGAGAAGACCGGCCCGATCGCCGACCACGCGGCGGCCCTGAAGGCGGTCGCGGAGGAGCTGGCGGCGGACGGGCTCGGCCTGGACTCCCCCGAACTGGCCGCGATCGGGCACCGCGTGGTGCACGGCGGGCTGCGGTTCACGGCGCCGACCGTCATCGACGACGAGGTGCTCGCCGAGATCGAGCGGCTGGTGCCGGTGGCGCCGCTGCACAACCCGGCGAACCTCACCGGCATCCGTACGGCGATGGCGCTGCGCCCGGACCTGCCGCAGGTGGCGGTCTTCGACACGGCCTTCCACACGACGATGCCGGAGGCGGCGGCGCGGTACGCGATCGACGTGGAGACCGCGGACGCGCACCGGATCCGCCGCTACGGCTTCCACGGCACCTCGCACGCGTACGTCTCCCGGGAGACGGCGAGGCTGCTCGGCAAGGCGCCGGAGGAGGTGAACGTGATCGTGCTGCACCTGGGCAACGGGGCCTCCGCCTCGGCGGTGGCGGGCGGCCGCTGCGTGGACACCTCGATGGGTCTGACCCCGCTGGAGGGCCTGGTCATGGGGACCCGCTCGGGCGACCTGGACCCGGCGGTCATCTTCCACCTCATGCGGAACGCGGACATGTCGGCGGACGAGATCGACGCCCTGCTGAACAAGAGGTCCGGCCTGGTCGGGCTGTGCGGCGACAACGACATGCGGGAGATCCGGCGCCGGATCGACGAGGGCGACCCGCGCGCGGCGCTCGCCTTCGACCTCTACGTCCACCGCCTGAAGAAGTACATCGGGGCGTACTACGCGGTACTCGGCCGGGTGGACGCGGTGGCGTTCACGGCCGGGGTCGGCGAGAACGCGGCCCCGGTGCGGGAGGCGGCGATCGCGGGCCTGGAGGAGCTGGGCCTGGCGGTGGACGCCGACCTCAACGCGGTCCGGTCGGACGAGGCCCGGGTCATCTCGCCGGACTACGCGCGGGTGACGGTTGCCGTCGTGCCGACGGACGAGGAGCTGGAGATCGCCCGCCAGAGCTACGCACTCGTGAGCGAATCGACCCCCGAGGGAGTGAACGCCTGAGCGGCCCCCCGCCCATTTGTACTTTCCACCAGACGGAATATTCCGCAGTGAAACAAACCGATAGGATCCGCCTCATGCGCCGTTCCAAAATCGTCTGCACGCTGGGCCCCGCCGTCGACTCCTATGAGCAGCTGAAGGCTCTCATCGAGGCCGGCATGAACGTGGCCCGATTCAACATGAGCCACGGGACCCAGGCAGAGCACCAGGAGCGGTACGACCGTCTCCGCAGGGCGGTGGCGGACACCGGCCGCGCCGTCGGCGTGCTCGCCGACCTCCAGGGCCCCAAGATCCGTCTGGAGACCTTCGCGGAGGGCCCCGTCGAGCTGGTGCGCGGTGACGAGTTCACCATCACCACCGAGGACGTCCCCGGCGACAAGTCCATCTGCGGCACCACGTACAAGGGCCTGCCGGGCGACGTGTCCAAGGGCGACCAGGTCCTGATCAACGACGGCAACGTCGAGCTGCGCGTCGTCGAGGTCGAGGGCCCGCGGGTCAAGACGGTCGTCATCGAGGGCGGCGTCATCTCCGACCACAAGGGCATCAACCTGCCCGGTGCCGCGGTCAACGTGCCCGCCCTGTCCGAGAAGGACGTCGAGGACCTCCGCTTCGCGCTCCGCATGGGCTGCGACATGGTCGCCCTCTCCTTCGTCCGCGACGCCAACGACGTCAAGGACGTCCACAAGGTGATGGACGAGGAGGGCCGCCGGGTCCCGGTCATCGCCAAGGTCGAGAAGCCGCAGGCGGTCGAGAACATGGCGGACGTCGTCGCCGCCTTCGACGCCGTCATGGTGGCCCGCGGCGACCTCGCCGTGGAGTACCCGCTGGAGCGCGTCCCGATGGTGCAGAAGCGCCTCGTCGAGATGTGCCGCCGGAACGCCAAGCCGGTCATCGTCGCCACCCAGATGATGGAGTCGATGATCACCAACTCCCGGCCGACCCGCGCCGAGGCGAGCGACGTCGCCAACGCGATCCTGGACGGCGCGGACGCGGTCATGCTCTCCGCCGAGTCCTCGGTCGGCGCCTACCCGATCGAGACCGTGAAGACGATGTCGAAGATCGTCGCCGCGGCCGAGGAGGAGCTGCTCTCCAAGGGCCTGCAGCCGCTGGTCCCGGGCAAGAAGCCGCGCACCCAGGGCGGCTCGGTCGCCCGCGCGGCCTGCGAGATCGCCGACTTCCTGGACGGCAAGGCGCTCATCGCCTTCACCCAGTCCGGCGACACCGCCCGCCGCCTGTCGCGCTACCGCACGCAGCAGCCGATCCTGGCCTTCACGACGGACGAGTCGACCCGCAACCAGCTCACCCTGAGCTGGGGCGTCGAGTCCTTCCTGGTCCCGTTCGTGAACAACACGGACGCCATGGTCGACCTGGTCGACGCGGAGCTGCTGAAGCTCCAGCGCTACAACGCCGGCGACACCATGGTCATCACCGCGGGCTCGCCCCCCGGCGTCCCCGGCACCACCAACATGGTCCGGGTCCACCACCTGGGCGGCACCGAGCAGGCCTGACGCCCGCCCTGGCCGCATGACAGGAGCCCCCGTCCCTCCTCGGAGGGGCGGGGGCTCCTGTCGTGTGCGGCTCCCGGGTGGTACGGGACTCAGCTCGGCTCGATCGTGTTCTCCAGCCCCGGGATCCGGAGCGTGCCGCCGAACTGGCCGGCCTGCTTCACCGTGCAGCTGGTGAAGATGGCCCACGGAACGTCGAGCGGAGGCGGGGTCGCGGGGCTGAAGGTGACCGGGATGAGACCGAAGAGGTTGCCCTTCAGCTCCTCCGTGTACATGGTCACCGTGCCGTTGCGCATGGTCGACATCGAGCCCGGCCTGGAGCGGACGTGGCCGGTCAGGCCGTCGGAGTGGACGGTCAGCTGGTGCAGGTTCGTGATGTCCACCTCGTCCGCGGTGAACTTCAGGACCTTCTTGATCTTGCCGCTGCCGGTCTTCACCTCGACGATGCCGTGGTACTTGAGACCCCGCAGTTCCAGCTTCGAGGTCTGGAGGATCCACGGCTCGTCCGGGAGGAGCGGCATGCCGGACTCCAGCTCCGCCGCGGCGAGCGCCTTCGGGTCGGCCTCGGGGCACGGGAAGCGCGGCTTCGCGCCGTCGGGGATGTCCTCGTCCTTCTTGGCGTCGAGGCCCTTGGCGGAGTCGGGCAGCTCCTTCGTGGCCGCACCGGCCGTGGCGGCGGCGGACTTGATGGCGTCCTTGGTCTTGTCGACCGTGCCACCGGTCGTGCCGCCGGTGCCCGTCCTCGGCGCCGTCGTCTCCTTGGGCGCGTCCGGGGTGCCGGTGCCGGCCGTCGGCCTGGGCGCCGCCGTGGTCGAGCTGGGCTGGGGCGCGGGCGTGGTCGCGTTCGGGCCGTCGAACAGGTCCTTGAGCGCGTCGCCGAGGCCCAGCGGGTCGAGCGGGTTGACCGACTTGGTGGGCGTCGGGGTCGGCTGGGGCGCGGCGGTCGTCGCCTGGGGCGCGGGCGCCTGCGTCGCGGCCTGCTGGCGTTCCGCGCCGGTGGTCGCGGTCGGCTTCGGCTCGGCGGTCGCGGAGGTCTCCGGGGCCGGCTTCTCGGTCGCGCTCGCCGTCGGCTCGGGGCTCTCCGTCCTGGCGGGCTTGGTCGTCGCCTCGGCCGTCGGCTCGTCGGAGCGGGTCACGCACGGGCCGGGGGCGAAGGGGATGTCCTTGCTGTCGTCGGCGAGGGCGAGCCGGGGTGCCAGGCCCATGCCCATCAGGACCGCGGTGGGCATGGCCGCGAGGGCCATCGCCTTGCCCGCGGGCACCTGGAGCTTGTTCAGGAGCGACTTGCGGGGAGCCGCGTGGCGCGGTCCTCTCGTCGTCCCGGCCGACTGTGTTTCGTCACCCCGCACTGTTCCTCCCGCCGTTGGCATCGATCGTCGTCTCGGCCACCGGCGCCTCGGAACCCTGCTGCGGGATCAGCGGCTGCGTGGTGCCGTCGTGCATGTGCTCGTCCGGGACGGCCTCGGCGTGCGCCCGCACGACGTCCTGCCCGGCCGGCTCCTCGGCGTCGTCCGGGTGCTCCGGGGCGCCCGCGACGGCTTCCTCGGACTTCGGCTCGGCCGGCGCCCAGGCCGCGGACATGCCGCCGCCGACGAGCGCGAAGAGGAAGCCGATCACCAGGCCGCCGAAGTTCGACACGGGGATGGAGACCAGGGCGAGCACGATCGCCGCGACGCCGGCGAAGATCCGGACGAGGGGCTGGAACCACATCGTCAGACCCAGCGTGATGAGCAGGAGGCCGATGATCAGCGCACCGGCTCCGGCCGTCGTCTGCATGGCGAGCGTCATGTTGCCGAGCCGCATGTCCCCGTACGGGAGATAGGCGATCGGTATGCCGCCGATCATGGTGAAAAGGCCCGCCCAGAAGGGCCGGGTCTGCCGCCAGACCTTGAACCGGTTCTCCTTGGGGACTCCGCGGGAAGCAGTGGACTCGGCGCTCATGGAAACAGCTCCCTGGAAGCGGTGTTGCTGAGATGGTGAAGAAGAAGGGGCACTACCGAAACGGGTGGGGGCCGTACGGGACGGCCCCGCACCCGTGCGCGTCAGTCCTGGACGGACGTCGGCATCAGTAGCACTCGACCCCGGCGCCCTTGCCGCGCTTGAGCGAGAGGTCGAGGTTCGGCAGCTTGAAGGTGGCGGCGGTGGTCGCCCACGCGCGCTGCTTCACGTTGCTGAGCTTCGCGTCCTCGGCACGCTGGCCGAAGCCGAACGGGTTGGCCTTGGTGTTCGGCTGGATGCCCGGCTTGCCGGGAGCCTTGGCCAGGTTGCCGGCCGCGACGCCGATGTCGATGTTGCCGAACTCGGCGTCGGCCTTCAGCTCGGCGACATCGAGGTAGATGCCCTTCGCGTAGACCGGCTTGTTGTCCTCGGTGCCGGCCCGCAGCACCAGCGTCACGTCGCCGACGAACGGGACGTTCGGCGTCACGACGGACTGGCACATGTTGGTGATCCAGGCCTCGGAGAAGCCGGACACCGCGACGGGCTCCGCGAAGTCCTTGCCTTCGAGGTCCTTACCGGCGTCGACGCTGCCGTACTGGACGAAGTCCTTGCCGACGAGGCTGTCGGCGCGAACCTTGAAATCCTGGCCGGAAATGCTGAAGGACGCGGCGAGCGCGCCCTGGGCCAGGCCGACACCGATCGCGGCCGTCGCGGCCACGCTCGGCACCATGACGACGGCGAACCGCTTCCATCTGGTCCCGCCACGAACCTGGGACTTCATGAGAATCCTCCTTCTCGGACGTACATCTCCGGATGGGCCCAGGGGCCCGTCCTGGGATGGGAGAAGTGCTACGTCCTCGGGAAGGAGAGCGCCGAGGGCTCAGGCGGCACGACGCACGTCCGAATCACCGGCGATCACCCCCGAGCGACAACCACTGACCGCGCGGTGCGCGGCCGGATTGGACAGGCCCTGCCCGTAGAGCAGGAACCCCCCTGTCCACGACCGACGGCGCTGCCGCCGGCCCGCTCGGTGGGGACCCTTCGCCGCACCGTCGGCGGGTTGCCGGGCTGGTGCGGTGTCGGACCGAGCGTCGCCGATCGTGGTCCATTCCGGCCCCCCGCACAAGGGGGTTCGTTACTGGCTAGTAACGGCCTGATAACCACGGCACGACGGGCTGACGTCGGTCGGCAACACAGGGTGCCGCCACGTGACGCGACAAAGTCCGATGAGGGAGGAGAAATCCGGACACAAATCCAGGTTCGATTTACTGCAAGTAACAGCGGCCGCCATTACCAAGTTTTGGTAAAGAGCGGCCGCCGAATGTCACTGTGTCGCCAAATCGTCCCGTTGCGGGACCGCCCCGGAGGGCCGTCGAGGCCTCAGAACAGCGCGCTCGCCAGGGC
The DNA here is from genome assembly GCF_044544925.1 of Streptomyces sp. NPDC053431. Lineage (NCBI taxonomy): Bacteria > Bacillati > Actinomycetota > Actinomycetes > Kitasatosporales > Streptomycetaceae > Streptomyces > Streptomyces sp. NPDC053431. The sequence goes on along the minus strand of NZ_JBITXX010000015.1, from coordinate 135,646 downwards.
CTGTCGGGCCGCCGTCACCCGCGGGTCCTCGGGGCCGATCACCTCGAACAGCTCCAGCAGCCGGAGCCGCGCCGCGTCCCGGTCCTCGCCGAACGTACGGCGCACCGTGTCCACCAGCCGCCCGAAGGCGTCCTGGACGTGGCCGCCCGCCAGATCGAGGTCGGCGGCGGCGATCTGCGCGGCGACGTCCTTCGGGTTGTCGGCCGCGTTCTTGCGCACCGCGCCCGGGTCCATCGACCGCACGCGCGCCAGCAGTTCGGCCTGGGCGAGGCCCAGCTTGGCCTCCGGGTGCTCCGGGTCGTCCGCGAGCACGTTCTTGTACGCCTGGATCGCGCCGGCCAGGTCACCGGCGTCCAGCGCGGAGACCGCCGCGTCGAGCAGCGCGTCGTACGGGCCGGCCTGCACGGGCGCCGGGGCGTTCGGGTCGGCGTCGGCGTCGACCAGGAGGCCGGTGAGGCCGAAGCGCTCCTCGGCGACCTGCACCAGCTGGTCGAGGGTCTGACGGATCTGCGCCTCGGGGGCCGCGCCCTGGAACAGCGGCAGCGCCTGACCGGCGACCACCGCGAAAACGGCCGGAATTCCCTGGATGCCGAACTGCTGCATCAGCATCTGGTTGGCGTCGACGTCGACCTTGGCGAGCAGGAAACGGCCGTTGTACTCGACGGCGAGCCGCTCCAGGAGGGGGCCGAGCTGCTTGCACGGCTCGCACCACTCGGCCCAGAAGTCGATGACGACCGGGACCTCGGCGGACCGCTGGAGCACATCGCGCTCGAAGCCGGCCTCGTCGACGTCGATCACCAGGGAAGAGGGGGCGACGGCGGCCGTTCCACCCTGTCGGGCGGCCTCGGCACGGGCCTGCTCCGCCTTGGCCTTGGCCTCACCGGCCGCCTTCACCGCGGCGAGGTCGACGACGCCGCTCATGGACATGTTTCGGGGCTGCATGCCTCTATCCTCCCCCCTCCGCGGACGTATCCGGTAAGCCATGGCCGAAGCGTGCCGTCCGGGGCGGGGCGGCACGGTTCTCGTTGTTCGTGTGCGCCGGGTCCCCACCCGGCGGCGTGGTTGTCGCGAGGGGCCTCTCGGGCCTTTCGCTACGAGCCGTAGCGTAATGGCGACGCCGGTCCCCGCGGGGCGGGTCGGGCCGTGAACTGCCTCACATCACCGGCCCCTGGCGCAATACTTACCGGCGGGTATGGTCGTCACCCATGTGTAAGCGCACCAGCTCCCGCGCCCGAACCGGACGCCCCCGCTCCGCCGAGGCCGACACGGCCATTCTCGAGGCGACCCGGGCGGCTCTGGTCGAGCTGGGCTGGTCCAAGCTCACCATGGGCGATGTCGCCACCCGCGCCGGGGTCGCCAAGACCACCCTCTACCGGCGCTGGAACAACAAGAACGAACTCGTCGTGGACGCCGTCGCCGTTCTCTTCGACGAACTCGAACTGCCCGATCTGGGTTCCCTCCAGGCCGACATCGAGAACGTCGTCCTCCAGTTCGCCGCCCTCCTCGAACGCCCGGAGACCAAGACCGCCCTCATGGCGGTGGTCGCCGAGTCCACCCGCGACGAGCCGCTGCGCCGGCGCATCCGGGCCTCGATCGTGGACCGCCAGAAGCGGCTGGTCCTCGACGGCCGGCAGCGGGCGCAGGAACGGGGCGAACTCCCCGACGAGCGCGACCCGGCGACGGTCGAGGCCGTCGACGACCTCATCTTCGACGTGGTCGCGGGCGCCGTGGTGCACCGCGCCCTGGTGAGCGCCGAACCGGTCGACGCGGCCTGGGTGGCCCGGCTCTCCGCCCTGCTGCTGGGCGGCCTGGGCGCGGCGGCCGCGCCCGCCCAGGGCCTGTCCGGCGCGAGCTGACACGACGTGGGACGAGGGGCGGTACGGGATGACCCGTACCGCCCCTCTCCGTTCGAAGCCGCCCTGGGGAACGGGGCCTAGAAGCCGGCGGGCTCCGTGTAGACGCCCCACTCGTCGCGCAGCACGTTGCAGATCTCGCCGAGCGTGGCCTCGGCCCGTACGGCCTCCAGCATCGGGGCGATCATGTTGGAGCCGTCCCGCGCCGCCGCCAGCATGGCGTCCAGGCAGGCCTTGACCTTCGCCTCGTCCCGGCGGCCCTTGCGCTCGCCGAGGACGCGGACCTGCTCCCACTCGACCTCGTGGCTGACCCGCAGGATCTCCAGGTCGCCGGTGACCGAGCCGTGGTGCACGTTGACGCCGACGACCCGCTTCTCCCCCTTCTCCAGGGCCTGCTGGTAGCGGAAGGCGGACTCGGCGATCTCGCCGGTGAACCAGCCGTCCTCGATGCCGCGCAGGATGCCGGAGGTGATCGGACCGATCGGGTGCTTGCCGTCCGGGTGGGCGCGCAGTCCGCGCTCCTTGATCTGGTCGAAGATCTTCTCGGCGTCGGCCTCGATCCGGTCGGTGAGCTGCTCGACGTACCAGGCGCCGCCCAGCGGGTCGGCGACGTTGGCCACGCCGGTCTCCTCCATGAGCACCTGCTGCGTGCGCAGCGCGATCTCGGCGGCCTGCTCGCTGGGGAGCGCGAGGGTCTCGTCGAGGGCGTTCGTGTGGAGGGAGTTGGTGCCGCCGAGGACGGCGGCGAGCGCCTCGACCGCGGTCCGCACGACGTTGTTGTACGGCTGCTGCGCGGTGAGCGAGACGCCGGCGGTCTGGGTGTGGAAGCGGAGCCACTGCGCCTTGTCGGTCCTGGCGCCGTAGACCTCCTTCATCCAGCGGGCCCAGATCCGGCGGGCGGCGCGGAACTTGGCGATCTCCTCGAAGAAGTCGAGGTGCGCGTCGAAGAAGAAGGAGAGGCCGGGCGCGAAGACGTCGACGTCGAGGCCGCGGGAGAGGCCGAGCTCGACGTAGCCGAAGCCGTCGGCGAGGGTGTACGCGAGCTCCTGCGCGGCCGTCGCCCCGGCCTCGCGGATGTGGTAGCCGGAGACGGAGAGCGGCTTGTACGCGGGGATGTTGGCCGCGCAGTGCTCCATCAGGTCACCGATCAGGCGCAGGTGCGGCTCGGGCTGGAAGAGCCACTCCTTCTGCGCGATGTACTCCTTGAAGATGTCCGTCTGCAGCGTGCCGTTGAGGACGGCCGGGTCGACGCCCTGGCGCTCGGCGGCGACCAGGTACATGCAGAAGACGGGGACGGCGGGGCCGGAGATCGTCATCGACGTGGTGACGTCGCCGAGCGGGATGTCCTTGAAGAGGACCTCCATGTCGGCGGCGGAGTCGATGGCGACACCGCAGTGGCCGACCTCGCCGAGGGAGCGCGGGTCGTCCGAGTCGCGGCCCATCAGGGTGGGCATGTCGAAGGCGACCGAGAGCCCGCCGCCGCCGGCGGCCAGGATCATCTTGTAGCGCTCGTTGGTCTGCTCGGCGTTGCCGAAGCCGGCGAACTGGCGGATGGTCCAGGTGCGGCCCCGGTAGCCGGTGGGGTGCAGACCGCGGGTGAAGGGGTACTCCCCCGGCCAGCCGATCCGCTCGAACCCCTCGTACGTGTCGCCGGGCCGGGGCCCGTAGACCGGGTCGACCGGGTCCCCGGAGAGCGTGGTGAAGTCGGCGTCGCGCTTGCGGGCCTTGTCGTAACGGGCCTGCCAGCGACGGCGGCCTTCCTCGATGGCGTCAGCGTCCATGCTTCGAATTTACTAGGACGTCCTAGTAAATGTCGATGGCAAACCCCCGCACATCAGTGCGGGGGTGACCCCGTCAGGTGGGCCCTAGGCCTTGACCGGCTCCGGCTGCGCGCCGCTGACCAGCGGAAGCGTGTCGCGGACGACCTTGCGCTCGACGAAGAAGGCGGCGAAGGGAATCGTGCCCGACAGCAGCACCCACAGGAGCCGGCCGAACGGCCACTTGGCCTTGGAGCCCAGGTCGAAGGCGAAGATCAGATAGATGATGTAGAGGACGCCGTGGGCCTGGGAGACCGCGAAGGTCACGTCCTCGCCCCTGTCGAACCCGTACTTGAAGATCATGCACGTGCAGAGCACGAGCAGCATGACCGCGGTCACGTACGCCATGACGCGGTAGCGGGTCAGCACGCTGGATTTCATGCCGTCGAGCGTAACGGTACGTTCCGGGCGATCTTCCGCGGGGGTGCGCCCGCCCGGCGCCCCGGTCGGGGCGCGCCCGGAGCCCGCTCTCAGGACTCGTCGAAGTCGTTCGCGGCGACCCGCAGCGGGCGCAGCATCGCGAAGATCTCCGCGCACTCCTCGGCGTCGTACACGCCGAGACCGAAGTCCATCTCCATCAGGTCGCGGGTCGCGGCCTCGACGACCTCGCGGCCCTTCTCGGTGATGGAGGCGAGCGTTCCGCGTCCGTCGTTGGGGTTGGGGCGCTTGTCCACCAGGCCGGACCGCACCAGGCGGTCGACGGTGTTGGTGACCGAGGTCGGGTGGACCATGAGCCGCTCACCGATCTTGGACATCGGCAGCTCGCCGGCCTTGGAGAAGGTGAGCAGCACCAGCGCCTCGTAGCGGGCGAAGGTCAGCCCGTACGGCTTGACCACGGCGTCGACCTCGGCCAGCAGGATCTGGTGGGCGCGCATGATCGAGGTGATCGCGGCCATCGAGGGGACCGGGCCCCAGCGCTTCTGCCAGAGTTCGTCGGCGCGGGCGATGGGGTCGAAGGGGAGACTGAGCGGCTTCGGCACGCCTCGACCTTACCCACTGGTCATATGACGGTCAGCCGCGTCTCGCCCTTCGGTCGCCCGGACTTCGAGCACGAGCACCACCAGGCACAGGGTCGCCAGGACACCGGTCGCGGCGACGACCACGTGCACGGGCGCGAACTCGGCGGCGAGGCCCGCGCCCGCCATGCCGATGCCCTGGACGGTCATCATGCCCGCGGACGCGAGCGTCATGACCCGGCCGCGCAGCTCCTCGGGCACGGCCTCGACGAACCAGGCGTCGAGCCCGAGGGAGTACGCGCCGGCGACGCCCGACAGGAACAGCGCGAGTGCGGCCACGGCGAGCCCGGGGCGCGGCGCGTAGAGGAGGAAGGGCGCGAAACCGGCGAGCAGCAGCGGCAGCACGATCCGCGAGCGGGTGGCGGCGCTCAGCACGGAGCCGGCGAACAGCTCGCCCAGGACGGTGCCGACCGGCATCGCGCACATGAGCAGCCCGAGCGCGGCGGTGGAGGCGCCGACCTCGGCCGCGTAGGGGGCGGCGAGCGCCTCGGGGACGACCACGAACAGCGGCGGCACCCAGAACAGCAGCGTCAGGGCCCGGATGCGCCGGTCCTTCAGCACGCCCCAGGTACCGCGGACACCCTCCCGCTTCGCGGCGGCGCGGGCGGGGCGGCGGGCGGTGCCGAAGCGGAGCAGCAGCGCGGAGGCGAGGAAGGTGCAGGCGGTCACGGCGATGGCGCCGCGCGGGGTGAGCACGGTGAGCAGCAGGCCGCCCGCGCCGAAGCCGGCGAGCAGGGCGCTCTGCGAGACGATCCGGAGCAGCGAGCGCCCGAGGACGAACAGCTCGCCCTCGCCGAGGATGTCGGCGAGCGTCGCCATCCGGGTCCCCTGGAAGACGGGGGCGACGGCGGCGACGGCGCAGCGCAGCACGAGCAGTCCGGCCACCGGGGTGGCCGGCAGCACCATGAGCGCCACGCACCCGGCGCAGACCAGGTCGCAGACCACCAGCACCCGCCGCGGCGGGTACCGGTCGGCGGCTCCGGCGAGCAGGGTGCCGCCCAGCAGGTAGGGCAGGAAGCCGAGCGCGAAGGTGAGCGCGGACAGCAGCGGGGAGCGCGTGAGCTCGTAGACGAGCACGGTGAGCGCGAGCTCGCTGACCACGAGCCCGAGGAGGGAGAAGAGATGCGCGACGAACACGAAGCGGAACTCGCGCACGGAGAAGACGGCACGGTAGCGGGGGCCGGACGAGGCGGGGGCCGGCCCGGACGGGGCGGGGGCGGGCCGCGGAGCGGGGGTGGGCCCCGGGGCGGGGGTGGGCCCCGGAGCGGGGGCGGACCCCGACGCGGGAGGGGGCCCGGGAACGAGGGCGGGCCCCGGAGCGGGGGCGGACCCCGGAGCGGGGGCGGACCCCGACGCGGGAGGGGGCCCGGGAACGAGGGCGGGCCCCGGAGCGGGGGCGGGCCCCGGAGCGCGGGCGGACCCCGACGCGCGGGCGGCCGTCGCGGCGGGCTGGCTCCCCGCGGGCGCCAGGGCCCGTCCCGCAAGGGCCGGGTCCGCGGGCGCCGGGGCATCGGTGGCCGGTCCCGCGGGCGCCGGGCCCGCCGGGGCCGGGTCCGCGGTGAGCAAGGCAGGGGTGGGCACGGGCGCGCCTTCGGGCGCCCGGGGGTCGTTCGTGGGCATGGCAGCAGCGTGCGGGCCGCGCGGCGGCGGCCCTAGACTTTCGGCTCCAGCCGAAAGTCCGCCGCGCCCGGGGGTCCCGTGCCGTACCACCTGCACTTCGGCGAGGCGGATCCGCTGCGCATCCGTTTCGCGATCTCGCCGCTCTGGGAGACGCACTGCGCGGTACGGGTGCTCGCCCGGCCGCGGCAGCAGGGGTACCACCTGCCGTGGCTGCGGCGGATCGCGGAGGCGGCCCGCGGGGTGGATCTCGCGCCGCTGCACCTGCTGATGCCCCTGCGCGGGCACAGTCCGGACTTCCTCTACCCGCCGCCGATCAGGCCCGCCGCGGACTTCCACGAGGAGATCGCGGCGCTGCGGCGGACCGATACGGCGCTCGCGGCGGACGACTTCGCGCGGGCGCTCGCCGAGACGCCGGGCGCCGCGGAGACGCCGCACGGGCAGCGGATGCTGACGGACCCGGGCGGCTCCCTGCACTGGCTGGCGGATCTGCTGGAGCGGGCCTGGGAGGCGCTGATCGCGCCCGACTGGCCACGGCTGCGCGCGCTGCTGGAGGCGGACGTGGCCTACCACTCGCGGCGGCTCGCCGAGGGCGGCCTGGAGCGGCTGCTCACCGAGCTGCATCCGGCCTTCGGCTGGGTGGAGGAGACGGCGACCCTCACGGTGGACTACCACGGCGAGCACGTCCGGGCCCTGGGGGGACAGGGGCTGGTGCTGATGCCCTCGGTCTTCACCTGGCCGGACGTGGTGAGCGGCTTCGACCCGCCGTGGCAGCCGACGGTGGCCTATCCGGCCCGGGGCATCGGCGGGCTGTGGACCGAGGCCCGGGAGCGGACCCCGGACGCCCTCGCCCGGCTGCTCGGCCGGGCGAGGGCGGACGTGCTGTGCGCGCTCGACGAACCGGCGGGGACCTCGGCGCTGGCGCACCGGCTGGGGCTCGCCGCCTCCTCGGTGTCGGCGCACCTGTCGGTGCTGCGGGCGGCGGGCCTGCTGACCTCGCGCCGTTACGGGCACCAGGTGCTGTACGAGCGGACGCCGCTGGGGATCGCGCTCGCGGGGTCCCAGCCGGACGCCGGCTGACCGGTGCC
>NZ_JBITXX010000015.1:0-128155 GCF_044544925.1 Streptomyces sp. NPDC053431 | reverse complement strand
GCCGGGCATCGCGCTCGCGGGGTCCCAGCCGGACGCCGGCTGACCGGTGCCGCCGGGCATCGCGCTCGCGGGGTCCCAGCCGGACGCCGGCCGACCGGGGCCGCCGGGCATCGCGCTCGCGGGGTCCCAGCCGGACGCCGGCCGACCGGTGCCGCCGGGCATCGCGCTCGCGGGGTCCCAGCCGGACGCCGGCCGACGGGGGCTCCGCCCGTCCGGGTGCCGTGCACGCTTACGCCGGCCGTCCCCCCGGCCCCCGCCCCTTCCGGCGCAGCGTGAAGCGCACGGCCTTCTGTGCCACCGGGCTCAGCTCGTCGAGCGCCGCCAGCAGTACGCCCAGGTGTTCGAGGGTGTCGAGGGCGGCCTCGGCGCCGGCCGGGTCGACGCCCTCGTACAACTCCATGCCGACGAAGGAGGCGGCGACGGCCCTGGCGAGTCCGGCGGGGTCGGTGAGTCCGTCGAGCGGGCCGCCGGCCAGCACGCGCCGCAGCACCCGCTCGATCTCCTCGATCCACAGGTCGAGCCCGGCGGCGGTGGCGGGGGCGAGCCGGGGGTGGGTCTGGGCGCCCGCGAGCAGCTGTCCGAGGACGGCGACGTGGCCGGCCTCACGCTCCTCGGCGTGCATCGCCCGCCCGAACGCGAGGAGTTCGGCGAGGCTGCCGACCGCGTGCAGCCGCTCGCGGTGGCGGGCCACCCGCTGCTCGGCGCCGTGCCGGCAGGCGGCCGCGAGGAGCTCGTCGACCGAGCCGAAGTGGTAGAAGATCAGCGCCTGGTTGACGCCCGCGGCGGCGGCCACGGACCGGGCCGAGGTCTTGGCGATGCCCTGCTCGACCAGGGTGCGCAGGGCGCCTTCCAGGAGCCGGTGCCGGGTGTCCTCGGCGCTCACGCCCGCGCCTCCTCGCGGACGGGACGCAGCCCCGGCCGGACGCCGCACTCCCGGACGGAGGCGTACGAGGCCGTGAAGGACCCCTCGTAGCCGAACAGCGGCCCCACGTACCGGTTGACGACCCGGACCCGGATGCGGAAGCGGCCGGTGTCCTCGTCGAAGGACTCGCGCACCTCGGCGTCGGCGCCGACGAGTCCGGGCACCCGCAGGTCCACGGGGCCCTCGCGGAAGCGGTGTTCGCCGGAGCGGATGAGCAGCGAGCCGTCGGGCTCGGCGGACAGGCGCAGTTCGCTGGCGAGGTGCTGGTGGGTGCCGAGGTAGTCGAGCACGCAGCCGCGCGCGGGGCTGTGCACCATCGTCGCGTCGAAGCGGCGCGGTCCGCCGGGCAGTTGGAAGGTGCGCACGAAGGTGACGGTCTCCCGCCCGTACGAGTCGAGGTACGGCACGTTCTCGATGGTGAAGGGCACGTGGCGGCCGGTGCGCGGGAGCAGGATGTTGCGCGTGCCGCCGAGCGCGAGGAACGGCTTGAGGAGCGGTCCGACCAGACCCTTGCCGTGCCAGATCCGGTCCATCGCGCCGCGCCCGACGCAGAGTTCGCCGCTGTCGAGCCCGACGGAGAAGCGGCGGCGCAGTTCCGGGTGCAGCCGTCCGAAGGCGGCGGCGCCCATGGCGGTGCGGAAGATCGAGCTCATGGCTGCTCCAGGGTGGCGAGGAGGCGCGGCGCCCGGCTCCGGCCGGGCGGCGTGCGCAGACAGCGGCGGGCGGCGGGGGTCCGCGGCGACGGCGGTACGAGGAGGGCGGCGGCGAGCCCGAGGACGGCGAGCGGCACCGCGGCGAGCGAGACCGCGCCCAGCGGCAGCCGGGTCACCGCGACCGGGACGGCCACGAGCAGGGCCCGGGCGGCGAGTTCGAGCAGCCAGCGGGTGCGGGCGCGCTCGGGCGTGATCCCGTCCTCGCACCACAGCCGCAGCCGGTCGAAGGACCAGGCCGTCGCCCAGCCCATCAGGGGCCGGAAGAGGAGGCGGTCCGCGACGCGGCCGAAGCGGCCCCAGCGCGGCCGGTAGTCGTAGCCGGTGAGGAACCTGACACCGTCCTCCCCCGGCACGTAACGCCAGTAGCCGCTGCCCTCGGCGAGGAGGGAGAGCGGGTCCGGGGAGGCGAAGCGGAGCGCCGAGACCCGGTCGCCGCCGGCCCGGTGGCGCTCCCCCGCGGAGACACCGGTGCCGGCGACGGCCAGGAAGGGCAGGACGCGGACCGCGTACCGGAAGCGTCGGGGCTCCCCCTCGGCGGACGGCAGGTACGCGATCTCGGTGAACCGCAGGTCCCACCGCTGGTGCTCGGCCGGATCCTGGGTCCGCTCCCAGAGGATGTCCAGGTCGGCACGGACGCGCGCCTCGACGTAGAGCCCCATGGCCCTGCCCCTTTCCCCCTCACCCTGCTTTGAGCGATCGCTCAAAACAGGCCCCGGACAGGACAGTAGCTGGTTTTGAGCGGTCGCTCAAGATCGGCGGGGCTTCGTCTTGAGCGGTCGCTCAAGACGCGTCCGCCCCTCGCGCCACCCGCCCGAAGGAGGCGACGAAGGCGGTGATCAGCCGGGCGAACTCGGTGCGGTCGGCGTCCGGCCAGTCGGCCATCACGCGGGCGAAGACCTGCTGCCGGAAGCGGTGGGTGCGATCCACCTGCTCACGCCCCGCGGCGGTCAGGCCGAGCAGCGTCCGGCGGGCGTCCACGGGGTCGACCCCGCGCACCACCCACCCCTCCTCGACGGCCCGCACCACCAGCCGGCTGGCCCGCGGCTGGTCCACCCCGAGGGCGGTGGCGACGTCCGTGACGGAGCAGGCCCCGTCCCTTTCCTCGACGGCGTCGAGGACGCCGAACAGCGTGGGGTCGATCACCCGGCCGCCGCCCGGCGGCACGAGGCGGCCCAGCGAGCGACGGCTCTGACTGCGACGAATGGCCACCATGGCCCGCTCGACGGCGGCGACGGCTTCCTGCTGGTCTCTCTCCGACATGCATGCTAGTTTACAACTGTTGTTAAAAGACATGCATAGGGGGAGCATCATGGAAGACGTCCGCACGCAGCGCCCGTTCGGCTACTGGCTCAAGCACATCGACGGCGCGATCGAAGACGCCATGGCCCGCCTGTTCGCCGCCGATGGGCTGTCCCGGCGCGGCTGGCAGGTCCTCAACACCGTCTCGTACGAGCCCGTCACCCTCGACCACGTCGACGAGATCATGACCGCCTTCCGGTCCGTCGGCGAGCCGTCCATGCGCCCGTACGTCGACGACCTCGTCCGGCGCGGCTGGGCCGGTCTCGACGCCGACGGCACCGTGGCGCTGACCGCCGAGGGCCGCGCGGCGCACCGCCGGATCTCGGAGCAGGTCGCCGTGCTGCGCACCCGCATGACGGAGTGCCTGTCGCCCGAGGAGTTCGGCACGCTGACGGCCCTGCTCCAGCGGATCGGCGACCACCTCGACACCCTGGCCGCCGAAGCGGCCTGAGGCACGGCGAAGGGCGGGCCCCCGAGCAGATGATCCTGCCTGGGGGCCCGCCCTTCCGCGTACCGTGCGGGCGTCAGGAGCCCAGATGGCGCTCCACCGTCGCGACCTTCGAGGTGAGGCCGTCCGTCACGCCGGGGCGGATGTCGGCCTTGAGGACGACCGAGACGCGCGGTGCCCGCGCCTCCACGGCGGCGACGGCGCGCTTCACGACGTCCATCACCTCGTCCCACTCGCCCTCGATCGAGGTGAACATGGCGTCGGTGCGGTTCGGCAGCCCCGACTCGCGCACCACCCGGACCGCGTCGGCGACGTACTCGCCGACCTCCTCCCCCACTCCCAGCGGGGTGACCGAGAACGCGACGATCATGCGTTCACCACGCCCTCGCGGCGGGCACGGGAGGCGATGACCGCCGCCTCGGCCGCACGCTTCAGCCTGCGCTCGGCGACGAAGCCGCCGAACGGCAGGACGGAGAGGACGAAGTAGAGGGCGGCCGTGCCGAAGCTCCACTTCGTCCGGTTCCAGGCGTCCAGCCAGAAGAGGACGTAGAGGATGAAGAGGATGCCGTGGATCGCGCCCATCACCGGGACCGCGTTGAAGTCCGTGGTCCGCTTCAGCACCGAGCAGACCAGGAGCAGCAGGAACGACACGGCCTCCGGCGCGGAGACGAGCCGGAGCCGGTGCAGCGAGGAAGCGGTCTTGATGTCCACGACAGGGGTCACCTTCGTTCGATCTTGTGAACGGATGCACAAGGGCCGTTCCATTGTGCACGCCGACTTTGCTGTCCCTTTATCCGGGGGCCCAGTACCTTCCCTCCGTGGCAACGTTCCGACTCCAAGGCAGCAAAGTGCTCGCCGTGACCATGACCGGCGACGCCGTGAAGGCGAAGAACGGCTCGATGGTCGCCTACGACGGCCAGATGGCCTTCAAGAAGATGTCCGGCGGCGGTGAAGGCCTGCGCGGCATGGTGACCCGCCGGCTCACCGGTGAGCAGATGGAGGTGATGGAGGTCCGCGGGCAGGGCACCTGCTGGTTCGCCGACCGCGCCTCCGAGATCAACCTGGTCCAACTGCACGGCGACAAGCTGTGGGTCGAGGCGAGCAATCTGCTCTGCACCGACGCCGGCCTGCGCACCGGCACGACCTTCACCGGTCTGCGCGGCGGCGCGACCGGCAACGGCCTGTTCACCACCACCGTGGAGGGCAACGGCCAGGCCGCGATCATGTCCGACGGCCCCGCGGTCGTGCTCCGGGTGACCCCGCAGTACCCGCTGTCCGTCGACCCCGGCGCGTACATCGCCCACCAGGGCAACCTCCAGCAGAACTTCCAGTCGGGTGTGACCTTCCGCACCTTTCTGGGCGAGGGCGGCGGCGAGGCCTTCCAGATCCGCTTCGAAGGTGACGGACTCGTCTACGTCCAGCCGAGCGAGCGGAACACGATCGGGGGTGACGTGTGAGCGTCGCACGCGCGGCCACCGGGCCGCAGACGACGACGGCCACACCTCTGCGCCGCGCGGGCGGCGAAGCGAACGAGGGGGACTGATGCCGTTCCGTGAGATCAACTCGAAGATGATCGAGGCCCAGGTGATCCCCGGGCAGCGGCTCTTCAGCCAGCGCGGCGCGATGCTGGCCTACCGCGGCGACGTCACTTTCACGCCGAACGTGACCGGCGGCCAGGGCGGCCTGATGTCGATGATCGGGCGCCGGGTGGCCGGCGAGGCGACCCCGCTGATGACCGTCGAGGGCAGCGGCACCGTGATGTTCGGGCACGGCGGCCACCACATCCAGGTGATCGCGCTGACCGGCGACACGCTCTACGTCGAGGCCGACCGGCTGCTCGCCTTCGACGGCACCCTGGAGCAGGGCACGATGTTCATGGGCTCGCAGGGCGGGGTCATGGGCATGGTGCGCGGCCAGGTCACCGGCCAGGGCCTGTTCACGACGACCCTGCGCGGTCACGGCTCGGTGGCCGTCATGGCGCACGGCGGGGTCATCGAGCTGCCCATCACGCCCGGCCGCCCGGTGCACGTCGACCCCCAGGCGTACGTGGCCCACCACGGCGACGTGCGGAACAAGCTGTCCACCGCGCTCGGCTGGCGGGACATGGTGGGCCGCGGCTCGGGCGAGGCCTTCCAGCTGGAGCTGAGCGGGAGCGGTGCGGTGTACGTGCAGGCGTCGGAGGAGAAGCTGTGACCGGTCCCGTGGTGCATGACCCGATGACGCTGCCCAGCGACGACAACGTCAACGCGTACACCTTCTGCGTGGAGCTCAAGGGCTCCCAGTGGTTCCTGCAGAAGGGCAAGATGATCGCCTATTACGGGCGGATCGAGTTCAACGGCATCGGACACGGCCGGCTCGACCGGCTGGTGCGCACCTCCTTCCACTCGCCGCTGCACGCGAGCGACTGGGTGGTGGCCGAGGGCAGCGGCAAGATGCTGCTCGCCGACCGGGCCTTCGACGTGAACTCGTACGACCTGGACGAGGGCAACCTGACAATCCGTTCGGGGAATCTGCTCGCGTACCAACCCTCGCTGGCGCTGAAGCAGTCGATCGTGCCCGGCTTCGTGACCCTGATCGGCACCGGCAAGTTCGTCGCCGCCTCCAACGGCCCCGTGGTCTTCATGGAGCCCCCGCTGCGGGTCGATCCGCAGGCTCTGGTGGGCTGGGCGGACTGCCCGTCCCCTTGCCACCACTACGACCACGGCTACCTGACCGGCGTGATGGGCGGCCTGCGCGCGCTGACCGGGATCGGGGGCACCTCGGGCGAGGAGCACCAGTTCGAGTTCGTCGGGGCGGGTACGGTGCTCCTGCAGTCGACCGAGCTCCTGATGCCCGAGCGGGCCATCGGCGAGCCGGGCGGACAGCCCGGTGTTCCGGGCGGCCACGCACCGCACAGTTCCGGCCAGGGGCCGCTGGGTTCCGTACCGCGCCTTCCCGGACAGCTCGGCGACCTGCAGCGTCGCTTCGGGCTGTGAGCGGTAGTCTGCGGAGCGTGACGCGTCGAACACACTCCCAGAGTTCGTCCAGTTTTCAACTTCTTAGGTAGAATCCATACATGGAGACCGAGACGGCCACCCCCTGGCTCACCGACGCCGAGCAGTGCGCCTGGCGCACCTATCTGGACGTCAACAGAATGCTGACGTACCAACTGGAGAAGGACCTCCAGCCCTTCGGCCTGACCATCAACGACTACGAGATCCTGGTGAACCTCTCGGAGTCGGCGGAGCGGCGCCTGCGGATGAGCGACCTCGCCGCGGCCACCCTGCAGTCGAAGAGCCGGCTCTCCCACCAGATCACCCGGATGGAGAACGCCGGGCTCGTCCGGCGCGAGAACTGCGAGTCCGACCGGCGCGGGCTCTACGCGGTGCTGACGGACGTCGGCATGGACACCATGCGGAAGGTCGCGCCGCACCACGTCGAGTCGGTGCGCAAGCACTTCATCGACCAGCTCAGCCCGGAGGCCCTCGGCGACCTCCACGAGTCGCTGAAGCCGGTCGCCGAGCAGCTGCGCGGCCGCCGCGGCAAGCCGTAGGCGCGCAGGAACGAGGAAGGCCCCGTCCGGACGGACGGGGCCTTCCTCGTTCCCTCCCGCGCCGCCTCCGCGGCGCGGCGGCTCACTGGCCGGTCAGGCTCGCCACCAGCTCGTCCGAGGCCGCGTAGGGGTCCAGCTCGCCGGCGGTGATGCGCTCGGCGAGCGCGTCCAGGCGGCGGTCGCCGTGCAGATCGCCGATCCGCTCGCGCAGCGCCGTGATGGTGATCGTCTCCACCTCGCGGGCGGCGCGGGCCCGGCGGCGCTCCGCCAGGACCCCGTGCTCCTCCATCCACGCGCGGTGCTTCTCCAGGGCCTCCACGACCTCGTCGACGCCCTCGCCGCGGGCGGCGACCGTCTTGACGATCGGGGGACGCCAGTCGCCCGCCGCGCGGGCCTCACCGAGGCCCAGCATGTGGTTGAGCTCCCGGGCGGTGGCGTCGGCGCCGTCCCGGTCGGCCTTGTTCACCACGTACACGTCGCCGATCTCCAGGATGCCCGCCTTCGCGGCCTGGATGCCGTCGCCCATGCCCGGGGCGAGCAGCACCACCGAGGTGTCGGCCTGGGAGGCGATCTCGACCTCCGACTGGCCGACGCCGACGGTCTCCACCAGGATCACCTCGCAGCCGGCCGCGTCCAGGACGCGGATGGCCTGCGGGGCGGCCCAGGCGAGACCGCCCAGGTGTCCGCGGGTGGCCATGGAGCGGATGTAGACGCCGGGGTCGGAGGCGTGCTCCGACATGCGCACCCGGTCGCCGAGGAGCGCGCCGCCGCTGAACGGCGAGGACGGGTCGACGGCGAGGACGCCGACCCGCTTGCCGGCCCGGCGGTACGCCGAGACGAGCGCCGAGGTCGACGTCGACTTGCCGACGCCGGGCGAGCCCGTGAGGCCCACCACGTAGGCGCCGCCCGTCAGCGGGGCGAGCGCCGCCATCACCTCGCGCAGCTGCGGGGACGCCCCCTCCACGAGCGAGATCAGCCGGGCCACGGCACGCGGCCGGCCCTCCCGTGCCTGGGCGACCAGTGCGGGGACGTCCACCATGTGCGCTGCTCCTTGAGTGGGTGCTTACTTGCCGGGGACGCGGATGATCAGGGCGTCGCCCTGGCCGCCGCCGCCACAGAGGGCGGCCGCGCCCACGCCGCCGCCGCGGCGCTTGAGCTCCAGGGCCAGGTGCAGCACCACGCGGGCGCCGGACATGCCGATGGGGTGGCCGAGCGCGATGGCGCCACCGTTGACGTTCACCTTTTCGGGGGTGACGCCCAGGTCCTTCATTGACTGGTGGGCGACCGCGGCGAAGGCCTCGTTGATCTCGATCAGGTCGAGGTCCTCGACCTCCAGGCCCTCCTTCTTGAGGGCGTGGCGGATGGCGTTGGACGGCTGCGACTGGAGCGAGTTGTCCGGGCCGGCCACGTTGCCGTGGGCGCCGATCTCGGCGATCCACTCCAGGCCGAGCTCCTGGGCCTTGGCCTTGCTCATCACGACCACGGCGGCGGCGCCGTCGGAGATCTGCGAGGAGGTGCCGGCGGTGATGGTGCCGTCCTTGGCGAAGGCCGGGCGGAGCTTGCCGAGGGACTCGACGGTGGTCTCGGCGCGGATGCCCTCGTCCTGGGAGAAGACGACCGGCTCGCCCTTGCGCTGCGGGATCTCGACCGGGGTGATCTCGGCCTCGAAGACGCCGTTCTTCTGGGCGGCGGCGGCGCGCTGGTGCGAGAGGGCGGCGATCTCGTCCTGGACCTCGCGCGGGATGCCCAGGCGGGTGTTGTGCTTCTCGGTGGACTCGCCCATGGCGATGCCCTCGAAGGAGTCGGTGAGACCGTCGTACGCCATGGCGTCGAGCATCTCGATCGCGCCGTACTTGAAGCCCTCGCGGGACTTCGGCAGCAGGTGCGGGGCGTTGGTCATGGACTCCTGGCCGCCGGCGACGATCACGTCGAACTCGCCCGCGCGGATCAGCTGGTCGGCGAGCGCGATGGCGTCGAGACCCGAGAGGCACACCTTGTTGACGGTGAGCGCGGGGACGTTCATCGGGATGCCGGCCTTGACGGCGGCCTGGCGGGCGGGGATCTGGCCGGCGCCCGCCTGGAGCACCTGGCCCATGATCACGTACTGCACCTGGTCGCCGCCGATGCCCGCGCGGTCGAGGGCGGCCTTGATCGCGAAACCGCCGAGGTCGGCGCCCGAGAAGGACTTGAGCGAGCCGAGCAGGCGACCCATGGGCGTGCGGGCGCCCGCGACGATCACTGAGGTGGTACCGGTCGTTCCAGACATGAGGCACAGCCCCTTGGGATGAGGAGTGAACGAGGGTTTACCGCCAATGTACTGAGCCGTGGCGCGCCGGGTCATCGCCCTGCCGGTGTGATGGCGCGCACGTTGCGTAACCATCCCCCGAGCGCTGCACTGGACGCATGCTGACGCGTATCGACCACATCGGGATCGCCTGCCGGAACCTCGACGAGACCGTCGAGTTCTACCGGGCGACGTACGGCTTCGAGGTGTTCCACGAGGAGGTCAACGAGGAGCAGGGCGTCCGCGAGGCCATGCTCAAGATCAACGAGACCTCGGACGGCGGGGCCTCGTACCTCCAGCTCCTGGAGCCCACCCGGGAGGACTCGGCGGTGGGCAAGTGGCTCGCCAAGAACGGCGAGGGCGTGCACCACATCGCCTTCGGCACGGCGGACGTGGACGGTGCCGCCGACGACATCCGCTCCAAGGGCGTCCGGGTGCTCTACGACGAGCCGCGGATCGGCTCCATGGGCTCCCGCATCACCTTCCTCCACCCGAAGGACTGCCACGGCGTCCTGACGGAACTGGTCACCTCGGCGAAGCCCTCGGCTGACCACTCCTCAGCGGAGCACTGACCCCCGGATTCCCGGCCCGGTAGAGTGGGCCACTCCGGGCCGGGGCCGGTCGGAGCCGTGCGTGTGCGGCACCGAAGTCGGGATGTCGGGGTCGTCCGATCTGCCACGATTCCCCGGGGGGCCGTTCTGTCCGGGTGAACGGTGCTCGTTGGAGTGTTGCGACCAGGGGACGGATGGACCGCGCAGTGCGGGGCTACGAACGCCAGGAGAGCCACCGAGCTGAAGACGACCATCTCTCGCGGTTCGAAGCCGAGATGGACCGGCTGAAGAAAGAGCGAGAGAAGGCCGTCCAGCACGCCGAGGACCTCGGTTACCAGGTCGAGGTGTTGCGCGCCAAGCTCCACGAGGCGCGCCGCACCATCGCGTCCCGGCCCGCGTACGACAGCGCGGACATCGGCTATCAGGCCGAACAGATGCTGCGCAACGCGCAGATGCAGGCCGAGCAGCTGCGCCAGGACGCCGAGCGCGAGCTGCGCGAGGCCCGCGCCCAGACCCAGCGCATCCTCCAGGAGCACGCCGAGCAGCAGGCCCGCCTGCAGGCGGAGCTGCACCAGGAGGCCGTCCAGCGCCGTCAGCAGCTCGACCAGGAGCTGAACGAGCGTCGCCAGACCGTCGAGTCGCACGTCAACGAGAACGTGGCGTGGGCCGAACAGCTGCGGGCCCGCACCGAGTCCCAGGCCCGCCGCCTGATGGAGGAGTCGCGGGCCGAGGCCGAGCAGTCGCTGGCCGCCGCCCGCGCCGAGGCCACCCGGGTCGCCGAGGAGACCCGCCGTCGGCTGGGTTCCGAGGCGGAGGCGGCCCGGGCCGAGGCGGAAGCGATTCTGCTGCGTGCCCGCAAGGACGCCGAGCGGATGCTCAACGCCGCCTCCAGCCAGGCGCAGGAGGCCACCAGCCACGCCGAGCAGCTGCGCTCCACCACCACGGCCGAGACCGACCAGGCCCGCCGCCAGGCCGCCGAGCTGTCCCGCGCGGCCGAGGTCCGGGTCCAGGAGGCCGAGGAGAGGCTCCGCGAGGCCCGTACGGAGGCCGAGCGCACCCTCGCCGAGGCCAAGGACGCCGCGGCCAAGCAGCTCGCGAGCGCCGAGTCCGTCAACGAGCAGCGCACCCGGACCGCCAAGGCGGAGATCGCCCGCCTCGTCGGCGAGGCCACCAAGGAGGCCGAGGCCCTCAAGGAGCAGGCCGAGGAGAAGCTGCGCGAGGCCACCGCCGAGGCCGAGAAGCTGGTGTCGGAGGCCTCCGAGAAGGCCCGTACGGTCGCCGCCGAGGACTCCGCCGCCGCGCTCGCCAAGGCCGCCCGCAGCGCCGAGGAGATCCTGACCAAGGCCTCCCAGGACGCCCAGGAGACCACCCGCAAGGCCGCCGAGGAGGCCGAGCGGATCCGCCGCGAGGCCGAGGCGGAGGCCGACCGGCTGCGGTCGACCGCCGAGGAGCAGGCCGACGAGCTGCTCGGCTCGGCCAAGGACGACACCAAGGAGTACCGCGCCAAGACGGTCGAGCTGCAGGAGGAGGCGCGCCGGCTGCGCGGCGAGGCCGAGCAGCTGCGCGCCGAGGCGATCGCCGAGGGCGAGCGGATCCGCGGCGAGGCCCGGCGCGAGGCCGTGGGGCAGATCGAGGAGGCGGCGAAGACCGCCGAGGAGCTGCTCACCAAGGCCCGTAGGGACGCCGACGAGCAGCGGGCCGGCGCGACCGCCGAGAGCGAGCGGGTCCGCGGCGAGGCCATGGAGCGGGCGCAGACCCTGCGCACCCAGGCCGAGGAGACGCTGGAGCGCACCCGCGCCGAGGCCGAGCGGATGCGCGCCGAGGCCGATGAGCAGGCCGAGGCGGTCCGGGAGGCCGCGGAGGCCGCGGCCGCCGCGCTGCGCGAGGAGGCCGAGCGGGCCGCCGCGGCCCGGCAGGCCGAGGCCGCCGACGAGCTGGCCCGGCTGCACACCGAGGCCGAGACGAAGCTGGAGTCGGCCGGCCAGGAGCTGACCGACGCGCGCGCCGAGGCCGAGCGCATGCGCCGCGAGGCCGCGGAGGAGGCCGAGCGGCAGCGGACCGAGTCCGCGGAGCGGATCCGTACGCTCCAGACGCAGGCCGAGCAGGAGGCCGAGCGGCTGCGCACGGAGGCGGCGGCGGACGCGTCCGCCGCCCGTTCCGAGGCGGAGGCCGCGGCCACCACGCTGCGTGAGGAGGCCGACGCCGAGGCCGAGCGCCTGAGGTCCGAGGCGCAGGAGACCGCCGACCGGGTCCGCGCCGAGGCCGCGGCCGCCGCCGAGCGGGTCGCCGCCGAGGCCGCGGAGGCGCTCGCCGCCGCGCAGGAGGAGGCCAACCGGCGGCGCCGGGAGGCCGAGGAGACCCTGGACTCGGCCCGTTCCGAGGCCGGCCGCGAGCGCGAGCTGGCCCGTGAGCAGAGCGAGGAGCTGCTCGCCTCCGCCCGTAAGCGGGTCGAGGAGGCGCAGGCCGAGGCGCACCGTCTGGTCGAGGAGGCGGACGCCCGGGCCACGGAGATGGTGACGGCGGCCGAGCAGACCGCGCAGGAGGTGCGCGACTCGGTCGCGGGCCTGCGCGAGACGGCCGAGGAGGAGATCGCCGGGCTGCGCAGCGCGGCCGAGCACGCGGCCGAGCGCACCCGTACCGAGGCGCAGGAGGAGGCGGACCGGGTCCGCGCCGACGCCTACGAGGAGCGGGAGCGGGCCACCGAGGACGCCAACCGGACGCGCGAGCGCGCCCAGGAGGAGGCCGACGCCGCGAAGGCGCTGGCCGAGCGCACGGTCACGGACGCCCTGGCCGAGGCGGAGAAGCTGCGGACGGACACGGCCGAGTACGCGCAGCGGGTACGGACGGAGGCGACCGACGCGCTCGCCTCGGCCGAGCAGGACGCGGCCCGCACCCGTGCCGACGCCCGCGAGGACGCCAACCGGATCCGTTCGGAGGCGGCCGCGCAGGCGGAGACCGTCATGGACGGGGCCCGTACCGAGGCGGAGCGGATCGTCGAGGAGGCCGAGCGGCTCCTGGTGGAGGCCGAGCAGGTCAAGGCGGAGGGCGAGGCAGAGGCCGAGGCGCTGCGCGCCGCCGCCCGCGCCGACGGCGAACAGGTCCTCGACGAGGCCCGCAAGGCCGCCGACAAGCGCCGCGCGGACGCCGCCGAACAGGCCGACCAGCTCATCGGCGAAGCCACCGCCGAAGCCGAACGACTCACCACCGAAGCGGCCGAACTCCTCACCACCACCGAACAGGACGCCCAGCGCCTGCGCGCCGAGGCCGAGCAGGTCAAGGCCGAGGGCGAGGCAGAGGCCGAGGCGCTGCGCGCCGCCGCCCGCGCCGACGGCGAACAGGTCCTCGACGAGGCCCGCAAGGCCGCCGACAAGCGCCGCGCGGACGCCGCCGAACAGGCCGACCAGCTCATCGGCGAAGCCACCGCCGAAGCCGAACGACTCACCACCGAAGCGGCCGAACTCCTCACCACCACCGAACAGGACGCCCAGCGCCTGCGCGCCGAGGCCGAGCAGGTCAAGGTGGACGGCGAGGCGCACGCGCAGGCGCTGCGCAGCGCCGCGCTCGCGGACGCCGACCGGATCCTCGACGAGGCGCGCAAGGCCGCCGACAAGCGGCGCGCGGACGCCGCCGAGCAGGCGGACACGCTCATCGGCGAGGCCCGTACGGAGGCGGAGCGGATCGGCGTCGAGGCGGAGCGGGTCCTGGACGAGGCCCGGCAGGCCGCCGACCAGCGGCTGGCCGAGGCGGTCGAGCAGGCGGACACGCTCGTCGGCGAGGCCACGGCCGAGGCCGAGCGGATCGCCGCGGAGGCGGCCCGGGTGAAGGCGGACGCCGAGGCGGCGGCCGAGGAGATGCGCTCCGAGGCGCGCGCCGAGGCCGACCGTACGCTCGACGAGGCCCGCGAGGCCGGGGCGAAGAAGCGCGCGGACGCGGCCGAGCAGGCCGACCAGCTGATGGCCAAGGCCCAGGAGGAGGCGCTGCGCGCCACCACCGAGGCGGAGACGCAGGCGGACACCATGGTCGGCGCGGCCCGCAAGGAGGCCGAGCGGATCGTCGCCGAGGCAACCATCGAGGGCAACTCGCTGGTGGAGAAGGCGCGGACGGACGCGGACGAGCTCCTGGTCGGGGCGCGCAGCGACGCGACGGCCATAAGGGAGCGGGCGGAGGAGCTGCGGTCCCGGATCGAGGGGGAGATCGAGGAGCTGCACGAGCGGGCGCGACGCGAGACGGCCGAGCAGATGAAGACGGCCGGCGAGCGCGTGGACAAGCTCGTGAAGGCCGCCGAGGAGCAGCGCGCCGCGGCCGAGGAGAAGGCCAAGGAGCTGGTGTCGGAGGCGAGTTCGGAGGCCAGCAAGGTCCGGATCGCCGCCGTGAAGAAGGCCGAGGCGCTGCTCAAGGAGGCCGAGCAGAAGAAGGCGTCGCTCGTCGCGGAGGCGGAGCGCATCAAGGCGGAGGCCGAGCGCGAGGCCGAGCAGACGGTCACGGAGGGCAAGCGCGAACTCGACGTGCTGGTCCGCCGGCGCGAGGACATCAATGCCGAGATCTCCCGTGTCCAGGACGTCCTCGAAGCGTTGGAGTCTTTCGAGACGCCCTCGGGCGGGGGGAAGTCCGACGGGGGGAAGTCCGCGGCACGGGAAGGCGCCAAGGCCGGCGCGTCAGCGGGGGCCACTCGTTCGAGTGGCAAGTCCCCCGAGAGCTAGCCACTCAAAAGGCTGGACATTCTCCAGATCAAACGGGCATACGCTCGATGACACGCCGCTTCGACCCCTAGGATTCCCTCTAACACCTCACCGGTCTCATTCGACAGGAACCCCATGAGCGACACTTCCTCCCCCTTCGGCTTCGAGCTCGTGCGGCGTGGTTACGACCGCGGTCAGGTGGACGACCGCATTACCAAGCTCGTCGCCGACCGTGACAGTGCTCTGGCCCGAATCACCTCTCTGGAAAAGCGCATCGAGGAACTGCACCTCGAGACGCAGAACGCCCAGGCCCAGGTCACCGACGCCGAGCCGTCGTACGCCGGTCTCGGCGCCCGTGTCGAGAAGATCCTCCGACTGGCCGAGGAGGAGGCGAAGGACCTGCGCGAGGAGGCCCGTCGCGCCGCCGAGCAGCACCGCGAGCTCGCCGAGTCGGCCGCCCAGCAGGTCCGCAACGACGCCGAGGCGTTCGCTGCCGAGCGCAAGGCGAAGGCCGAGGACGAGGGCGTCCGGATCGTCGAGAAGGCGCAGGGCGAGGCCAACTCGCTGCGTGCCGAGGCGCAGAAGGACGCGCAGTCGAAGCGCGAGGAGGCGGACGCCCTCTTCGAGGAGACCCGTGCGAAGGCCGCCCAGGCCGCCGCGGACTTCGAGACCAACCTGGCCAAGCGCCGCGAGCAGTCCGAGCGCGACCTGGCCTCCCGTCAGGCCAAGGCCGAGAAGCGCCTCGCCGAGATCGAGCACCGCGCCGAGCAGCTCCGCCTGGAGGCCGAGAAGCTGCGCACGGACGCGGAGCGCCGGGCCCGTCAGACGGTGGAGACCGCGCAGCGCCAGGCCGAGGACATCGTGGCCGACGCGAACGCCAAGGCGGACCGCATCCGCAGCGAATCGGAGCGCGAGCTGGCGGCCCTGACCAACCGCCGCGACTCCATCAACGCCCAGCTGACCAACGTCCGCGAGATGCTGGCCACGCTGACCGGTGCCGCGGTGGCGGCGGCCGGCTCCCCGCTCGACGAGGAGCGCACCGCCGGCGTCCCGGCGCAGCAGTCGCGCTGAACGGCTTCCCGGCGTAAAAAGACCCTCCGTCATTCCGGTGGCGGAGGGTTTTGCGTGCCCTTAGGTTGATACGCATGATCGAGCTTGAGGGCCTCACCAAGCGCTTCGGACCGAAGACCGCGGTCGACCACCTCACCTTCACCGTGCGGCCGGGGGTGGTCACCGGCTTCCTGGGGCCGAACGGGGCCGGCAAGTCGACCACCATGCGCATGATGCTGGACCTGGACAACCCGACGAGCGGGACGGTCCGGATCGACGGCAGGCACTACCGCGAGCTGCGGGAGCCGCTGAAGTACATCGGGGCGCTGCTGGACGCCAAGGCGATGCACGGGGGCCGCTCGGCGTACAACAACCTGCTGTGCCTGGCCCAGTCGAACCGCATTCCGGAGCGCCGGGTCGGCGAGGTGCTCGATCTGGTGGGTCTGACGCAGGTCGCGAAGAAGAAGTCGAAGGGCTTCTCGCTCGGCATGGGCCAGCGACTGGGAATCGCTTCGGCGCTGCTCGGGGATCCCGAGATCCTGATGTTCGACGAGCCCGTCAATGGTCTGGACCCCGAGGGAATTCACTGGATCCGCAATCTGATGAAGGCGCTGGCCGCGGAGGGCCGGACGATCTTCGTTTCCAGTCATCTGATGAGTGAAATGGCGCTGACGGCCGATCATCTCATCGTCATCGGTCAGGGAAGACTGCTGGCCGACACGTCGATGGCGGATTTCATCCAACAGAATTCCAGGAGTTACGTACGGCTGCGTTCCCCGCAGCCGGAGCGGCTGCGGGACCTGCTGCACGCCAACGGCCTGGTCGCCGTGGAGGCGGGCGGCGGGACGCTGGAGGTGGACGGCGCGACGACCGAGAAGCTGGGTGAGCTGGCGGCCGCGAACCAGATCGTGCTGCACGAGCTGAGCTCCCAGCGGGCCTCGCTCGAAGAGGCGTTCATGCAGATGACGGCGGGCGCGGTGGAGTACCACGCGCACGGGACGGACGTCCACGGCGGCGGCCGGCCGGCCGAGCCCCGCTGGGGCGAGAGCTTCGAGGGAGCCTGATCGATGGCAGCGGCAACCGCGGTCCTGCAGTCCGAGTGGACCAAGATCCGGACGGTCTCGTCGACCGTGTGGACGCTGGCGAGCGCGCTGCTCGTCACGGTGGCGATGAGCGCCGCCCTGTGCGCGCTCATGAGGTCGGAGTTCGACAACCTCCGTCCCGTGGAGCGGGCGACCTTCGACCCGACCTTCCTCAGCTTCTCCGGGATGGTGCTGGGCCAGCTGGCGATGGTGGTCTTCGGCGTGCTCGTGGTCGGCACCGAGTACTCCTCGGGCATGATCCGCACCTCGCTGGCCGCCGTCCCGCAGCGGGCGAGCTTCCTCTTCTCGAAGATCGCCGTGGCCGGAGTGCTCGCCCTGGTGGTGGGGCTCGCGACCAGCTTCCTGTCCTTCTCCCTGGGGCAGGCCCTGCTCGGCGAGCACCGCACCACACTCGGCGCGGACAACGTGCTGCGGGCGGTGGTCGGCGCCGGCCTGTACCTCTGTCTGATCGCGGTGTTCTCGATGGGCGTGGCGACGATGCTGCGCTCGTCGATGCTGTCGCTGGGGATCCTGGTGCCGTTCTTCTTCCTGATCTCGCAGATCCTGTCGGCGGTGCCGAAGGCCAAGGAGGTCGCCCGCTACTTCCCCGACCAGGCCGGCTCGCAGATCATGCAGGTGGTGCCGGACGCGATGGGGCAGGAGAAGGCGCCGTACGGGCCGTGGGGCGGTCTGGGCATCATGCTGATCTGGGTGGCGGCCGCGCTGGTCGGCGGCTATCTGGTGCTGAAGCGGCGGGACGCCTGAGCGGAACCCCCGCCGTCCCTGAGCCGCCCCTGACCTTCCCCCGGGTCCCTCCCGGACCTTTCCCTGATCGTCCGCCGATCGGCGTGCGGACTTCGCCGGAACCGTCAACGCCTGGATAAGCTCCTAGCTCATACGGGGGGCTCCGGCCACCGGCCGCCACGCCCCGACGACGACCTGACCTGTCGATGGGGCTGGAGAATGATCGAGGCAGTCGGCCTGACGAAGCGCTACGGCGCCAAGACGGCCGTGTACAACCTTTCCTTCCAGGTGAGGCCCGGCCATGTCACGGGCTTCCTGGGCCCCAACGGCTCGGGCAAGTCGACGACCATGCGCATGATCCTCGGGCTCGACCGGCCGACCGAGGGGCACGTCACGATCGGCGGGCACCCCTTCCGGCAGCTGCCGAACGCGCCCCGGCAGGTCGGCGCGCTGCTCGACGCCAAGGCCGTGCACGGCGGCCGCAGCGCCCGTACCCACCTGCTCTCGCTCGCCCAGCTGGCCGGCATCCCGGCCCAGCGGGTCGACGAGGTGCTCGGGGTGGTCGGCCTGCAGGACGTGGCCAAGCGCCGCTCCAAGGGCTTCTCGCTCGGCATGGGGCAGCGGCTCGGCATCGCGGCGGCGCTGCTCGGCGACCCGCAGGTGCTGCTCTTCGACGAGCCCGTCAACGGTCTCGACCCGGAGGGCATCCTCTGGGTCCGCAACCTGATGAAGAAGCTGGCAGCCGAGGGCCGGACCGTCTTCGTCTCCAGCCACCTCATGAGCGAGATGGCGCTGACCGCCGACCACCTGATCGTGATCGGCCGCGGGCAGCTGCTCGCGGACATGAGCGTCAAGGACTTCATCTCGGCGAACTCCGCGGACTTCGCCCGGGTGCGGACCCCGCAGACCGAGCCGCAGCAGCGGGAGAAGCTGACCGCGGTGCTGACGGAGGCGGGCGGCAGCGTGCTGTCCGAGCCGGACGGCGCGCTGCGGGTGACCGGCCTCGCGCTGCCGCGGATCAGCGATCTGGCGCACGGGGCGGACGTGCGCCTGTGGGAGCTCTCCCCGCACCAGGCCTCCCTGGAGGAGGCGTACATGCGCATGACGCAGGGCGCGGTGGACTACCGCTCGTCCGACGACCGGCTCGCGCACCTCCAGCCGCCGCTGCCGCCGCACCAGCGGCCGCAGGACCCGGGGTACGTGATCCCGGAGGTGCCGCAGCAGGGCTGGTACGCCCCGCCGCCCCCCGGACAGAACCCGTACGCGCAGAACCCGCCTCAGAGCCAGAACCCCGAGGACGCCCGATGACGACCCCGACGCCGACCCCCTACGCGTACGTCTCCCCCATCCCCGTCCGCAAGGCGCACCTCGGCGACGCGCTCGCCTCGGAGTGGACCAAGATCCGCTCGGTGCGCTCCACGATGTGGACGCTGGGGATCATGGTGCTGCTCCTGCTCGGCCTGGGACTCGGGGTCGGCGCGGTCGCGGCCGCGGCGGGACCCGAGGCCTCGGAGCAGTCCGCCCTCGGTTTCGGCTTCTTCGGCATGCTGCCGGCGTCGATCTGTGTGATCACCCTCGGCGTGCTCAGCATCAGCTCCGAGTACGGCACCGGCATGATCCGTACGACGCTGACCGCCTGCCCGAGCCGCTCCCGGGTGCTCACGGCGAAGGCGATCGTCTTCTTCGCGCTCGTCTTCACGCTCGTCACGCTGATGGCGGGAGTGGTCGGCGCGGCCCAGGTCGCCATGGTCGACGCGGTCGCGCCGACCACCGGCGAGTGGCTGCGGGCCACCGTCGGCGTGGGTCTCTTCCTGGCGCTGCTCGGTCTGCTGTCGATGGGCGTCGGCGCCATCGTGCGGCATTCGGCCGGGGCGATCACGGTGATGATCGGCGTGCTGCTGCTGCCGCTGGTGGCGGCGCTGTTCATGTTCTCCCAGGCGCTGCGCTCCCTGCAGGAGGCGCTGTTCATGTACGCCATCCCCTCGCAGATGATCGCGCTCTACAGCGAGACGGCGCCGTTCAACGACCAGGGACCGTCCGGCTGGCAGCCGGTGCTGATCATCGCCGGGCTCGCGGCGGTGGTGCTCGGCGGCGCGTTCGCGCTGCTCAACAACCGGGACGTGTGAGCGACGCCGGGGACGTGTGAGCCCAGGGCCGTCCGGACCCGCTCGGTGGCCGGGGCTTGGTGGCCGGGGCTCGGTGGCCGGGCTCGGTGGCCGGGGCCCGGTGGCCGGGCGTGGCCACGGTGGGAGCGCGGCGCTCAGTAGCGAGGCGCGTTCCGGGACCGCTGCACCCGTGAGGTGCGGCGGTCCTTCGCGTTCCAGCAGGCCTTGTGCCAGTGCCGCCGGTCGTCGACGCCGCCGTACTCCGGCCAGGCCACCACGTGCGGGGCGCCGGAGGGGATCTCCTGGTCGCAGCCGGGGCAGCGGTAGCGCTTGCCCGGGGCGCTCGCGCCGGCGACGAGGCGGACGTACCACTCCTCGCCCTGCCAGCTCTCGGTGCGCTGCGCGCCGCCGTACCGGTCGCCCGTCTCGCCCTGCTGTGCGGGCTTCTCGCCGCCACGGGGGCGGTTGTGGCGCGGGGACACTTCGACACCTCACTGGGGGCAGGGGACAGACGGTGGGTTCCGTCCAGCCTACGGGCCGCGACGGGGTGGCTCCGGCCGCTCCCGTGGCGGATCAGCGGAAAATCGCAAGAACTTCATGAAGGGCCGTTGCCTTTGGCACGTGTCAGACGTTGTTGCCAGTACGAGGGGGCCCTCGGGGGAAGTTGTCGCGAGGGGGAAGAACGCGCCGGCCGCAAGGAGGCATAAGCGATGCGCGTGGGTACGTTCGTACTGGCCGCCCAGTTCCCGGGTCAGGGCCAAGGGGAAGCGCTGCACCGGGCGGTGCGGACCGCCGAGGTCGCCGAGGAGGCGGGCCTCGACTCGGTCTGGCTGGCCGAGCACCACTTCGTGCCGTACGGGGTGTGCCCGTCGGCCACGACCCTGGCCGGGTTCCTGCTGGGGCGCACGCGCCGGATCCGGGTGGGCACGGCCGTCAGCGTCCTGTCGAACCAGCATCCGGTCGCCGTGGGCGAGCAGGCGGCGCTGCTGCACGTGACCTCCGGAGGGCGATTCACCCTCGGGGTGGGCCGCGGCGGGCCGTGGGTCGACCTGGAGGTGTTCGGCGCGGGGCTCCCGGCGTACGAGAAGGGCTTCCCCGAGTCGCTGGACCTGCTCCTGCGCTGGCTCCGCGAGCCCCGGGTGGGCGCCGAGGGGGAACGATTCGCTTTCCGTGAGGTGGCGGTCGTGCCGGCCCCCGGCGAGCTGATCGGCGGCCCCGCCGCCCCGGAGGTGGTGGTCGCCTGCACCTCGCAGAAGAGCGTGCGGCTCGCCGCCGAGCGCGGCCTGCCGATGCTGCTCGGCATGCACTGCGGCGACGAGGAGAAGGCCGAGATGGTGGCCTGCTGGAGGCGCCTCGCGCGCGAGGCCGGACACGCCCCGGACGCGATCGCGCGGATCGGCGCCGGTCATGTCTCGGCCGGTGTGGTCCAGCTCGCCGACCGCGCCGCGGACGCGGCGGAGGTCCTGGTGAAGGCGATGCCCGGCTGGCTGAAGCAGGGCCTCGACGCCCATGTGACGGTGGACGGCCGGCATCGCTCGATGCGGGACCCGGTGGCGTACACGGAGCTGCTGTGCGAGCTGCACCCGGTCGGCACGCCCCGGCTCGCGGCGGACCGGCTCGCGGCGACCGCCGAACGCACGGGCATCACCCGCTTCGCGCTGCTCGCCGAGGGTTCCGGCGACCTCACGGCCACCGAGGAGAACGTGCGGCGGCTGGGCGCCGAGGTGCTCCCCCTGCTCGTCTGATGTGTACCCGTCCATGATCGGCAAAATGGCGTGGACCATGCCGCCGCCCGGCGTCTGTTCGCTCTCCCCGCGACGTGGGGCGGCGGCACCAGGCCTGTCAGCAGTCGCGCAGTTCCGGCGACTGGTTGAGAAGCTGTGCCCGCACGGAGGTGAAGCGGGCGAGCCGCTCGTCCACCGACGGGTCCAGCGGGAAGACCGCCACGCGGTGGCAGTTCTGGAAGGCGAGACGCACTCCGAAGTGCCGCTGCAGCGCACCGCGGATGGCATCGCTCGCCAGTGCACGCAACAGCTGACCACGTGCCTGCTCACTCGGCGGCGGCGTCTGGTTGTCGGCGAAGTCGCCGCCGTCGACCTTCAGCTGTGCCACCAGAGAACTGATCATCTCCCATGCATAGGGCAGGGAGGTCCGGACGCAGTCGACGAAGGCGGCTTCGTCGACCTCGCCTCGCTCGGCCTGTTCCAACAGCGCCGGTGAGACGTCGAGCGACATGGGTTCTCCTCTCGCGACCCCGCGGACGGGGTCTTGCGGGCAGGGACAGGGGCCGGCGACGCGCGCACGCAGCGTGCACGGGCGACGACCTCCTGTCCTCCACGGTAAGCGCCGGGTCCTGCCCGCACCAGGAGATTGGGCACACAACCGGCCAATAAGTGACGGGTGTTGGGCGTACGCCCGGCGGGCGTTAAGGCCCGAATCGCGCCGAAGAGCGCTTGTCTTGTAGCGTTGCGGACCATGCGTCTCGTCATTGCCCGTTGCTCCGTGGACTACGCGGGCCGGCTCACGGCCCACCTGCCCTCCGCTCCCCGTCTGATCCTGGTCAAGGCAGACGGCAGCGTCTCCATCCACGCGGACGACCGGGCGTACAAACCGCTCAACTGGATGTCCCCGCCGTGCACCCTCAAGGAGGGGATCGACGGTGAGGAAGGTGTCTGGACCGTCGTCAACAAAGCGGGCGAGAAACTGATCATCACGATGGAGGAGATCCTCCACGACTCCTCGCACGAACTGGGTGTCGACCCGGGCCTCATCAAGGACGGTGTCGAGGCGCACCTCCAGGAGCTGCTCGCGGACCGCATCGAGACCCTGGGCGAGAGCTGGACGCTGATCCGCCGCGAGTACCCGACGGCCATCGGCCCGGTCGACATCCTGTGCCGGGACGCCGACGGGGCGACGGTCGCCGTGGAGATCAAGCGGCGCGGCGAGATCGACGGTGTCGAGCAGCTCACCCGCTACCTGGAGCTGCTCAACCGCGACCCGCACCTGGCGCCGGTGAAGGGCATCTTCGCCGCCCAGGAGATCAAGCCGCAGGCCCGGGTGCTCGCGAACGACCGCGGGATCGGCTGCGTGGTGCTCGACTACGACGCGCTGCGCGGGATCGAGGACGACAAGCTGCGGCTGTTCTGACGGCCGACGGCAGGGCGGTACGCGGAAGGGCCCGGGTGCGAGGGATCGCATCCGGGCCCTTCCGCGTACGGGGGTCAGACGGCGGGCGAGCCGCTGGTGGTGGCGGGGCCGGTACCGGTGCTGGTGCCGGTGCTGGTGCCGGTGGGTGTCGGTTCCGTCGGCGGCTGCGTCGTCGGCGGGTCGGTCGGCTTGGTCGGCGGGTCCGTCGGGGTGGGCGGCGGCGTCGTCCGCGTGGGGCTCACCGTCGGCTTCGGCGGCTTCGTCGTCGCCGGGGTGGTCGGCCGAGTGCCGTCGGTCGCGGACGGCGAGCCCGAGGGGGTCGACGGGGCACCCGCCGGACCGGTCGCCCCCGGCGAGGGCGTGCCGGTCGCGTTCGGGGACGCCGGGTCGGAGGGGCGGCTGGTGGAGTCCTCGGTGGGCTCGGTGTCGTCGCCGGCGCCGTCCTGCGTGCCGTCCTGGCTCGCGGTGCGGTCGGAGGTCACCCGGTCGCCGTTCGGGTCGTCGCCGTTGCCGGAGGTGGCGCCGAGGGTGACGACGGTGCCGAGGACGGCGACGAGGAGCGCGCCCGCGCCGACGGCGGCCAGGTTGCGGCGGGCCCCGGTGAGGATGCCGGCGCGCAGGCCGCCGCGGCGGCGGTCGGCGTCGTGGTCCTGACCGCCGTCCCGGTCCGCGCGCGGGCCGGCGGCGGTCGGGGGCTCGTCCGCGAACGCGGCGAAGGCGTCGAGGGAGGCCTTCGAGGCCACCGGGGGCATCGGCCGGGCCGGGGTCGGCGGGGCGAGGTCCGGGAAGGCGGGCTTGGCGGGGAGCGGGGTGGTCACCGGGATGCCGCGGGGCGGCGAGGCGGGCCCTTCGCGACGCGGCAGTGCGGAGGTCCGGGGGGCCGACGGGACGGGGGCGGTGGACGCGGTGGACGCGGCGGGCGCGAGGGACGTCTTGGCGGCGCTCGGCGCGGGCAGGGCGAGCGGCGGCTCCGCCGGGGTGCTCGTGCCGGTGAGGTCGGCGACGAGCGCCAGGGCGCGGCGGCCGGCGACGGTGCCGCGCTTGTCGGCGAGGGCGCCACGCATTCCGATGGAGGCCTCCAGCTCGGCGCGGGCCCGCTGCAGGCTGCCCCGGCAGAGCGCGAGGACGCCCAACTCGTGGTGGAACCAGGCCTCTTCGGCGACCTCGCCGGCCAGGCGGGCGGCCTCCTGCCCGCCGCGCAGGGCCCGCTCCCAGGCGCCCCAGTGCAGCCCGGCGGCGAAGGCGGGCGCGGCGGCACGGGCCAGCAGGACGGCGGTGGCGGGGTGTTCGGCGGCGGTGCCCGGGACGAGCGCGGCGAGGGCGGCGAGCAGGGAGTCGGCCTCGGCGGTGGCGCGCTCGGGGGTGACGGACGGGTGTCCGGCCCACCAGGCGTAGTGCTGGGCGACGGTGTGGGCGCGGCCGACGGGGTCGGGGTCGTAGTTCCGGGCGAGCAGTTGGGTGAGGACGCCGGCGGCGAGGCGGTAGCGGGTGCCGACCGGGGAGAGCAGTCCGCAGGACATGAGTTCGCCGACGGCGGCGTCGGCGTGGGTGTCGCCGACGAGGGCGGGCAGGTGCGCCTGGTGCGGCACCTCGCCGCCGAGGGCGACGGCGAACCGCAGGGTGTCCTGGGCGGCGCGGCTGAGCCGGGAGGCGAGCAGGACGGCGGGGGCGGCGCCCTCGCCGAGGCTGGGCAGGGGTATCTCGCGCACCTCGACGTCGGGGTCGTCGACGGAGGGCACGGCCGGCCCGGGGGCGGTGCCGCCGGACGGGCCGAAGGCCTCCTCCAGGGCGCCGAAGGCGTCGAACTCGGCGGGGCCGACGCGGAGCCGGTCGCGCTGCCGGAGCAGGGCGCCGGCCTGGACGAAGCGGAGCGGGAGTCCCTCGGACTCGAACCACAGGTCGCCCGCCCAGTTGGCCTCGTCCTCGGTGAGGGCGCGGCCGACGGCGTTCGCCAGGAGCTCCAGAGCGGCGGCGCGGCCGAGGCCGGTGAGGGCGATCTCTTCGAGGGCGGCGTCGGGCGAGGCGGCCGGGGTGTCGGGCGTGACGGCGAAGAGGAAGGCGCAGTCGGGGGTGGCGGCGAGCAGTTCGTCGAGGGCGGTGCCGCCGAACTCCAGGTCGTCGACGACGACGATGGCGCCGATGCGGCGGACCTCCAGGAGGAGTTCCTCGCGGTCGGGCCGGAAACCGGGGGCGTACTGGACGGCGTGGAAGAGCTCGTACAGCAGCTCGGTGGGCGTGCGGTGGTGGCCGGAGAGCCGGACGACGCCGTCGGGGGCGACCTCGGCGCAGTCGGCGGCGACGGCGTCGAGGAGGGTGGTGCGGCCGGAGCCGGGGGGGCCGGTGAGCCGGGCGGAGCGGCCTCGGGTGAGGTGATGGACCAGCTGTTCGCGCTGTTCCTGCCGTGCGAGCAGCGGGAGGGCGGGAGCCGCGGGCCCGGGCGGTACGGGCGGGGTGGCGGCGCGGGCGGCGTCGGCGCGCTCGCGGGCGGTGCGGCGGCGCGGTGCCTCGGGCTGTTCGCCGGGCGGGCAGACCTCGATCTCGCTGCCGTCGAGCGGGTTGACGGTCAGCAGGAGGCCGCCGGAGACCAGGCGGGCGGTGCGTACCCGGGAGGAGGGGGTGGACGCGGGCGCGGCTGCGGCGTGTCCGGGGCGGGCGTCCTCGCCCTCGGCGTCGTGACCGTAGTCCTCCGGTCCCCGGTTGATCGGGTCCATGGTCCAAGCTCCCAAGCGGCGGGCGATGTGCAGGCGTGCCGACCCTATGCGGTTGCGCGGGTTCCGGGAACAGTCGGGGTGGTGCGGAGACCAAGACGTGAGGTCTTGCGCGGATTGGGTGTGACGCCTGTTTCGCACAGTGGCTTCACAGCCGCGTGTCGCGGCTGTGACGTGACGTTCTTTCAGGTGTTCGTTCCGCCTGGTGCGCTCAGACGCGCGGCAGCGACTCGGCGGCGAGGCCGCCCTCGATGGCGAGGATGCGGTGCAGCCGGGTGGCGACGAGGAGACGCTGCATCTGGGGCGGCACTCCGCGCAGCACCAGGCGGCGGCCGCAGCGGCCGGCCCGGCGGTGGGCGCCCATGATGACGCCGAGCCCGGTGGCGTCCCAGGAGTCGAGGCCGGTCAGGTCGAGCACGAGATCGCCGACTCCGTCGTCGACCGCCGAGTGCAGGACCGTTCGGGCGTCCGCCGCGCTGCGGACGTCGAGGCGGCCCCCGACGACCAGCTCGGCGTGGTCGCCCCTGATGTGCATATGCGCTCCCCGAGAGTGCTCCGTCGTGTGCCCGTCTTCGCAACCCTTGACTGCCGCATCGGCAGAAGCGTTGCGCCTTGTAAGCGAACCGATATCGAAATTCACCCCTGAGGGCGATGGCGCTGGGGCGGTCGGACCCCTGTGCGGTCGCGTCCGCGGCTCCGGTCGAGACGCGTACGCGACCGCGGCGCGCGTCAGTACGTGTAGAAGCCCTGCCCGCTCTTGCGGCCGATGTCACCCGCGTCCACCATCCGGCGCATCAGCTCCGGCGGCGCGAACTTCTCGTCCTGGGACTCGGTGTAGATGTTGCTCGTGGCGTTGACGAGGATGTCGACGCCGGTCAGGTCGGCGGTGGCGAGCGGGCCCATCGCGTGACCGAAGCCGAGCTTGCAGGCGATGTCGATGTCCTCGGCGGTGGCCACGCCCGACTCGTAGAGCTTGGCGGCCTCGACGACGAGCGCCGAGATGAGGCGGGTGGTGACGAAGCCGGCCACGTCGCGGTTGACGACGATGCAGGTCTTGCCGACGGACTCGGCGAACTCCCGTGCGGTGGCGAGGGTTTCGTCGCTGGTCTTGTAGCCGCGGACGAGCTCGACGAGCTGCATCATCGGGACCGGCGAGAAGAAGTGGACGCCGACGACGGACTCCGGACGCTCCGTCACCGCGGCGATCTTGGTGATCGGGATGGCGGAGGTGTTGGAGGCGAGGACCGCGCCGTCCTTGGCGATCTTGTCGAGGGAGCGGAAGATCTCGTGCTTGACCTCGAGCTTCTCGAAGACGGCCTCGATGACGACGTCGGCGTCGGCGACCGCGTCGAGCTCGGTGGTCGCGGTGATGCGGCCGAGCGCGGCCTCGGCGTCGGCGGCGTCCATCCTGCCCTTGGCGACGAACCGCTCGTAGGAGGTCTTGACGGCGTCGGTGCCCCGGGTCAGCGCGGCGTCGGTGACGTCGCGCAGGACCACGTCCCAGCCTGCCTGGGCCGAGACCTGCGCGATGCCGGACCCCATGAGTCCGGCCCCGATGACGGCGAGCTTCCTGGCCACGTCTTCCACCCCTCAATGCCCTTAACAACTGTTCACTTCTGGCTCTTCGGCGGACACTAGCGGGCGCGGGCGGCGTTGTGACCCAGAAGTAAGGCGCGTCACGTCCCGTTTGACGGACGTCACACCGGCGACAGGCCGGGCGGGCGGCGGTGAACGGCTCAGCCGGCCCGCACCGCGTAGCCGAGGACCTTCTCGCCCAGCAGGTCCTCGATCTCGTCGAGCAGGTCCAGGGCGTCGCGGGAGACCTCGGTGGCCTTGCGTCCGGCGGTCATCTCGGCGCTGATGAACTCGACGAGGGTGCCCTGGATCCAGGCGATCTGGCCGCCGACGAGCAGCGGCATCGGGTCGTCGGGTCCGGCGCCGACCTCCTCGCGCAGGGCGGCGACGGTGGTCCTGCGGACCTCCTGCTGGAGGACCATGAGCCGGGCCTGGAGGGTGGGGGCCTCGTCGATCACCCGCATGAAGTCGGCGTAGCCGTCCATCAGGCCGTAGGCGGGCGAGACGGCGGTGACATGGCCGCGGATCTCGCGCAGCACGGCCCGCGCGGCGGACTCCCCCGCGTCGCGGCCGCGGATCATCCGGGCGAGGCGGTGGGTGATGCCTTCCATCCGGTCGAGGAAGAGGTCCTCCTTCGCGGGGAAGTAGTTGTAGACGGTGTTGACGGAGACGTCGGCGGCCTCCGCGATCTCCGCCACCGTCACGGCCTGGAAGCCGCGCTCCAGGAAGAGCCCGGTCGCGATGTCCGAGATCCGCTGTTTCGTCTGGCGCTTCTTGCGCTCCCTCAGCCCTTCAGCCATGCGCCCATCCTAGGTGTCCTGAAATTTTAGGGACGTTGCAAAATTTCAGAGACTCTGTTTTTGTAGTCGCCATGGCAATCATCAGCACATCCGGGCTGTCCCGGACCTTCCGGACCAAGCAGGGCGAGGTGCACGCCGTCCGCGGCATCGACCTCACGGTCCGGCCGGGCGAGATCCTCGGCTTCCTCGGCCCCAACGGCGCCGGCAAGTCCACGACCCTGCGGATGCTCAGCACCCTGCTCCCGCCCACCGGCGGGGTCGCCACCGTCGTCGGCCACGACCTGCTGCGCGACCCCGTCGGCGTACGGCGGAAGATCGGGTACGTCGCCCAGGCCGGCGGCGTCGACCCGCAGGAGACCGTCCGCTCCGAACTCGTCACCCAGGGAAGGCTCTACGGGCTGTCGCGCGCCGAGGCCGCCACCCGCGCCGGCGAACTCGCCCGCGACCTCGACCTCACCGCACTCCTCGACCGGGGCACCGCCGCCCTGTCCGGCGGCCAGCGGCGCCGGCTCGACCTCGCGCTCGGCCTGACGCACCGGCCCGAGCTGCTCTTCCTCGACGAGCCGACCACCGGCCTCGACCCCGGCAGCCGGGCCGCCCTGTGGGCGCTCGTCCGGCGGCTGCGCGACGAGTACGGCACCACCGTCGTCCTGACCACCCACTACCTCGACGAGGCGGACGCCCTCGCCGACCGGCTGGTGATCATCGACGGCGGTGTCGTCGCCGCCGAGGGCTCCCCCGCCGCGCTCAGGTCGCAGCACGGCGCGGACACCCTCCAGGACGCCTTCCTCGCCGTCACCGGGCGCGGCCCCGCGCCCGTCGACACCACACCCGTCGCCGTCTAGGAGCCCACGCGATGCTTCTCCACGACACCGCGGTCCTCTTCGGCCGCTACGCCCGGCAGACCCTGCGGTCGCCGTTCCAGATCTTCTTCGGCGCGCTGATGCCGCTGCTCTACCTGTTCTTCTTCGGCCCCCTGCTGACCGGCCTCCCGCTCGGCCGCGCGGGCGACTCCTGGCAGGTCCTGGTGCCCGGACTGCTGCTCCAGCTCGGCCTCTTCGGCGCCTCGTTCGCGGGCTTCGCCGTCATCATGGAGAAGAACTGGGGCGTCCTCGAACGCATGCGGGTCACCCCCGTCAGCCGGCTCGCGCTGCTGCTCGGCCGGACCCTGCGGGACGCCGCCCTCTTCCTCTTCCAGGCCGTCCTGCTCGTCCTCGCCGCCCTGCTCATGGGCCTCCGGGCGCCGCTCGCCGGCATCCTCATCGGCTTCGGCTTTGTCGCCCTGCTCACCTTCTCGCTCGCCTCGCTGTCGTACGTGCTCGCGCTGCGCCTGCCCAGCCCGCAGGAGTTCGGCCCGGCGGTCAACACCCTGGCGATGCCCTCGATGCTGCTGTCCGGCCTGATGCTCCCGATGGCCCTCGCGCCGGGCTGGCTCGACGTCCTGTCGCACTTCATGCCGTTCCGCTACCTGGTGGACGCGGTACGGGACGCGTACGTCGGGCACTACGCGACCGCGACGATGCTGTACGGCGTCCTCGCCGCGACCGGGCTCACGGCGCTCGCCGTGACGGTGGGCACACGGACGTTCCGGAGGCCCGGCGCGTAACTAGGCTGGAGCCATGGTCAATCTGACGCGCATCTACACCCGCACCGGCGACCAGGGCACCACCGCCCTCGGCGACATGAGCCGGACCGCCAAGACCGATCTGCGGATCTCGGCCTACGCCGACGCCAACGAGGCCAACGCCGTCATCGGCACGGCCATCGCGCTCGGCGCCCTCGACGAGGACGTCGTGAAGGTCCTCGTCCGCGTCCAGAACGACCTGTTCGACGTCGGCGCGGACCTGTCCACCCCCGTGGTGGAGAACCCCGCGTACCCGCCGCTGCGCGTCGAGCAGTCGTACGTCGACAAGCTGGAGGCGGACTGCGACCGCTTCCTGGAGCGGCTCGACAAGCTCCGCTCCTTCATCCTCCCGGGCGGCACGCCCGGCGCGGCCCTCCTGCACCAGGCGTGCA
This sequence comes from Streptomyces sp. NPDC053431, assembly GCF_044544925.1. NCBI lineage: Bacteria > Bacillati > Actinomycetota > Actinomycetes > Kitasatosporales > Streptomycetaceae > Streptomyces > Streptomyces sp. NPDC053431. The sequence goes on along the minus strand of NZ_JBITXX010000015.1, from coordinate 98,500 downwards.
CGGTGGTCCGCCGCGCCGAGCGCTCCACGTGGGCGGCGATGGAGGTCCACGGGGAGACCATGAACCCGCTGACCGCCACCTACCTCAACCGCCTGTCAGACCTGCTCTTCATCCTTGCGAGGACGGCGAACAGGGAGGTCGGGGACGTGCTCTGGGTCCCGGGCGGGGACCGCTGAGTCCGGTTCGGTCCGGTCGTTCCTCCCCGGCTTCTTCGGCCAGATCGCGTACGACAGCGCGATCAGGCCGTGGATGCCCGCCGCCCGCCAGGCGACCATGATCCAGGCCCACAGCGAGTCGGTCTCGCCGTCGGGGCCCACGTACCGGATCGCCAGGAGCAGCAGCCCCGTCGCAACCGCCGCGGCGACCACCGAGCCGAGCCAGACCTTGCCCTCGTGGCGGGCCCGGGCCCTGCCATACCGAGGCGGCCTCACCGGCGGCGGGCCGCCGGCCAGGCGGTGGGCGGCATGGCCGTCGAGCCAGGTCACGGTGCGGTGGCCGTGGCCGATGGTGTAGCCGATGTACAGGGCGGCCAGGCCGTGCTTCCAGCCGGCATCCGCGCCGTTCCTCAGGTCGATCGCGGTGACGACCAGCAGCACGACCTCCAGCAGCGGCTCGCACAGCAGCAGGGCCAGGCCGGTACGCGGCATCCGCAGCAGGTAGCGGACGGCGAGGCCGGCGGCGAGCAGCACCCAGAAGCCGACCTCGCAGATCACGATCAGCGTGACGATCACGGCAGTCCCCTTTCGGTACTCCCCCAGCGTCCCGTCCGCCCGGGCGCGTTTCGTCGTCGGCGGTGAGGAACCGCCTCTACATCCTTCGACGGAGGGACGGCTCGGCCCCGGCGAGGACGTCCGGCGCCGCGGCAGCGTGTTGGATGGGCCTGTGCGCCTCCCCCGACCCCACCGCGACGATCTGCTGATCGCCTTCATCGGCCTGTCCGGCGGCCTCGTCCTGTGGTCCTTCGGTCTGTACGTGACCGGCGACCGGGTCTTCGGCGAGCGCTGGGCGACGCTGGTCCCGCTGGTGGTGATGGCGGCGATGGAGGCGGTGCGCCGCACGGCCCCGCGCACCGCGCTGATCGTCGGCACCCTGGCGATCGCCGCGGACCAGTTCACCCACGGCAGTCTCGCCACCGTCCTGATGTTCACGGACGTGGTCTACGCGGCCGTGGTGTACGGCTCGCCCGCGTCCGCCCGGCGCATCCCGTACACCACGGGTCTGATCACCGTCGCGATCACGGTGGTGCTGCTGATCTGGTGGCAGAACGCGATCGCGCTGCTGGTGGGCGTCCTGTCGGGCATGCTCTCCTTCCTGCCCGCCCTCACCGGCGCGATCGTGCGCAACCACCGGGAGGCCGCGGAGGCGGCGAAGCTGCGGGCCGAGCAGACCGCGCTGCTGGCCGAGATGGACCGCGCGCAGGCCGTGGTCGCGGAGCGCGCCCGGATGGCCCGCGAACTGCACGACATGGTCGCCAACCACCTCTCCGCGATCGCCATCCACTCCACCGCCGCGCTGTCGATCGACGACGCGGCGACCACCCGGCAGGCGCTGACCGTGATCCGGGAGAACAGCGTGGCGGGACTCGCCGAGATGCGGCGGCTGATCGGGCTGCTCCGGGACAGCGGCGGGGACGCCGAGCCGGCGGCGGCGCCCCGGCTCTCGGGCCTGGAGGCGCTGATCGCGCAGGCCCGTACCAACGGCGCGTCGAGCGGCCTGGCGTTCACCCTCGACGACAGCCGCGAGGAGACCGCCGAGCCGCTGCCCGCGCCGGTCGAGCTCGCCGCGTACCGGATCGTGCAGGAGTCGCTGACCAACGCCCTCAAGCACGCCCCGGCCGGTACGGTCACGGTGTTCCTGGCCCGTGACGCGCGGGCTCTCACGGTGCGGGTGACCAGCCCGTTCGGTGACCGGCCGGGGCCGCGCGCGCCGGGCTCGGGGGCCGGCCTGGTGGGGATGCGGGAGCGGGTGCAGCTGCTCGGCGGGGAGTTCGAGGCGGGGCCGTGCCCGGACGGGGACGGCAGCAAGATCTGGCAGGTGCGGGCCGTGCTGCCCGCCGAGGAGAGGACGCCGGAGGCATGACGATCCGGATCGTGGTCGCCGAGGACCAGAGCGCGGTACGCGCCGGACTCGTGCTGATCCTGGGCAGCGCGCCCGACATCGAGGTGGTGGGCGAGGCCGCCGACGGGGAGCGCGCGGTGGAGCTGGCCCGCGAACTGCGCCCGGACCTGGTCCTGATGGACGTCCAGATGCCGAAGCTGGACGGGGTGTCGGCGACCCGGCAGGTGGTGGCGGAGGGACTCGCGGACGTCCTGGTGCTGACCACCTTCGACCTGGACGCGTACGTGTTCGGGGCGCTGCGGGCGGGCGCCGCGGGCTTCCTGCTGAAGAACACGGACGCGAAGGACCTGGTGGAGGCGGTACGGACGGTGGCCCGCGGCGAGGGGATGATCGCCCCGGCGGTGACCCGGCGGCTGATCGCCGAGTTCGCCGCGCCGAGCCGGCCGGCCCCGCCGTCGGGGGTGCTCGACGCGCTGACGCCCCGGGAGCGGGAGGTCCTCTCGGCGCTCGGCGCGGGCCTGTCGAACGCGGAGATCGCGGTGCGCCTGGAGATGGCGGAGGCGACGGTGAAGACCCACGTGTCGAAGGTGCTGGGCAAGCTGGAGCTGCGGTCCAGGGTCCAAGCGGCGGTGCTGGCACGGGAGTTGGGTCTCTGAGGCCGGGGCGGCAACGAAGGTCTGGACCTCTTGACGATTGGTCCAGACCTTCCTACGCTCGCGGGGCGCGCGCACCTTCACGGACCACCCCCACCCCGAACGTCCGCAACTTGAGGAGCACCGTTGAGCACTCAAGCACCGACGCGCAGAGCAGGATGGAGACGCCGGGCCGCCGCCGGCCTCACCGCCCTCGTGCTGCCCCTGGCCGCCATGATCGGCCTCGCGGCCCCCGCCGAGGCGGCCGCCTCCGCGACCGCCACCTACACCAAGACCCAGGACTGGGGCACCGGCTTCGAGGGCAAGTGGACGGTGAAGAACACCGGCACCACCACCCTGTCCTCCTGGACCGTCGAGTGGGACTTCCCCTCCGGCACCGCGGTCACCTCCGCCTGGGACGCCACCGTCACCAGCTCCGGCACCCACTGGACCGCCAAGAACGTGGGCTGGAACGGCACCCTCGCCCCCGGCGCCACCATCTCCTTCGGCTTCAACGGAACCGGGTCCGGCGCACCGAGCGGCTGCAAGGTCAACGGCGGCTCCTGCGACGGCTCCACCCAGCCCGGCGACAACCCGCCCTCCGCCCCCGGCACCCCGGTCGCCTCCAACATCACCGACACCTCGGTGAAGCTCACCTGGACGGCCGCCACCGACGACAAGGGCGTCAAGAACTACGACGTCAAGCGGAACGGCGCCACGGTCGCCACGGTCACCGGCCTGACCTGGACCGACACCGGCCTGACCGCCGGCACCGACTACACGTACGCGGTCGTCGCCCGTGACACCGCCGACCAGACCGGCCCCGCGGGCGGCACCGTCAGCGTCCGCACCACCGGCGGCGGCGGGGGCAACCCGCAGCCCGGCACCACGGTGAAGATGGGCTACTTCACCAACTGGGGGGTCTACGGGCGCAATTACCACGTCAAGAACATCGTGACCTCCGGCTCCGCGGCCAAGATCACCCACATCAACTACGCCTTCGGCAACGTCACCGGCGGCAAGTGCGCCATCGGCGACTCCTACGCCGACTACGACAAGGCCTACACCGCCGACCAGTCCGTCGACGGCGTCGCCGACACCTGGGACCAGCCGCTGCGCGGCAACTTCAACCAGCTGCGCAAGCTGAAGAAGGCCTACCCGAACATCAAGGTCATCTGGTCCTTCGGCGGCTGGACCTGGTCCGGCGGCTTCGGCCAGGCGGTGCAGAACCCGACCGCCTTCGCCCAGTCCTGCTACGACCTGGTCGAGGACCCGCGCTGGGCCGACGTCTTCGACGGCATCGACCTCGACTGGGAGTACCCGAACGCGTGCGGACTGTCCTGTGACACCAGCGGCCCGAACGCCTTCAAGAACATGATGCAGGCCATGCGCGCCAAGTTCGGCGCCAACGCCTTCGTCACCGCGGCCGTCACGGCCGACGCCTCCTCCGGCGGCAAGATCGACGCCACCGACTACGCGGGCGCCGCGCCGTACATGAACTGGTTCAACGTGATGACGTACGACTTCTTCGGTGCCTGGGACGCCAAGGGCCCGACGGCCCCGCACTCCCCGCTCACCTCGTACACCGGCATCCCGCAGCAGGGCTTCAACTCCGCCGAGGCCATCGCCAAGTACAAGGCCAAGGGCGTCCCGGCCAACAAGCTGCTGCTCGGCATCGGCTTCTACGGCCGCGGCTGGACCGGCGTCACCCAGTCCGCCCCCGGCGGCACCGCCACCGGACCGGCGCAGGGCACCTACGAGCAGGGCATCGAGGACTACAAGGTCCTCAAGAACTCCTGCCCCGCCAACGGCACCGTCGCCGGCACCGCCTACGCCCACTGCGGCACCAACTGGTGGAGCTACGACACCCCCGCCACCGTCACCTCGAAGATGAGCTGGGCCAGGAACCAAGGCCTGGGCGGCGCCTTCTTCTGGGAGTTCAGCGGCGACAGCGGCAACGGCGAGCTCGTCGGCGCCATCAACAGCGGGCTGAGCTAGCCCGTACGCCGAAGCGGGGACGGCGCAGCACGCCGTCCCCGCTTCATTGCACGTATGCAGGCCCTCAGGCCACATTCACGGCCGATCAGGCCACATTCACCCGCTGGCCGGGCGGTGCCGCCTCCAGCCAGGCCAGGAAGCCGGTCAGGGCGTCCTCGCTCATCGCCAGCTCCAGCCGCGTCCCGTGCACCAGACAGCCCTGGATCACGGAGTCCGACAGCAGCGCCAGCTCCTCCTCGCCCTCCGGCATCCGGCGCTCCAGGACCTCGATGGCCGAGCGCTCCAGGACCCGCTTGGGGCGAGGGGCGTACGAGAAGACCCGGAACCAGGCGATCTCGTCCCCGCTGTACCGCGCGACCCCGTACACCCAGCCCTTGCCGCTGGGGTCCGGGGCCTCCGGCACGTTCCAGCGCAGGGAACAGTCGAAGGTGCCGCCGGCACGCTGGATCAGTCTGCGGCGCAAGCCGAAGACGAAGAGCCCGATCACCACCAGTGCGACGACCAGGCCGCACACGAGCAGAGCGAGGAACATCTTCACCGACCTCCTCGCCGCTTCCCGTAACCGGTGGACCCGGCCAGACCGAATACAACCTGCATATGCATCGCCTCAGCCGCGACACGGTCTGGAAAATTCCAGCCGTGCCGCGGCTGAGGGCACAACTCTCGGGCGCAGTCCGCTAGCGGACCGCTACCGCGCGCAGCCGGACCTCGGCGCGCCGCTCGGCGGCGGCGTCCTCCTCCGACTTCGCACGCTCCAGCGCGCGCTCGGCGCGCTGGGCGTCGATCTCGTCCGCCAGCTCGGCGATCTCCGCGAGCAGAGACAGCTTGTCATCGGCGAAGGAGATGAATCCGCCGTGGACGGCGGCCACGACCGTGCCGCCCTCGCTCGTGCGGATGGTCACCGGGCCCGACTCCAGCACACCGAGCAGCGGCTGGTGGCCGGGCATGACGCCGATGTCGCCGGAGGTGGTACGCGCGATGACCAGGGTGGCCTCGCCGGACCAGACACTCCGGTCCGCGGCGACCAGCTCGACGTGCAGCTCAGCAGCCAAGGGTGGCTCCTCGGGTCACCACCCGGCGGTGCCGCCGGGTGTTGGGGTCAATTCTAAAGGGCGTGAAGAGGGGGGCGGGACCGATCCCGCCCCCCTCAAGGCGAGCACGGGGCTCAGGAGACGCCGAGCTCCTTGGCGTTCTTCTTGAGGTCCTCGAGACCACCACACATGAAGAAGGCCTGCTCCGGGAAGTGGTCGAACTCACCGTCGCAGATCGCGTTGAACGCGGCGATCGACTCGTCGAGCGGAACGTCCGAACCGTCCACACCGGTGAACTGCTTCGCCGCGTGGGTGTTCTGGGACAGGAAGCGCTCGACACGGCGGGCGCGGTGGACAACGAGCTTGTCCTCCTCGCTCAGCTCGTCGATACCGAGGATCGCGATGATGTCCTGGAGGTCCTTGTACTTCTGCAGGATGCCCTTGACGCGCATGGCGGCGTCGTAGTGGTCCTGCGCGATGTAGCGCGGGTCCAGGATCCGGGACGTGGAGTCCAGCGGGTCCACGGCCGGGTAGATGCCCTTCTCGGAGATCGGACGGGAGAGAACCGTCGTCGCGTCGAGGTGGGCGAAGGTGGTCGCCGGCGCCGGGTCGGTGAGGTCGTCGGCGGGGACGTAGATCGCCTGCATCGAGGTGATCGAGTGACCACGGGTCGAGGTGATGCGCTCCTGGAGGAGACCCATCTCGTCGGCCAGGTTCGGCTGGTAACCCACCGCGGAGGGCATACGGCCGAGCAGGGTCGACACCTCGGAACCGGCCTGGGTGAAGCGGAAGATGTTGTCGATGAAGAACAGCACGTCCTGCTTCTGCACATCGCGGAAGTACTCCGCCATGGTCAGACCGGCGAGGGCCACGCGCAGACGGGTGCCCGGGGGCTCGTCCATCTGGCCGAAGACCAGCGCGGTCTTGTCGAGAACGCCGGCCTCCTCCATCTCGACCATGAGGTCGTTGCCCTCACGGGTGCGCTCACCGACGCCCGCGAAGACCGACACACCCTCGTGCAGCTTCGCCACACGCATGATCATTTCCTGGATCAGAACGGTCTTGCCGACACCGGCACCACCGAACAGACCGATCTTTCCACCCTTGACGTACGGGGTGAGAAGGTCGACGACCTTCAGGCCGGTCTCGAACATCTCGGTCTTGGACTCGAGCTGGTCGAAGGCCGGGGCCTTGCGGTGGATCGCCCAGCGGTCGGCGGAGGCGACCGTGGAGGGGTCCTCGTTGAGGACCTCGCCCAGGGTGTTGAACACCTTGCCCTTGGTGACGTCACCGACGGGGACCGTGATGGCCGAGCCCGTGTCGGTCACCGGGGCCTGGCGGACCAGACCGTCGGTGGGCTGCATCGAGATGGTGCGGACCATGCCGTCACCGAGGTGCTGCGCGACCTCGAGGGTCAGCGTCTTGGTGCCCTCACCGGACGGGTCCGGCACCTCGACGTTCAGCGCGTTGTAGATCTCCGGCATCGCGTCGACGGGGAACTCCACGTCGACGACCGGGCCGATGACCCGGGCGACGCGGCCCGTGGCGGCGGCCGTCTCAACAGTGGTCGTCATTACTTGTCACTCCCCGCGGTCGCGTCGGCCAGGGCTGCGGTGCCACCGACGATCTCGCTGATTTCCTGGGTGATGTCGGCCTGGCGGGCCGCGTTGGCAAGTCGGGTGAGGTTGGTGATCAGCTCACCCGCGTTGTCGGTCGCCGACTTCATCGCACGCCGCGTGGCGGCGTGCTTCGAGGCCGAGGACTGAAGCAGCGCGTTGTAGATCCGGCTCTCGACGTAGCGCGGCAGCAGGGCGTCCAGGACGTCCTCCGCCGACGGCTCGAAGTCGTACAGCGGACGGAGCGTGTCCGTCTCGCCGGCCTCCTTCGCGACCTCGTCGAGGCTGAGGGGCAGCAGCCGGGCCTCGACCGCCGTCTGCGTCATCATCGAGATGAACTCGGTGTAGACGATGTGGAGCTCGTCCACACCACCCTCGGCCGTGTCCTTCTCGATCGCCTCGATCAGCGGCTCGCCGATCTTCTTGGCGTCCGCGTACGTCGGCTCGTCCGTGAAGCCGGTCCACGTGTCGGCCAGCTTGCGCTCACGGAAGTTGAAGTGCGCGACACCACGGCGACCGACGACGTAGATGTCGACCGCCTTGCCCTCGCCCTCCAGCTTCTTGATGAGCTGCTCCGCCGCCTTGATGGCGTTGGAGTTGAAGGCGCCGGCCAGACCGCGGTCGCTCGTGAGGAGCAGGACCGCGGCGCGGGTCGGGTTCTCCGCCTCGGTGGTCAGCGCGTGCTTGTCGCTCGCGCCCGTGGCCACCGCGGTCACCGCGCGGGTGAGCTCGGTCGCGTACGGAGTCGACGCCTGCACCTTGCGCTGCGCCTTGACGACGCGCGAGGCGGCGATCATCTCCATCGCCTTGGTGATCTTCTTCGTCGCGGTGACGGATTTGATGCGACGCTTGTAGACCCGGAGCTGCGCTCCCATGAGTCAGGTCCCTTCCGTCGTCACTTCGAGACGTTGACGGCGGCGGGAGCGTCCTCGCCGAGCAGCTTGCCGTCAGAGGTCTCGAACTGCTTCTTGAACTCCGCGATCGCGTCGGCGACGGACTGCAGCGTGTCGTCCGACATCTTGCCGCCCTCACGGATGGAGGTCATGAGGCCCGAGTGGTTCTGGCGCAGGTACGCCAGCAGCTCGGCCTCGAAGCGGCGGATGTCGGCCACCGGGACGTCGTCCATCTTGCCGGTGGTGCCGGCCCAGATCGAGACGACCTGGTTCTCCGTCGGCATCGGCTGGTACTGAGCCTGCTTGAGCAGCTCGACCATGCGCTGACCGCGCTCCAGCTGGGCCTTCGACGCGGCGTCCAGGTCGGAACCGAAGGCGGCGAACGCCTCGAGCTCACGGAACTGGGCCAGGTCCACGCGGAGGCGGCCGGAGATCTGCTTCATCGCCTTGTGCTGGGCGGAGCCACCGACACGCGAGACGGAGATACCGACGTTCAGGGCCGGACGCTGGCCGGCGTTGAACAGGTCGGACTCCAGGAAGCACTGGCCGTCGGTGATGGAGATGACGTTGGTCGGGATGAACGCCGAGACGTCGTTGGCCTTGGTCTCGACGATCGGCAGACCGGTCATCGAACCGGCACCCAGCTCGTCCGAGAGCTTGGCGCAGCGCTCGAGCAGGCGGGAGTGCAGGTAGAAGACGTCACCCGGGTAGGCCTCACGGCCCGGCGGGCGGCGCAGCAGCAGCGACACGGCGCGGTAGGCGTCGGCCTGCTTCGACAGGTCGTCGAAGACGATCAGGACGTGCTTGCCCTGGTACATCCAGTGCTGACCGATGGCCGAACCGGTGTACGGCGCCAGGTACTTGAAGCCGGCCGGGTCGGACGCCGGGGCGGCGACGATGGTCGTGTACTCGAGGGCACCGGCCTCCTCCAGGGCACCGCGAACGGCGGCGATGGTGGAGCCCTTCTGGCCGACGGCGACGTAGATGCAGCGGACCTGCTTGTTCACGTCGCCCGAGCGCCAGTTGTCACGCTGGTTAATGATCGTGTCGATGCACAGCGCGGTCTTGCCGGTCTGACGGTCACCGATGATCAGCTGACGCTGGCCACGGCCGACCGGGGTCATGGCGTCGACAGCCTTGTAGCCGGTCTCCATCGGCTCGTGGACCGACTTGCGCTGCATGACGCCGGGGGCCTGCAGCTCGAGGGCGCGGCGGCCCTCGGTCGCGATCTCGCCGAGACCGTCGATCGGGTTACCGAGCGGGTCGACGACGCGACCCAGGTAGCCCTCACCGACACCTACGGAGAGGACCTCGCCGGTGCGCTGCACCGACTGACCCTCCTCGATGCCGCTGAACTCGCCGAGGACGATGGCACCGATCTCGCGCTCCTCGAGGTTGAGGGCGAGACCGAGGGTGCCGTCCTCGAACTTCAGCAGCTCGTTCGCCATGGCCGAGGGAAGACCCTCGACCTTCGCGATACCGTCGCCGGCCAGGCTGACCGTGCCGACCTCCTCGCGCGAGGCCGCGTCCGGCTGGTACGACTGGACGAAGTTCTCCAGCGCGTCCCGGATCTCCTCCGGCCGGATCGTGAGCTCCGCCATCTGGGTTCCCTGCTCTCCTTGTTGGGCCCGAAGTTTCTTAGGGGGTCTGGGGGCCGACCCCCAGGAATCTTCTGCAATCTCTGCACGGCCCAACCGGGCCGCTGGTGATGCTTGTTGAGTTGTGGCCGAGGTCAGCCGGCCAGTCGCCGGGTCGCCTCGTCGAGGCGCTCGGCGATGGTGCCGTCGATGACCTCGTCGCCCACCCGCACCGTGATCCCGCCGAGGACCGTGGGGTCCACGTCCAGGTTCAGGTGCATCTGGCGGCCGTACAGCTTGGCCAGCACGGCGCCGAGGCGCTGCTTCTGTGCGTCGCTCAGCGGCACCGCCGAGGTGACGACGGCGACCATCCGGTCCCGGCGCGCCGCGGCGAGCTTGGACAGGGACTCGAGTCCCGCTTCCAGGCTACGTCCCCGCGGCTGGGTCACCAGACGGACGACCAGGCGCTCGGTGACGGCGTTGGCCCTGCCACCGAGCAGACTGCGCAGCAGCTCGCCCTTGGCGGAGGCCTTGGCGGTCTTGTCCGTCAGCGCCGAGCGGAGCTCGGGGCTGGAGGAGACGATCCGGCCGAAGCGGAACAGCTCGTCCTCGACGTCGTCGAGGGCGCCCGCCTTCTGGGCGGCGGTGAGGTCGGCGATGTTCGCCAGCTCCTCGACGCCGTCCACCAGGTCACGCGACTGCGACCAGCGGTGGCGGACCATCCCGGAGACCACGTCGACGGTCTCGCCGCCCACCTGACCCGAGAGGAGTCGCTGCGCGAGCTCGGCCTTGGCCTCGCCCGACTGCGCGGGGTCGGTCAGGACCCGGCGCAGCGACACCTCGCGGTCGAGGAGTGCGGTGACCGCGGCCAGCTCACCGGCGAGCTTCGCCGCGTCGACCGACGTGTTGTCGGTCAGCGCGTCGAGGGCCTCGCGTGCGGCGCTCAGTGCCTCGCGGCTCGCTCCGTTCATCGGACGGCCTCGGCCTTCTCCTCGAGCTCGTCGAGGAAGCGGTCGATGGTGCGGCTCTGGAGGGCGTGGTCCTCGAGGGACTCACCGACCAGCTTCGCGGCCAGGTCCGTGGCGAGCTTGCCGACGTCCTGACGCAGCGCGGCGGACGCGGCCTTCCGGTCGGCCTCGATCTGGGCGTGACCGGCGGCGACGATCTCCTCGCGCTGGCGCTGGCCTTCCGCCTTCATCTCCTGGATGATCGCGGTGCCCTGCTCCGTCGCCTCCTGGCGGAGACGCGCGGCTTCGTGGCGGGCCTCGGCGAGCTGAGCCTTGTACTGCTCCAGCACACTCTGAGCCTCGATCTGGGCCGACTCGGCCTTCTCGATGCCACCCTCGATGGCCTCACGGCGCTCTTCCAGAACCTTGTTGATGTTCGGGAGGAGCTTCTTGGCGAGGAAGCCGAAGACGATGACGAAGGCGATCAGGCCGATGACGAGCTCGTCGAGATGCGGGATGAGCGGAGGCTGCTCCTCCGCCGCTTCCGCAAGAAGCAGAGCGTTCACATCAGTGCCTTCCGTAAAAAGGGTCGGGCTGTCGGTCCGGCTTACTTGTAGACGAAGCCCATGACGATGCCGATGAGGGCGAGCGCCTCACAGAACGCGAAACCCATGATCTGGTTGGTACGGATCAGGCCGGCCGCCTCGGGCTGACGGGCGAGGGCCTGGGTGCCGTTACCGAAGATGATGCCGACGCCGACGCCGGGGCCGATGGCCGCGAGGCCGTAGCCGATGGAGGCGACGTTTCCGTTGACGGCGGCGAGAGTCTCGAGAGCGGACATGCCGGTTCTTCCTTCTCTTTCAAGGACCCGGTGGGGGTTGGCCACCGGACGACTGTTGGTAAGGGGGTGTGTGGTGCTGCTGCCGGGCCGGCTCAGTGGTGCTCGGAGAGCGCGCCCTGGACGTAGCTGCAGGCCAGGAGGACGAAGACGTACGCCTGGACGGCCTGGATGAAGAGCTCGAAGGCGGTCATGATGATGACCATCACGAACGAGGCGCCGGCGTAGACGAAGCCCAGGCCGTTCATGAGGTACCAGGTGGCCAGCGAGAACATCACGATGAGCAGGTGACCGGCGAACATGTTCGCGAACAGTCGGACCGCGTGCGTGAAGGGCCGGATGAGCAGGTTCGAGAAGAACTCGAGAACGACGACCAGGGGAAGGATCGGGCCGAGCGACTTGTCGTAGCCGACGATGTTCTTCCAGCCGCCGACGAAGCCGTGCTTCTTGAAGGTCAGCGAGATCCAGAGCACGTAGACGATCAGCGCGAGGGCCGCCGGGAAGGCGATCAGCGAGGTGACCGGGAACTGGGCGACCGGAACGATCGACCACAGGTTCATGATCCAGACGAAGAAGAACAGCGAGACCATGAAGGGGACGTACTTCTGGCCGTCCTTCTTGCCGATGATCTCGTAGACGATGCCGCGGCGGACGAAGTCGTAGCCGGCCTCGCCGACCATCTGCATCTTGCCCGGGATCAGCTTCGGCTTGTTGAACGCGGCCCAGAAGAAGCCGACGACCACGATCGAGCCCAGGATGGCGAGCAGCATCGGCTTGGTGAACTCGAAGCTGCCCACGGTGAAGATGGGCTCGTACATGAACGTGTGCAGGCCCGGCGCCGGGAAGCCACATCCGGTGAAGATGTGGCAATCCGGGTCGAAGGCAAGCGTCTGGTCAGCACTCACCGCGGGCTCCTTCAGCGTGGCGCATAGGTACGGCAACCTCGTTGTGTCGGCGCGGCACGCAGCCGCGGGTCGGCACTGGACTGGTCTTACGGATAAGGGGGCGGCGGTTCGGCATCGAGCCTCGCGCTGGGACAGGCGCCGCTTCGGATGCCCGCGCCCGCAGTGCCGCAGTTGGCACCGGACGATAGCAGGAAGCCGAACGCGTCTTTATCCCGGCCCTACCCTTCACGACTTCGGCCCCGTGTTCTCGGGGTCGACATACATGATCTTGGCCTTCATATAGGCCCGGGCCTGGGCGGCGACCCACACGATGGTCGTAGCGAGCAGCGTGAAGGCGAAGGCCTTGAAGTCGAACGCCGAGGTGTCCTTCAGCAAGGCCAGGAAGATGAAGAGCACCAGCAGCTGGGCCGTGTAGAGCAAGAGCCCCATGGCCTGGAACAGCTGCGGAAGCTTCTTCGCCGTCCGCTGCAGAACCACCAGCCCGATGCCCATGAAGAGAAGGACGACAGCGGTGCCGACGACGGCGCCGAGCGCGCCCTTGCCACCGGCGACCACACCGCTGACGACCGTGGCGACGGCGCCTACGGCGGCGGTGGGCACTGCGGTGTGCAGCAGGGTGCGTGCGTCGTTGGACGGCATGGCGGTGTCTCCGCTTGCTGGAGGGGGCGATGGTGTCGTCATGGACGAGCGTAAGCCCGGTCCGAGGTGGGTCTCGGGGCCAACGGACCGTCGCACTACGGTCCTTCGGCACTGTCGCCGGGTCTCGTGAACCGTATCACAAACTATTTGAATAGGTCTTTACTCGGGGGGTGTGCCAACTGTCACACGTGAGAGTTACTCCGCGCGTGTGTGCACGACAGCCCGGCGGGATGTCTGGTAATGGGCCCCGATGGGGCTTTCGTCAACCTCGCGCCCCGGCCTTACTCCGGTCGGAGAACCGCGAACGGTGACCGATGGCGGTCGCCCCGTTGACCCCGGCCGGCACGGGCACCCTCTCCTCCTCGACGGCCGGCTCCGGTTCGGGAGCCGGCTTGCGGCGCCGGTAGCGCGGCGGGACGACCGCCTCCGCCCAGCGCGGGGCCCGCGGGGTGAACCGCGGCAGCAGGAGCAGCACGAGACCGACCGCGCTCAGGAAGACCACGGCGAGGACGATCCACATCGACGTCGAGTGCACCGAGTAGGCCAGCGTGCCGAAGGCGATGAGCGCCGACCAGAAGTACATGATCAGCACGGCGCGGCTGTGCGAGTGCCCGATCTCCAGGAGCCGGTGGTGCAGGTGGCCGCGGTCGGCGGCGAACGGCGACTGGCCCTTCCAGGTACGGCGCACGATCGCGAGCACCAGGTCGGCCATCGGGATCGCGATGATGGTCAGCGGCAGCACCAGCGGGATGAAGACCGGCAGGGCCGCGTGCGTGGCCGCCTTCGTCGAGCCCTCGAAGATCTTCAGCGCGTCCGGGTCGACCTGGCCCGTGATGGAGATGGCCGAGGCGGCCAGGATCAGACCGATCAGCATCGAGCCCGAGTCGCCCATGAAGATCCGCGCCGGGTGCATGTTGTGCGGCAGGAAGCCCAGGCACATGCCCATGAGGATCGCGGCGAACAGGGTCGCGGGGGCGGCCGCCTCGATCGTGTAGCCGAACCAGATCCGGTACGCGTAGAGGAAGAAGGCGGCGGCGGCGATGCACACCATGCCGGCGGCGAGCCCGTCGAGACCGTCGACGAAGTTCACGGCGTTGATGGTCAGGACGACCAGGGCGACGGTGAGCAGCGTGCCCTGCCACTGGGTGAGGGCGACCGTGCCGACGCCGGGGATGGGCAGCCACAGGATCGTCAGACCCTGCATCACCATCACGCCGGCGGAGATCATCTGCGCGCCGAGCTTGATCAGCGCGTCCAGCTCGAACTTGTCGTCGAGGACGCCGATCAGCCAGATCAGGGCGGCGCCGGAGAGCAGCGCGCGGGGCTCGTTGGACAGCTCGAAGACGCTGTTGAGGTTCTGCAGGTGGTCGGCGACGAGCAGTCCCGCGCACAGCCCGAAGAACATGGCGATGCCACCGAGCCGCGGAGTCGGTTCTCGGTGTACGTCGCGGGCACGGATCTCCGGCATCGCCCCGGTCGCGATGGCGAACTTCCGCACCGGACCGGTCAGCAGATAGGTCACCGCGGCCGTGACACAGAGCGTCAGCAGGTAATCACGCACGGGCTGCCCCACAGGAATCGCTGGCCATCTCAGCCCCACACCCTAGCCGGGCCGTCCCCCTGGTTGAGGACACACCGGTGCCGCGAACGGTTGCGGACCCGGCATCTTTACCGTCCATACGGGGGAAATCGCCCCGCGAGCTCGCGTACTTCCGCGCGGACCCGCGCCGTCTCCTCCGGGTCGTCGCGCAGCGCGGCGGTGAACAGCGCGGCCACCCGTGCCAGCTCCGGCGCCCCCATCCCCTGCGTCGTGACGGCCGCCGTCCCGAGCCGGATGCCCCGCCCGTCCCCGTACGGCAGCGCGCAGGTGTCGAGCACGATGCCGGCGGCGGCGAGCCGGGAGCGGGCGGTCCGCCCGTCCACACCGAGCGGCGCGGGGTCGGCGGTGATGAGGTGCGTGTCCGTCCCGCCGGTGGTCAGCGTGAAGCCCTCGGCGGCGAGCGCGGCGGCCAGGACGCGGGCGTTCTCCACCACCTGATGGGCGTACGCGGTGAAGGCGGGGGTGGACGCCTCCCCGAAGGCGACCGCCTTGGCGGCGATCGAGTGCATCTGCGCGCCGCCCTGCGTGAACGGGAACACGGCCCGGTCCACCTGCGCGGCCAGCTCCGCCCCGCACAGGATCAGTCCGCCGCGGGGGCCGCGCAGCACCTTGTGGCTGGTGCCGCAGACGATGTCCGCGTACGGGACGGGGCTCGGCGCCGCGCCGCCGGCGACCAGCCCGAGGGGATGGGCGGCGTCGGCGATCAGATAGGCCCCGACCTCGTCGGCGATGTCACGGAAGACCGCGTAGTCCAAGTGCCGCGGATACGAGATGGACCCGCAGACGATCGCCTTCGGCCGGTGGTGCCGGGCGAGCGCGGCGACCTGCTCGTAGTCGACGAGCCCGGTCTCGGCGTCGACGCCGTACGGGACGAAGTCGAACCAGCGCCCCGAGAAGTTCGCGGGCGACCCGTGCGTGAGGTGCCCGCCGTGCGCGAGCCCCATGGCGAGCACGGTGTCCCCGGGCCGCAGCAGCGCGGCGTAGGCGGCGAGCACGGCGGAGGACCCGGAGTGCGGCTGCACGTTCGCGTGCTCGGCCCCGAACAGCGCCATGGCCCGCTCGACCGCGATCCGCTCGGCGGCGTCGACGTACTCGCACCCCCCGTGGTACCGGGAACCCGGATAGCCCTCGGCGTACTTGTTGGCGAGCTGCGACCCCAGCACGGCGAGCACCGCCGGCGAGGTGAAGTTCTCCGCGGCGATCAGCTGCAGACTGTCCCCCTGCCGTCGTGCCTCCCCGAGCAGCACGTCGGCGACCTGGGGGTCCTGTCGGCGCAGTACGTCGAGCTCGTCTTCGGGAGGCGCGGTGACGGGCATGGGGCACTCCGGGCGGTGAGTATGGCCAGAAACCCACTGTAGGCAGGCGGAGCCGCCCCCGCACTCTCCCTGACCCACCCAGGTCAACGCCCCACGGAAACCCCCTCAAGCGCCGCGCGGAGGCCCGTCAAGGCCTCGGCGGGAGCCGCGTCGGAGCCGACCCGGGCCCCGCCCGTCAACGCCGCGCAGGAACCCCCGTCAGCGCCGTCACGACCGGGTCCAAGGCCTGCTGGATCTCGTCGCCGATCGAGCGGAAGAACGTGATCGGGGCCCCGTACGGGTCGTTGACCTCGTCCGCCTCGGCCGAGGGGGCGAGGAGCCACCCGCGTAGAGCGGCGGCCGCGCGGACCAGGGCGCGGGCGCGGTCGACCGTGCCGCCCTCCCCCAGAGGATCGGGAAGCGTCGCCGGGTCTATGGCGCGGACCAGGCGGGTGAACTCCTTCAGGGTGAAGGTGCGCAGGCCCGCCGAGTGGCCCATCGAGATGACCTGCGCGCGGTGGTCGCGGGTCGCGGTGAGGACCAGGTCCGCGCGGATGACGTGCTCGTCGAGCAGCTCACGGCCCGTGAAGCCGCTGTAGTCCGCGCCGAAGTCCGCGAGGACCAGCTCCGCGTTGGTCTCCATCGGGGCACCCTCGTGGCCCCAGGTGCCCGCGCTCTCCACGATCAGACCGCCGCCCAGGGGATCCCCCAGGCGGTCGATCAGGGCATGGCGGGTCAGCCGCTCGGTGATCGGCGAGCGGCAGACGTTGCCGGTGCTGACGTGGAGGATGCGGAAGGTGCTGCCGTCGTGCTCGTGCCCCGCTATGCCACGCCCCTCAGGGACGGTCACGGGGCCACCTCGAGGTCGGGTACCACCTTCCGGAGCTCCTCCGCGGACAGCGCGCCCTCGCGCAGCAGCACCGGCACCTTGCCCGTGACGTCGACGATGGACGAGGGGACGATGCCGGGCGTCGGGCCGCCGTCGAGGTAGACGGAGACGGAGTCGCCGAGCATGCCCTGGGCCGCGTCGCAGTCCTCCGGCGAGGGGTGCCCGGTCAGGTTCGCCGAGGACACGGCCATCGGGCCCACCTCGGTCAGCAGCTCGATCGCGACCGGGTGCAGCGGCATCCGGATCGCGACGGTGCCGCGGGTGTCGCCCAGGTCCCACTGGAGCGACGGCTGGTGCTTGGCCACCAGCGTCAGCGCGCCCGGCCAGAACGCGTCGACGAGCTCCCACGCCATCTCGGAGAAGTCCGTGACGAGGCCGTGGAGGGTGTTCGGGGAGCCGATGAGGACGGGGGTGGGCATGTTGCGGCCCCGGCCCTTGGCGGCGAGGAGGTCCGCGACGGCCTCCGCGCTGAAGGCGTCCGCCCCGATCCCGTACACCGTGTCGGTGGGAAGCACGACCAGCTCGCCGCGGCGTACGGCGGACGCGGCCTCACGCAGACCCGTCGCGCGGTCCGTCGCCTCGTTGCAGTCGTATCGCCGAGCCATCAGTCCCGGTCCTCCTCGTACACGTCGTGCCTGGTCATGGTGTGGCCTTGCGGGCGGTCGCGAAACGCGGCCGGTTGTTCAGGTCGGGGTGGTCGGCGGCGTCCGCCCAGCCGGCCTCCTCGTTGAAGATCCACGGCACCTGGCCGCCCTGCGTGTCGGCGTGCTCGACGACGACGAGCCCGCCGGGCCGCAGCAGCCGGTGCGCGGTGCGCTCGATGCCCCGGATGGTGTCGAGGCCGTCCTCGCCGGAGAACAGGGCCATCTCCGGGTCGTGGTCGCGGGCCTCGGGCGCCACGTACTCCCACTCGGTGAGCGGGATGTACGGCGGGTTGGAGATGACCAGGTCGACCTGGCCGTCCAGCTCCGGCAGCGCGGACAGGGCGTCGCCCTGGTGGACGGTGACGCGCGAGCCCTCGGCGTTCTTCCGGGTCCACACCAGCGCGTCGTCGGAGAGCTCCACCGCGTGCACGCGCGAGCGCGGCACCTCCTGGGCCATGGCGAGCGCGATGGCACCGGAGCCGGTGCACAGGTCCACGATGAGCGGCTCGACCACGTCCATGGCCCGTACGGCGTCTATGGCCCAGCCGACGACCGACTCGGTCTCGGGACGCGGCACGAAGACGCCGGGGCCGACCTGCAGCTCCAGGTAGCGGAAGAAGGCCCGGCCGGTGATGTGCTGGAGCGGCTCGCGCGCCTCGCGGCGCGCGATGGCCTCCCAGTAGCGGGCGTCGAAGTCCGCGTCCTTGACGTTGTGCAGCTCCCCCCGCTTGACGCCGTGCACGAACGCGGCGAGCTCCTCGGCGTCGAAACGCGGTGAGGGAACGCCGGCGTCGGCCAGCCGCTGGGTGGCCTGGGCCACCTCGGCAAGCAGCAGGTTCACGCTGGTCCTCCGTGGTGCGGGTGGGGGCTGTACGGGGGTTACGCGGCGGCGAGCTTCGCCGCGGAGTCGGCGTCCACGCAGGCCTGGATGACCGCGTCGAGCTCGCCGTCGAGCACCTGGTCCAAGTTGTACGCCTTGAAGCCGACGCGGTGGTCCGAGATGCGGTTCTCCGGGAAGTTGTACGTACGGATCTTCTCGGAGCGGTCGACGGTGCGGACCTGGCTGCGGCGGGCGTCGGCGGCCTCGGCCTCGGCCTTCTCCTGCGCGGCGGCGAGCAGCCGGGAGCGGAGGATGCGCATGGCCTGCTCCTTGTTCTGGAGCTGGCTCTTCTCGTTCTGGCAGGAGGCGACGATGCCGGTCGGCAGGTGCGTGATGCGGACGGCGGAGTCGGTCGTGTTGACGGACTGGCCACCCGGGCCGGACGAGCGGTAGACGTCGATGCGCAGGTCGTTGGCGTGGATCTCGACCTCGACCTCCTCGGCCTCCGGCGTGACGAGCACACCGGCCGCGGAGGTGTGGATGCGGCCCTGCGACTCGGTGGCGGGCACGCGCTGCACGCGGTGCACCCCGCCCTCGTACTTGAGTCGCGCCCAGACGCCCTGGCCGGGCTCGGTGGCCCCGTTGCCGCCCTTGGTCTTCACGGCGACCTGGACGTCCTTGTAGCCGCCGAGCTCGGACTCGGTGGAGTCGATGATCTCGGTCTTCCAGCCGACGCGCTCGGCGTAGCGCAGGTACATGCGGAGCAGGTCTCCGGCGAACAGGGCGGACTCGTCGCCGCCGGCGCCGGCCTTGATCTCCAGGATGACGTCCTTGTCGTCGCTGGGGTCGCGCGGGACGAGCAGCAGCCGCAGCTTCTCGGTCAGCTCCTCGCGCTGCTTCTCCAGCTCCTTGACCTCGGCGGCGAAGTCGGGGTCGTCGTGCATCAGCTCGCGCGCCGTGTCGATGTCGTCACCGGTCTGCTTCCAGGAGCGGTAGGTGGCGACGATCGGGGTCAGCTCCGCGTAACGCTTGTTCAGCTTGCGCGCGTTGGCCTGGTCGGCGTGGACCGAAGGGTCGGCGAGCTTCTTCTCGAGGTCGGCGTGCTCGCCGACCAGTTCCTCGACCGCCTCGAACATCGGGGGCTCCTGGTTTTTCGTAAGTTGCTACGGGACGGCAAAGCGCCGGTCCCGGCCACCCCCGCGCAGGGGCAGCCGACGACCGGCGCAGTGGCTCGCTACTTCTTGGCGGAGCCGGCAGCCTTGCCGAAGCGGGCCTCGAAGCGGGCGACGCGGCCGCCGGTGTCGAGGATCTTCTGCTTGCCCGTGTAGAACGGGTGGCACTCGGAGCAGACCTCGGCACGGATGGTGCCCTCGGTGAGGGTGCTACGGGTGGTGAACGACGCGCCACAGGTGCAGCTGACCTGGGTCTCGACGTACTCGGGGTGGATCTCGCGCTTCAAGGTGTCTCCTAGTTCCGGGAGGGCTCCGGGTCGCCCGTGCGGGATGCACATGCGTGAACCGGGGCCGACGTACCAGTCTGCCAGGACCGGCCGCATCTCCCAAAACCGGGGTCGGGCCGGAACTATTCCTGCCGGCTTCCCGGCTACCGCACCAGGCCCTGGGCCTGTCCGGTGGCCGTGTCCCTGGTGGCCGACGCGGGGATCGGCCGGTCCGCCTTCAGGGCCGCCCAGACCTGCGCGGCCTGGGCCTCCAGGGGCACGACCCGGTTCGGGTCCCGCGGGTCGTACTCCACCGGCATGGTCACCATGTGGACGTCCTTGGCGCCGATGCCGGAGAGCCCCTTGGCGAAGCCCATCAGCTCGTTGACCGAGTCGAGCTCGGAGTCGGGCGTGATCGCCTTCGTGGCGGTGTCGGCGAGGTCGAGCAGCTTCTTGGGGTCGGAGAGGACGCCGACGCTCCGCACCTGCTCCAGGAAGGCCTTCATGAAGGCCTGCTGGAGCTGGATGCGCCCGAGGTCGCTGCCGTCGCCGACGCTCTTGCGGGTGCGGACCAGGCCGAGGGACTGCTCGCCGTCGAGGGTGTGCGTGCCCGGTGCGAGGTCGAGGTGGCTCTTGGAGTCCTTGATGGCCTTCGTGGTGGTGATCTCGACGCCGCCGAGCCGGTCGATGAGCTTGGTGAAGCCGGTGAAGTCGACCTCGATGTAGTGGTCCATGCGGATGCCGGACATCGCCTCGACGGTCTTGACCGCGCAGGCCGGCCCGCCGACCTCGTAGGCCGTGTTGAACATCGCCCGGTGCTCGGCGGCGACGGTGCCGCCCTTGCCGTCGGTGCACGCGGGGCGGTCGATCAGGGTGTCGCGCGGGACGGAGACCACGGAGGCCTTCTTGTGGCCCTCGTAGACGTGGACGACCATCGCGGTGTCGGAGCGGGCGGCGCCCTCGTCGCGGCCGTACGCGGCGTTGGCGCCGGAGCGGGAGTCGGAGCCCAGGACGAGGATGTCCATCGAGCCGTTGTCGACGTCCTCGGGGCGGTCCTTGCCCAGCTGCCCGTTGATGTCGACCGTCTTGAGGTTGCCGTTGAGCTTGAAGTAGACGTAACCGAGTCCGGAGCCGCCGACGAGAACCAGCCCCGCGGCGCCCCACGCGGCGAGGGTCGCCGCGCGGCGGCCCTTGGCGGCCGGCTTGCGGCGGCGGCCGGTGGCCCGTATTCGGCCGCTCTTGTTCTGCTCGGTCATCGTCATCCCTCAGCCCTAGGGTTCACCTTGTGTGACGGAAAAGCACCCGAAAGGGTTGCATGGGAGCCTGTGAGGTTTCGACGGACAACGGCCCGTAACGCGACTGCGCCCACCGTGCGGGGCACGGTGGGCGCAGTCGTTCGCGCAGGTCACGGCGAGGTTACGAGGTCGGTGCCCGGCCTCTCGCCTGTGACGGACGTCTCGGCGTCAGTCGTTGTTGGCGCCGGGCGTCGTCTTCTGGATCTGCAGCAGGAACTCGGCGTTCGACTTCGTCTGCTTCAGCTTGTCGAGCAGCAGCTCGATCGCCTGCTGCTGGTCGAGCGCGTGCAGCACCCGGCGCAGCTTCCAGGTGATGGAGAGCTCCTCGCTGCCGAGCAGGATCTCCTCCTTGCGCGTACCCGAGGCGTCGACGTCGACGGCCGGGAAGATGCGCTTGTCGGCGAGCTTCCGGTCGAGCTTGAGCTCCATGTTGCCGGTGCCCTTGAACTCCTCGAAGATCACCTCGTCCATGCGCGAGCCGGTGTCGACCAGCGCGGTGGCCAGGATGGTCAGCGAGCCGCCGTCCTCGATGTTGCGCGCGGCACCGAAGAAGCGCTTCGGCGGGTAGAGCGCGGTCGAGTCGACACCACCGGACAGGATGCGGCCGGAGGCGGGCGCCGCGAGGTTGTACGCGCGGCCCAGGCGGGTGATGGAGTCGAGCAGGACGACCACGTCGTGACCCAGCTCCACGAGGCGCTTGGCGCGCTCGATGGCCAGCTCGGCGACCGTGGTGTGGTCCTCGGCCGGGCGGTCGAAGGTCGAGGAGATGACCTCGCCCTTGACCGACCGCTGCATGTCGGTGACCTCTTCCGGACGCTCGTCGACGAGGACGACCATCAGGTGGCACTCGGGGTTGTTGTGGGTGATCGCGTTGGCGATCGCCTGCATGATCATGGTCTTGCCGGTCTTCGGCGGGGCCACGATCAGACCGCGCTGGCCCTTGCCGATCGGCGACACGAGGTCGATGATCCGCGTGGTCAGCACGCCCGGGTCGGTCTCCAGACGGAGGCGGTCCTGCGGGTACAGCGGGGTGAGCTTGTTGAACTCGGGCCGGCCGCGGCCGGACTCCGGCGCCATGCCGTTGACCGAGTCGAGGCGCACCAGCGCGTTGAACTTCTCGCGGCGCTCGCCCTCCTTCGGCTGGCGCACGGCACCGGTGACGTGGTCACCCTTGCGCAGACCGCTCTTGCGGACCTGGGCGAGGGAGACGTACACGTCGTTCGGGCCGGGCAGGTAGCCGGAGGTCCGGATGAACGCGTAGTTGTCGAGGATGTCGAGGATGCCCGCGACCGGGATCAGCACGTCGTCCTCGGAGACCTGCGGCTCACCGGCCGCGAAGTCGTCACGGCCACGACGCCCACGACGGTCGCGGTAGCGCCCGCGACGGCCCCGGCGACCGCCCTCGAAGTCGTCCTCGTCCTGCGGGCCGGCCGGCTGGCCGCCCTGCTGGCCCTGAGCGCCCTGGCCCTGGCCCTGGCGGTCCTTGCGCTGGCCGCCCTGGCCGCCGCCCTGCTGCTCGTCGCCCTTGCCGCGCTCGCGCTGACGGTCGCGGCGGTCGCGGCGGTCACCGCGCTCGCCCCGCTCGCCGCGGTCGCGGCGGCCGCGGCCCTCGGCGGTGTCGACGGCGCCCTCGGCCTTGGCGTCGGCCTGCGTGTCGGTCTTGACCTCGGTGCGCGCCTCGGTCTTGACGACCGCGGCCTCGGCCTTGGGCTCGGCGCCCTCCGGCGAACCGGCGGGGGCGGTGGCGCGACGACGGCGGCGCTCACCGGCGGGGGCGTCGTCGGAGGCCGGCTGGCCCGGGATCTCGATCTGCTGCTGGGCCACCGGCTCGGCCTTCTCGGCCTTCGGCGCGGCCTCGGCGGCGGTCTCGCCCGTACGCGCCTTGGAGGTGGCGCGGCGCTTCGGCTTGGTCTCGGCGGCGTCGCCGGACTTGGCGGCGGGCGCGGCGGAGCCCCCGCCGGCCTGCGCCTCCTTGATGACCTCGATCAGCTGGCTCTTGCGCATCCGCGCGGTGCCCCTGATGCCGAGGCCGGACGCGACCTGCTGCAGCTCGGCCAGGACCATGCCCTCGAGGCCGGTGCCGGAGCGGCGGCGCCGTGCGGTGGTGCCAGTGGCAGCACCTGCGGCGGGCGCGGCGGTGTCGACACTGTTGTCGGCAGTCACGCCCATCAGATCGGTGGTGTCGCTCACGAAGGGTCCTTCCCTGGAGCGGACGTCGGCCATCTGGCTCGGCGACCGGTTGTGCTGTCCGGCAGCGGCCCTGCTTGGTGGACCGTGTCGGGGCGGTGGTCCCGCCGGGTGCGGCGGAAGAGAGAGAAATGCGGTGGTCCGGCCCGAGCGCCCCCTGCTCGGCCCTCACCTGAAGAAGAGCGAGGGGTGTCGTGCCGGTTCCGGAGCGTGCTCGAAACTGCTCAGGCAGGCTGCTCAGGCAGTGGAGGAGGCTCCCGGAAGAATTGGTGGTCCCGGATGGGGACACTCAGCACCGCGCCACAAAGACGTCGGGTGCAGACTTGAGATTAACACTACCGGCTCCAACAAACATTCCCCCTCTCCGTCACCGGCAATCCGTGTCCGCACAGTCCCCGGTTCGGAGGGACCGTGCGGGAGACCCGTCAGGGCGCGAGCGGCAGGACGCTCGCGCCGGACACGTCGAGGTCGAGCCGGTTGGCGGCCCAGCCCTCGCCCGCGAGGAGGGCGACCTTGTCGGCCTGCCCCGGCTCGGCCAGCGCGAGCACCGTGGGGCCCGCACCGGAGATGACCGCGGGCACCCCGTCCGCCCGCAGCCGGTTCACGAGGGCGATGCTCTCGGGCATCGCGGGCGCCCGGTACTCCTGGTGCAGCCGGTCTTCGGTGGCCGCGAGCAGCAGCTCGGGGCGGCGGGTCAGGGCCTCGACGAGGAGGGCGGCACGACCCGCGTTGGCCGCGGCGTCCACGTGCGGGACGGTGCGCGGGAGGAGACCGCGGGCGGTCTCGGTCAGTACGGGCTTCCCGGGCACGAAAACCACCGGAACGATGGAATCGGAGGGATTCATCCTGATCGCCCGCGCGGCACCGGCCTCGGTCCAGGCGAGGGTGAAGCCGCCGAGCAGGCAGGCGGCCACGTTGTCGGGGTGGCCCTCGATCTCGGTGGCGAGCTCCAGCAGCGCCGCCTCGTCGAGCCTGGCGTCGCCGCCTATGGTCACGGCGCGGGCGGCCACGATGCCGGCGCAGATGGCGGCGGAGGAGGAGCCGAGGCCCCGGCCGTGCGGAATGCGGTTGGCGCAGACGACCTCGAGGCCGCGCGGCTGCCCGCCGAGCAGGTCGAAGGCCGTGCGCATCGAGCGGACGAGCAGGTGGCTCTCGTCGCGCGGGAGGTTGTCGGCGCCCTCTCCGGCGATGTCGATGTTCAGCCCGGAGTCGGCGACCCGGACGACGACGTCGTCGTAGAGCCCCAGCGACAGGCCGAAGGCGTCGAAGCCCGGGCCGAGATTGGCGCTGGTGGCGGGAACGCGCACCCGTACGGCGGCGGCGCGGAACGCGGGACCGGCCATCGCTCGATGACTCTCCTTGACTTGCGGGGATTTGTTCGGAGGGAGTGACGTGGGGGAAGTACGCGGAACCCGGGGGCCGTTCGTTCGCGCCTCACGGGCGACGACGGCAACAACACCGCGCATATGCGGCGGGGCGGGTTCGGTACAGCCTATCGAAGGAAGGTTCTGTGGCGACATAGGGCGCACAGGAGGCGCACGATGCGTGTCGCGCGCCAACCTGTGCGCCTATGTAGGTTCCTGATCGGGTTTGACTCTTGATCAGGAACCTACAGGCGCTGGTTTCAGGCCAGGCCGAGCCGCTCGGCGGCGGCCGCGGCGTCGACCGGGACGGTGACGGGCTGCGGGGCGCCCGCGACGGCCCAGTCGGGGTCCTTGAGGCCGTTGCCGGTCACCGTGCAGACGATGGTCTGCCCCGGGTCGACCTTGCCCTGCGCGGCGGCCTTCAGCAGACCGGCGACCGAGGCGGCCGAGGCGGGCTCGACGAAGACGCCCTCCTGAGCGGCCAACAGGCGGTAGGCCTGCAGGATCTCACGGTCCGTCACCTCGTCGATGAAGCCGCCGGACTCGTCGCGCGCGGCGATCGCGTAGTCCCAGGAGGCCGGGTTGCCGATCCGGATCGCGGTGGCGATGGTCGACGGGTCCTTCACGACCTCGCCGCGCACGAGCGGCGCGGAGCCGGAGGCCTGGAAGCCCCACATGCGCGGGGTACGGGCGGCGACGCCGTCGGCGGCGTACTCCCGATAGCCCTTCCAGTAGGCCGTGATGTTGCCGGCGTTGCCGACCGGGAGGACGTGGATGTCGGGGGCGTCGCCCAGCATGTCCACGATCTCGAAGGCGGCGGTCTTCTGCCCCTCGATACGGACCGGGTTCACCGAATTGACCAGCGCCACCGGGTAGTTCTCGGAGAGCCCGCGGGCCAGGGTGAGGCAGTCGTCGAAGTTGCCGTCGACCTGGAGGATCTTCGCGCCGTGCACGAGGGCCTGGCCCATCTTGCCGAGCGCGATCTTGCCCTGCGGAACGAGGACGGCGGAGACCATCCCGGCGCGCACCGCGTAGGCGGCGGCGGAGGCCGAGGTGTTGCCGGTGGACGCGCAGATGACGGCCTGCGCGCCCTCCTCCTTGGCCTTGGAGATGGCCATGGTCATGCCCCGGTCCTTGAAGGAGCCGGTGGGGTTGGCGCCCTCGACCTTGAGGTGTACCTCGCAGCCCGTGCGCTCGGAGAGGACCTGCGCGGGGACGAGCGGCGTGCCGCCCTCACGGAGCGTGACGACCGGCGTCGTGTCCGTGACCGGAAGGCGGTCCCGGTACTCCTCGATGATGCCGCGCCACTGGTGGGTGCCCTTGCTGGTCATGGGTCCTTTACTCCCCTTCAACACGCATGATGCTGGCGACACCGCGCACGGTGTCGAGCTTGCGCAGCGCCTCGACGGTCCCGGAGAGGGCGGCGTCGGGCGCGCGGTGGGTGACGACGACGAGGGAGGCCTCGCCGTCCTTGCCCTGCTGGCGCACCGTATCGATGGATACGCCGTGCTCGGCGAAGACCGTCGCGACCTGGGCGAGCACGCCCGGCTTGTCGGCCACGTCGAGACTGATGTGGTACCGCGTGACCACGTCGCCCATGGGGCTCACGGGCAGTCGGGTGTACGCGGACTCGCCGGGGCCCGTCGCCTCGTTGAGACGGTTGCGGCAGACGGCGACGAGGTCGCCGAGGACGGCCGAGGCGGTCGGCGAACCGCCGGCCCCGGGGCCGTAGAACATGAGCCGCCCGGCGGCCTCCGCCTCGACGAAGACCGCGTTGTACGCCTCGCGGACGGAGGCGAGCGGGTGGCTGAGCGGGATCATCGCCGGGTGCACGCGCGCGGTGACGGACTCGCCGTCGGCGGCCCGCTCGCAGATGGCGAGCAGCTTGATGGTGCAGCCCATCTGCTTGGCGGAGGCGAAGTCGGCCGCGGTGACCTCGGTCATGCCCTCGCGGTACACGTCGTCCAGGCGCACGCGCGTGTGGAAGGCGATGCCGGCCAGGATCGCGGCCTTGGCGGCGGCGTCGAAGCCCTCGACGTCGGCGGTCGGGTCGGCCTCGGCGTACCCCAGCGCGGTGGCCTCGTCCAGGGCCTCCTGGTAGCCGGCGCCGGTGGAGTCCATCTTGTCGAGGATGAAGTTCGTCGTGCCGTTGACGATGCCCATCACGCGGTTGATCTTGTCGCCGGCGAGCGACTCGCGCAGCGGCCGGATGAGCGGAATGGCGCCGGCCACGGCGGCCTCGTAGTACAGGTCCTGCCCGTGCTCCTCGGCGGCGGCGTACAGGCTCGCGCCGTCCTGGGCGAGCAGCGCCTTGTTGGCGGACACCACGGAGGCGCCGTGCTCGAAGGCGGTGGTGATGAGGCTGCGAGCGGGCTCGATGCCGCCGATGACCTCGACGACGACGTCGATGTCCCCGCGTTTGACGAGGGCGGTCGCGTCGGTGGTGATCAGCTCGGCCGGGACTCCCCCGCGGGCCCTGTCGGGCCGGCGGACCGCCACGCCGGCGAGCTCGACCGGCGCGCCGATGCGCGCGGCGAGGTCGTCGGCGTGCGTCGTCATGATGCGCGCCACCTCTGAGCCGACCACTCCACAGCCCAGCAGCGCCACCTTCAGCGGACGCGTACGCATCATCCGACCTCGTCTCTCGTACGGCTCGACCGTAGACCTGTCATCTCTACGGTCGTTTTTCCACGGTCCCCGGGGGCGGAGAATCTCCGCTTCCCCACGATGGGAACCAGTCTCACTCACCGGACGGCCGATTCCGGCTTGGGTCCGGATCGTGAGACATGAATTCCATCACTCGACTATCGCATTACTCGACTATTTCGTCACCCGACGTCGAGACGCAGAAGATCTTCCTCCGTCTCGCGCCGCACGATGACCCGCGCCTCGCCGTCCCGCACGGCCACCACGGGCGGACGGAGCGCGTGGTTGTAGTTGCTCGCCATGGAGCGGCAGTACGCCCCGGTGGCCGGCACGGCGATCAGGTCGCCGGGCGCGACGTCGGCGGGCAGGAAGGCGTCGCGCACGATGATGTCGCCGCTCTCGCAGTGCTTGCCGACGACCCGGGACAGCATCGGCTCCGCGTCGCTCGTCCGCGAGACGAGCGCGACGCTGTACTCGGCGTCGTACAGGGCGGTGCGGATGTTGTCGGACATGCCGCCGTCCACGGACACGTACGTCCGCAGCCCCTCCAGGGGCTTGACGGTGCCCACCTCGTACAGCGTGAAGGCGGTCGGGCCGACGATGGCCCGCCCGGGCTCGACGGAGATCCGCGGCGTACGGAGCCCGGCGGCCTCGCACTCCCTCGTGACGATCTCGCTCAGCGCCTTGGCGATGTGGTGAGGCTCGCGCGGATCGTCGTCGGAGGTGTACGCGATCCCGAGCCCACCCCCCAGATCGATCTCCGGCAGCTCGACCCCGTGCTCGTCCCGCACCTCGGCGAGCAGCTGCACGACCCGCCGCGCGGAGACCTCGAAGCCGGCCATGTCGAAGATCTGCGACCCGATGTGCGAGTGGATCCCGATGAGCTCGAGACCGTCCAGCGAGAGCGCCCGCCGCACGGCCTCGGCGGCCTGCCCGCCGGCGAGCGCGATGCCGAACTTCTGGTCCTCGTGCGCGGTCGCGATGAACTCGTGCGTGTGCGCCTCGACGCCGACGGTCACCCGGATCTGCACCCGCTGCCGCTTCCCCAGCGCCTGCGCGACGTGCGCGACCCGGACGATCTCCTGGAAGGAGTCGAGCACGATCCGACCGACACCGGCGCCGACGGCCCGCTCGATCTCCTCGTTGCTCTTGTTGTTCCCGTGGAAGGCGATCCGCTCGGGCGGCATACCGGCGGAGAGCGCGGTGGACAGCTCGCCGCCGGAGCAGACGTCGAGGTTCAGCCCCTCCTCCTTCAGCCACCGCACGACGGCCCGCGACAGGAACGCCTTCCCCGCGTAGAACACGTCGGCGTCCTGGCCGAAGGCCTCGGCCCAGGCGCGGCAGCGGGCACGGAAGTCGTCCTCGTCGAGGAAGTAGGCGGGCGTGCCGAACCGCTCGCGCAGCTCGGTGACGCGGAGCCCGCCGACGGAGACGACGCCGTCGTCCTCGCGGGTGACCGTGCGGGCCCAGACCTTCGGGTCGAGACGGTTGAGGTCGGCGGGCGGGGCGGAGTAGTGCCCCTCGGGAAGGACGTCGGCGTGGCGGGGCCCGGCGGGGTGGGCGGAACGGCTCATGGTCTGCGTCTTTCAGATCTGGTCGGGAGCGCTGATGCCGAGCAGGGAGAGGCCACCGGCGAGCACCGCCCCGGCGGCTTCGGCGAGCGCGAGCCGGGAACGGTGGGCGGCCGAGGGTTTCTCGTCGCCGAGGGGCAGAACGGTGTGCTGGAACGCGAGAAGCGCGTCGGCGACGGCCTCCAGATGCCGCGCGACCCGATCGGGGGCGCGCAGGCGGGCGGCGGAGAGAAGAACGGCGGGGTGATCGCCGAGCAGGGCGACGAGCGGGCCGGCATCGACCCGCTCCTCGTACGCGGCCGAGAACCCGAGCTGCTCCGCGTTGCGGAGCAGCCGTCGGGCCCGCGCGTGGGCGTACCGCACCCGGAAGAGCGGATTGCGCTCGTGCTGAACGAGAAGCGGCGGGCCGGCCAGAACGTGGTCGTGCGCGGCGGGCCGAAGCAGAGCCCAGCGCCCGGCATCGTCCCCGAGCGCTTGGAGAGAGAAATCCGCGGGAGCGGCAAGCACTGCCATCCGCTCCCCTTCCGGACCGACGGCGGCATCGGCCCCCTGCGCCCGCAGCAGCCGCAGCACGGTCTCGGTGACCAGCGCGGCACGCACCTCGGTGGCGGGAAGGAGCCGGACGCGGGTGGCGGACAGGGCGTCGGAGTACCCGTAGCGCCCGCCGGCGTCGAGGACCTCCCGGACCAGCCGCCCGTCGCTGTCCCCGTCCAGGCTGAAGTTCAGAAAGCCGGGCCCGGTGATGTCGACGGCCCGGATACCCGGACACTCACGCAGCCGCTCCTTCAGAATCGCGGCGACATCGAGCGCCGACCGCCCGGCCGGCCGCGCGAGCCCGAGCGCGACACTGCTCGCGTAGTCCCCGACACCCCCGCCGCGAGGCCTCTCGACCTTGACGCGCGCGGGTACGTCGACCCGCAGCGCACCCTCGTCGACCGCACGGCGCACGGCGTGCAGCACGGTGAGGGAGAGGTCCGCGGGGGTCACAGGACCAGCCTAGGGGAGGAGGGGGGTCGGAACGCGAACCGGTTTCGGCATGTGGGCGGTGCCCGCGAAGAGCAACCGCCGACCCCTTCCCCCGTGGTGGTCCGCCAAGCGCTCGCCCGAGCGCTCGGTGAAGCGGCCCCTCAGGTGTTCCGCCGGGAACGCCACCACTGAGCACTCCGTGAAGCAGCCCCTCAGGTGTTCCGCCGAGGAACGCCCCCGGTGAAAGCGCCCCCACTGAGCGCTTGGTGAAGCGGCCCCTCAGGTGTTCCGCCGGGGAACGCCCCCACCGGCGGCACTCCCGGCCCCTGGCCTGCCGCCCTCCTGCCCCGGCACCTGGCGGCTCACCTTCTTGCCGCTCACCTTCTTGCGACTCCCCTGGCCGTCCACGCCGCGGTCCTCTGCGGGCGGCTCCTCACCGGCGTCCTGACCGGCGGCCCCGTCGCGGCGCCCGCGCCGCTCACGGTGCAGGAGCTGACGCACGACCCGCACGAGCTCGGCCGGCTCGAAGGGCTTGGCGAGGAACGCGTCGACTCCGACTCCCCCGCCGTCCGTCTCGTACTCGGTGCAGGCACTGATGATCGCCACGGGCACATGGCTGGTCCGCGGGTCGGACCGCAGCCGCGCGGCGGTCTTCAGCCCGTCCAGCCGGGGCATGACGACGTCGAGAGTGACGACATCAGGACAGACCTCATGCACCACATCCAGACACTCGGCACCATCGGCCGCGGTCACCACCTCGAACCCCTCGAGCTCGAGATTGACCCTGATCAGCTGGCGGATCACGCGGTTGTCATCGACGACCAGCACCCGCCCGGGCATGCCTGACACACCTCGAGAGTAGGTCTCGGGCTGAGGCTGCGTCCGGGTTTTGCCCACTTCCGACCCGTGCGAGCGAACACCCCCATGGTGACTCGACGGAAATACCTGTTCACAGGCACCCGCACAGAGCTGGTAGGGTTCTACCCGTCGCCGCCGAACGCGGCGGACGCCCCCGTAGCTCAGGGGATAGAGCAACGGCCTCCGGAGCCGTGTGCGCAGGTTCGAATCCTGCCGGGGGCACTTCGCAGGAAGTGCCAAAAGACCCCGCCATCAGCGGAAACGCTGAGGACGGGGTCTTGTTGTTTGTGCGGGACGAGAGTCGTCCGCAGTGCCGAGGGTCTCGAGCTGCTCCGGGTTCCTTACTTCTTGTGGCCGTTGCCGTGTCCGTCGGGATGCAGGACCACCTTGGTCCAGCCCTCGTCACGGGCGTCGAAGTGCTCGTAGGCGGTGGGGGCCTCGTCCAGGCCGAGTTCGTGGGAGACGACGAAGCTCGGCTTCGCCCTCTCGCCGGCGATCAGGTCCCGCAGC
Organism: Streptomyces sp. NPDC053431; assembly: GCF_044544925.1. NCBI lineage: Bacteria > Bacillati > Actinomycetota > Actinomycetes > Kitasatosporales > Streptomycetaceae > Streptomyces > Streptomyces sp. NPDC053431. The sequence continues at coordinate 67,283 of NZ_JBITXX010000015.1, read as the reverse complement.
GCCCGGTTGTACTTCTTCACCGGCGCCTGTCCGGTCCCCATGTGCTGTCCCTTGAACCACATCATCCCGAAGTCGATCGGGACCTTGCCCTGGGCCTCCAGCTCACCCTGGGCTTCCGCGCCGCCGGGATCCTGGGGCAGGAACACGCCCACCACGCCGATGTCGCCGGTGAACCTGACCGAGTCGATCAGGCCGTTGAGCGTGAGGCTGGCGTCCTCGTGTCCCTGGGGGTCGTGCGCCTGGTAGCCGACGCATTCGCAGCCGTTGTCGGCGCCCAGACCGAGGGTGGCCTCCTTGACGACCTCCGACGGGTCCTGCTCGGCGGTGTTGATCGGGATGGCGCCGATCTCCTCCGCCTTGCGCAGCCGGTCGGGGTGGTGGTCCGCCGTCCACACGCGGCCGGCGCCCTTGAGGAGGGCGGAGTAGGTCGCCATCAGCCCGACGGGGCCGGCCCCGAAGACGATGGTCTGGTCGCCCGGCTTCACGTGGGCCATCTCGGTGGCGTGATAGCCGGTGGGGAAGATGTCGGCGAGCATCACGTAGTCGGTCTGCCGCTCGGCGGCGTCCTCGCCCAGACGCAGCGCGTTGAAGTCGCCGTAGGGCACGCGCAGCAGCTCCGCCTGGCCGCCCTGGTAGGGCCCCATGTCGGCGAATCCGTAGGCGGCTCCCGCGAGGGCGGGTTCCGGCTGCATGGTCAGGCAGTAGTTGGTCAGACCCTGCTCGCACTGCTTGCAGAAGCCGCAGGCGATGTTGAAGGGCAGGACCACGTACTCGCCGACCTGGACCTTGCGAACGGCCGAGCCGACCTCCACGACCTGGCCCATGTTCTCGTGTCCCATGGCGCGGCCGGACTCGAACGAGGTGCGGCCCTCGTACATGTGCAGGTCCGAACCGCAGATGTTGGTGGTGGTGATCTTGACGATGATGTCGCAGGGGTGTTCGATCTTCGCGTCCGGTACGTCCTTCACCGTGACCGTTCGCGGTCCTTCATATACCGCTGCTTTCATGATGACTTCCCTTGGTGTCGCGGCATGACCGCGGCACGGCGGTGATGAGACGGCGCCAAGAGCCTGACTCCCGGAAGTCGCTACGAAGGGGTGCGTGGCTCCGGCACGCCTCTACAGGCCGTCCACCCGGGTCAGATGGAACGGTGGTGCCCGCCACCGGCCCGGCAGGCGGAGCTTCGTCGCCCGGCGGCGTGCCGTGCGGGTGCCCGTCGGCCTCCGACGGGAAACAGCCGTTCCCCGATCGATCAGCGGCTTTCTTCGCATCCAGCCGGCCGCCGGGGGTGGAACGGCCCCCGGCCGCAGAGCGCCCCGCGGTCCCAGATCAGTCCCCGCTCCCCCACGGCAAGGGGAGTCCCTCCGATACCCTCCCAGGTGCTCCAGTCCCGTTCGTAGGATGCGGAGTACCGGCGCACAGTGGCCGTGAACCACGGAGGCGACACCCGCCAGGTCCTTCGCCATCGGTCGCGCTGAGGTCCGTACCGCGCGCTCCGGCCTTCACCGCCTGAGCAGCAGCTTCCTTCGCCGCTTCCTCGGCCTTGGCGTAACCATTGGACGACTCCCTGCGCGACTCGTCCGCCGTGGTTTGCGGCCTCCCGGCCGAAGCCGCTGTGACTTCCGCTCTGTAGGGTGCGGCACGGGCTTGGGCGGGATGGCTGCTGGAGGTGTGCCGTTGAGCGGTGCGGGGGCTGATCAGCGCGCTGCGGTGCGGCCGTGGCACGTCTTTGTGTTCGGTTCGTCGCTGGGATTGATCGCGCTCTTCGAACGAGTGCAGGGCTTCCGATCGGGCCGTCAATACGTGCTGTGCCACGAGTCGCCCGCCCTGAACCACCTCACGTTCGCGGCTGTCGCACTGGTGGGAGGCGCCTTCCTGGTGGCCGTGGTCGGCGCGGCGACATCGGCCGTGAGGGGCAGGCCCTCCCGCCGTCCGTTCCTTGTCGCTTGCATGGTGGCCGCCCTGGCCCTCGTGGTGGCAGCCGACAGAGTGGACGCCGGTGGCGAACAGCGGGCGGCGAAGATGACGGCGGAGCGGTTCAGTGAGCGCGCCTGCGACTACACGCCGCAGGTCTACTCGGTCACTCCCGGTTGGTTCTCCTGGTGATCAGCCCGGGAATCATGTGAACGCCCCGGGCCGTGGCACCCCTTCGGCCAGCGACAGACGGGGGAGGTCAGCACGGAGCCGGCGCCGTGGACCGGGTCACGCACCGGCCGTCACGCGGGCCCTCTCTCAGTGCGGTGTCGACGACGACGGAGGGACCGGCAGAGGGCTGATGCCCGGTTCGTAATGGGCGCGGAGGTAGATGCGGGTGCGGGTCGGGGAGTAGGCGTGGGCGTACAGGCGGACGCAGCGTTCGTCGGTCGTGTCGTACGTGTCGGCGGGCGTCTCGGGGGGCTTGGAGGCGTTCGTGCTCGGGCAAACGTAGCCGTAGCGCATGCCCGCCTTGAAGGTCTCCGGTTCCGGGAGGCCGAGGTGGGCGAAGTCGTGGGGCTTGGTGTCGGTCGCGGCCGAGGTGGGTTCCAGCCACCTGCCCTTCGGGGGGTTCTCCTTCAGGTACGCCTCGGCCTCGGACCTCGTCAGCGTGAAGGTGAGCAGGCCCGTGTCGAAGCGGGAGGTGATCTCGTACGCGGCCTTGGGCGACTGTGCCGTGGCCGGCACCGGGAGGTCCATCTGCCTGCTCATCCACTCCGGGGTGATGCCCTCGGCCCAGGTGGAGCCCGACGTCTGGCCGGACTCGCGGCCGCTGCCGTGGCTGGTGCGGCCGTCGCCGCCCGCGCCGCCGGCTTGAGCGCCGCATGCCGTCAGTGCGAGCGAGGCGGTCAGCACTCCGGCCGCGGCCCGTGCGACCAGGCGTCCACGGCCTGGGGAGCGGCCGGCGCCGGCGGTTCGGGGGGTGTGCGCGTGGAGGAGGTCGTTCATCGGACGACCCCCGTCCTCGGAGCCCCGGTCGTACGGCCCTGCTGCTGCTCTCGGCCGGGATTCATCCGTCCGTCCCTGCTCTCCTCGGGACCCGGAAGCGGGTCGTTGTTGGGCTCCGCGGAGCCCAGGTCGTAGTGCTGGACGCCGCTGCTGCCGGACATGTCGAACTCCTGGGCGAGTCCCACCCGGTGCAGCTTGGCCATCTGTCCGTCCGGGATCTTCATCGGACCGATCTCGACGCCCTTGCCCTCGTCCCAGTTGTAGCGGTCCCAGACGTTGGCCTGGTAATCGATGCCGATCTTGGGGTTGCCGTTGGCGTCCGGAACCGCCGTCACCACACCCGTGACGTTGGAGTTGGCTCCGCCCACCGCGAAGAACCAGTTCTCGTCGGTCTCCTTGGTGAAGTAGAAGCCCTCGGGCGCCTTCGCCTCGACCGGGAAGGCGACCGGCTTCCCACCGTTCTTCCGGAACTCCTCCAGGGCCTGCTTGCGCCAGTCGTCCTGGTTCATCCGGACGATGTCGTCGACGTACGTCCTGAAGGCGGGCACGTCGTTCATCATCTTGTCGACCGGCAGGTTCATGGGAGCGCCGCTGTTGTTCAGATAGTGCGCCATGTGCCGGGACGCGTCCGTCATGCCCTTCCAGTCCGCGCCCTCCGCCAGCAGCCTCATCTTCTGCTCGGTGGCCCACTCCTCGAAGCCCGGCGACTCGGAGCCGTGCTTCCCCGCTCCGGCGTCCGCCGCGATCTGCGGCATCGTCGGGCTGAGGATGCCCGCCGCCATCAGGTCGTCCTTGTGCGCCAGCCACAGCTGGGCCCGCGCCTCCGGGCTCAGGGACTCCCACAGGCGGCGCAGTTCCGCCCGCTGCTGCGGGTTCGCGTCCTTGCCCAGACCGGCCAGCTCGTTGGCGCGCGGCAGCTGCTCCTCGTCCAGGGACGTGTAGCGGGCGTGCCCCGCGTTCTGCGGGTCGTTGCCATGGCTCTTGCGGAGCGCCCGTGCGGCGGCCGCGTCCACCTCGGCGGCGTGCTGGACGATGCCGGTGAGCGTGTCCGCGTACCACTGGATGCGGTCCTTGGTGCGCTGGTCGGGGCCCTCCGGCGTGCACATCGCCTCGGAGACGCGGACCGTGCCGTTCGGGCCGTCGAAGACCAGGAGCCCGGGGTCGGGCGGCTGGTGGGACGGGTCTCCCTTGCTCGCCGACTCGGTGAGCGACCGCGCCTGCTTCTGGTACCGCGTGAGCTCGGCGTGGGCGTCCACGAGGACGCTCGCGATGCTCTCGGCCTCCATCTGGAGGTCGGCGAACTCCTTGGCCGTCTTCCCGACGAACTCTCGGGTCACCGTGGCATTGACCCCCTGCCAGCGGGCCGCGTCCGCCTTCCTGGTCAGTCCGTCCCGGACGTCGGTGGCCAGCTTCGCCAGGTCGCCGGCCATCGTCTTCCAGTCGGTCGCCGCGGTACCCAGCTTGGCGAGGTCCAGGGCCAGGAGATCCGAGTACGACAAGTCGCCCATGGTCACCCCTACTTGAAGTAGTCGTTCAGCGCCGACACGGACACGGGGCCGGTCCGGCCGCGCAGCTCGGCGGCGATCCTCTCGTCCTCCTGCGCGTGCAGCTTCTTGCTGTAGTCGAGGTGGTTCGAGATGTGCGCGCACGCCTGCAGGACGTGCTTCACCTGCGAGGTCCAGACCTCGACGGTCGTCGCCAGCTCCGAGCCCAGCTCCAGGTGGTGGCTCTTGAGCGCGGCGGCGGCCTGCATGGTGGACCCCGATCCGCTCTTGTCGGCGCCCGTCCCGGCGATGTCGGCCTTCTTCTTCAGCTCGCCGTGGAGGATGAACGCCTCGTGGCCCACGGCCCCCAGGTCGTCCTGGTGCACGACGAGATCCGCGTCTCCGCCGCCACCGCCACCGCCGCCGCCGCCGTCCGGCGCGAGCTGGTTCAGCCGTGTCTGCGCTTCGTGGCGCTCCTGCACCGCGGCCTTGGCCCGCTCCCATTCTTCCCAGGCCATACGCCCCCGTCCTTCCCCCCGTCGTCGCGTGCGGTGGACAGGACGATACGACCACGACCGGCTCGTCCGCGGCCCACCGCCCTCAGGACCCTAACAATTCCTCAACGGAGTTACCCCGTAGGGAAGTCGAGCACGGGGCGTTCCGCGGTTCCCGCGCCCGCCGACGAGCAGTGGGCCGGGCCCGACAGCGCAGAAGGGGCCGTGTCCGTCCGACGTGGACGGGCACGGCCCCCAGCGGCTGCGCCCATCCCCTTACGAGAAGGACGCCCCCCTGTGTTGCCAGGTACTGCGGGTACTGCGGGGTGCTGCATTGGTGCTACGAGGTGGTACCGCCAGGCACCGCGCGTCGCACCGGGGACTCCGGAGACGAGGCCTCCCTCGGTCGCCTGGGCGGCCTCGTCACCCGAATGTCCGCTCGGCGGGCGTTACTTGACGTTGATCGCCGTCCACGCGGTCGCGACCGCGTTGTACTCCGCGCTGCCCGCGCCGTACAGGTCGGAGGCCGCCGAGAGGGTGGCCGTGCGGGCGCCCGCATAGGAGGTGGACGAGGTCATGTAGGTCGAGAGGGCCTTGTACCAGATCTTGTAGGCCTTCTGGCGACCGATGCCCGTGACGGTGGAGCCGTCGTAGGTCGGGGAGTTGTAGGTGACACCGTTGACCGTCTTCGTGCCGCTGCCCTCGGACAGCAGGTAGAAGAAGTGGTTGGCCGGGCCCGAGGAGTAGTGGACGTTCAGGCGGCCGACCGACTTCGACCAGTAGTCGGCGGACTTGCCGTCCTTGCTCGGCTTGTCCATGTAACGGAGCGGCGTGCCGTTGCCGTTGATGTCGATCTTCTCGCCGATGAGGTAGTCGCCGGCGTCCGTGCTGTTGGCCGCGTAGAACTCGACCGAGGTGCCGAAGATGTCGGAGGTCGCCTCGTTCAGGCCGCCGGACTCGCCGCTGTAGCGGAGGTTGGCGGTGGAGGAGGTCAGGCCGTGGGACATCTCGTGGCCCGCCACGTCGAGGGACGTGAGCGGGTGGGTGTTGCTGATGCCGTCGCCGTACGTCATGCAGAAGCAGTTGTCGTCCCAGAAGGCGTTCACGTACGCGTTGCCGTAGTGGACGCGGGAGTACGCGGCGACACCGTCACCGCGGATGCCGTTGCGGCCCAGCTCGTTCTTGTAGAAGTCCCACGTGACGGCCGCGCCGTAGTGGGCGTCGGCGGCCGCCGTCTCGCGGTTGGAGGCGAGGCCGTTGCCCCACGTGTCGGTGGAGTTGGTGAAGAGCGTGCCCGTGCCGGACGTGCCGCCGTTCAGGTCGTACGTCTTGTGGCCACCGCGGGCGGTGTCCGTGAGGGTGTACGACGGGGCCGTGCCGAGGGTCACCTGGCCGCTGTACATCGTGTTGCCGACGCCGGTCTCGATGGCCTCGTAGGAGAAGAGCTCCTTGCCGCTGGTGGCGTCCGTGATGACGTGGCGGCGGCTCGGGGTGCCGTCGGCCTGGGTGCCGGTGACGACGGTCTCCCAGGCGAGGACCGGCTTGCCGGTGGCCGCCCAGATCACCTTGCGGGCCGAGGAGGCGGTCGCGGCCTTCGCGTCCGAGGAGGCGACGGCCGACTTGCCGACGGTGGCGGCCGCGAGGGCCGGGGTGGTGCTCGCCACGGATATGCGGGCCTCGGTGGCCTTGGTGGTGGAGCGGGCACCGTTCTTCTTCTGGTGCACGACGAGGTCGCCGCCGAGGACCGGCAGGCCCTCGTAGGTGCGCTCGTAGCGGGTGTGGACGGTGCCGTCCGCGTCCTTGACGACATCCCGGGCGACGAGCTTCTCCTGGCCGGAGAGGCCGATGGCCTTGGCGGTGCCGGCCGCTTCGGTCTGCGCCTCCTGGATGGCGGCGGCGCGCTGGCTGCCGGAGAGCACGAGCGCGGTGGCGCCCGCTTCGCGCTGGGCGTCGGCGTTGGCGGATCCGGTCTGGACTCCGACGACGACCATGGCGGCCGATGCGATGAGGGCGGCGGCTCGGGCGGTGGTACGGGGGGTACGGCGCGAGGACTGCTGGCGGGTCACGCGGGCTCCTTCGCTGTTACGCGTGGGGGATCTGTGTGGGGGGTGGTGCGGGAGCGAGAGTGCCAGTGAGCAGCCCTGATTGACAGGTATGCAACAAGGATTTGACCGACAGTTGTCCGAAGGGCGGCCAACTCCGTCCGCTATACGGGGAGCTGACCGCCTTGAGGGTCGTAGAGGGGTCCTATGGGGGTGGGGTAGGGGCGCCGATGAGGGTCCGAGCGCAGGGGTAGGGCATCGGATCCGACCCCTTCGCCCGACTTTGAGTGGTTAACGACCTTAAGTGGGTGGGTGGTTGGGTCTCACGCCCGTGCCGTGCCGCCCGTGCCGCCCGAAGCGGCCCCGTCGCCGCCGGCGCCCGCCGCCACGAGCGCGCTGACGTAGAGGTCGCGAACGGCCGGCGGCTCCGCGTCCGCGCGGGGGGACTTCAGAGCCACCGCGCCATGGTGGGCCGGGCCGCACGGGAGGTCGAACAGCGCCCAGCCGGCGGGGTGGCGGTTCGCGGACGACGCGCCCTCCGCCCGGCCGACCGCCTCGCCGCCCACGTAGTCCAGGTGCGGCGCGCGGCCCAGGCCCGTACCGAGGCCCTTCAGATACGCCTCCTTACGCGCCCAGATGCGCCCGAACGCGGCGGCCCGCGCCTCCCCGTCCCCCGCCGGCTCGATCCCCGTCGCCTCGGTCCCCGCCGCCTCGATCTCCGCCCGCTCCCCCGGATGCAGCACGGACAGCAGGTCCCGTACGGCCGCCGGCTCCGGGCGCCGCTCGACGTCCGCGCCGACCGGGACCGGCGCGGTCGCGATCAGGATCCGGCCGCGGGTGTGCGACAGGGAGAAGTGCAGCGGCGGTACGGGAGTCACGGCCAGCGCCGGGCGCCCGTGCGGCGCCTCGCAGCACGGGCAGGGCTCGCGGGTGAAGGTCAGGTCCTCGGGGCGTACGCCGAGGAGCTCGCCGAGTACGGTGCGCAGCGCGACGTGGGCCACGGTGTACAGGGCGCGGTCTTCGGCGCGGACGAAGGCGGCGGCACGCTCGCGCTCGCGCGCGTCGAGGACGGAGGTGTCCCGGACGGACGCGGCGAGCAGGGCGGCCACGTCGGCGGCGGGCGTCTCGTCGAGGTCCAGGAGCCAGACGTCGGCCTGCATCGTTCGGTGTCCTCCGGCTGGTCCGCGGTCTGCTCGCGGTGCTGGTCCACGGTCTCGCGCTGCTGGTCGCAGTGCCGCCCGCAGCGCTGCTCGCAGGACTGCGGGCAGCTCTGCTCGCGGTGCTGATCGCCGTGCTGGTCGCAGTGCCGATCGTCGTTCGTCAGGACTGTTCGCAGCGCTGCTCGTCACCGCCGCGGGCGGCCTCGACCGTACACGTGCGCCCGTGTCGCCGGGCTCGCGAGGTGACGTTCACGGCATCCGCGACCGACACCACCCGCCCGTCGTCACGCCGACCGCTTGCGCGGAGTCGCCTTCTTCGGCGGCTGGGACTTGGCCTGCTGCTTCTTCGCCGTCGGCTTCTGCTCCGTGGCCTTCTTCTCCGCCGTCTTCTTCGCGCTCGTCTTCTTGGCCGTCGACTTCGTTGCCGTCGACTTCGCGGGCGTGGTCCCGGTCGTCGTCGACTTCGCCGTTCTCGCCGTCGTCTTCCGGGCCGGCGCCGCCGTCTTCCTGGCGGCCGTCCGCGCCGTGGACTTCTTCGCGCCCGTCTCCTTCGGCATCGAGGCCGCCGTCTTCCTCCGGGGGCGAAGGTGTCTGACCTCCGCCTCCGCCGGCTCCTCGGCCTCCGCCGCTCCCGCCGCCTCCGCCGGCTCGCCACGGGCCTCCTTGGCCGCCCGCACGCTGCTCTCCAGGGCCGCCATCAGGTCGATGACCTGACCCCCGGGCGCCTGCGGCTCCGCCGGGGCGAGGCCCGCGCCGCCCTCCGCCTTCGCGGCGATCATCTCCTCGACGGCCTCGCGGTAGTCGTCGTGCAGGGTGCTGATGTCGACCTCGCCGAGGGTGGCCATCAGGGCGTCCGCCAGGTCGAGTTCGGCCTCCCGTACGGTCACCTGGGTCTCGGGCGCCACGCCCTCCGGCGCGCGGATCTCGTCCGGCCAGAGCAGTCCGTGCATGGCGATGACGTCGTCCACGACCCGCAGCATGCCGAGCCGCTCCCGCCCGCGCAGGGCGTACTTCGCCACGGCCACCCGGTCGCTGCGCTTCAGCGCCTCGCGCAGCAGGGTGTACGGCTTGGCGGCGGGCACGCCGTTGGCCGAGAGGTAGTAGGCGGCGTCCATCTGGAGGGGGTCGATCTCGCCGGCCGACACGAAGGCCACGATCTCGATCGTCTTCGCCGTCGGCAGCGGCAGGGCGGCCAGGTCCTCGTCGGTGATCGGGATCATGGTCCCGTCGGCGTCCTCGTACGCCTTGCCGATCTCCGCCTGGGTGACCTCCTCGCCGTCCAGCTCGCACACCTTCTTGTAGCGGATGCGCCCGCCGTCCTCGGCGTGGATCTGCCGGAACGAGACCGAGCGGCTCTCGGTGGCATTGACCAGCTTGATCGGGATGCTGACCAGCCCGAAGGAAATGGCACCGTTCCAGATGGATCGCACGATTCATCCCCTTTCGCTGGCAATGCCGGATTCGCGAGGTTCACACCAGATGTACCGGAATCATGGGATTCTCATCGTATGACGCCCATCACAGAGGTGGAGGGGCGGCGCCTTGCCCTCAGCAACCTGGACAAGATCCTCCACCCGGCCACCGGCACCACCAAGGGCGAGCTCCTGCACTACTACGCCACCGTCGGGGCCGCGATCCTGCCGCATCTGCGCGACCGCCCGGTGTCCTTCCTGCGGTATCCGGACGGCCCGGACGGGCAGCTCTTCTTCACCAAGAACCCGCCGCCCGGCACACCCGCCTGGGTGAACACCACCCCGGTGCCGCGCTCCGACGCCCCCGGCGCCCGGCAGGTGATGATCCAGGACCTGGCCTCGCTCATGTGGGCGGCGAACCTGGTCGTCGAGTTCCACACCCCCCAGTGGCGCGAGGACTCCCCCGCCGTCGCCGACCGACTGGTGTTCGACCTCGACCCGGGGCCGCCCGCGAACGTCGTCGAGTGCTGCCGGGTCGCCCTCCACCTGCGGGAACGTCTCGCGGCCGACGGTCTCACGGCGTACGCGAAGACCTCCGGCTCCAAGGGGCTGCACCTGCTCGTCCCGCTGGTCCCCGCCCCCTCCGAACAGGTCTCCGCCTACGCGCGCCGGCTCGCCGTCGAGGCGGAGGCCGAGCTGCCGCGGCTCGTCGTGCACCGGATGACGAAGGCCCTGCGGCCCGGCAAGGTCTTCGTCGACCACAGCCAGAACGCCGCCGCGAAGACCACGGCCACCCCGTACACCCTGCGGGCCCGCCGGCTGCCGACCGTCTCCGCACCGGTCACCTGGGAGGAGGTCGAGGAGACCGGCGAGGCGCGGCACGCGCACGATGCCGGCGCTCCCGGTCGGCTCGCCTTCCTCATGAACGACATCGCGCCCCGGCTGGAGGCGTACGGCGAGATGCTCGCCCCGCTCTTCGACCCGGACGCGGCGGGGGTCCTGCCATGACGCCGCCGCCGGCCGACCGGGGAGGCGGCCGGGGTGGCGGCCGGGGTGGCGGCCGAGGCGACGGCCGGGGAGGCGAGCGGGGTGGCGGGGGGAGCGACGACCGGCGCGACGGCCGGGGCGACGGCCGGGGCGACGGCCGGGGCGACGGCCGGGGCGACGGCCGAGGGAGCAGCCGGGGAGGCGGCCGGGGAAGCGGCCGGGGAAGCGGCCGAGGGAGCAGCCGGGGTAGCGGCGACGACTCCCGCCTCACCGAGGAATCCGACGACGTCGTCCTGCGGCCCCCCGTAGAGGTGATGCGGCCGAAGGCCGTCGACGAGCTCCCCCGGCAGGGCAGCGTCCCCGGCGGTCTCCAGTACTCCCTCAAGCTCGACGGCTTCCGCGCCCTCGCCTTCGTCCTCGACGGCGGCCAGGTCTTCCTCCAGTCCCGGAACCGGCGCGACCTTGCGCCCGAGTTCCCCGGCATCGCCGCGTACCTCGGGGGCGCCCTTTCACCTGGGATCGTCCTCGACGGCGAGCTCTGCGCGTACCGCGAGGGGCGGCTCAGCTTCACCGACCTGCTCCGCTCGCACCGGGAACGCGAACGGGCCGGGATCCCCGTCTCGTACATCGCCTTCGACCTGCTCGCCCTCCCCGGCCGCGACCTGCGCGGCCGCCCCCTCCACGAACGCTGGGATCTCCTCGGCGCCGCCCTCGACGGGACCGGTCCTCCGCTCCAGCGGGTGCTCGCCACCGACGACGAGGAGACCGCCCGCGAGTGGTTCGTCGCGCTGCGCGAGGCGGGGGTCGAGGGGGTGGTGGCGAAGTCCTGGAACTCCACGTACCGGCCGGGCCACACCTGGTCCTGGCGGAAGATCCGCCACGCGGACACCGAAGACGCCCTCCTCGTAGGGGTGTTCGGGCCGCCCGACCGCCCGCACGCCGTGCTCGTACGACTGCCGGACGGGCGCACCCTGCGGACCGCGCCACGGCTGACCGGACCGCAGGCCCGCGAGGTCGCCGAGCTGGCGGCGGGCCGGCTCGACGCCGCCCCGGTGAACGACCCGGAGCACGGACCCGTCCGACCGCTCACCGATCCGCTGCCCGTGGAGCTCCGGCTGATCCGGGGCCGCCAGGACGTCGCGCGGTTCGTTCGCGTACGGGACGAGGTCGACGGCCTGACGGAGGACGGTCCGGCGGGCGACGGGGCGGCCTGACACGCCGGTCCTCGGCCCAGCCCCGCTCCCTCACCACCTCCCTCCTCGCCCCTCCCCTTACACCGCCCCACCCCCTCCCCGTACGCGAACGCGCCCCTCGGCCGGATTCCGACTCCCCCTCCCCTCCGCTCCGTTCAGGACAAACTCCCTGTGTGCCCGCAGCGGGGGCCCCACCCCGCGCTCCGGCGCACAAGTGCGCATGTCCGCCGTGCGCGCGCGGTGGTGCGGGCCGGCCGGAGGGGCGTCGCGGAGGCCCTGGAGCGGTGGGGCGAGGGCCGGCCGGGGCCCCCGGCGGACCTGCGCGTGGCGCAAAGCGAGCGCCCGCGCGGGGGTTTCGCGGTCGCGTCCGGCAGGCGGGTCCTTGTTGTCCTTGCGCTGGTGCACACTTGCTGCCTGGTACAGCGCTCACGGGGAAGGCGGCCTGGCATGCTGACGGGGATCGAGGAGGTCGACTGGGCCTCGTTGGGGCATGCGTACGGCCCCGCGGACGACGTTCCGGAGCTGTTGCGGGGACTCGCCTCCGACGACCCCACAGAGCGGGAGAACGCCCTCGACGGCATGTACGGCGCGGTGCACCACCAGGGCGACGTGTACGACTCGACGCTCGCCTGCATCCCCTTCCTCCTCGAACTCGTCGCCGACCCCACGGTCCAGGACCGGGGCGGCATCGTCGAGTTACTCACCAGCATCGGCGGCATCGACCTGTGCGGCGACGAGGAGCTGGACGAACTCGACCCGGAGGACGAGGAGTTCATTCCGGCGGCGAACTACGCCATGGCCGCCGCGGCGGTCGCGGCCGGTGCCGACGTCTTCTTCGACCTGGTCGACGACCCCGACCCCGAGGTACGGCTCGCGGCGCCCTGCGCACTGGCCTCCCTCCACTACGAACCGGCGCGGGTGCTCGACCTGCTGCGGGAACGGCTCACGGTCGAGCGTGACACCGAGGTGCGGCTGGCCCTGGTCGCCGCCGTGGGCCGGATCGCGCTACGGCACGAGTCGCTGCGCGCCCAGACCGTGGACTGGCTGGACTGGCTGTCCCGCGCGGCGCAGGCGCCGGGGCTCCGGCTCGCGGCCCTCGCCCAGCTCGCCCGGTGCGCGCCGGCGGCGATCCCGAGGGACGTGGTGGAGCGGGTGACCGACCTGCTCGACGAGGTGCGCACCGCGCCGCCCGACCGGCCGGCCGAGACCCCGAGAGCGGCCTGCCCGACCCTGATCGGACAGGTCCGCGAGCTCCTGGAGGAGCACTCGGCGGGCCGGCCGACCCCCTGGACGGAGGAACTGCTCCGCACGCTGCACGCCGCGCTCGACGACCGGGTCGAGGAGCGCACCGCGCTGATCCTGGCCCAGCTGCGCAGCCCCGACTGGGGGCAGCGCTCGGACGCGATCTGGTTGTGCGGTGGCCTGATACGGGTGTGGCGCGGGCGGTACGAGGAGGTCGTGCGCCTCGTCGGGGCGCAGCTGAGCGACCCCGAGCCCCGGCTGCGTGAGGCGGCCACGTCGTTCCTGGAGCGGCTCTTCGAGCTGGCCGGGCCCGCCGCGGACGCGCTCGCCGTACGGCTGGCCACGTCGCCGGGCGGGCCGCTCGGGCTCCCGGGCCCGGGCGCGCGGGCCGGCCGGGGCGGCGCCCTGCTCGCACTGGCGCGCTCGGGCGACGCCCGGGCGATCCCGTTGCTGGCGCGGGCGCTGGAGGAGGAGCGCGAGGTCCGGCGGGAGCTGCTGTACGCCGTGGACGCGCTCGGGCCGGCCGCGCTGCCGCTCGCGCCGTTGCTGCGGCGCAGGCTCGCGGAGGTGGAGCTCGACGACCTGCTGTACGACCGGGCGGCGCCGCTGCTCTTCGCCCTGACGGCCGTCCGGGGCGCCCAGGCGCTGCCCGAGGTGCTGCGGGTGCTGCGCGGGGCGCCGGCCAACCGGCAGGACTGGGTGCGGGAGGCGTGTCTGCGGACGCTCGCCGCGTTCGGGCCGGTGGCCCGGGAGGCGCTGCCGGACGTGCGGCGGCTGCTCGGCTCGGACTCGGCGGCCGTCTCCTCGATGGCGGCGCGGGCGGTGTGGTCGCTGGACGGTTCGCTCGCGGAGGCCCTCGGTGCCCTTGAGCGGTGGCTGCGGCCGGGCACGACGGGCGCCGAGTGGTGCGCGGCGGCGCAGGCGCTGGGCGCGATCGGCCCGGCGGCCGCGGAGACGGCTCCCGCCCTGCGGGCGGGCCTCGGGGCCCGTGACCTGTGGGTGCGGTTGCGATCAGCGGCGGCGCTGTGGCGGGTCTCCGGGGAGACCGAGCGGGTGCTTCCGGTGCTGCTCGCGGCCTGGGAGGAGAACCGGCACGCCCGGCTGGCGGTGGCGGAGTGCCTCGCGGAGATGGGCCCGGCGGCGGCCGCGGCGGAGCCCGCGATCCGCGCGGAGCTGGCCCGTGCCCGTCGCCACAACGCCCGCGAGGACGGCGCCGGCTCGCACGACGTCCACGACGACGAGAAGCTCCTCACCCTGTGCCGGGCGGCGTTGTCGCAGATGGAGCGGCGGGGGGTGTGACGGGAGCGGGGGGCGGCGGGGCGGGTCCGGCTCCGGCTTCCGCTCCGGCCTCCGCTCCGGCTTCCGCTCCGGCCTCGCTCCGGCTTCCGCTCCAGATTCCGCTCCGGCCTCCGCTCCAGATTCCGCTCCGGCTTCTGTCGTCCCGCCTCCGGCTCACCGTTACAGAACCGCAAAGTGGGACATTTAGCTTCGTATCCGGTCAGCAGTCGCCGCCGGATCGGAGCCCGCACCCATGAGCCGCACCGCCACCCCTCCGCATTCCCGCCCTCACCCCCACCCACGCCGGCCCCGCCCCCGCCCCCGCCCCCGCGGCCGCCGCGGCCGACACGGCCTCCTCGCCGGCAGCGCCCTCACCCTTGCCGTCGGGGGCGGACTCCTGGGATGCGCCGGGGCCGGTGCGGCCGGTTCGGCGGCGACCCTGGTGCCGGACGTCCGCGTGCCGCACGTATCCTCGGCTCCCGCGGCACACCGGGTGGCCGCGCAGCCGATGGCGGCCGCCGAACCGACGCGGCTGATCATCCGTTCGGCGGGCGTGGACGCCGGGCCCGTGCTGCCGCTCGGGCTCGACGCGGATCAGGAGCTCCAGGTGCCGTCGGTCGGCCAGGCGGAGCAGCCGGGCTGGTACACGGGCAGCGTGACGCCGGGCGAGCGCGGGGCGGCGGTGATGGTCGCGCACCACGACACGGAGCGCGGGCCCGCGCTGCTGCGGAACGTGGCGAGGATGAAGGCCGGGGACGTGATCGAGGTGGGCCGGGCGGACGGTACGACGGCCCGGTTCGCGGTGCGCGAGATAGAACAGGTGGACAAAAAGGACTTCCCTACGAATAAGGTCTACGGGAGAACCGACCGTCCCGAGCTTCGCCTCATCACCTGCGGCGGCCCCGTCCGGGACGGTCACCGCACCGACAACATCATCGTCTTCGCCGACCTGGTGAAGCGGTAGACGACTCAGCAGAACCCCAGGGCTCGACGGACCGAGGGACTACAGAGCTGAAAAGCTCGAAGGGCTGAAGAGCTCAGAGGGCTCGGAGGGCTGATGAGCTCGAAGGGCTCGAAGGGCTCGAAGGGCTAAGGAGGAGAGTGAGAGCGCGCCTCGTGCAGCTCGTCGTGACCGCGGCCGTGCCGGTCGCGGTGCTCGGCGTGCTCGCGCTCGTCCTCACCGGCTGCGGCGGCCAGGGCGGTTTGCAGAGCGCCGGCCGTACCCCGAACGCCGTGGGCCCCGTCCGGCTCTGGCCCGACCTGCCACCCGCCACCAATCCGCCGATCGACTACGGCGAGACCGACACCGAGCGGATCGCCGGAATCGAGGTCCCGGACAACGACGTGCACAGGATCGACCCGCTGGCGGTCGTCCAGGCGGAGGTCCGCGCCCACGCCGACGCGCGCTCCGGCGCGGACGGCCTGTACGAGGAGACCGCACGGGCGATCGAGGCGTGCGGCACGGACCGCTCCCGGTGCCCGGTGCTCGCCCCGTACTACCGCGACCTCACCGGCAACGGGCGCGACGAGCTGATCGTCGGCATCCGGATGCCGGACCAGCAGCTCGGCGTGCGGGTCTATCTCGCCGAGAACGGCGGCCTGACCCGGATCATGTCGACCGTCGACCAGGTGATCAGCGTCGAGCTGGCCGGCCGGGACCTGATCATGCGGGTCAGCTCTGCCGGGATCCCCGGCTACGAGTACCGCACCGCCTGGTCGTGGGACGAGCAGCAGCGTTCGATGCTGCCGGCCCGCGACGAGATCGTCCGGGTGAAGCCGCCCGGCACGGGCGCCACGCTCGTACCGGCCCCCGCGTTCGTCAGCCCCACCCCCGCCCCGGCCCCTTCGGGCAGCCCGACCCCGCTCCCGGTCCCCGCGCCCGTGGCGCCCGAGGTCGGGCCGTGAGGCGGCCGCGCCTGCCGGCGTGGACCGCGACCCTCACCTGGAAGGCCGCGGTCTTCATCACCGTCATGTGCTGCGCACTGGCGGCGCTGCTCGGCGTCCTCGTGCACGTCTCGGTGGCCGGCCAGACGGTGAAGGACTCCCGTGACAAGGCGCTGACCCGGCTCGGCGAGGTGGGCCGGCTGTACGAGTCGGGCGAGCCGCTCCCCCGGTTCGCCGGGGTGGACCCGCCCGGCCTGCCCGCGTCGCTGCGGACGCTCGCGCTGCGCGGCGAGAGCGGCACGATGGTGAACGAGTACGAGGGCCGCCCGACCATGTGGGCGGCGGGTCCGGCGGACGGCCGGGCGCTGGCGGTCAGGGTCGACTACACACAGAGCGCCGCCACCATCGAGGGTCTCGACCGTTCGATCCTCGGCTCCTCCGTCCTCGCCATCGGGGCGACGCTGCTCGTCGGCGCCTTCGCCGTCACCCGGATCACCCGGCGGCTGCACGCGACCGCGCAGGTGGCGCGGCGGATCAGCGCCGGCGACCTGGACGCGCGTGTCAACGATCCCCGTACGAGGGACCCTTCGCGACCCCAGGACGAGGTGGCCACGGTCTCCGGGGCACTCGACACCATGGCCTCCTCGCTGCAGCGCAAGCTGCAGACCGAGCAGCGGTTCACGGCGGACGTGGCGCACGAGCTGCGCACTCCGCTGACCGGCCTGTCCGCCGCGGCCGAACTGCTGCCCGAGGGGCGGCCGTCGGAGCTCGTACGGGACCGGGTCAGGGCGATGCGGGGGCTGACGGAGGACCTGCTGGAGATCTCGCGGCTCGACGCCGGCACCGAGAGGGTCGACCTGGACGTGCACGACCTGGCGCCGCTGGCCGAGCGGGTGGTACGCGCCTCGGCCGCCGCCTCGGGCGCGCGCACGGAGACGCGGGTGGTGCGGGACGCGGCGGTCGAGACCGACAAGCGGCGCCTGGAGCGGGTGCTCGGCAACCTGGTGGCCAACGCGCACAAGCACGGCGCCCCGCCGGTGGTCCTGACGGTGGACGGCCCGGTGGTGACGGTCCGGGACCACGGCGCGGGCTTTCCCGACTACCTGCTGGCGTCCGGGCCGCAGCGGTTCCGCACGGAGAGCGGCGGCAAGGGGCACGGGCTCGGCCTGACGATCGCGGTGGGCCAGGCCGAGGTGATCGGCGCGGAGCTGGTCTTCGCCAACGCGCCCGCAGAGGAGGGCGGCGGGGCGGTGGCGCGCCTGACGCTTCCGGAGTACGTACGGCTGGCGGACCCGGCTCCTCCCCCTCGCGCGGACGCGGACGCGGAGGAGCCGGAGTCGAGGGAGCCCTGACGGCGCACCGTCACACAAAAGGGACATAAGGCTTACTGCTTGCTACGTTGCGGTCCATGACCGCACCGAGCCCCGCCGCCCAGGACGCACCGCCGTCCGGGGCGCCCGTCCCGAAGCGGCGTGGTGTGGAGCTGTCGCTGCTGGTCGGCGCGGTGCTCATCGCCGTGTGCGGTTATGCCGAGGTCGGTCTGGCCCGCAGCGGAGCCGTGCCGCCGGACGCCGCCCGCTACGGCGCCGGGCTCGGGCTGCTCGCGCTGCTCGCGCATGTCGCGGTGCGGCTGCGCGCCCCCTTCGCCGACCCGCTCCTGCTGCCGATCGCCGTCCTGCTCAACGGACTCGGACTGGTCCTCATCTACCGGCTCGACCTGGAGACGCCCGGCGACCGGGCGGCCCCCACCCAGCTCGTGTGGTCGACGCTGGGCGTGGGCCTGTTCATCGTGGTCGTGCTGCTGCTGCGCGATCACCGGGTGCTGCAGCGGTACGCGTATCTGTCGGTGGCGGCCGCGCTCGGGCTGATGACGCTGCCGATCTTCTTCCCCGCCGTGAACGGCGCCAAGATCTGGATCCGGATCGGCGGACTCTCCTTCCAGCCCGGGGAGTTCGCGAAGATCCTGCTGGCCGTCTTCTTCGCCGCGTACCTCGCCGCGAACCGCAACGCGCTCGCGTACACCGGCCGCAAGGTGTGGAAGCTGCAGTTCCCCACCGGCCGCGTCCTCGGTCCGATCGTGGCGATCTGGCTGCTGAGCGTCGGCGTGCTCGTCCTGGAGCGTGACCTGGGCACCTCGCTGCTCTTCTTCGGCCTGTTCGTGATCATGCTGTACGTGGCGACCGGGCGCACCGGCTGGATCGCGGTCGGCCTGCTGCTGGCCGCGGCAGGCGCCTTCCTGGTCGGCAGCCTCGAACCGCATGTGCACAGCCGGGTGCAGGACTGGCTCGACCCGTTCGCCTCGATCCGCGCCGGCGACGGCCCGGGCCAGCTCGCGCAGTCCCTCTTCGCCTTCGCGGCCGGCGGGATGCTCGGTGCGGGCCTGGGCCTCGGGCACTCGGTCCTCATCGGCTTCGCCACCAAGTCGGACTTCATCCTCGCCACGGCCGGCGAGGAGCTGGGCCTGGTCGGACTGACGGGCCTGTTCCTGCTCTACGCGCTGATCGTGGCGCGCGGCTACCGGGCCGGTCTCGCCCTGCGGGACCCCTTCGGCCGGCTGCTGGCCATCGGACTGGCCTCCATCCTCGCCCTCCAGGTCTTCGTCATCGCGGGCGGGGTGATGGGCCTGATCCCGCTCACCGGCATGGCGATGCCCTTCCTCGCCCAGGGCGGCTCCTCCGTCGTCACCAACTGGGTGATCGTGGCGCTGCTCGTCCGGGTCTCCGACTCGGCCCGGGCGCCGCGCCCGGACATGGCGGACACGGGGGTCATCGCGCCGATCGCGGAGGACGTGAAGTGAGGGGACGCGCCGTGGGAGGCTCCAGATGATCCGGTACATCCGCCGAGCGGCCGCCCTGTGCCTGATCCTCCTCGTGGCGCTGCTCGTCAACGCGGCGCGGGTCATGGTCCTCCAGGCGGACGAACTGGACGACAACCCGGCCAACCGCCGGATCGCGATCAGCCGCTGGGGCCAGCCGCGAGGCGAGATCCTGGTGGACGGGCACCCGGTGACCGGCTCCCGCGACAGCGGCCAGCAGCTGCGCTGGGAACGCACGTACAAGAAGGGCCCGTTGTACGCGCCGGTGACCGGCTACGCCTCCCAGACGTACGGGACGACGCTCCTGGAGAACGCGGAGGACGACCTGCTGTCGGGCACCGACCCGATGCTGGCGCCGCTGCCGCTGTGGAACGACCTGAGCCGCGGCCGGCAGCCGGGCGGCGACGTGGTGACCACGATCCGGGCGCGGATGCAGGAGGCGGCCTTCCGGGGCCTCGACGGCAGGCGGGGGGCGGTGGCGGCGATCGAGCCGTCGAGCGGCCGGATCCTCGCGCTGGTGTCGTCCCCGTCGTACGACCCGGGGGTGCTGTCCGGTACGGGCAGCGAGGTGAAGGCCGCCTGGCACCGCCTCAACACCTCCCCCCACCAGCCGATGCTCGCCCGCGCGATCCGGCAGACGTACCCGCCCGGCTCCACCTTCAAGATCGTGACCGCGGCCGCCGCCCTCGACGCGGGCGTGGTGACGGACGTCGACGCCCCGACCGACACGCCGGACCCCTTCGTCCTCCCCGGCACCCGCCAGGTCCTCCCGAACGAGGCCGCCGGCTGCGCGAAGGCCTCCCTGGCGTACGCGATCCAGTGGTCGTGCAACACGGTGATGGCGGGGCTGGGGGTGAAGGTGGGCCTGGACGACATGGTGGAGAAGGTCCAGGACTTCGGCTTCAACGACACGGGCCTGCGGATCCCGTCCTGGGTGGCGAAGTCGAACTTCGACACCGACATGAGCGACGACCAGCTGGCCCTGTCGTCGATCGGCCAGTTCGACACGGCGGCCACCCCGCTCCAGATGGCCCTGGTCGCCGCGGCCGTCGCCAACAACGGCGAGATCGCCCAGCCCCACCTCGTCGAACGCACCACCACCGCGGGCGGCACCACCGTCGACACGACCGGCCGCCGCAGCTACCGCCAGGCCATGAGCCCCTCGACCGCGGTCCGCCTCCAGGACCTGATGGTGCGCGCGGTCGAGGACGGCACCGGCACCAACGCCGCCATCCCCCACGCCCGCGTCGGCGGCAAGACCGGCACCGCCCAGCACGGCCTCGGCAACACCGGCACCCCCTACGCCTGGTTCATCGCCTGGGCCCAGGCCTCCGACTCCGCCCAGCCGGCCGTCGCGGTCGCGGTGGTCGTCGAGGACGCGGAGGCCAACCGCACGGACATCAGCGGGGGCGGGAACGCGGCGCCGATCGCGCGGGCGGTGATGGAGGAGGGGTTGCGGCTGGAGGCGGAGGGGCGGGGGTAGGTACAGCGGCGCACCTTCCCGAGCCCCGCCGAGCGGGCAGAGCGGCGGCAGGGCACGAGTCAGGCGCTCCTCGCCGAGCTGGGGCCGGGGCGGCCTTCCAGCAAGAGCCCACAACGGGCGGGTGTGCCCAGACAAACGGAGGAGC
Source organism: Streptomyces sp. NPDC053431 (assembly GCF_044544925.1). NCBI lineage: Bacteria > Bacillati > Actinomycetota > Actinomycetes > Kitasatosporales > Streptomycetaceae > Streptomyces > Streptomyces sp. NPDC053431. Next base: position 46,742 of record NZ_JBITXX010000015.1, on the reverse strand, counting down.
CCCGACCGATTGTCCCCGGTCGGGGCTCCTCGTCATCTATCGGTGACGCGACTTGCGCCGGCTAAGCGGCGGGCCATCGCTCCAGTGCTGTGACGATCTCATCGAGGCGGGCCTCGAAGTCCGCGGAGTTCGTCGCGTCGCGCTCGAACGACTCCCAGAGCCCCAGGAGGTCGTCCACCAGCTCACTTTGACGGATAAGCATGTCCGCCAGTTCGAGCCCCGGCGTTGAGGCCTTGCCGTCGGCGAGCATCCACAGCGTCGCGGCGGCGTCAGCGGAGATTCCCCTTCCGGCGATCTCCACCGCCCGCCACGTCACTCTGCTGTCACCGGCGATCTTCAACAGCGCGTCGAGCGCCTCGGAGTTCCGAGCAGTCATGGTCTGTTTCTCACCTTCTCCGGCCACCACCGCCGCCGAAGAGCCTAGTCGCCCACACCACCGCAAGTCTTCCTTCGGGGAGGTTCGCTCCGCCCGCGTTCAAGACCCGCATGCAGTAGTTGAGGCAGTTGTTGCTCAGCTCGGTGTACGGACCCCACGAGCCATGGTGCTCCCGCGAGAAGGCCAAGGCGGCCCGGGCGTCGGGGATCTCGAACGTGTGGCTCATGATCCCCGCAGGTCCACCCTCCGGGTAATCACCGACGACGGCAGTGCCGGCGTGCGGCATGAGGTGCGTGTGCGTCCAGTCCTCTCCGTCCGTCACTTCGATGCTGAAGTGGTTGCCCGTGCCGTGGTAGTGCAGCGTGGCGAGGCCAGCGACCGGGCAGGACTCACCGTCGTTGTGCGTCAGGAGCGGTACGTTCGCCGCCAGGGCGTAGTACGTATGCGTGTTGCCGACGGTGAGGTTGTGGACGGTCGCCGCCTGGGCGGTCCAGCGCTTGAGCGAGGTGATCTGGACACGGGTGCCGGCGCTGGTCTGCAGCCACTGGCCCGACTTCAGGTCGGTGGCGTCGATCCACTTACGGAGGGCCGGAACCCAGAAGGGGTGACCGTCGGTCGCGGTGACCTGAGCCGTCTTCGAGCCGTGGGCCTTGCCATCGGTGTCGATGGTGATCGTGACCAGGTGCTTGACACCCTGGCCCTTGATCTCCGCGGTGACCGTCTCGACGCGGGTCTCGCCGGTCTTCGGGTCCGTCGCGAGGACCTTGTCGCCGGTCTTGACCAGCTCGATCGGCTTGGTGGAGCCGTCGGCCATCAGCACCTTCGTGCCGGGCACGAAGCTGTTACAACCACCGCCCCCCTCGGCCTTGCCGGAGTCGCCGCTCCCACTGGAGCCGCCGCTGTCGCGGGAGGAACCGCCTGTCTTGCCGCCGGGCTTGCTCGCACTGGCCTTGTCGCCGCCGGAGCTCTTCCCTCCACCGGAGCCCTTGCCTCCACCGGAGCCCTTGCCTCCACTGGAGTGGGAGGAGGACTTCGGTGCGGCCTTGGCCTGGGACTGCTTGTGGGCAGGGTTACCAGTCTTCCGCTTTGCGGCGGCTGCCGCGTCTGCCTTTCGCTTGGCCGCCTCGGCTGCCTTCTTCTTAGCCCTTTGTGCTGCCTCCTTCTTCGCCTTCTCGATGGCGAGTTTCTTGGCTCTCAACGCTGCCGCTTCGGCGGCCTTGGCTGCCTTGAGGACGGCCTCGGCAGCCCGCTTGGCGGCCTTGAACGCCTGGATGGCGTCGATGGTGCGGTTGATCGCCTTCAGGACCGACGGGATCTTGCCCAGCTTCGTCCACGGAATCGCGTCAAGGATGATGCTGCCGCAGGACCACATGTCACCGCCGAAGCAGGCGAGGGCGTCGTTGATGCCGATGAAGTCCTTCAGGGTCTCCCACGCGATGGCCAGGATGACCGAGGTGAGGGACTTGCCCTGCATCGCCTGTGCCTGGGCGACCTGGGCCGCCGACAGACCCGCGCCCGCGAGGGCGGCGGCCCGCTCGGTAGCGGTCAGGGTGATCGCCAGACCCGACGGGTCGTCGAACGTCACCGGGTTGTTGTGGGCGTAGACGTACCCGTTGGCCTGCTGCGGATCGTTCAGGTCCATCAGCGGGTCGGCGGACACGAAGCGTCCGACCACGGGGTCGTACAGACGGGCGCCCAGCGGCTGGAAGCCGGAGGCGTCGTCCCGGACCTTGCCCAGGAAGCCCGTGTGGCTCTGCTGGTTGACGCCGACGGTGCTGGCGCCGCGCTGGTTGCCGAACGGGTCCTGCTTGCGGATCCGCACCGCCATCGTGCCGCTCATCGCGACCTCGGCGTACGTCGAACCCTGGTGGTCACCGGTCAGTGCGACCAGCGCATCGGAACCGGTGCCGTTGGCGTAGCGCATGACCTGACCACCGGGGGTGGAGTAGGTGCGCTGGCTGTTGACCAGGATGCCGCCCTGCTGGACGGTGACCTCGGTGTCGCCCAGGTTGAGCGTCGCCGTCTTGCCCTTGATGGTCAGCAGGCGCCCGCCGTCGGGGCCGTAGATGTGACGGGTGTCGTTCTGCGGCGCCCACAGCTGCGCGGCGGAGGTGCCGTCACAGGTGGCCAGGACGATCGGCGTGGAGTTCGCCGAATTCGCTGCCTGGACCGCCAGGCAAAGACCCGACGCGACATGCGTCAGCTGACCGGCCGTGTTGCGCTTCAGCTCCTGCGCGGCGGTGCCGTTGCACTTCTGCAGCTGGACGGCCGAGCCGGCCGTGTTCGCCGCCGGCTGGACGCACCAGTCGTCGTAGACCGTCAGAGTGCCCCGGTTGGGGTCGGTCTGCGTCCCGCCCACGGGGGCCGGAGTCGGCGTGAACTTCCAGCTCTGCGCCGGCGACGTGTTGCAGGCGTACAGCTGGATCGCCTGCGCGGCAGCCGTGAGACCGCCCTTGAGGTCGAGGCACTTGTCGGCCAGGCCCACATACGGGGTCTTGCCGCCGGTACCCGCACCGATGATCCGGTCGACCTTGCCGTCGTACGTCCAGGACAGCGTCTGCTTGTCGCCGTTCTGGATGGAGGTGATCTGCTTGGTCTCGCCCGTGAGCTCGTACAGACGCTCGGCCTCGGCCTTGACCTGCGCACCCGCGGGGGTGGTGTAGGTCTTCGACACCTTCGTCAGGGTGTGCGGCTGGGAGCCGTCCGCCTTGCCGTAGGCGTAGTCGGTCGTGGCGTCCTTGGCCGTGTTCCCCGACAGGTCCTTCTCGACGAGCTTCTTCCGGTTGCCCAGAAGGTCGTACTCGTACTGCTGCCAGTAACCGGAGCTGTCCGAGCCGGCAGCGACGTTCAGGGTGCCGTCGGTGTTCTTCGGAGTGGTGCAGGCGGTCTGGTCCTTGGAGGTCCAGGCCTCCTTCAGCTGGCCCAGCGGGTCATAGCTGAAGCACTGGCGCTCCTCGATCCCGGTGGCCTGCTCACGGATGCCCGTGACGTTGCCGGAGGGGTCGTAGGTGTAGGAGCGGTTGGAGACCAGGTTGCCGGAGACGACCGAGGGGTCGGCCTTCTCACGGTAGACCTGCTGGTTCTGCAGCTCACCGGTGGACTCGTCGTACGAGTTCTGGGCCCACACGCGGTACGGCATCGCGCCCAGGGTGGAGCGCATGACCTGGCCGTACGGAGAGTAGACCGTCTCCGAGCCGTACCAGTCCTTGCCGGAGATGGAGACCGGCTTGCCGTCCTTGTTGTAACGGACGACCAGCTTCTCCGGGTCGAACTTGCCGGCCTTCGGCAGGGTGGCCTCGTCCACCATGCCGTTGTCGGAGTAGGTGTAACCGTAGGTGTAGTCCTTCTGCAGACCCCACGTGCTGACGATGGAGTCGGGCAGGGTCAGCGTGGTCGAGGTCGGCTGGTAGTCCTTGGTGTAGCCGTTGACCTTCTGGACGTACGCCAGGCCGTCGGTGTAGCGGGTGGCGGTGGCGGGCATGCCCTTGCCGCCGGGGGCCGAGTCGTAGGTGAAGTCGGCCAGGACCTTGCCGTTGGCGTCCGTCTCGCGCTGCTGCTTGGGGCGGGACAGCTCGTCGTAGCTGTTCCACACGGTGCCGCGGGCGTTGGTGACGGTCAGCGGGCGGTCACGGTGGTCGTACTTGGTCACCGTGGTGCCGGTGTCAGGATCGGTCGCGGTCTCCATCCGGCCGCGCTTGTCGTACGTCCACGTCCACGGGTGGGTCGGGTCGGCCGACGCGGTCGCCTTGGCCACCTGGCCGCGGGCGTCGTACTCGTAGCGCGTCGACGTGAAGCCGCCGGGCGCCGCAGGGTTGAAGGAGTCCGTACGGACGGTGCGACCGATCGCGTCGGTGTAGACCCGGTAGGACGAGGTGCCCTGCGGGTGAACCACCTTCGACCAGTCCGTGCCGTACTCGTAGCGGACGGCCTTCTCCGGAACTTCCTGGGAGATGGCCTCGGTCGTGCCGGGGAGCTTGACCTTGAGGACCGGCATCTCCTCCAGCACGCGGCCGAGACCGTCGTACTTGTACCGGGTGATGTTCGGCACCGTGGTGTCGGCGGGCGGCGTGAACAGCTCACCGCTCGGGTCGAGCTCGTTCAGGTAGGCGTTGTTGGTCTGGTAGACCTCACCGGCGCTGTTGTACAGCGTGTCGGTGATCAGACGCCCGCCGCCGTCCGCCTGCTCCTGAGACTGCCGCTCACGACCCAGACCGTCGTAGATCGTGACGGACTTCTCGACCCGGTTCTCGTAACCACGCGAGTACGTAGTGACGTACGGAGGCTTGCGGATCTTGCCGCCGTTGGGGTCGTTCGGGTCCGGCGCCTCTTCCGGGATCACGTACTCGGCACGGAAGTCGGCCACCCCCGTACCCGAGGTGCGGCCGGGGGCCCAGGCCTCGGCGAGACGGCCCAGCGGGTCGTAGATCGCCTCGCTGACGTTGCCGTTGGCGTCGGTCGTCTTCAGCGTGACCGCGCGGCCGGGCTCCAACTCCTTGACCTGGGACTGGCCCAGCGGGTTCGTCTCGGTGATCTTGAACACCTGACCCGTGGGCGGGTCGAAGGTGATCGTCGACTCCTTGAGGTCCGGGTCGATCACCTTGGTTACCCGGCCGACAGCGTCGAACTCGCTCTTGTCGTTGGCCTGGAATCCGGTGCCCGTGCCATTCAGCGACCACGACTCGGTGGCCAGACCGCGCGTCGTGGAACCGAGAGCGGTGCCGTAGGCCGTGTTGTCGTAAGCCGTACGGGTGCCGGCGCTCAGCGTGGTGAGGTCGGTCCAGTTGGCGTCGGCGCACGTGGTCGGCGAGGCAAGGACCTGCTTCGACAGACCGATCAGGTTCTTGTCCGTGCGGTGCAGGTACTCGAGCTTGGTGCAGGACTCGTCACCGGTCTTGCCGGTGTCACCGACGGACTCGACGAAGGTCGGCAGACCGTACGTCGACTCGTAGGTCGTGTTGGTCTTGACCGTCCGCAGCGTGCGGGTGTCGTCACCCGTACCCGAGGACTTCGTGTACGCGATCTCCTCGGGCTCGGTCACCCGCCACGCCTGCAGCGGGGTCAGGCCGTCGCCGAGGTCGCGGCGGGCGAGCTCGGTCGCCTCCGGGATCGTGATGCTGCGGGTCAGCCAGTTGGTGTCCGCGTCCGTCGCGTTGCTGTAGGAGAGCTCCTCGGCGATGCGGCCGGCGAAGGCCTCGCGGTCGTAGACCGTCTGACCGTCCGACGTCTTGATGACGTTGCCGTGGACGTCCTTCACCGGAACGGTGTCGCCCATGCCCCGGAAGAAGCGGGTGACCGCCTTCGTCTTCGGGCCCTCGGCGCCGGGGACCTCCTCGGCGGGCGTGGTGCCCTCGCCGCTGTCGGCCGCGACCTTCTTCTCACCGGTGATGACGGTGGTCTGCTCGAAGCCGGCGAACTGCGAGTAGGTCCGGGTGGACTTCTTCGTGAACTCGGCCTCGGCCAGCTTCCAGCCGGCGTTCTTGTAGTCGTACGAGGTCAGCGTCGAGAACGAGCCGTCGACGTTCGGCAGCTCCTCGATGGAGTCGACCACGTACTTGTTGAACCAGTCGATGTCCTCGATCTCGGCGTCCGGGTGCCAGAACGAGGGGTAGCACAGGCGCGTGTTGGACTTCAGCAGCGCGGTGTCGGTCTTGCCCGGCAGGTTCGTGCCGGCAAGGCAGTCACCCTCGCGCTTCTTGTACGTGACGACCGTTTCGCCGCCGTACTCGTTGACGACACGGGCGATGCGCAGGCGCGAGAAGCCGGGACGCGGGTCGGTCGCGCCGCTGCCGCCGCGGTAGACGCGGTTCGGCATGTCGTCGGAGTTCGACTCGAAGCGCACCGGGTTCAGCTTCACCGAGGCGTCGGTGGAGCCCTTGCGGGCGTAGCCGGTGCGCTGGATCGACTCAAGCCACAGCGCGGTGTTCGCGCCCGTCTTCAGGACCGGGAAGCTCTGCTTGAGCTGGTACTCGTCGACGACCTGACGCGCGGTGGTCGTGGTGAGGCGCTGCGCGGAGGTGGTGATCTTGTCCAGGCGCTTGCGGGTCCAGAACGTCGGACCCGCGTTCCAGCACTTACGGGTGTACGTCGAGGTGACGGCCTTGCAGTTCAGGTCGGCCGGGGTGTCGTACCAGATGCGGTACTTACCCGGGTCCTTGTCCGTGAAGTTGTCGACCGTATCCGTGTCGTCCGTGCAGGTCAGCGTGTACTCGGGCGTGACCTCGTCGTAGCAGCGCTCGGCGACGGTGAAGCCGATGCGGGCCGGGGCGGTCGCGGAGAAGATCGAGTCCTTGCGCTGGCCGTAGTAGATGTGCGACAGGTAACCGCCGCGGTCGTACTTGACCGGACCCTTGAAGTAGAAGTTCTTCGCGTAGTAGTTCTGCTCCTTCTTCCACCACAGGGACATGGCGTTGCCGTGGATGTCCTCGACGTAGTCGAGGTTCCAGCGCCAGGCCTGGAGGCAGGAGGACTTCTTCCAGTCCTCGGTGGTCGTGCCCGCGTAGCAGGGCTCGCCCGGGTGGTTGCCGTAGACCGGCACCGCGAGGACGGAGTCGGTGTACGGGTCGTCGGCGGAGGTGCCGTTGTCCGACCAGCCCGGCAGCTTGTTCAGACCGAAGTGGTAGCGGGTGCCGTCCTTGGTCGTGACGACCCAGTACTCGCCGTCCGCGTCCTTCAGCCCCGAGCGCGGGTCCTTGGACGTGTCCTTGATCCGCTCGATCTTCGAGCCGTCACCGTTGGCGGTGAACCACTGGCCGACGGGCTTGCCGTCGGTGCCGAGCGGGCCCTTGTCCTTGTCCCACACGAGCTCGGTGGTCATGCCGCCCAGGGAGAGGGTGGCGTTCTCCGAGCCCCAGCACAGGTCGGCCGTCTTGTGGGTCGTGTTGTTCGCGCCGGCCTTCTTGGAGTCCTGGCGGCAGTTGTTGTACGTCCGGGTGATCGAACCCGGGTTGTAGTCCCAGCCGTCGCCGATCCAGGAGGCCTGGTTGTTCGTCGCCGAGGTGCGGCCGTCGACCGACTGCGAGTTGTACGACAGGTTGACCTTCGGCATCAGGCCACCGGCGGTCTCCGGGGTCTGCACCTCGTACGAGTAGGTGAACGCGCCGTTCGACGAGCCGGCCGCCCAGGAGCCCGAGGACAGCAGCGGCGAGGCGGTGAAGTCACCGGACGCCGAGGAGCCGGTGTCCATGGCGCCCACGACCTGACGGCCCGAGCCGTCCACGACCTGGCGGCCGTCCGTCGAGAGGGAGGCCTTGCGCGCCGAGGCGCCCGAGACCTTCGACGCGGCGCCCGCGTCCGGCAGCAGGTTCGCGACCGGCACGGTGCCCGAGAGGATCTGGCGGGTCGCGGAGCTCTTCGCTCGGGTCGCCTTCAGCTTGGTCTTGGCCGCCGGCACCTCCTTGACGGTGCTGCGCAGCCGCTCGGCCTGAACGTCCGGCTCGTCCTTGCCCGCCATGGTCTCGACGCCGGTGTCCGGGGCGCAGTCGCCGCTGTCCGGGGTGTCCAGGACACAGTTCGGCAGCAGCACCAGACCGAACCGCTCGGCGGCCAGCTGGCCGTAGCGGTCCTTGAAGTCGGTGGTGTCTACGTCCAGCAGCACCTGGGCGGCAGGGTCCGCGGTCGCCGGGGGCACGATCTCCATGACCATGCCCGGCACGCCCGATTCCTCGGACGTGGTGGTCGACTTGATGGCGACCTGCCAGTCACCGGCGATCGTCGCCGGGTCCTGACCGGCCGGCACACCGACACCGACGGGCAGCGGCACCGAGGTCGACGCGTTCACGACCTGGACCGTGGTGCCGGGCGTCGCCGTGGACGGGTCCGCCTTGCCGGCGTCCGCCGCCCACGGGTCCACGGCCACCGGCGTGTACTCCGTGATCGGCTGCTCCGGCGCCGTGCTCAGCGTCTTCGGAGCGTCGGCGTCATCGGGCAGTGTGGTGCTCGGCGGGATGTCGGGGAGGTCGACCTGAGAGGTCGTCTCCTCACGGGACATCCCGTCGCCGGGGACGGCCAGGGCCTGCGAGCCCAGGCTTGTCACCGTCAACGTCGAGGACAGCAATAGGACGGTCGCCGTGCGGCTTCGCCGACGGCGCCGTCGTTGTGACTCTGTCAGGGCTAGGCGATTCCGCCCCAGCCATGACAGTGGACCTGAAGCACGCATACGCGTCGACTCCCACCCAGACGAACAAGACAACGGAGGTGCGGAAACACCAAAGAGCACGCACCTGCTTCAGGCGCGTGCGTGCGCACTCTCTGTCATGCCGCCGACGCTTTCAAGATCGAGCATGGCGATCGCAACGATGTGAAGGTGAGATTCGCCACGGTGCACTCGCAAACAGAGCACCACACTGGCGATCTTTCCGATAGATCGGACACCCGGGGCATCGGGCGCCTAACGGCCAGTCAAATGGTGCCATTACCCGCAGCCTGACTAGGCATCGGATCCTTTCACAAACCTATGTAACGTCTTCATAAAACCTTTAGATATGGACGCGGCATGGCGCTCGTGTGATCGTGTGCGCGCCTGTGCCCCGTGGTCTGGACCCCGGGGCTGTCTGTGCTGTCCGAAATCCTCTGGTTCCTACGGGAGTAGACCGCCGTGCCAGCGCCGCCTCGTCTTCTCAGCCCATTCGTGCGCACGCGCACACGGCTGAGCCTCACTCTCGGCCTCGTTCTGGCCGCACTCACCGCCGCGCTCCTGCCCTGGTGGCAGCCGAGCGGGCCCACCTCCGCCAACGGCGGCACGTCCGCCACCGATGCCCTGCAGGCGTCGACCGGCCCGCGTGACGAGGCCGCCGCCGCGGCCGAGGCCAAGCGGACCGGGAAGAAGGTGCTCGTCGACACGGCGACCACCCAGACCCAGCTGCTCTGGGCGATGCCCAACGGCAAGCTGCGCACCCAGATCGACGCCCTGCCGCAACGCGCGAAGAACGCCGAGGGCCACTGGGCGCCGATCGACAACACGCTGCGCCGGGCGAAGGGCGCCGGTTCGCTGGGCATCCGTCCGGTGAACGCGGCGGTGCCGGTGCGCTTCGCGAGCGGTACGCGGTCCTCGGGCCGCGCCGACCGTTCGTACGTCCGCGCACCGCTGGCCGGCGAGACTGTGCTCGCCGAGGTCGACCTGGGCGGCCACACCGTCGCCTACACGTGGCCCGGCACCCTCCCGGAGCCGGTGCTCGACGGCCCGCGCGCCCTCTACCCCGAGGTGTTCCCGGGCGTCGACCTGCTGCTGGTCGTGCGTGAGGAGGGCGGCTTCGGCCAGCTCCTCATCGTCAAGAACGAGCAGGCTGCGCAGAACAAGGCCCTCGCGACCGTCACGTACGGCCTGAGCTCCAAGACGGCCGTCTTCCGCCGGGACGCGAAGGCGAGCCGGATCCAGGTCCTCGACAAGGCGGGCCAGGAGGTCGGCAGCATCCCGACCCCGTTCGCCTGGGACTCCAGCGGCCGCGACTCCGAGCTGCCCCCGGGCACTCCGCAGCGCACCTCCGTGGCCACCCCGGCCGACGTGCTGAAGCTGTCGGGTCTCACCGGCATCGAGCCCGGCGCGAAGTCCGCCCCGCTCCCCACCGTCCTCGACGGGGACGGCACCGGCTCTGCCACGATGAAGCTGGACGCGGCGGCCACGGGTCTGTTCACCGACAAGGACACGAAGTTCCCGGTCTTCATCGACCCGCCGCTCAACACCGCGTGGCAGGCCTGGACCGTGGCGTACAAGAAGTACCCGAACTCCAGCTTCTGGAACGGTACGAACTTCTCCTCCGGCACCTCCGACGCCCGCGTGGGCTACGAGCAGGACACCGGCGGCCTCGCCCGCTCGTTCTGGCGGATGAACTTCTCCACCAGCTACAAGGGCGCGAAGTTCGACTGGGCCACCTTCAAGGTCGTGAACAACCACTCCTGGTCCTGCACCGACCGTCAGATGGAGTTCTGGCTGACCGGCGGCATCTCCTCCGGTACGACCTGGAACGCACAGCCGAGCTGGTCGAGGGTCCTGCACAAGAAGTCCTTCGCGCACGGCTGGTCGAGCTCCTGCCCGGACGCGTGGGAGTCGTTCACCGTGACGTCCGCGGCCCAGGAGGGTGCGGACAAGGGCTGGGGGACCATCACCTTCGGCATGCGCGCCACCAGCGAGAGCGACACCCAGACCTGGCGCAAGTTCGCGGCGACCGGCGCCCGGCTCGAAGGCGAGTTCAACCGCGCCCCCAACCAGCCGACCTCCGGCACCTCCTCCCCGGGCGGCGCCTGTGTGGCCGGTCCGACGGCCAGCGCGCTGATCGGCCGGACGACCATCACCCTGAAGGCCAAGGGCTCCGACCCGGACGGCGCTGTTCCGAAGCTGCGCTTCCGGTTCTGGAAGAACGGCGACACCACCAAGAAGGAGTACGTCGCCACCGCGGACTCCACCGGTTACGGCCAGATGGTCATCCCGGCGACCGACCCCCTGCTGAGCACCATCACGGCCAACACGCTCTACAAGTGGGACGTGCGCTCCGAGGACTCCACGTACCCGGACGCGGGCTCCACCTCGACCTTCTTCCCGGACGGCACCGAGCCGTGCCAGATCACCGTCGACCCGACCGCCCCGCCGCAGCCGGACATCACCAGCACGGTGTTCAAGGAGGCCACCGCCGACGGCAAGACCTGGTCGACGGTGAACTTCGGCAAGCCCGGTGACTTCACCTTCATCGCCTCCGGGGCGTCCAAGTTCCGGTACGCCTTCGAGGGCCAGGGCTACGTCGACGCTCCGACCCCCGTCAACGGCAAGGTCACGATCACCAATGTGACCCCGCCGCACGCGGGTCCGGTCGTCATCAACGTCTACGCCTACGACGCCAACGGCAACCAGAGCATCCGCGGCGACTACGCCTTCTACCTGCCGCCGCGCGACACCGCCGACGGCCCGATGGACACGGGCGGCGACAACATCCCCGACCTGCTCGTCCTCTACCCGGACGGCAAGCTGAAGAACTGCGTCGGCGCCCCCGCCGACCCGGCTGTCCCCGGCACCGGCGGCGAGCTCTACAGCTGCCTGGAGGCGGCCTACGTCAGCGCCGGCAAGAAGGTCGACCCGCCGAACCACTGGATCGACGCCGCCGGTACGCCGTCGCTGATCGCGCACTACAACGACGTCTACCCCGGCGACGGCTCGACCGACCTGTTCGCCGTCACCCCGGACAAGCAGTTCTGGCTCTACCCCGGTGACGGTTACGGCAGCTTCAACGTCGACAACCGCATCAAGATCCGTCTGCCGTCCAACGCCCCGGCTCCGTCCACCTGGACGCAGATGAAGGCGATCGGCGACATCACCGGCGACAAGCTGCCCGACCTCGCCGTGCGCGCGGGCACCGCCTTCTGGATCCTGTCCGGTTACACCGGCGCCACCTTCGAGACCGCCACGCTCATGGAGGGCACCGCCTGGGCGACCAGCGCCCGCGACATCGTGAACATCGCGGACATGAACAAGGACAACACGCCCGACCTGCTGTGGCGCAACGTGAGCAACGGCAACATGTACGTCCGCCACGGCAAGCCCGGCGCGGTCGCCGGCAGCGTCGACCTGGAGTCGATCAAGCTCGCTGCCAACTCGCTCAACGGCGACGTACAGTTCGGCACCAACTGGACCGCGACCAACATCACGGCCGCGATCGGTATCCCGGACGTGAACAAGGACGGCGTTCCCGACATCTGGGCCCGCGAGGGCGCCACCGGCAACATGAAGCTGTACTACCCGTCCACCACCAACACCAACGCCCCGGTGAAGACGGTCCTGTCCGTCGACTGGAGCACCGTCAAGGCGTTCGGCTGATCCCGGCCGCCCGCTGACCGACGAACACCGAGCCCCGGTCACCTGCCTTTCGGCAGGGGACCGGGGCTCGCCCCTTTCCTGGGGTGACTACGAGGCCTCCCCCTCCGCGATCGCCCCCGCCACCTCCGCCACCCGCGCCGCCTCCTCCGCCGCGAACCGCTCCCGGTCCAGGGCCTCGGCGATCTCCTCGTCCTGGGTCATCAGCAGGTCGAGGTTGGAGTCGCCGAGGTCGAAGACGCCCATGTCGAGGTAGGCCCTCTGGAGGCGTTCGCCCCACAGGCCGATGTCCTTCACGCAGGGCACGATCCGGCTGAAGAGCAGCTTGCGGAACAGGTGCAGGAACTCGCTCTGCTCGCTGAGCTGCTCGGCCTCCTTCTTCGGGATGCCGAAGTTCTCCAGGACCTCGACCCCGCGCAGCCGGTCGCGCATGAGGTAGCAGCCCTCGATGACGAACTCCTCGCGCTCGCGCAGTTCGGCGTCGGTGAGCTGCTGGTAGTAGTCGCGCAGCGCCATCCGGCCGAAGGCCACGTGCCGGGCCTCGTCCTGCATCACGTACGCCAGGATCTGCTTGGGCAGCGGCTTGTCGGTGGTGTCCCTGATCATGCCGAAGGCGGCGAGGGCCAGGCCCTCGATGAGGACCTGCATGCCGAGGTAGGGCATGTCCCAGCGGGAGTCGCGCAGGGTGTCGCCGAGCAGGCTCTGGAGGTTGTCGTTGATCGGGTAGAGCATCCCGATCTTCTCGTGCAGGAAGCGGCCGTAGATCTCGGCGTGCCGGGCCTCGTCCATGGTCTGGGTGGCCGAGTAGAACTTCGCGTCCAGGTCGGGCACGGACTCGACGATCCGGGCGGCGCAAATCATCGCGCCCTGCTCGCCGTGCAGGAACTGGCTGAACTGCCAGGAGGTGTAGTGCCGGCGCAGCTCACCCTTGTCCTTGTCGGTGAGCTTGGCCCAATGGCGGGTGCCGTAGAGGGACATGGCCTCGTCGGGGGTGCCCAGGGGGTCGTACGGGTCGACCTCCAGGTCCCAGTCGATCCGGGTGGCGCCGTCCCACTGCTTGTCCTTGCCCTTCTGGTAGAGGGCGAGGAGACGGTCGCGGCCGACGGCGTTCACGTCGTATTCCCAGTTGAAGCGGGCGGCGCCGCTCGCCGGCACCTGCCAGACGGGCTCCTGCGGGGCCTGGGCGTAGAGGTCGTGCGTCGACACGGGCGGCTCCTTCCTGCGGCTCCGAGCAGGCTCACACGTTGGTAGACGCAGGGTCAACAAGTCGTGCGTGAGGGATTGACGACGTTACTGACGGGGAGTCTTATAAAGCCGGAAGAGCCGACGAGCCGCCGACCCATCCGCCGCCGACCCAGCGCGAGGTGCCACCGCCATGGCCAGTCTCACCGAGCCCGACTTCGCCCTCCTCCGGGACGCCCTCGGCCCGCTGCGCGACCGCGAGCAGGTCGCCCGGCGGCTCCTGGAGTCCTCCCTCAAGCACTCCTTCGACCCCGAGACCGAACTCGACTGGGACGCCCCCTTCGAGGACGGCAAGTGGTTCTGGCCGCCGGAGCTGGTCTCGCTCTACGGCACCCCGCTGTGGCGGCGGATGTCCGAGGAGCAGCGGATCGACCTGTCCCGCCACGAGGCCGCCTCGCTCGCCTCCCTCGGCATCTGGTTCGAGATCATCCTCATGCAGCTGCTCGTGCGGCACATCTACGACAAGGCGCTGACCAGCGACCACGTGCGCTACGCCCTCACCGAGATCGCCGACGAGTGCCGGCACTCGATGATGTTCGCCAAGCTGATCAAGCGTGGCGGCGCCCCCGAGTACCCGGTGCCGCGGATCTACCACAACCTCGCCCGGGTCCTGAAGACCGTCTCCACCACCCCCGGCTCCTTCGCCGCGACCCTCCTGGGCGAGGAGATCCTCGACTGGATGCAGCGGCTGACCTTCCCGGACGAGCGCGTCCAGCCGCTCGTCCGGGGCGTCACCCGGATCCACGTGGTCGAGGAGGCCCGCCATGTGCGCTACGCGCGGGAGGAGCTGCGCCGCCAGATGATCACCGCGCCGCGCTGGGAGCAGGAGTTCACCCGGCTCAGCTGCGGCGAGGCGGCCCGGGTCTTCTCCACCTGCTTCGTCAACCCGGCCGTGTACGACCACGTCGGCCTGGACCGCCGCGAGGCCGTCGCCCAGGTGAGGGCGAGCGGCCACCGGCGGGAGGTGATGCAGTCGGGGGCGAAGCGGCTCACCGACTTCCTGGACGACATCGGTGTGCTGCGGGGCGCCGGCCGCAGGCTGTGGAAGTCGTCCGGATTGCTGGCCTGAGGGAGCGGCGACGGGGTTACGCTGCGGGGCATGACCAGTGCCCCGTCGCCCGCGTACCGCCGGCTCAGTGTCGAGGAGCGGCGGATCCAGCTGCTCGACGCGGCCCAGACGCTGTTCGCGCACCGGCCGCCGGAGGACGTCTCGCTCGACGACGTCGCCGAGGCCGCGGGGGTCTCGCGCCCGCTCGTCTACCGCTACTTCCCCGGCGGGAAGCAGCAGCTGTACGAGGCGGCGCTGCGCTCCTCGGCCGACGCGCTCGAGCACTGCTTCGCCGAGCCGCCCGAGGGGCCGCCCACCGAACGCCTCGCCCGGGTCCTGGACCGCTATCTGGCCTTCGTCGACCAGCACGACGCCGGCTTCGCCGCGCTGCTGCGCGGCGGCAGCGTCGCCGAGACCTCGCGGACCACGGCGATCGTCGACGAGGTCCGGCGGGCGGCGGCCGAGCAGATCCTCTTCCACCTGGGTGTGGACCGGCCCGGTCCGCGGCTCGGGATGATGGTCAGGACGTGGATCGCGGCGGTGGAGGCCGCCTCGCTGATCTGGGTCGACGAGGGGAAGCGGCCGCCGGCCGACAACCTCCGCGACTGGCTGGTCGACCACCTGGTGGCCCTGCTCGCGGCGACCGCGGCCGGCGACACGGAGACCGCCGGGGTGGTGGCCCGGCTGCTGGCCCAGGAGCGGGCCACGGGCCCGGTCGGCACGCTGGCCAGGAACGTCATCCCGGTGGTGAGCGAGGCCGCGCACCTGCTCTGAGCCGCCCGGAGGGGACACTGGTGGGGTGAAGAGCGAGAACACCCCCTTCCGCGGCGGCCCCCTCGACGGCCGGCAGCTGCCCGTCCTGCTCGGCCCGACCGGGCACCCGCCGAAGTGGTACGAGATCCCCGTCCCGGCCCACGAGGGGCGCCCGGCGGCGGTGTACGCGTACCGCCGTGAGCCGGCCGGCTACTCGAAGCGGCTCGGGCTGCAGCAGGGGTGGGTGTACGTGTACGCGCCGGAGGGGCGGGAGCGCAGGCAGATCCGGTGGCCGTGGCAGAAGCCGGCTGCTCCGAAGGAGTGAGCCCGCCGGACACCCGCCCTTTCATCCGCTTGTCACACCATTCCTGGCGCCATCATCCCCGAGGGAGGTGATGACGTGCCGGGACGACTGCTGCGCACGATCTGCACGGGGGCCCTCGCGGGGATGCTGGCGGCCACGACGGCCCTGACCGGCACGGCCCTCGCCGGAAAGGCTTTCGCCGGGAGGGCCCTGGCCGGGAGAGCCCTGCCCGGGAAGGCCCCGGCCGCGCCCGTCGACGCGGGCGAGAGCTCGGTCACCGGCCTGCTCACCCGGCTGCGCACCCTCTACCAGGAGACCGAGCGGGCCACCGAGGCCTACAACGCCGCCGACGAGGCGCTGAAGAAGCAGACCGCCGACACCCGCAGGACCGACGTCCAACTGGCCGCCGCCCGCAGGGCACTCGACCGCGGCCGGGACGAGGCCGGCCGGCTGGCCCGGCAGCAGTACCAGGGCCGCTCCGAACTCTCCCCGTACCTGAGCCTGCTGCTCGCCCCCGACCCCCGGCACGCCCTCGACGAGAACCACCTGGTGACCCGGGCGGCCCGGGAACGCGCCACCCTCGTCTCCCGCCTCCAGGCCGCCGAGAAGAAGGCGGCGGCCCTCGCGACGGCCTCCCGCGAGGCCCTCGACCGCCGCCGGACCCTCCTCGCCACCCGGCAGAAGCAGCGGGCGACGGTCCGCACGAAACTGGACGAGGTCGAGAAGCTCCTGGCCTCGCTCTCCCCCGCCCAACTCGCCCGGCTGACCTCTCTGGAGACCACCCAGACCGCCGGCGCCCAGAGCCAGCTCCTCGGCTCCGGTGCCCTCGACGGCACCCGCACCCCCTCCCAGGAGGGCGCCGAGGCCCTGCGCTTCGCCGCGCGCCAGATCGGCAAGCCGTACGAGTGGGGCGCCGAGGGCCCCGACACGTACGACTGCTCCGGCCTCACCCAGCAGTCCTGGGCGGCGGCGGGCCGCGAACTCCCGCGCACCAGCCAGGAACAGTGGGAGACGCTCCCCCGCGTCCCCCTCACCGAGCTCCGCCCCGGCGACCTGGTCGTCTACTACCCGGAGGCCACCCACGTCGCCCTCTACCTCGGCGACGGCCTGGTCGTCCACGCCCCCCGCCCCGGCGCCCGCGTCAAGGTCTCCCCGCTCGCCGCCAACCCCCTCCTGGGCGCCGTCCGCCCCGACCCCGACGCGCTCCCCCTGAAGACGTACACGCCGCCCGAACTCCCGGCGGGAGCCACGGACGGCGCGGACGAGGGGTACGCGAGCGATCAGGCGCCGGCGACGGACTCCAGGTAGGCGGCGGTCTTCTCCGGCTCGAAGAAGAAGTTCTCGAAGTCCGCCGGGTTGTCGAAGCCGTTGGCGAAGCGGTCGGCGACCGGCTGGAGCGCGCCCGCCGCGCCGATCAGGTTCAGCACGTGCTCCGGCGGGACGCCGAGCATGGCGTTGGTCCACTTCGTGACGTGCTGGGCGGTCTGCCAGTAGCGGTCGAAGGTGGACCGCATCCAGGCCTCGTCGAAGGGACGGTCGCCGTGCTCGACGATCGCGGCGAGATAGGCGGCGGCGCACTTGGCCGCCGAGTTGGAACCCTGGCCGGTGATCGGGTCGTTGGCCACGACCACGTCGGCGACGCCGAGGACCAGACCGCCGCCGGGCAGGTGGCCGACCGGGTTGCGTACGGTCGGGGCGTAACGGCCCGCCAGCGTGCCGCCCGCGTCGGTCAGTTCGACCTTCGTGGCACGCGCGTACTCCCACGGCGTGAACGTCTCCATCAGCTCCAGCGTGAGCGCCAGGTGGTCGGCCGGGTCCTTCACGCCCTGGAAGACGTCCAGCGGGCCGCCGGGCACGCCCTCCCAGAAGAGGATGTCGGCGCGGCCGGAGGTGGTGAGGGTCGGCATCACGAACAGCTCGCCGACGCCCGGCACGAGGTTGCAGCGCACCGCGTCGAAGTCCGGGTGCTCGGGCCGCGGGCCGAGGCCGTGCACGTACGCGACGGCGAGGGCGCGCTGCGGCTCGCTGTACGGGGAGCGGGCGGCGTCCCGGCCGAACATCGACACCAGTTCGCCCTTGCCGGCCGCGACGAGCACCAGGTCGTAGCCGCGCGCGAAGTAGTCGAGGTCGCCGACGGCGGCGCCGTGGATGACGAGCTGGCCGCCGCGCTGGGCGAAGGTCTCCATCCAGCCGGCCATCTTCACCCGCTGGTCGACGGACTGGGCGTAGCCGTCCAGCTTCCCGACCCAGTCGATCACCCTCCCCCTGGCTTCGCCGGGGGTGCCCCCGGACTCCGGGCCGGCCACCGAGACGCCGAGGCCCTCGATCCGCGGGGCCTGGGACTCCCAGAAGTTGATGCCCAGGTCACGCTCGTGCTGGAGAGCGGTGTCGAACATGCACTGCGTGGACATGACCCGCCCGGAGCGGATCTCGTCCGCCGTCCGGTTGGACATGAGGGTGACTTCGTAGCCCTTCGACTGCAGTCCGAGGGCGAGCTGGAGACCGGACTGACCGGCGCCGACTATGAGTATCTTCCGCATGGGCGACCTTGGGGGTGCTGGGGAGTGCTGGGTACGGGGTGCGGGGGGGCTCGGGGAGGGGGAAGGGGGGGTGCGCGGTGCGGGTGGCCCGGGCGTCATTCCGGGGTGGCCGCGAGGGCGTGCTCGACCATCGCGAGCAGCGTCTCGACCACGCTGTACCGCTTGCGCGCGTCCATGATCATGATCGGGACGTGCGGCGGGACCGTCAGGGCGTCCCGGACGTCCTCGATCTCGAAGCGCTCGGTGCCCTCGAAGTGGTTGACGGCCACGACGTACGGCAGCCCGCAGCTCTCGAAGTAGTCGAGCGCCGGGAAGCAGTCGGTGAGCCGGCGCGTGTCGGCCATGACGATCGCGCCGATCGCGCCCCGCACCAGGTCGTCCCACATGAACCAGAAGCGCTGCTGTCCGGGCGTGCCGAAGACGTACAGCACCAGGTCGTCGTCGAGCGTGATCCGGCCGAAGTCCATCGCCACGGTCGTGGTCAGCTTGTCCGGCGTGGCGGTGAGGTCGTCGGTGTCCTCGCTCGCCCGCGTCATCAGCGCCTCGGTCTGGAGCGGGGTGATCTCCGAGACCGCGCGGACGAAGGTGGTCTTGCCGACGCCGAAGCCGCCCGCGACGACGACCTTGGTCGCTATCGGGGCGCGGGAGTGGTCGAGCTGCCAGTCCTGGGCGCCCTCTTCGGGATCGGGCTCCCCGGTGGGCTGGGCCGGGATGCCGGCGAGGGCCGGCGGTTCGGTGACGACGGAGGCGTCAGAGACGGCGGAGTCCACTCAGCACCCTTTCGAGGAGCGCGCGGTCGGGCCGGCCGGTGGCGTGACCGGTCCCGTACACACGGATCTTTCCCTGGTCGGCCAGGTCGCTGAGCAGCACCCGGACGACCCCCAACGGCATCTTGAGGAGCGCGGAGATCTCGGCCACCGTCCGCATCCGGCGGCAGAGCTCCACGATGGCCCGCATCTCCGGCATCAGCCCGCGCGCGGCCGGCCCTCCGTCGGTGAGGACCTTGCGCGTGGGCGCCGCCTCCAGCGCGGCCACGAACGTCTCCACGAGGAGGACGTGGCCGAAGCGGGTGCGGCCGCCGGTGAGCGAGTAGGGACGGACCCGGGAGGGGCGGCGCCCCTCCCCGCGTATCGGCAGCCGGTGGGCGTGTGCGGCGGCGGTCACCGGGCGCTCTCCGCCGTCTGGACGGACTTGGCGAGCTCACTGCGCAGTTCGGGCGTGAGGACGTGTCCGGCCCGGCCGACGAAGAGCGCCATGTGGTACGCGATGACGCTCATGTCGCAGTCCGGCGTGGCGTGCACGCCGAGCAGCGAGCCGTCGCTGATCGACATCACGAAGACGCTGCCGTCCTCCATCGCGACCATGGTCTGCTTGACCCCGCCGCCGTCCATCAGCCGGGCGGCGCCCACGGTGAGGCTGCCGATGCCCGAGACGATGGTGGCGAGGTCGGCGCTGGAGCCGCGCGGCCCGGCGGGCCGGTCCGCGCCGGGCGCGGCGGCCTGGGCCGCCTGCGCCTGGGCCTCGGGATCCGACGAGAGCAGGAGCAGGCCGTCGGAGGAGACGACGGCGACGGAGCGGACCCCCGGCACCTCCTCGACCAGGTTGCCCAGCAGCCATTGCAGGTTGCGGGCCTCGCTGCTCAGTCCGAATGTTCCGGTCGCAGTCAACTGCGTGCCTCCTCGACTGTGTCCCCCGTCTTCTCCGTGTTCTCAGCGTTCTCGGCGGACCGTGCTGTCTGTGTGGCGCGGATCTCGGCGGCCACGTCACGGCGGCCGTCCTCGGCTCCTCGCTGGAAGCCGCCGAGCCGCCTGCGCAGCGCCTCGGCGTCCACGCCGCCGCGGCGTATCGGCGCGGCGGGGGCACCGGCCTGACGCACTATCCGCGGCGTCCGCTTGGGCAGCCCCTTGTCGGTGACCCGCTCCCACTGCCCGGGGCGCGGACCGACGGGACCGTCCTCGGGCGCGGGGGCGGGGGCGGTCTCGGCCTCGGCGGGGTCGGGTCCGGTCGCGGGACCGGGCGCGCCGGCCAGGCCGGGGGCGGTCGCCAGGTCGGGGGCCGTGGCCACGTCGGGGGCCGCAGGCAGGTCCGGGGCGGGAGCCTCGGTCGCCGGCTCGCGCCGGACGAGCCGCTCTCGCTCGGCGGGCGCCTCCTCCACGGCGCGCTCGTGCGCGTCCGGCTCGGGCGCCGGATCGGGCAGGCGGACCTGGAGGGTGGTCTCGGAGACGGACTCGCCGGGCACGGGGGCGGGAGCGGCGGGCTCGGGCGCGAAACCGGCCGACGGCTCGCCGGCGACCGGCTCCGACCACTGCCCCGGCCCCGTCTCCGGCTCCGTCTCCGGCTCGAACGTGAACGGGGGCGCTTCGGCGGCCGGCTCCGTCTCGAACGCCGCCACGGGCTCCGGCGCGACGGCCACGGACTCGGGCCCGGCCTCCGGCTCGGCGGCGGCGCCCTCGGACGCGAAAGCGGCTGCGGGTGCGGGCGCGGCCTCCTCGCGGGCCGGCGCGGCCTCCTCGCGGGCCGGCGCGGGCTCCGCCGTCGGCGAGGTCCCCGCCACCGGCGGCTCCGCCGCGTTGTCCGCCTCCGCCGCGGCGATCGCCCGCTCCGCCGCCTCCACCAGCGGGTCGCGGTGGCGCGACGGCAGCGTGTTGGAGTTGGCCTCGGCGATCGAGCCGGGGAGGTTGACGACGGCGGACGGGCTCGTGCCCGGAACCGGGACCGTCGGCGGGACGGTGGCCGGCGGGGCCGTGGGGAGCAGCGGGAGCGGGAGGACCACGACGGCGGCGGTGCCGCCCTGCTTCTGCTCGCGCAGCTCGACCCGTACGCCGTGCCGGGCGGCCAGCAGCGCGGTGACGCGGATGCCGAGGCCCTCGCCGTCGGCGTCGGTGATCTCGGGGTCGGCCAGGCGCGCGTTCAGCTCGGCCAGCCGGGACGCGGCGATGCCGATGCCGCCGTCCTGGACGGAGAGCATGACCTCGCCGGACTCCAGGAGCCAGCCGGAGAGCTGGACCTGGGTGTCGGGCGGCGAGAAGGAGGTGGCGTTCTCCAGGAGTTCGGCGACCAGGTGGCTGAGGTCGTCGGCGGCGAAGCCGGCGACCTGGGCGTGCTGCGGCAGGGACTGGATGCTGACCCGCTCGTAGCGCTCGATCTCGCTGACGGCGGCGCGCAGCACGTCGACGAGCGGGACCGGGCCGGGGTGGCCGTGGTGGTGCTCGTGACCGGCCAGGACGAGCAGGTTCTCGCTGTGGCGGCGCATGACGGTCGCCATGTGGTCCAGCTTGAAGAGGGTGGCGAGCCGGTCCGGGTCCTGCTCGCGCTCCTCCAGCTTCTCGATGACGCCGAGCTGGCGCTCGACGAGTCCGAGGCTGCGCAGCGAGAGATTGACGAAGGTGTGCTGGACGGTGCCGCGGACGCGTTCGAGCTCGGCGGTGAGCAGGGCGGTGTGCCCCTGGAGCTCGGCGCGCTGGGCGGCGAGCTCGGCGGCGAGGGCGTCGCGGGCGCCGGCCAGGTCGTCGCGTTCGCCGTCGAGCTGCTCGAGGCGGGCGGCGAGGCCGGCGAGCTTGCCCTGGAGGCCGTTGAGGGACCGTACGACCTGGGCGAACTCGTCGTTGCGTCCGGTGAAGCGGACCGGCTCCTCGTGCTGCGGCTCGGGGGCGGCGGCCAGCCGGGCGGCGCCGATGCGCAGCACGGCGAGCGGCCGGGTGAGGCTGCGGGCGACGTAGGTGGAGATGCCGACGGCGACGAGCAGACAGCCGCCGAGGAAGGCGATGCGCAGTTCGAGCGCGGTGACGTCCTCGTCGCGGAGCTGGGCGAAGCGCTCGGCGCGCTGGGTGGCGAAGGCGGACTCGACGCCGCGCATCTGCTCGATGCGGGCGGAGAGCGCGGCCTCGAGCCGGGCCGGGTCGGTGTCGAGCTCGGACGCGGAGAGTTCGGGCCGGTCGGTGAGCCGGGCGAGGTAGCGCTCGGCGTTCTTGACGTCGGGCCCGGTGACGCCGGCGGCGAGCGAGTCGCGCGCGGCGGTGGGGGCGGCCTGGTCGAAGTCGGCGAGGGCGGCGAGTTCGCGGACCCGGGCCTGCTGGGCGGCGGCGGTGAGGGCGTTGCGGGTGCGGTCGGCCTCGGCGGCGCCCTCGGGGCGGTCGGTGACGTAGGTGCCGGTGGCCGGGTCGTAGTGGGTGCTGCCGCTCGACTCGGGCCGGGGGACGGCGAGGGCGGCGAGGAGGAGGCCGCGCTCGGCGGAGGCCTGTTCGGTGGCGCGGCCGAGGGCGGCGGGGGCTCGGACGGCCTCGGCGGCGCGGGCGGGGGTGCGTTCGGCGAGCTGGTCGGCGAGGGCCTGGAGCTTGGCGATGACGTCGGTGTAGGCCCGGTGGGCCTCCAGGGCGCCGCCCTTGCCGGTGAGGGCGGCACGGCGGATGGAGGGCAGGGCGGCGAGGTCGCGGCGCAGGTCGGCGGGGGCGGCCTCGTGGATCTCGTCGATCTGGCGGTCGACCCGGGCGGACTTGGCGCTGCTGATCTGGCGCTTGCGGTCGCCGTCGGCGCCGTCTCCGGACTGCTCGTCACGGCCCGCGGCGATGTAGGCGACGACCTCGTCGCGTTCGTCGGAGAGGGAGTGGGCGAGGGTGACGGCCTGGCGGTCGAGTTCGGCGAGGGCGACGAGGCTGACGGTGTCGTCGAGGTCGGCGGAGGCGGTCAGGACGGCGGGGGCGCCGGCGGCGAGGACGGTGACGCCGACCAGGGCGACGCCGGCGACGAGCCGGCTGCGGACCCGCTTGGCGCGGCCGGCCGGGGGCTCCGCGGGCAGGCCGGGGCTCTGCGGGTCACCGGGGGTCTGGCTCCGCGCGCCGTTGTTGCTCCGAGGCCGCTTGTTCTGCACCGGTGCTCGCATCCTTGACTCGTCCGCCCATGAAGCAGAGGTGACGACCGGTCACATGTAAGAGCCCCCACCCCTGGTGTGTCTTCCGACCATTTCAGCGGTTCTGGTCGGGGGACTCACATCGGCCGCTCCGCCACCCGAACGAGTGAACAACACTCTGGAGTTGGGGAACAACTCTCCGCGTGGGGTGCCGGGGCGCCGGGCTTACCGCCGGTTGGATCTTCCGCGCGGGCTTTGGCAGGATGCCCGCCCGCAGCTTTCCGGAGCGCGTGGTCCCAGGCCGGCACGGCCGTCACACCGCCTTGGTACAGGCCAGATTCGGCCGTTTGGAGGCGTTGTGAAGGAGCGATGCAGAGCGGGCGCACACGGGGCAGACTGTGGATCATGCGTACGGAAGCGGCGACCCTCCCCGGCAGTCCCGAACGCCCTAACGAGGACTGGGTGGGCGCCGTTCTGCCCGCCTCGGGGGCGGGGGGCGTGGTCGTGGTCCTCGACGGGGTGACACCCCCCTCGGGCGCGTGCGGTTGTGTGCACGGGGTGCCGTGGTTCACCGCCCGACTCGGCGGCGCTTTGACGGAACTGTCCGTTTCGCGAGGTGATCTGACGCTGCCCGAGATCCTGTCGCTGGCAATCCGGCGCACCGCGGACGCCCATCGGAACACCTGTGACCTTTCTCACGTCCGCACTCCGCAGGCGACGGTGGCCCTGGCGCGCTGGAACGCGGCGGTGGTGGAGCACCTCGTCCTGTCGGACGCGGCGCTGCTCCTGCGCTCTCCCGACGGCACGGTACGGGCGGTGCTCGACGACCGGCTCGACCGCGTCCCCGCCGAGGTCCGGCGCTCCGTGGAGGCCACGGACCGGCTGCGCAACCGGGAGGGCGGCTTCTTCACGGCGGCGGCCGACCCCGCCGTGGCGGCCCTCGCGGTCACCGGTACGACGCCCCGGGCGGAGGTCCGGGCCCTCGCCGCGCTCAGCGACGGCGCGAGCCGCTGGGTGGAGCTGTTCGGCGAGGGCGACTGGGCGGACCTGTTCGGCGTGCTGGAGCGGGAGGGCCCGCGCGGTCTGCTGCGGCGGGTGCGGGCACTGGAGGCGGCGGACCCGTGGACGAGCCGCGCGGCCGGCGGCACGCGCCGCGGGAAGCTCCACGACGACGCGACGGCGGTGTACGCGGAGCTGTAGCGGGGGGCGGCACGCCCCCCGGGGCCGCTCAGCCCTCGGCCGACCGTACGTTGAAGTGGTGCAGCAGCCGCGCCAGTTCCGCGACCTCCGCGCGGTCCCAGTCGGCGAGCTTGCGCACGTACCGCTCACGGCGGGCGTCCCGTACGTGCCGGAAGCGGCCCTGGCCCTCCTCGGTGAGCCGCACGAGCGAGGCCCGGCCGTCGGCCGGGTCGGGGTCGCGGGCGACCAGGCCGAGCTCCTCCAGGGCGCGCAGCTGGCGGCTCATGGTGGCCTTGCCGACGCCGAAGTAGCCGGCGAGGTCGGTGGCGCGCTGGGGGCCGGCCTCGTCGAGCCGTACGAAGAGTCCGTAGGCGGCGGGCTCCAGTTCGGGGTGCACCTCGCGGGCCATTTCGCCGGACTGGGCGCGGGCGCGGCGCAGAAAGACCGCCAGTTCGCGCTCCAGGGCGAGGAATTCCTGGTCCACACCACTCCCGCCGCTGGGTCCGGACCCACTCCCCGTACCGCTTACGTGCACGTCAGCACCCCTCGCGCGCTTTCCGCTCGCTGAAAGTTTCTTCCGCCGCGGGCCATCGCCGCAGCTCCTTCAGTATTTCGCAGGCGTAGACCAACGGCAGCCCCCGGGCCCCCTTCCGCCGACCGGTCTACGTGCGTAGCGTCGTTCCCGGCGTCCCCGCCTGACATGTCCACACCAGGATGTGTCGCCACCGCTCCCCCCACCGAGCCTTTCGGAGGCACGCAATGCGTGTGCACAGATCCGGAACGACCCTCGCCGGCGCCGCCCTCGCGGCCCTGACCCTCCTCCTCCCCCTCTCCCTCCCGGGCACCGCGAGCGCCGCCCAGGACCCCGGCGCCCGGCAGGTCCCCGCGCGCGGCTCCGCCTACATGGGCATGGGTGTGATCGCGCACGACGGCCAGGGCGGCGCGCCCGGCGGCATCTCCGTCCAGGCCGTCCAGACCGAGGGCGTGGACGTCTCCAGCCACAACGGGAACGTGGCCTGGTCGACCCTGTGGAACAGCGGCGTGAGGTGGGCCTACGTCAAGGCGACGGAAGGCACGTACTACAAGAACACCTACTTCACCCAGCAGTACAACGGCTCGTACAACGTGGGCATGATCCGCGGCACGTACCACTTCGCGACCCCCGACACCACGACGGGCGCGGCGCAGGCGGACTACTTCGTGAACAACGGCGGCGGCTGGTCCAGGGACGGCAAGACGCTCCCGGGCGCGCTCGACATCGAGTGGAACCCGTACGGCGCGACCTGCTACGGCAAGACCCAGGCCGGGATGGTCGCCTGGATCCAGGACTTCGTGAACCGCTACCGGTACCGGACCGGCCGCGACCCCGTGATCTACACGGCGACGAGCTGGTGGAAGCAGTGCACCGGCAACTACGGCGGCTTCGCCACCACGAACCCGCTGTGGATCGCGCGGTACGCCTCCGAGGTCGGTGAGCTCCCGGCCGGCTGGGGCTACTACACGATGTGGCAGTACACCTCCTCCGGCCCGACGGTCGGCGACCACAACCACTTCAACGGCGACCTCTCGCGGGTACAGGCGCTGGCCAACGGCTGACGGGCGCGCGAAGAACACGGGGGCGACGGGCCTCCCGGGTGAGCGGCACACCCGGGAGGCCCGCCTTCTTCGTCGCACCTCTTGCCCATTGGTATGGACCAATGCGACCCTCGGGGCGGCGCCCGGACTCGCAACTCCCGTGCGTCCGAAGCGTGTTGATCGTCCCGTACTCCCCCACGCACGAGAGAGAGCCCCCGCATGCCGCCCTACCGCCGAACCCCCGCCCTCGTCGCCGCGCTCTCCGCGGCGGCGGCGCTCACCGCCCTCACCCCGACCGCCGCACAGGCCCACGGCGCCGTGTTCGACCCGGTCAGCAGGATCGCGGCCTGTTACGCGGAGGGGCCGGAGTCCCCCGACTCGCAGGTGTGCAAGGACCTCGTCGCCGACTCGGGCACCCAGCCGCTCTACGACTGGAACGAGGTCAACATCGCCAACGCCGACGGCAGGCACCAGGCCGTGATCCCCGACGGCAGGCTCTGCTCGGCCAACCGCGAGAAGTACCGCGCCCTCGACTGGGCCCGCACCGACTGGCCGGCCACCGCGGTCGCCGCCGGCACCTTCGGCTTCCGGATCCGGGTCACCGCCCCGCACTCCGGCACGATGACGATGTACATCACCAAGCCGGGCTTCGACCCCACCCAGCCGCTGAAGTGGTCCGACCTCGACAGCACCCCCGTCGCCGTCCACACCACCACCCGCACCTCGGCCGACGGCTACTACACCTTCAACGGCACCCTCCCGAACCGCACCGGCCGCCACATCGTCTACATGGTCTGGCAGCGCAACGACAGCCCCGAGGCCTTCTACAGCTGCTCGGACGTCACCTTCGGCGGCGCCACGGCGGCCAGGGCCGCCACCGGGCCCCAGGCCCCCACCGAGGCGGAACTCGCGGCGGGCGCCGCGCTCTCCACGGTCAGCCACGCCGGACACGGCGGCGACGAGCAGCCCCCGGCCCTCTCCGCCGACGCCACCGACACCCCCACCTCACCCCTCCCCCTGGCCCTCGCGGGCGCCGGCGCCCTCGCGGCCTTCGGCGCGGGCAGCCTCCTGCTGACTCGCCGCCGCGGGTAGGCCCTGTCGTCGAACTCCCGTCGTTGCCCGGAGGGCGGCCCCGCGGCGTCAGGTGCGTGCTCTCGGTGCGCCGGGCGCGAGGCCTCGTACTGGACGTACTCGGCCTTGTGCCCGGTGCGGCGAGAGCGCGTGCATGGCGTCGTGGGGCAGGCGGGAGTTCGACGGCAGGGCCTAGGCGCGTGTCGCGACGCGGCCCCGGGAAGAGCCGAACAGGACGTCGAGGCTCCTCTTCCCGGGGCCGTTCCGGTGTTCAGGTGACGAATTCACGCCATCCGTACCAGGACGGGTGGGAGCGGGGTCCTCCGTGGACATCCTTCGGGAAAGCTCTGTTCGAACGGCCGTCAGCGCACGTCGTCCGACCGTGAAGGAGAGCACTCCATGCGGGATCAGCAGCGGTGGGTCTACCACCGCGGGCAAGGTTTACGCACGTTCGGGGTGGAGGAGGAGCTGCTCCTGGTGGATCCCGAGACCGGGCTCCCCCAGCCGCTCGCCGGCACCGTCTCCGAGATCGCCGCCTGGCACGCCGACGTGCGGCCGGAGGGCGACCGGGGCGAGCCGGTGAAGACGGAGTTGTTCTGCGAGATGCTGGAGATCGGCACGCGTCCGTGCGCCACGGCGGACGAGCTCGCCGAGCAGCTGCGCCAGGCCAGGGCCGCCGCCTCGGCCGCGGCCAAGGAGGCCGGAGTGGCCGTCGCGGCGCTCGCGACCGCGCCGATGCGCTTCGACCCGCTCCTCACCCCCACCGACCGCTACCGGCGCATCGAGGACCGGTACGCCCGGCTCGTCGACGACAAGCTCACCTGCGCCTGCCACGTCCACGTTCATCTCGCCTCGGCGGAGGAGGGCGTCGGCGTCCTGGACCGGATCCGGCCCTGGCTCGCGCCGCTCCTCGCGCTCAGCGCCAACTCGCCGTACTGGCAGGGCGAGGACACCGGCTACGCGAGCTGGCGTCACCAGCTGTGGTCGCGCTGGCCGATGAGCGGGCCCGCCGAGCTGTACGGCGACGTCGCCACGCACGAGGAGACCATTCGGGCGATGCTGGCGAGCGAGGTGCTCGTCGACGACCACATGGTCTACTTCGACGCCCGGCTGTCCCGCAGCTACCCGACGGTGGAGGTGCGGGTCGGCGACGTGTGCCAGTCCGCCGAGGACGCCCTGCTCCTCGCCGTCCTCGTGCGGGCCCTGGTGGAGACCGAGGCGCGGGCCTGGCGGGCCGGGCTGGCGGCCGACCCGGTGCCGACCGTCGTGCTGCGCCTGGCCGCCTGGCGGGCCAGCCGCTACGGACTGGGCGGCGCACTGCTGCACCCGCTGACCTGGCGCCCGGCCCCGGCCGCCACCGTCCTCGACGCCCTGGTCGACCATGTCACCCCGGCGCTGCGGGCCGCGGGCGACCTCGACCGGGCCGTGCGCGGCGTCGAGCTGCTGCTCGCCCGGGGAACCGGCGCCGACCTCCAGCGCGCCGCGCACACCGGAGGCAGCCTCGCCCCGGTCGTCGCCGACGCCGTGCGGCGGACCGTCCCCGCCTGAGCCGGCGGCGGGCGCCCTCCGCTCGGGAGGGCGCCCACCGCCGGACGCCAGGGCATGGGCCGCCCGCGCTCACCGCGACTTCCGCCGGGGCGCACCGCCGGACGCCAGGACGTCAGGCCGCCGCGCCCACCGCGACCTCCGCCTCAGGCAACCGCCGGACGCCAGGACGTCAGGCCGCCGCGCTCACCGCGACCTCCGCCGGGGTGAGGGCGATCTCCAGGACCTGCCGGACGTCCGTGACCGGGTGGACCTCCAGCTTCTCCAGGATCTCGGCCGGGACGTCGTCCAGGTCGGCCTCGTTCCGCTTGGGGATCACCACGGTCGTGATGCCCGCGCGGTGGGCGGCGAGCAGCTTCTGCTTCAGGCCGCCGATGGGCAGGACACGACCGGTGAGGGAGACCTCGCCGGTCATCGCGACGTCCGTGCGGACCAGCCGGCCGGAGAGCAGCGAGGCGAGGGCCGTCGTCATCGTGATGCCCGCGCTCGGGCCGTCCTTCGGGACCGCGCCCGCCGGGAAGTGGATGTGCACGCCCCGGTCCTTGAGACCGGTGACGGGCAGCTCCAGCTCCGCGCCGTGCGAGCGGAGGAAGGAGAGCGCGATCTGCGCGGACTCCTTCATCACGTCGCCCAGCTGACCGGTGAGGGTCAGCCCGGCGGCCCCGGTCTCCGGGTCGGCGAGCGAGGCCTCGACGAAGAGCACGTCACCACCGGCGCCGGTCACGGCGAGCCCGGTCGCCACGCCCGGCACCGCGGTGCGGCGCTCGGCCGGGTCCTGGGCGGACTCGGGCACGTGGTGCGGACGCCCGATGAGTCCGCGCAGCTCGTCGGCGCCGACGCTGAAGGGCAGCTCCCGCTCGCCCAGTTCGTGCTGGGCGGTCACCTTGCGCAGCAGCCGGGCGATCGACCGCTCCAGGTTCCGGACGCCGGCCTCCCGGGTGTACTCGCCGGCCAGCTTGCGCAGCGCCGACTCCTCCAGGACGACCTCGCCGGTCGCCAGGCCGGCCCGCTCCAGCTGCCGGGGCAGCAGGTGATCCCGGGCGATGACGACCTTCTCGTCCTCGGTGTAGCCGTCGAGCCGGACCAGCTCCATGCGGTCGAGCAGGGCCTCGGGGATGGCTTCGAGGACGTTCGCCGTGGCAAGGAAGACCACGTCGCTCAGGTCGAGTTCGACCTCCAGGTAGTGGTCGCGGAAGGTGTGGTTCTGCGCCGGGTCGAGGACCTCCAGGAGGGCCGCCGCCGGGTCGCCCCGGAAGTCGGAGCCGACCTTGTCGATCTCGTCGAGCAGGACCACCGGGTTCATGGAACCGGCTTCCTTGATCGCCCGCACGATCCGGCCGGGCAGCGCGCCCACGTACGTCCGCCGGTGGCCGCGGACCTCGGCCTCGTCCCGGACGCCGCCCAGCGCGACCCGGACGAACTTGCGCCCCATCGCGTGCGCGACGGACTCGCCGAGCGAGGTCTTGCCGACGCCGGGCGGACCGACGAGGGCGAGCACGGCGCCGCCGCGACGGCCGCCGACGACGCCGAGGCCGCGCTCGGCGCGCCGCTTGCGCACCGCCAGGTACTCGGTGATCCGCTCCTTCACGTCCTCCAGGCCGGCGTGCTCGGCGTCGAGCACCGCCTTGGCGGCCTGGATGTCGTAGGAGTCCTCGGTGCGCTCGTTCCACGGGAGTTCGAGCACGGTGTCGAGCCAGGTGCGGATCCAGGAGCCCTCGGGCGACTGGTCGCTCGACCGCTCCAGCTTCTCGACCTCCTTGAGGGCCGCCTCGCGGACCTTCTCGGGCAGGTCGGCCGCCTCGACGCGGGCGCGGTAGTCGTCGGACTCGTCGCCCTCGGTCTCGCCGTTGAGCTCGCGCAGCTCCTTGCGCACGGCCTCCAGCTGACGGCGCAGCAGGAACTCGCGCTGCTGCTTGTCGACGCCCTCCTGGACGTCCTTGGCGATGGTCTCGGCGACGTCCTGCTCGGCCAGGTGCTCGCGCAGCTGCGCGGTGGCGAGCTTGAGGCGGGCGACCGGGTCGGCGGTCTCCAGGAGTTCGACCTTCTGCTCGACGGTGAGGAAGGGCGAGTAGCCGGAGTTGTCGGCGAGGGCGCCGACGCCGTCGATCTGCTGGACGCGGTCCACGACCTGCCAGGCGCCGCGCTTCTTCAGCCAGCTGGTGGCCAGCGCCTTGTACTCCTTGACCAGTTCGGTCACGGCGCCGGGCAGCGGGTCGGGCAGGGTCTCCTCGACGACGACGCCCTCGACCCACAGGGCTCCGCCGGGCCCGGTCGTACCGGCGCCGATGCGGACGCGGCCGCGGCCGCGGATGAGCGCGCCGGGGTCGCCGTCGGACAGCCGGCCGACCTGCTCGACGGTGCCGAGCACGCCGGTCCCGGCGTACGTGCCGTCCACCCGGGGCACGAGCAGCACACGGGGCTTCCCGTTCCCGCCTCGCGCGGCGGCCTGTGCGGCCTCGACCGCGGCCCGTACGTCGTTGTCGGACAGGTCGAGCGGCACCACCATCCCGGGCAGCACGACCTCGTCGTCGAGCGGCAGCACAGGCAGTGTGAGCGGCGCGGACGCCATGGACTCAGAAGCCATGATCTCCCCTTCGGCAGTCAAGTTGAGCTATGCCGACTCAATGCATGTGAGCCGTTGATTGTTCCCCGACCGGCGTTCGCTCTGAGCGATCAGCCATCCACAGGCCGCGAACAGCAGTTGTAATGCCCTCATGGATATGGCGTCTCTTACCTCGGCCTGGGTGGCCGGCTGGACCGTCTCCCGGGGCACCCCGCCCGCCGTCGTCGAGCCCTGGGGCTACCGGATCGACGTCGGACTGCCGCGGCACCCCTTCCGGCACGTGCTGCCGCACCCGGACGCGGCGTCCGTGGGCCGGCTGTGCGCGCAGATCGAAGAGCCGTACGCCTGGCTCAAGGTGATGGCGACGCCCGAGGAGGTCGCGCCCTGGATCACCGAGGGGTGGACCGTCCCGGACGACCCCGGCTTCATGATGACCAAGAAGCTCGACCCCGCCGCCCGGCCCGCCCCGCCCGAGGGGTACGCGCGGACGACCGAGACCCGGAACGGCGTGATCCGGGTCCGGATCCTGGCGCCCGACGGCACGCTCGCGGCCCGCGGCCAGATCGCCCCCACCGGCCTGACGGCCGTCGCCGACCAGATCGAGACCGACCCGGCCCACCGCCGCCGCGGGCTCGGCGCCAACGTCATGCACACCCTGGAGGCGGCCGCCGCACAGGCGGGCGCCGAGACCGGCGTCCTGGCGGCGACCACCGACGGGATGGCGCTCTACGACTCCCTGGACTGGTACCACCGCGGCCCGCTCACCGGCGTCGTGCGCACCGGCTGACACGTTCGGGCTGCGCGAGGGCCGGGTGTGCGGGCATGCTCGGTCCATGGAGTACGTGAAGCGGTACGGGGTCGCGACGGTGCTGGCCGCGGTCGTCGCCCTGGCCGGCTGCAGCCAGGCCCCGGCGGCGGACCCCGAGGACTCGGGCCTGAGCATTCCGCCGGTGCCGAGCGGACCGGCCGTCAGCACGGGCACCGCCGGAGGCCCGGACGAGCCGGCGCCCCAGGAGGTCCTGGTCGAGGTCGTCGTCAACGGCGGCTTCGCGGGCGTCAGCAACAAGCTGGTCGTCCGGTACGACGGCGGCTACACGCTCCGCAAGGGCACCCGGCCGCCCACCTCGGGCCGGATGACCAAGGCCCAGGCCGCCGAGCTGCGCGCCGCCCTGGAGGACCCCGCGTACGCCGAGGTCCCGGAGCGCCCCACCGGCCGGCCGGCCGCTGACGGCTTCACGTACTACGTCACCTACGCCCACCGGCTCGTCGTCACCCAGGACGGCGAGGACCGACCCCCGGCGCTGCAGCGGGTCTTCCAGGCGCTGCCCGAAGGCCACCCGCCCACGGCGCCCTAGCCCCTCGCGGTTTCGGGCACGTCGTCACGGGGCGCCGGCCGCCCGCATCTCCGCGTACTGACGGCGCAGGAAGTCGCCGACCCGCGCCGGCATGTCCATGGAATCCGGGTCGAGCGCCCACTGGATCTGGAGCCCGTCCATCACGGCGAGCTGCTCGCGGCCGACGGCCGGGCAGTCGATGCCGGCGCGCAGCTCCCCGCGCGCGACGGCGGCCTCCAGGAGGTCGACGGTGTGCCGCAGCACGCGCGCGTAGCGCTCCTTGAAGTACTGGTGGGCGGGGTGGCCGAGGTTGCCGGACTCGCCGACGAGCACGTTGAACATGCGCACGATGCCGGGGCGCCGGGTGTTGTCCTCGATCAGGGCGACGAGGGTGTCCAGATACGCGGCGTAGGACTCCGGCTCCTGACTGAAGAGCCGCTCCACGTCGTGCTGCTCGCTCTGCGCGAGCACGGACAGGAGCAGGTCCTCCTTGCTGCGGAAGTGGTGCAGCAGACCGCCCTGGGTGATGCCGCAGTCGTGGGCGATCCGGGCGAGCGAGGAGGCGTGGAAGCCCCACTGCCCGAAGTGCTCGACCGCCGTGTCGAGGATCTTCTGACGTCGCGCGTCACCGACCGCATACGTACCCCTGCCTGCGCTTTTGCGGCTCGCGGTGACCTTCTTCTCGGGCATGGGGCCACCTTAGTCCGGCGCCCGAACACCCCCGGCGGCGTGTGACCCAGGACACAACACACAAACCTAGTGGGTACTCGGTTTTCGCGCTTAGCCTGTGGGCCCGCCGACCACGGCGCCCTCTTCGAGTGAGGCAGGACAGTGCACCCGTACCAGGACCCCAGCCGCCCCGTCCCCGACCGGGTCGAGGACCTCCTCGCCCGCATGACCCTCGAGGAGAAGGCCGGTCAGCTCTTCCACGCCATGCTGACCATGAACCCGGACGGCACCCCGGTCACGGAGACCGACGGCTCGCTCCTGCCCCTCACCACGCCCGAGCTGATCGTCGAGCGCGGACTGACCCACTTCAATCTGCTGGGCAGCCACGGCCCCCGGGAGATGGCGGAGTGGCACAACGCGATCCAGGAGATGGCCGCCGGCACCCGGCTCGGCATCCCGGTCTCCCTCTCCACCGACCCGCGGCACGCCTTCACCGACAACATCGGCGCCTCCTTCAACGCCGGCGCCTTCTCCGCCTGGCCCGAGGCGCTGGGCCTCGCCGCGATCCGCGACCCGGAGCTGGTCCTCCGCTTCGCCGACACCGTGCGCCGCGAGTACCTGTCGGTCGGCTTCCGCACCGCGCTCCACCCGCAGATCGACCTGACCACCGAGCCCCGCTGGGCCCGCCAGTCCGGCACCTTCGGCTCGGACGCGCAACTCACCGGCGAGCTGGTCGAGGCCTACGTACGCGGCCTCCAGGGCCCGGAGCTCGGCCCGGACTCGGTCGCCGCGATGGTCAAGCACTTCCCCGGCGGCGGCCCGCAGAAGGACGGCGAGGACCCGCACTTCCCGCACGGCAAGGATCAGGTCTACCCGGGCGGCATGCGCGACTACCACCTGGAGCCCTTCAAGGCGGCCATCGCCGCCGGCTGCTCGCAGATGATGCCGTACTACGGCCGGCCGATCGGCACGGACTGGGAGGAGGTCGGCTTCGGCTTCAACCGCGGTGTCATCCAGGGGCTGCTCCGCGACGAGCTGGGCTTCACCGGCATCGTCTGCACCGACTGGGGCCTGCTGACCGACTCGGTGATCTTCGGCGAGCCGCACGAGGCCCGCGCCTGGGGCGTGGAGCACCTGAGCGTGGCCGAGCGGACGGCGAAGGCGCTGGACGCGGGCGCCGACCAGTTCGGCGGCGAGCAGTGCCCGGAGGTGATCGTCGAGCTGGTCCGCTCCGGCCGCGTCACGGAGGCCCGGATCGACGAGTCCGTACGCCGGCTCCTGCGCGAGAAGTTCGTGCTCGGCCTGTTCGACGAGCGGCGCTTCGTGGACCCCGACGAGGCCGCGGAGACCGTCGGCCGCGCCGACTTCACGGCCTTCGGCGCCGCCGCCCAGCGCCGCTCCCTGACGGTCCTGACCAAGGGCCCGCTGCCGCTCGCGGGCCGCCCGACGCTGTACGTGGAGAACGTGGAGCCGGCGGTCGCGGCCGGCTACGGCGAGGTGGTGGCCGGCCCCTCCGAGGCCGACCTGGCGGTCCTGCGCCTCCACACCCCGTACGAACCGCGCGACAACAGGTTCGAGTCGTTCTTCCACTCGGGCTCGCTCGCCTTCTCGGAGCCGGAGCTCGGCCGCGTCCTCGCGCTCCTCAAGGAGACGCCGACCGTGGTCAGCGTCAATCTGGAGCGCCCGGCGGTCCTCCCCGAGATCGCCGCGCACGCGGCGGCGCTGATCGCCGACTACGGGGCGAGCGACGAGGCCGTCCTCGACGTGGTCTTCGGCCGGGCGAAGCCGGAGGGCCGGCTGCCCTTCGAGCTGCCGCGCTCGATGGCGGCGGTGGAGGCCTCCCGTCCGGACGTCCCGAACGACACGGAGGACCCGCTCTTCCCGTTCGGTCACGGCCTGGAGCTGTAGGCCGGGCCGGTCTCGTTCGGGCACGGCGTGGAGCCGCGAGGCCGGGGCCGGTCCCGTTCCGCCACGACCTGGAGGAGTGAAACCGGGCCGGTCCCGTTCCGCCACGACCTGGAGGCGTGAAACCGGGCCGGTCCCGTGCGGCCACGGCCCGGAGCAGCGAAACCGGGCCGGTCGCGCGGACCGGCGCCGCCGGCCGGGGCACCGCACCCGAGACCTGCTCGCCCCGAACCGCGGGTTCCTGCCGCCGGCCGAGGCACCACACCTGAGCCCGGCTCGCCCCGAACCGCGGGGCTCCTGCCGCCGGCTCACGACAGACCGCACGGACTCCGGGACCGGCTCACCGCAGACCGCGGGCGCTCCCGACGCCGGCTCACCACAGACCGCGGGGCCTCCTGACGCCGCCCCGCACCGATCCGGGGCCCTCCCGTGGGGGGCAGGGCCCCGGATCGCCCCTCCCCGCAACACCCGCACGTGTCATGCCCATGAAAGGGGCGCACCGCCATGCGCAAGTACCTCGCCCTGTCCACCGCCGCAGCCGCCCTCGTGGGCGCGGCAGCGACCGCCTACGCCGCCGCGCCCGCGACCCCCGCCGACACCGCCGCCCGGCCGCTCGCCGGTCTGCGGGTGCTGATCTCCAACGACGACTCCATGCAGGCCGCCAAGCCGAGCAACTCCGACGGCCTCGGCCTCTACGAGCTGCGCCGCGCGATGTGCGCCGCCGGCGCCGACGTGGTCGTGATGGCCCCCTGGCAGGTCCAGTCCGGCAAGGGCACGGCCGTCACCAACGGCGGCGTCGTCACCGCCCAGCGCCGTACCGAGCTGCCCGCCGGCTACGAGGACGACTGCGCCTCCGCCCCCTCCCAGGGCGCGGTCTACGGCGTCTGCCTGTCGGCGGGCCCCTGCGGCAAGGACACCCCGAGCGCGACCCCCGCCGACACGGTCAAGCTCGCCCTGCGCGGCGGCCTGAGAGCGAAGGCGGGCTGGCGGGACGCCCCCGACCTGGTCCTCACCGGCATCAACTCGGGTCCGAACGTCTCGGCGAGCGTCAACGACTCCGGAACCGTCGGCGCCGCCGTGGCGGCGATCGACCAGGGCGTGCCCGCGCTCGCGTTCTCCTCCTCCGGCGACGCCACGAACACCTCCTTCCCCCGCGTGAACTACCGCGCGAACGCCGAGTTCGGCGCCCGCTTCGTCGCCGGTCTGCGCCGGCACGGCCTGCTGACCTCCGCCTTCGCGCTCAAGGTCGACTACCCGGACGTCAGCGCCGGGCAGCGGGCGAAGGCCCCGGTGTGGACCCGGGTCGGCGACGGCGCCGTCGTCTACCACGCCTTCGAGCAGCGCGGCACGAGCGACTCCTTCGACATCGCGCTGGGCCTGTGCCCGTTCGACGGCAGCGGCGAGGGCGAGTGCGCCGAGGGCCGCGAGGACGCCGACTCGACCTGGCTCCTGGCCAAGGGCCACGTCACGATCGCGCCCCTCACCTGGGACCGCACCTACGGCACCCCGGTGGAGGCCCGCCGTGAACTCGGCCGCGTCGAGCGGTACGTGACGCACGAGGCCCCGCGCCCGTAGCCGGCACCCCGCCGGAGGCGAAACGCGTTTGTCCCGGCCGCCCGCCCTTGGCGAGGATGGCCGGGACAACCCGTACGCACCGAGCCACGGAGTGTGAGCATGCCCGGCCCCGTCACCCTCGACCGCCGCGAAGGCCCGTACGGAGAGGTCGTCCTGCGGCGGCGGGACAGGGACTACGAGATCATCGCCAACGGCACCTTCCTGATGGACACGTCCGACGGGCGCTCGGAACGCCTGCTGATCGACGCCGCCCTGGAAGCGCTGTCGCCGGACGGCCGGTCCCGCCCCTCCGTGCTCATCGGCGGTCTGGGCGTCGGCTTCTCGCTCGCGCACGCCGCCGCCGACCCGCGCTGGGGCCGGATCGCCGTCGCCGAGCGTGAGGAGGCGATCATCGACTGGCACCGCCAGGGCCCGCTCGCGGCGATCTCGGGGCAGGCGCTCGCCGACCCCCGCACCGTGATCCTGCACACGGACCTCGTCGGGTACCTCCGCACCACCCCGGACACCTACGACGCACTCTGTCTGGACATCGACAACGGGCCCGACTGGACGGTCACCGAGGACAACGAATCCCTTTATTCCGCCGAGGGTTTGGCGGCCTGCGCGGCCCGTCTCAACCCCGGCGGAATCCTCGCCGTGTGGTCCGCGCAGCCGTCCGCCGATTTCGAAGAGTCGTTGCGGAATGCCGGATTCAACGGGGTACGGACCGAAGAGGTCCCCGTTGCCCGGGGCGTCCCCGACGTGGTCCACCTCGCCGTCCGGCCCTCCCCCTCGCCTGCGTAGCCTTGACCGCGCCGCTGCCTCTAGGCTGCTGCACCGACATCGGCGACGCGAGGCGGGGCAATGGAGCAGACACACACCACGAACCAGGGTGCGGCGACTCCGGGGGCCCAGCGCAGAGTCCTCGTCGTCGAGGACGACGCGACGATCGTGGACGCCATCTCCGCGCGGCTGCGCGCCGAGGGCTTCCTCGTCCAGACCGCGACCGACGGCCCGGCCGCCGTGGACGCCGCCGAGGCGTGGCAGCCGGACCTGATGGTCCTCGACGTGATGCTCCCCGGCTTCGACGGCCTGGAGGTGTGCCGCCGGGTGCAGGCCCAGCGGCCCGTCCCGGTCCTGATGCTCACCGCGCGTGACGACGAGACCGACATGCTGGTCGGCCTCGGCGTCGGCGCCGACGACTACATGACGAAGCCGTTCTCGATGCGCGAGCTGGCCGCCCGGGTGCACGTGCTGCTCCGCCGGGTGGAGCGGGCCGCGCTCGCGGCGGTGACCCCGCGCAGCGGCATCCTGCGCCTCGGGGAGCTGGAGATCGACCACGCGCAGCGCCGGGTCCGGGTCAAGGCCGAGGACGTACACCTGACGCCGACCGAGTTCGACCTGCTCGTCTGCCTGGCGAACACCCCGCGCGCGGTCCTCTCCCGCGAGCAGCTGCTCGCCGAGGTGTGGGACTGGGCGGACGCCTCCGGCACCCGGACCGTGGACAGCCACATCAAGGCGCTGCGCCGGAAGATCGGCGCCGAGCGGATCCGTACGGTCCACGGCGTCGGATACGCGCTGGAGACCCCGGCGCCGTGAGCCGGCGAGGGTCGGGAGAGCGGCCGGCGCGGCCTGAGCGCCCCGTGCGGTCCGCACGCCCCGGGCACCCGGCGCGGCGGCGCCGCATAGCGATCTCGATCAAGACGAAGCTGGGCGCCCTCGTCGTCGGGGCGGTCCTGCTGACCTCGGGCCTCGCCCTGGTGGCGATCCGGACCTCGACCGAGTTCCGCTACATCACGATCTTCGCGATGATCGCGACCCTGCTCATCACCCAGTTCGTGGCGCAGTCCCTGACGGCCCCGCTGGACGAGATGAACACGGTGGCGGGCTCGATCTCGCGCGGCGACTTCAGCCGCCGGGTGCGCGGCGCGGACCGCCGCGACGAGCTCGGCGACCTGGCCTCGACGATCAACCGCATGGCGGACGACCTGGAGGCGGTGGACCGGCACCGCAAGGAGCTGGTCGCGAACGTCTCGCACGAGCTGCGCACACCCATCGCGGCCCTGCGGGCGGTCCTGGAGAACGTCGTGGACGGCGTCTCGGAGGCCGATCCGGAGACCATGCGCACGGCCCTGAAGCAGACCGAGCGGCTCGGCCGGCTGGTGGAGACGCTGCTGGACCTGTCACGGCTCGACAACGGTGTCGTCACGCTCAGACGACGCCGCTTCGAGGTGTGGCCCTACCTCTCCGGAATTCTGCGGGAGGCGAACCTGGCGGCCTCGCAGCGCGGCCTGTCGTCCACCTCCGGCCTGCACAACCGGACGGACGTGCATCTGCACCTGGACGTGTCGCCGCCGGAGCTGACCGCGGACGCGGACGCGGAGCGGCTGCACCAGGTCATGGCGAACCTGATCGACAACGCCGTGAAGCACTCCCCGCCGCACGGCCGCGTGACGGTACGGGCGCGGCGCGGGCCGTTCCCGGACTCGCTGGAGCTGGAGGTCGAGGACGAGGGCCCCGGCATCCCGGAGTCGGAGCGGCACAAGGTCTTCGAGCGCTTCAACCGGGGCACGGTCCCGGCTCAGCAGGGCCCCGGGAGCGACGGCGGCACCGGCCTCGGGCTCGCGATCGCCCGCTGGGCGGTGGATCTGCACGGCGGCCGCATCGGAGTGGCCGAATCGTCACGCGGCTGCCGCATCAGGCTCACTCTTCCGGGCAGCTTCACCTCGCGAGATTGACGTAGGGTTCGAACCGGAAGCTCTCGTTCTGCGTGTAGTCGTACGACAGACGCGCGGGACGTGGTCAGGGGTGCGGCCGAAGACGGCCGTAGCCGCGCTTCTCCGTACCCTCACAGATGCGGAACCCCGCTTGTTTCCCGCCATTCACGGCACCGAAACACCCCGTCAAGTGTGACTTGCGCGACGTTGGAGTGCCCCGCCTGCACCTCCCGGCCAGGGAGGCGTAGCCTTTATTTCCGCTGTCCATCACCTTGTGAAGCGGAAGAGGGCGGTTGCCGCCGTGTCGTCTCAGTCCCCCAGTACCCCGAGCTCCCAGACCGACCAAGACGGGCAGGGTCAGTCCCCTGCGACCGCCTTCGGTGCCAATGAGTGGCTCGTCGACGAGATCTACCAGCAGTACCTCCAGGACCCGAATTCGGTCGATCGTGCCTGGTGGGACTTCTTCGCCGACTACAAGCCCGGAGCCGCGGAGACCCCCGCCGCCCCGGCCGCCACCCCACAGAGCACCCAGGGCGCCCCCGCCACGACGCAGGCGGGCCCCGCACAGGCCGCGCCTGCCGCTCCGGCTGCCGTCCCCGCTCCGGCCGCTCCGGCCCCCGCGAAGCCCGCCGCCGCGGCCCCCACGGCCCCGGCGCCCGCCGCCAAGCCCGCCGCTGCCGCCCCGGCCCCCGTGAAGGCCGCTCCGGCCGCGGCCGCCCCGGCCCCGGCCGCGGAGGCCCCCGCGGGCCCCGAGCTCATCACCCTGCGCGGCCCGGCCGCTGCGGTGGCGAAGAACATGAACGCCTCGCTGGAGATGCCGACGGCCACGTCCGTCCGCGCCGTCCCGGTGAAGCTGCTCTTCGACAACCGGATCGTCATCAACAACCACCTGAAGCGCGCCCGGGGCGGGAAGATCTCCTTCACCCACCTCATCGGCTACGCGATGGTGCAGGCCATCAAGGCCATGCCGTCGATGAACTGGTCCTTCGCGGAGAAGGACGGCAAGCCGACCCTGGTCAAGCCGGAGCACGTGAACTTCGGTCTGGCCATCGACCTGGTGAAGCCCAACGGCGACCGCCAGCTCGTCGTCGCCGGCATCAAGAAGGCCGAGACGCTGAACTTCTTCGAGTTCTGGCAGGCCTACGAGGACATCGTCAAGCGCGCCCGCGTCGGCAAGCTGACGATGGAGGACTTCACCGGCGTCACGGTCTCCCTGACCAACCCCGGCGGCCTCGGCACCGTCCACTCCGTGCCGCGTCTGATGCCCGGTCAGTCCGTCATCATGGGCGTCGGCTCGATGGACTACCCGGCCGAGTTCCAGGGCACCTCCCAGGACACCCTGAACAAGCTGGGCATCTCCAAGGTCATGACCCTGACCTCGACCTACGACCACCGGGTCATCCAGGGCGCGGCCTCCGGCGAGTTCCTGCGGATCGTCTCCAACCTCCTCCTCGGCGAGGACGGCTTCTACGACGACGTCTTCAAGTCGCTGCGCATCCCCTACGAGCCGGTCCGCTGGCTCAAGGACATCGACGCCTCCCACGACGACGACGTCACCAAGGCCGCGCGCGTCTTCGAGCTGATCCACTCCTACCGGGTCCGCGGCCACGTCATGGCCGACACCGACCCGCTGGAGTACAAGCAGCGCAAGCACCCCGACCTGGACATCACCGAGCACGGCCTCACCCTGTGGGACCTGGAGCGCGAGTTCGCGGTCGGCGGCTTCGCCGGCAAGTCGATGATGAAGCTCCGCGACATCCTCGGCGTGCTCCGCGACTCGTACTGCCGCACCACCGGCATCGAGTTCATGCACATCCAGGACCCGAAGCAGCGCAAGTGGATCCAGGACCGCGTGGAGCGTCCCCACGCGCGCGTGGAGCGCGAGGAGCAGCTGCGCATCCTGCGCCGGCTGAACGCGGCGGAGGCTTT
The DNA here is from genome assembly GCF_044544925.1 of Streptomyces sp. NPDC053431. Classification (NCBI taxonomy): domain Bacteria; kingdom Bacillati; phylum Actinomycetota; class Actinomycetes; order Kitasatosporales; family Streptomycetaceae; genus Streptomyces; species Streptomyces sp. NPDC053431. The sequence continues at coordinate 5,795 of NZ_JBITXX010000015.1, read as the reverse complement.
CGAGACCTTCCTGCAGACCAAGTACGTCGGCCAGAAGCGCTTCTCGCTGGAGGGCGGCGAGTCCGTCATCCCGCTGCTCGACGCGGTCATCGACTCCGCGGCGGAGTCCCGCCTGGACGAGGTCGTCATCGGCATGGCCCACCGCGGCCGCCTGAACGTCCTCGCGAACATCGTCGGCAAGTCGTACGCGCAGATCTTCCGCGAGTTCGAGGGCAATCTCGACCCGAAGTCGATGCACGGCTCCGGCGACGTGAAGTACCACCTGGGCGCCGAGGGCACCTTCACCGGCCTCGACGGCGAGCAGATCAAGGTCTCGCTGGTCGCCAACCCCTCGCACCTGGAGGCGGTCGACCCGGTCCTGGAGGGTGTGTCCCGCGCCAAGCAGGACGTCATCAACAAGGGCGGCACGGACTTCACCGTCCTGCCGGTCGCCCTGCACGGCGACGCGGCCTTCGCCGGCCAGGGCGTCGTGGCCGAGACGCTGAACATGTCCCAGCTGCGCGGCTACCGCACCGGCGGCACGGTCCACATCGTCATCAACAACCAGGTCGGCTTCACCGCCGCCCCGGAGTCCTCGCGTTCGTCGATGTACGCGACCGACGTGGCGCGGATGATCGAGGCCCCGATCTTCCACGTGAACGGCGACGACCCGGAGGCCTGCGTCCGCGTGGCGCGGCTCGCCTTCGAGTTCCGCCAGACGTTCAACAAGGACGTCGTGATCGACCTCATCTGCTACCGCCGCCGCGGTCACAACGAGGGCGACAACCCGCAGTTCACCAACCCGCAGATGTACACCCTGATCGACAAGAAGCGTTCGGTGCGCAAGCTGTACACCGAGTCGCTCATCGGTCGCGGCGACATCACGCTGGAAGAGGCGGAGCAGGCGCTCCAGGACTTCCAGGGCCAGCTGGAGAAGGTCTTCGCGGAGGTCCGCGAGGCCACCTCGGCCCCCGCCCCGACCCAGGTCCCCGACGCCAAGCCGGAGTTCCCGGTCGCCGTCACCACCGCGGTCTCCCAGGAGATCGTGAAGCGGATCGCCGAGTCGCAGGTCAACATCCCGGAGCGGATCACGGTCCACCCGCGTCTGCTGCCGCAGATGCAGCGCCGCGCGGCCTCGATCGACGACGGCACCATCGACTGGGGCTTCGGCGAGACCCTCGCCATCGGCTCCCTGCTGATGGAGGGCACGCCGGTCCGCCTGTCGGGCCAGGACTCCCGCCGCGGCACCTTCGGCCAGCGTCACGCGGTCCTGGTGGACCAGGAGACCGGCGAGGACTACACCCCGCTGCTCTACCTGGCCGAGGACCAGGCCCACTACAACGTCTACGACTCGCTGCTCAGCGAGTACGCGGCGATGGGCTTCGAGTACGGCTACTCGCTGGCCCGCCCCGACGCCCTGGTCGTCTGGGAGGCCCAGTTCGGTGACTTCGTCAACGGCGCGCAGACCGTCGTCGACGAGTTCATCTCCTCGGCCGAGCAGAAGTGGGGCCAGACCTCCGGCGTCACGCTGCTCCTGCCGCACGGCTACGAGGGCCAGGGCCCGGACCACTCGTCCGCGCGCCCGGAGCGCTTCCTGCAGATGTGCGCCCAGGACAACATGACGGTCGCCATGCCGACGCTGCCGTCGAACTACTTCCACCTGCTGCGCTGGCAGGTCCACAACCCGCACCACAAGCCGCTCATCGTCTTCACCCCGAAGTCGATGCTGCGTCTGAAGGCCGCGGCCTCGAAGGTGGAGGAGTTCACCACCGGCGGCTTCCGCCCGGTGATCGGCGACACGACGGTCAACCCGGCCGACGTCCGCAAGGTCGTCTTCTGCGCCGGCAAGGTCTACTACGACCTGGAGGCCGAGCGTCAGAAGCGCGGCGACACGGAGACCGCGATCATCCGTCTGGAGCGTCTGTACCCGCTGCCGGGTGCCGAGGTGCAGGCCGAGATCGCCAAGTACCCGAACGCGGCGAAGTACCTGTGGGCCCAGGAGGAGCCGGCGAACCAGGGTGCCTGGCCGTTCATCGCGCTCAACCTGATCGACCACCTGGACCTGGCGGTCGGCGCGGACATCCCGGCGGGCGAGCGCCTGCGCCGGATCTCCCGCCCGCACTCCTCCTCCCCGGCGGTCGGCTCGGCCAAGCGCCACCAGGCGGAGCAGGCTCAGCTGGTCGCGGAGGTCTTCGACGCGTAGTGCGTCCGGGACACGTCAGGAGGCCCGGCACCCCACTCGGGGTGCCGGGCCTCCGGCGTGTCGCACGGCCTATTCTGATCGCATGTACTTCACCGACCGTGGCATCGAGGAACTGGAGAAGCGGCGCGGCGAGGAGGAGGTCACCTTCGAGTGGCTCGCCGAGCAGCTGCGCACGTTCGTCGACCTCAACCCCGACTTCGAGGTGCCGGTCGAGCGCCTCGCGACCTGGCTGGCGCGTCTCGACGACGAGGACGAGGACGAGTAGGCAGGGCCGAGCGGCAGGACGTCGCCAGGCGGGGCGGGCCGTCAGGCGGGCGGGCCGCCGTCGACCAGCCGGCAGCTTCGAGCGGCCCGGCCGTCAGGCCGGCCCTCACGGCGGGCCCGGGCCTAAGGGGTCTCACGCAGACGGTCGTACGCGAGTCCCAGCACGCCGTGGGCGACGAGGAGCGCGCCGGCCGTGGCCCAGCCGCCGCTGCGGCGGCCGATCCCCCAGGCGAGGAGCGGCACTCCGGCCGCCAGCTGGGCGGCGCCCAGGAGGCGGGCCCGGGGACCGCGCAGGTACGGGCCGAGCGGGCCGCCCTCCACGACGTCGAGTTCGGCGCGTACGGCCTCGCGCCACCCCGCCCCTTCGAGCAGTTCGGCGCCCTGTGCGTGGGCGACGGAGCGGAGCCGGTCGGCGTGGTCGCCGGGCGCCAGGCCCGTGGGCAGGGCGAGCCCGGTGCGGGCGAGGACGGCGGTGAGGCCGACGAGCCTGCTGTGGGCGTCGGCGTCCGGGTCGGGCCGGGTGAGGGGCTCCAGGGCCTGGACGTCGAGCACCGGGTCGAGGTGGAGGCGTGCGGCGAAGGTGCGCATGGCCTCGTCCTCGCCGACGGGGGTGCCGTCGGCGAGCCAGACGTAGCCGACCGTGCGGCGGAAGCCGGCGGCGAGGGTGAAGCCGGCCCGGTCCGCGTCCCACCAGAGCGCGAGCACCGGCCAGCTGGCGGCGGAGACGGCGAGGGCGGTCGCCCAGCCGGTGACGACCCGCTCGACGGGCTCGCCGTCGTCGAGCCACGGCTTGCCCTCGGGGACGAGGACGCTCCAGTCGAGCCCCGCGGGGGCGAGGAGCATCCGTTCCCGTAGCAGGCGCGAGGGCGGGCGGACCACCGGCGGCTCGGCACGGCAGAGCAGCAGCGCTCCGGCGGAGCGGGGACCCGATGTCGCGTTCATGGCCCTACGCTAGGGCAATTCGTCCAGGTACGGCGGTGAATGTCCGTCCCCGGAGCCGACCCTGTCAGGGGTGAATCGGGGTTGACTCGGCCCGGCCGCGATATATCGTGTATAGCGAAAGACGCGATATGTTGCGTCACTCGGCGCCCGCCGCGAGCGGCGGCGCCGGCCATGACACGGGAGGGCAGCACCATGACAGAGTGGTCCGTCACCGAGCCCCGCAAGATCCCGCTGACCGAGTCCGTGACCCGGCTCCAGGTCCGCGTGGTCAACGGAACGGTGAACGTGGTGGGGACCGACGAGAGTTCCGCCCGCCTGGAGATCTCCGCGATCGAGGGCCCGCCGCTGATCGTCTCGCAGGAGGGCTCCACGCTGACGGTGAGCTACGAGGACCTGCACTGGAAGGGCTTCCTCAAGTGGCTCGACCCCAAGGGTCACCGACGCAAGGTCGTCGTCTCCGTCGCCGTGCCCGCCGGCGCGGACGTCGAGGTCGGGGCCATCGGCGCCGAGACCGTGATCTCCGGCATCAAGGGGCGTACGGCCGTGCGGGGCGTCACCGGCGACACCACGCTCGTCGGCCTGGCCGGCCCGGTCCGCGCCGAGACCGTCTCCGGGAATCTGGAGGCGCAGTCCGTCACGGGAGCCCTCCAGGTCAACTCGGTGACCGGCGACGTGACGGTGATCGACGGCGCCTGCTCCTCCGTGCGGGCCGACACCGTCAGCGGCGACATGGTCATCGACCTCGACCCGGCGGCCGACCTCGACGGCCCGCCCGCCGACATCCGGCTCGCCAGCGTCTCCGGCGAGGTCGCCATCCGACTGCCGCACCCGGCGGACGCCAAGGTCGAGGCGAGCACCACGAGCGGCTCCGTCTCCAACGCCTTCGACGACCTGCGGGTCGGCGGACAGTGGGGCGCCAAGTCCATCACCGGCACCCTCGGCGCCGGACGGGGCACCCTGAAGGCGACCACGATCTCCGGCTCCATCGCCCTGCTGCGCCGCCCCGAGCCGGAGCCGGACGGCGACGGCTGGACGGCCCCCTCCCCCGCGTCCGGAAAGGTCCTCTGACATGCCGCCCGTCTTCGCCCACGGCCGTCTCCGCCTCTATCTGCTGAAGCTGCTCGACGAGGCCCCCCGCCATGGCTACGAGGTGATCCGGCTCCTGGAGGAGCGCTTCCAGGGCCTGTACGCGCCCTCCGCGGGCACGGTCTACCCGCGGCTCGCCAAGCTGGAGGCGGAGGGCCTGGTCACGCACGCCACCGAGGGCGGCCGCAAGGTCTACTCGATCACCGACGCCGGCCGGGCCGAGCTGGCCGGGCGCGGCGGCGAGCTGGCCGACCTGGAGCTGGAGATCCGCGAGTCCGTCTCCGAGCTGGCCGCCGAGATCCGCGACGACGTGCGGGGCGCGGCGGGCAAGCTGCGCAGCGAGATGCGCGCGGCGGCGACCGCCTCCCGCAGCACGTCCTCGGCCTTCCCCGACCCCAAGGAGGAGCTGCGCAAGGCCCGCCAGGAGTGGAAGGAGCAGGCCCGCCAGGCCCGCGCCGAGGCCCAGTCGGCCAAGCGCCAGGCGAAGGAGTTCCAGCGGATCGCCCAGCAGGTCCAGGAGCAGGTGCAGGACCGGATGTCCCGGGGCGACTGGCCCAAGGGCGTCTGGGAGGGCATCTCTGACATCACAGCCCAGCTGGGCAGCCTGGTCACGGGCTCGGCCCACGGCTCACCCTCGACCCGCCCCGCCACGCCGGAGCAGGCCGTCTCCGACTGGGCCCAGGACATCGACACCGCGGCCGACCCGGCCCGCGAACTCGACCGCCTCCTCGACCGCTTCCGCGACGACATCCGCGACGCGGCCCGCGACCACGGCGTGACCCGCACCCAACTGACAGAGACCCGCCGCCACCTGAGCACAGCGGCAGACAGCATCCTCTCCCTCCTGAACCCCCACCGAGCAGACAACAACTAACCACCAACGACAGCCCACCCGGCCCCGTGCCACCCGCCCCCACCCACAAACGACAACGGCGGAACGAACCCGGCACCGAACCACCCACCAACCCACAACCCACGACCGACCACGCGGAAAGGGGACCGGGGCCGCCCCCACCCGCGCCCCGCAGCCCACAACGGCGGGAAGAGGAGCAGGGCCGCCCCCACCCCCGCTAAGCGCCTGCAGCCGGAGCCACCCGCTCTGGCCCCGTCGCCGACAACGGCGGGAAGAGGGGCCTGGAGCCGACCCGGCAGCCGACAACGGCGGGAAGAAGGGCCTGGAGCCGACCCGGCAGCCAGCGACGGCGGGAAGGGGGGACGGGGGCCGACCCGGCGGCCGACGACGGCGGGAAGGGGTCCGGGGCCGGAGCGGGGGAGGGAGGTGTCCGGACGTGGTGGCGTCCTCCACGAGCGAAGCGAAGTG
>NZ_JBITXX010000014.1:0-210105 GCF_044544925.1 Streptomyces sp. NPDC053431 | reverse complement strand
GTCAGACCGGCGTCCAGCACGGCCTGCGCGAACTCCGCGTTCTCCGAGAGGAAGCCGTAACCCGGGTGGACCGCGTCCGCACCCGAATCCTTGGCCGCCGACAGCACCTTGTCGAAGTCCAGATAGCTGGTGGCCGGGGTGTCGCCACCGAGCGCGAACGCCTCGTCCGCGGCCCGGACGTGCAGGGCGTCCCGGTCCGGGTCCGCGTAGACGGCCACGCTGGCGATCCCGGCGTCCCGGCAAGCACGGGCCACCCGGACAGCGATCTCACCACGGTTGGCGATGAGCACCTTGCGCACGATGCCTCACTTCTGCTGAAAGTCTCTGCTGAGAGTACGAATACGTCCGGCCGGCCCCGCGGTCCTGGCGGGGCTCCCGGCCGGTCCTGCGGACGGGTGCCGCCCCGGAGGCTCGTACCACCGCGCGGGTACGAGCCTCCGGGGCGGCGTTCAGCACGCGAGCGTGCTCACCAGGCGTAGGCCTCGGGCGCCGGCTTGGCCCCGTTCGGGCCCGGCGGCGGGAAGAGCTGGTCCAGCTTCGCGAGCACCGTGGCGTCGAGCCGGATCGTCAGGGCGCGCAGCGAGCCGTCGAGCTGCTCGGCGGTGCGCGGTCCGATGATGGGCCCGGTCACCCCCTCCTGCGCGAGCAGCCAGGCCAGGCCGACGTGCGCCGGGTCCTCGCCGATCTCGGCGCACAGCTTCTCGTACGCCTCGACGGTGTCGCGGTGCTGGGCGAGCAGTCCCGCGGAGTGCCCGGAGGTGCCGCGCGCGGCGCCGCCCTCCTTCAGCTTGCGCAGGACACCGCCGAGCACGCCGCCGTTCAGCGGGCCCCACGGGATCAGGCCGAGGCCGTAGTGCCGCGCCGCCGGCAGCACCTCCAGCTCGACCCAGCGGGTCATCAGGTTGTACCGGGACTGCTCACTGACCAGACCGAGGAAGTGCCGCGACGTGGCGGCCTCCTGCGCCTGGGCGATGTGCCAGCCGGCGAAGTTGGACGAGCCGAAGTAGAGCACCTTGCCCTGCTGGCGGAGGACGCTGAACGCCTCCCAGATCTCCTCCCACGGCGTGGACCGGTCGACGTGGTGCATCTGGTACACGTCGATGTAGTCGGTGCCCAGGCGCCGGAGCGAGGCCTCGCAGGCGCGCCGGATGTTCAGCGCCGAAAGGTGCGACTCGTTGGGCCAGTTGCCCGTCGGGAGGTAGACCTTGGTGGCCAGCACGGTCTTCTCGCGACGGCCGTTGCCCCCGGCGAACCAGCGGCCGATGATCGGCTCGGTGGGCTGCTCGCCCGGACGCGTGCCGTAGACGTTCGCCGTGTCGAAGAAGTTGATGCCGCGGTCGTGCGCCCGGTCCATGATCGTGTGGCTGTCGGCTTCGGACGTCTGCGTGCCGAAGTTCATCGTGCCGAGCACGAGCCGGGACACGGACAGTCCGCTGCGGCCGAGGTTGGTGTATTCCACGTGTGCCAGTCCTTCAGTAGTGCTGGATCTCCGACCGCGCGCCGTGCCGGGGCGATCGGGGCTGGGGGGCGTACGGGACCGGGCAGGACCCGTACGGAAGGGGAGCGGGATCAGGCCGCTGCCGCCTGGTCCGGGTACCACTCCGTCATGTGCGCGAGGTCCTCCTCCCAGCCCCGGCCCGCCGTCCGGCCGAGGTCCGCCCAGAGCGGGGCGCTGTCGAACCAGTGGTCGGTGGCGAGCATGTCCAGGGCCCGGGTGGCGGCGCCGTTCTCCGTCGGCAGGGCACGGGCGTGGGCCAGGCTGATGTTCCGCCGGGGCGGCGGGGGAGTCATGCGGGCGGCGACCGCCCGCAGCAGTTCGGAGGCCGTGACCGGCTCCGGATAGGCCGCGTGGTAGACGGCCGAGGACAGGCGGTCACGCGGGGCGAGGCCGACCGCCACGAGCAGCGCGGCGAGTTCGGCGGCGGAGATGACGGAGAGCCGGGCGTCCCAGCCCGTGGGCGTGCCGGGCAGCGTCCGCAGCAGCCGGCCGAGCCCGGGCACGACCCAGTGGTCACCGGGTCCGTAGACCAGGTGCGGCCGTAAGACGGTCCCGCCGGCGGCCAGGACGGAGTCCTCGGCCTCGGCCCGGGTGCGTGACGTGGGCGACTGCGGCCGGCGCGGGAGCTGTTCGGGACGGGCGCACCGGAAGATGCCGCGCCCGTAGACGGAGGCGGTGCTGAGGTGGACGATCCGGGAGACTCCGGCACGCCGCGCCTCGGCGACGAGCGCGGCGGTGCCCCGGGCGTTCACGGCCTCGTTCTCCTCCGGCGTCCCGCCGATCCGCGAGGCGCAGTGGAGGAGCACGTCGACGCCGTCGCACAGCCCGCGAAGCGAGTCCGAGTTCGTCAGGTCCGCCCGTACGATCCGGGCCCGGCCCGCTGCCGGCGGTCGCGGGGGGCGGCGGTGCGAGGTGAGGGTCAGCCGGGCGCCGAGGCGGGCGGCCTCGCGGGTGACGTGGGCGCCGATGAATCCGCCCGCTCCGGTGATCAGGATGTTCGGCACGTGGGAACTCCGGTCGCGTGACGGGTCGTGGGTCACCGGCTGCGCGTGCGCAGGGTGAGGTGGGTGACGAAGACGTGCGCGCCGTTCTGGCTTCCGCGCACCCGTACGTGGACGTCGCCGGCGGGATCGACCGCCGTCGGCTCGGCCTCGATGACACAGGGTGCGTCGAACTCGGCGTACCGCTCGAAGGAGCTTGACATGTCGAGGACGACGGCGTCGGTCATGCCGGTCACGGCGTGCGCGGCCTGTCGGGCCGCTTCCAGCAGCACCATGCCGGGGACGTGGTCCACGGGGTGGTCGAAGAAGATCGGGTGGGTGCAGTCGACGCGGAGCTCCCACCGGTTGGCTCTGCCGCTCGGATCCTCGGAGAGCACCACGTGCTGCGGGTCGGTGCGGCCCACCCGGGCCGGGTCTATCGGCAGCCCCGGGAGGCGGCCGGAGAAGGTGGGGCGCCCGCCGCGCAGGCGCTTGTAGACGTTCGGCCGGGTGCAGCTCAGGGCGGCTCCGGCGGTGGCCAGGGCCGCGCCGTCGACCTTCACCGTCACGTCGTAGCGCATGCCGCCGAGTTCCTTGCCCCGCCGGACGATGTCGCGGCACACGGTGTGCAGTTCGACCTCGGTCGGGGTGGGCGTGGCGACGAAGAGGTCCATCGTGGAGGCGAACGAGATGGAGTGCATCAGGAACTGGTGCCCGAGCCCGACCGCGAACTCGGCGTGGGCGAGCAACGCCCCGGTCTGACGTACCGATTCGACCAGCAGCATCGGGTCCTGGTAGCCGCCGGACTGGGCGAACAGCGCGTGTCCCCGGGGCCACTGGGCCCTCACCACGAAGGAGTTGGGCTCATCCGCCCACCGCCACCCGGTGAGCAGGACCTCCGAGACAGCGGCGCGGTGCACGTACTGGCGCGGAACGGTGGTGGTGAAAGCCGTGAGTGCCGAATCGAGCATTGCGGTCATGGCTGGCGCTCCTGTCTGTTTTCGGGCAGGGCGGAGCTGCTGAGTGTGGCAACAGCCCCCGTTCGGTCCACACACCCAACAAAATACAGACAGGTCTGTTGGGTAAATCAAGTAAAAAGTTGGGGTCGGGCGTGTCGAGGAACGGAGCGGAGCGCTCCGCCGAACCTGCGCACAGCGGAGCAAGAGCATCACGGAACGAGATCAAGGAACCGACAGTTTTGCCGGTTCTTGGCCATGGCCACCCGGCGCTCGAACCGAGCAAAGAGCCGGGGCCGGGCGGGTGTAAAACGCCATATCTTCCCGGTCATCGCAGGTCAGAATGGGCTCGGTTAGCGCGACACGGTCGTCCTGCTTCGCATTGACAATCAGACAAGTCTGTTTGGTATCTTCACCAAGCACCTGAACTTCGAGACGAGCATTTGGCAGTCGGTTGACGCCGGCGCTCCAGGAGGACCAGATGAACCAGCAGGTAGCAGACCTACCCGACGCCCACACCGCGCGGCTGCACCCCGTGCCCCAGCACGCCCACCCCGCCGCGCCCCGACTGCACGTCCCGGTCGAGCACCCTGCCCTGCGCATCCTGGTCGTCGAGAACGAGGAGCGTTCGGCCAAGGCGCTGGTGCAGGACCTGATACGGAGGGGGTATCGCGCCGACAGCGTGACCACCGGGAGCCAGGCGCTCCAGGTGCACCGCCAGGCCGACCTGATCCTGCTCGACCTCGACCTCACCGACCTGGACGGTCTGGAGGTCTGCCGGAGCATCCGCGCGATGAGCGACACCCCGATCATCGCGGTGACCGAACGCGGCAGCGAGCTCGACCGCGTCCTCGGGCTGCAGGCCGGCTCCGACGACTACATGGTCAAGCCCTACGGCTTCCATGAACTCCTCGCCCGCATAGGGGCGGTGATGCGCAGGGTACGGCCGTCGCCGACGGCCCGGACGATCGAGCACGGCCCGCTCCGCATCGACGCCGACACCCGCAAGGTCACGCTGCACGGCCGCCCCGTGGACCTCACGCGCAAGGAGTTCGACCTCCTGCACATGCTCGCGATCCAGCCGGGCGCCGTGGTCTCCCGGCGGCAGCTGATGACCCAGGTCTGGGACGACGCCTGGTCGCACAAGGGGCGCACCATCGACACGCACGTGAGCAGCCTGCGCGGCAAGCTCGGATCCAGCCATTGGATCGTGACCGTCCGGGGTGTCGGTTTCCGTCTGGGCAACCCGTGAGGGTGTGCCGGTGCCGTCCGGCGTCGGCGGGGAGCGCCGCGTGCGCCCCGGCGCGCGGCGGAAGTGCGCGGTCTGTCCGTTTCCACTTGCGCGCCCCTGGCCAGCGGCGCACGGGCAAGTAGAATGCAGACTTGTCTGTTTCGTTCGTTGGCGAGTGGCGAGGACCCGGGGTATGGCAAAGCAGGAACGCGGAACGCGATCACGTCAAGCGATCCTGGAGGCTGCCGCTGAGGTCTTCGACCTTCGCGGATACGACGCCGCGAGCACCAACGAGATCCTGGCGCGCAGCGGGCTGACCCGCGGTGCGCTGTACCACCACTTCCCGTCCAAAGAGTCGATCGCCATGGCGCTGCTCGACGCGCACGGCGGTGCTCTCTTCGCGCCCGAGCGGACCACCAAACTTCAGTCGATCATCGACCTGACCTTCGCGTTCGCCGTCCAGCTCCAGCGCGATCCGGTCCTGCGGGCCAGCGTGCGCCTGGCGGTCGAGAAGACCTCGTTCCCCCGCCCGGTCGACACGCCGTACGAGCAGTCGACCGTGGCCATCGGCGAACTCCTCGCCCAGGCGCAGGGCCAGGGCGAGGTCCTGCCGGGCCTGGACGTCCGCGACGCCACCACCGTGATCATCGGCGCGTTCACCGGCCTGCAGGTGATGTCGCAGGTCTACACGAACCGCGAGGACCTGCCCGAGCGCGTCAGCGCGATGTGGCGCTTCCTGCTGCCGGGCATGGTCGCCCCCGGGCTGATCGGCAACCTGCGCGTCACCCCGCCGCCGGCGGATCTCGTCGCCGCGGACGTGGCGCGCGCCGAGGCCCTGGCCGAGGAGGCCGCGGCCGAGGCGTCCGCGGCCGCTTCGTAGGCCCTGCGGGGGTGTTGAGAGCCCCTGGGCGGCCGGGCCCAAATGGGGCCGGATCCTGGGGCGTTGGGCCCGGAGGTGTCCGGGCCCAGAGGTGTTCGGGCCTTGGGGTGCCCGGGCCCCGGGGTGTCCGGGGCCTGCCGGCCGCGGCGTGCCCCGGCCTGCCGGCCCCGGCTCTCCGGGCCGTCGGCCCTAGCCGGCCTCCTTGAAGAGGGGCAGCAGCATGTCCCATATCCGCTCGGTGCTCTCCCGGCTCCACCAGGCCGTGTCGGTGTAACCGAGGGACTCCAGGCCCGCGGTGACCACCACGGCCAGGTCCGCCAGGACCTTCTGGTCCGGGCGCTCGGGGGCCTCCGTCAGGACCTCGGCGCGCACCCGGTCCAGCATCGCCTCCCGTAGCCGGGGCGGGGTGTCGGTGCCGTCGGACGCCAGCCGCATTCCCGCGCGCACCAGTTGATCGTCCGTCAGGGCCCTGCCGAGAGCGGTGCTGAAGCGGGCCGGCGCGTCGGCGCCCCCGTCCGCGAAGCTGTCGTCGGCCAGTGCGCGGACGCGGTCCTGGGCCTGGGAGTGGACCTCCGCCACCAGCTCCGCGATGGACGGGAAGTGGTGGTAGAGCGCGCCGCGGCTGACCCCGGCGGCGTTGCAGATGTTGACCAGCCCCGCGTCGGCGAGCCGGCCGTTCGCGATGAGCTCCACGGTGGCACGCACGAGTGCCTGACGGGTCGTATGCGACCGTTTTTGCATCGCGCATGTCCCTTGCCCGGTACGACGGCTCTCACTGCGACAGCCCGAAGTGTGAGGAGACGCCGAAGGTCGCCTCCCTCCAGCAAGAACCATACAGCCATGCCTGTTTCGATGGGACCCGCTGGGCCGTCCGTATCTCAAATTCCACGCAAGACGGCCGGTTCCTGTCACGGAATGCCGTACTGGGGTCGCCGGTATGCCCGGCTGCGCCCCAACCGACATACAGGTCTGTATGTTTTGCGTGGAAGGGAGCTCCTGCCCTCCCGAGCGGGAGCTCAGTCCCCGAAACGGTCCAGGTAGTCCGCGTTGGCGATCGGCGTCGCGGCCAGGTACTCCTCCGGCAGGTCGAACGCGTCGACCAGCGCCGTCAGGTGGGGGGCGAGGTCGCCGACCACGCGCTCGGTCGTGCCGTGGAGGGCCTCCACATGGGCCGGGGTGAGGTGGCCCGCGGCGAGCAGGTCGCCGGTGTGCGGCCGCAGCTCGTGGAGGAGGAAGAGCCGGGAGACGCCTTCCAGGAGGAAGCGGGTGCGCGGGGCGGTCGCGCGGGCGGTCGCGGCGAGCAGGGCGTCGGCGGCGCGGACGCGGGCGTGGGCGGCGACCATCTCGAGGGCGGCGCCGGAGGTCTCGTTCCAGCGGCCGACGGGGTCGCCGGAGGGGCCGCCGCGCAGGGCGGTGCGCGCGCGGTTCTGCCAGACGCGCTCGACGCAGGCGTGCAGGTCGCGCAGGAAGCCGAGGTCGGTGAGCTCGCCGCGGGGCGCGTGGGTGGGCCCGGCCTCGTGGGCGAAGACGAGCTCGGAGGCGGCCTTGACCCAGATGACCAGGTTGTCGCCCTCCGCGGTGATGCCGCCCTCGACGTTGAGCGGCAGATCGGCGAGGCCGTTGGCGGGGAACAGGCCCTGGGCGCCGCAGCGTTCGCGGGCCTCGACGGTGATGTCGCGGGCCTGCCAGGTGATCCAGCCCTTGGCGATGGCGATCAGCCGCTCGACCTCCTCGCGCTCGGCCGCGTCGGCCGGGTCGTGGCCGGCCCAGCGGTCGACGACGGAGCGGTGCAGGAGGGTCATCGCGTAGGCGGTGGCGACGGAGCGGAGCAGCCGGCCGTGGTGGCTGCGGTGGGCGGTGAGCGGCATCCGCTCGCCGGCCCTGGGGGCGCCTATCGTGCGGTGGTGCGCGTAGCGGACGGCGATCGCGAGGGCGGCGCGGGCCATGCCCAGGGTGCCGCCGCTCATGCAGAGCTTGCCCATGGTGACCCGTCCGACCGAGCGCAGGAACCGCTTGCGCCGGTTGCCGAGGCTGCTGGTGAGCCGGCCGTCCTTGTCGAGCCGGCCGTGCGCGGCCTCCAGCATGGCCTCGCGGGGGAGTCGTACGTGGTCGAAGGAGGTCAGGCAGTGGTCGACCGGGGTGCCGGTGCGGTCCGGCAGGCGCTGCACGCGTATGCCGGGCAGATGGCGTTCGGCGTCGCTCAGCGGGGTGAGGAAGAGGAAGATGCCCTGGTCCTCGTCGTCGACGAGGAGGCGCGCGGCGACGACCGCGGTCTTGGGGCCGCCCGCCAGGCTGGTGTTGGGCATGAACTTGCGTGCCCCGGGGTTCGGGGTGTGCAGGACGAAGCCGCCGGTCTCTGGGTCGTGGCGGGCCACGGTCTCCAGGGAGGTGACGTCGTTGCCGTGGGCGAGCTCGGTGCACAGGAAGGTGCCGGTACGGTCCATGGCGGTGTACGGGGTGAGGTCGCGCCGGTAGCCGTCGTGGTCTAGGAGGCTGCCGAGGAAGAGGTTGTAGTGGATGCTCGCGAGGGTGCACAGCCCGCCGTCCAGGAAGCCGGTCCACTCGTGCAGTGCGGCGAGCCGGTGGGCGTCGTAGCTGAGCGCCTCGGCGGCGGGGCCGGCCACGGTGTCGTTGACCAGCCGCAGGCGCTCGTAGGAGAGGGCCACCCGCTCGGCGGGGGTGAGCCCGGGGCGGTGGGCGAAGGCCTCGCCGGAGATCAGCCGCCGCCATTCGCCGTGGACGCGTTCGCGGTCGTCCCCGTCGAAGAGGAGGCGGGTGAGTTCGTCCGCGCCGCCGCGGGTCATGCCGTGTCCGGCCTGTCTGAGCGGTGCCTCCGCGTGCTGGAGCATCTCGGCGCGTCCCCCGAATTGAGTACCGGTGAGGGTGGTCTGGCCTACCAAGAGTAAGATACGTACCATCCGGTTTTGTTTCAATAAGGTCGGCCGCCGGAACCTTGTCAAACCGGTTGGGTGGTTTTATTCTCGAAATGTGGATGTGTGAAGAAACCGGATCGCCGGGGCCCACCTTACGCTCGGCGGCAGTCGTACGGAGAGACCGGTCGCCGACGCATCACTCCATGTGAGGCCGTTGGAATACCAGCCTTGCGGTTTGTTTCGGTTCCGCGAGGCACGGAGGATGTAGTGGCGCAACAAGAACGGGCCATCCGTACCCGCCAGAAGATCGTGCTCGCCGCGGCCGAACTCTTCGACGAGGTCGGCTACGAGGCGGCGACGATCTCCGAGGTCCTGAAGCGCTGCGGGGTGACCAAGGGCGCCCTGTACTTCCACTTCTCCTCCAAGGAGGAGCTCGCCCAGGAGGTGCTGGCCGGACAGGTCGGCGCCCTGCCGCCGGTGCCGCAGCGGGAACTGAACCTGCAGCAGCTCACCGACGAGGCGCTGGTCCTCGCCCATCTCCTGCGCGCCGGCGACCCCATGGTGCGCGGCAGCATCCGGCTCACCGTCGAGCAGGGCTCGCTCCAGGACGGCCTCGACCGCCAGGTGCCCATGCGCGGCTGGATCGACCACAACATCGACGTCCTGACGAACGCCAAGACGGCCGGAGAGCTGCTGCCGCACGTCGACATCACCTCCGCGGCGACGCTGTTCACCGGCAGTTTCACCGGGGTCCAGATGCTGTCCAAGATCATGACCCAGCACGCGGACATGGTGGACCGGGTCGCCGACCTCATGCGGACCCTGCTGAGCGCCATCGCCGTGCCGGGGGTCCTCGTCCGTCTGGACTTCGAGCCGTCCCGCGCCGAGCGGGCCTACGAAGAGGCGCTGCGGGCACGGAACGGCGACACCGCTGTCGCGTCGACGGCGAACTGACGGCGCCTCGACGAGGGGGAGGGGAAGCGACGCTCTCCTCGGTTGCGTGTGCGGTGGGGGCACGCAGGGAACGTACGTCCGAACCGAAATGGAGAACACACGCATGGACCCCATCGAAGCGGCCCCCTGCCCCTACGCCCTCGACGTGACCGGCCGCGACCTCGCCGGCGAGGCCGCCACGCTGCGGGAGCAGGGCCCCGCCGTACCGGTCGAACTCCCCGGCGGCGTACGGGCCTGGGCCGTCGTCCGGCAGGAGCACGTCGAGGCGCTGCTCGTCGACCCCCGGGTCTCCAAGGACGCCCGGCGCCACTGGCCCGCCTTCGTCGAGGGCCGGATCACCCCCGAGTGGCCGCTGTACCCCTGGGTCGCCAACGAGAACATGCTCTTCGCGTACGGGGACGAGCACGCCCGGCTGCGCCGCCTGGTCGCCGCCGCGTTCACCGCCCGCCGCACCGCCGCCCTGCGGCCCCGCGTCGAGGAGATCGCCGCCGGCCTGCTCGACGGCCTGGCCGCCACGTTCGCCGCCGGGAAGCCGGCCGAACTGCGCACCGGATACGCCGAGTCGCTGCCCCTCCAGGTCATCTGCGAGCTCATGGGCGTCGCGGAGGGAGCCGACCGGGACGAGCTCACCGCGGCCCTGCGCACCGTCTTCAGCTCCAGCGTCTCGGCCGCGACCATGGAGGCCGCGCGCGGCACGGCGTTCCGGCTGCTCGCCGAGCTCGTCGCCGCCCGCCGCCAGGAGCCCGGCGACGACCTGACCTCCTCCCTGATCGCGGCCCGCGACGGCGCCGACGCCCTCACCGAGAGCGAACTCCTCGGCTCCCTCTTCCTGTTGATCGCCGCCGGCCAGGACACCACCGCCGCGCTCGTCGTCAACGCCACCGCCGCGCTGCTCACCCACCCCGAGCAGCTGGGTCACGTCCGGGCCGGCCGGGCGAGCTGGGACGACGTGGTCGCCGAGACCCTGCGCACCCACAGCCCGGCCGCCTACTCGCCGCTCCGCTTCGCGGTCGAGGACATCGAGCTCGACGGCCTGAAGATCGCCCAGGGCGACCCGATCCTGGTCAACTTCGCCGCCGGCGGCCTCGATCCGGCCCGCTACGGCGAGGACGCCGCCCGCTTCGACGTGCTGCGCACCGACCGGGACACCCTCGGCTTCGGCCACGGAGCGCACCGCTGCCTGGGATCGCCGCTCGCCACCCTGGAGGCGACCGTCGCCCTCGCCGCGCTCTTCGAGCGCTTCCCGGATCTGGAACTGGACTGCCCGCCCGCCGAGTTGGCGCCGCTCCCCACGTTCCTGCTGAACGGCTACGGGGCGTTGCCCGTGCGCATACCTGCGCGCGACTGAGGGCATCCGCGCGGAACCGCGAAAACCGCTCATCCGGTTTGTTACTGTGGAGTGACACGTGTTGGCACCCACGGCGCAGTGACGGAGGCCCCTTGGCCAAGCAGGAGCGGGCGATTCGGACGCGCAACGCCCTCGTCGAGTCGGCGGCCACGCTCTTCGACCGGGAGGGCTTCGAGGTCGCCTCGCTGGCGACCATCAGCGCCCGGGCCGGGGTCAGCAGCGGGGCCCTGCACTTCCATTTCCCGAGCAAGGCGGCGCTGGCCGACGCGGTCGTCGCGGCGGCCGGCGACCGGCTCGCGCGGATCACCCGGGAGCGCGAGGCGCTGCCGCTGCAGACCCTGATCGACGCCAGCCACGAGCTCGTCCAGGGGCTGCGCGCCGACCCGGTGCTGCGCGCGGGCTTCGTCCTGAGCGCGGGCGGCCCGGAGCGCACCCGCGTGTCGCAGGACCTGCGGCGGCTGTGGCGCGAGTGGGTCGAGTCCGTCGTGGCGCGCAGCGAGCGGGCGGGGCTGCTCGCGCCGGACGTGGCCGCCGCCGACGTGGCCGCCGCGGTGGTGGCGGTGGCCGCCGGACACGCGGCCCTGGGCCAGCAGGACCCGCGCTGGCTGGAGCGGGCTCCGCTCACCCGCTTCTGGGCGTTCCTGCTGCCCCGCGTGGTGGGCGCCACACGGGTCGGCCTGTTCGTCGCCTCGGGCGCCCCGGAGGCGGAGCCGTACGGGACCGGCGCCGCGGGCCCGCACGAAACGACGCCCGCGGAGGCCGAGTCCCGCTCTTAGGGGGACCCCCGCGCGGTGCCGCCCCCGAGGAGGGCCGCGTCCGGCGGGGGCCCGCTCCGGGCGGGCTAGGGCCGGTCCGCCGCCGCCGTCCGCCGTGGCCGAGGTCTCTCTTGACCGGTCCGGTGGGGGCGCATAGCGTCGCTTTCCGGCGCGAGCTGAGCAAGCGCTCAGGGAACGAAGCCGGGACGACGGGAAAGAGGCCGCACCGTGGTCGAGCCGCACACCGACACGGTCACGGACACGGTCACCGACCCGGTCACCGACACCGACACCGCCGCCGCCATGGTCACCGGCACCGCCGTCGACATGGTCGCCGAGGCGCTCACCGGGCCCGGCGCGCCCTTCGCCGTCGACGAGGGCGTCTACCGGGGCGGCCCGCGGACCCTGCGGGAGTTCGTCGAGACCACCTGGGGCTTCGGCGACCGGCCCTTCCTCGTCTCCGAGGACGGCGTGACGGGCTACCGCGCGTTCTTCGACGCCGCCTGCGGTCTGGCCCGGCGCCTCGTCGACGTGCACGGACTGCGCCCCGGCGACCGGGCCGTCGTCGCGATGCGCAACCACCCGGAGTGGCACATCGCCTTCTGGGCCGCCCAGCTCGCCGGCCTCGTCGCCGTACCGCTCAACGCCTGGTGGACCGAGGACGAGTTCACGTACGCCCTCGACGACTGCGCGCCCCGCGTGCTGCTCGTCGACGGCGAGCGGCTCCCGCGCGTCGCCGCCTGGGCGCGCGCCCACGCCGTACCCGGCGTCGTCTTCCACGGCGAGGCCACCGACGGCTTCGAGGCGTACGTCCCCGACACCGACCCGCTCCTGGGCCCGCCGGACGTCGAGGTGCTGCCCGAGCACGACGCCACGATCATCTACTCCTCCGGCACCACGGGCCGCCCCAAGGGCGCCGTCGCCACCCACCTCGCCCAGGCCGGCGCGGCGATGAACCCCCGCTACTTCGCCGCCGCCTCCGCGCTCCGGCGCGGCGAGCGCCCCGGCGCGGGCCCGGCGCCGGTCTCGCTCACCACCTTCCCCTTCTTCCACGTCGCCGCCTTCACCTCGTTCTACTCGGTCATGGCGGCCGGCGGCACGCTCGTCCTGATGCGCAAGTGGGACGCGGCCAAGGCCCTGGAGCTGATCCGCGCGCACCGCGTCACCCACTACTCCGGCGTCCCCACCACCGCCCTCCAGCTGCTCGATCTCGCCGTGCGCACCGGCGACCCGCTGGAGTCGCTCGTCCAGCTCAGCACGGGCGGAGCGGCCGCCCCGCCCGAGATCACCGCGCGCCTCACCGCCGCGTACGGCGAGCGGATCGAGCCCCGTAACGGCTACGGGCTCACCGAGACGTGCGGCGGCGTGCTCGCCAACTTCGGCGCCGAGTACCGGGCCCACCCCGGCAGCGTCGGCCGGCCCACCCCCACCACCGAGGTGCGGATCGACCGGCCCGACACCGAGGGCGTCGGCGAGCTGTGGCTGCGCGGCCAGTCCCTGATCCGCGGCTATTGGGGCGACGAGGAGGCCACCCGTGCCGCCTTCACCCCGGACGGCTGGCTCCGCACCGGCGACCTCGCCCACCTCAGGGACGGGCGGGTCACCGTCGTCGACCGGATCAAGGACCTGGTGATCCGGGGCGGAGAGAACGTCTACTGCGTCGAGGTCGAGGGCGTCCTCCACGACCACCCGGACGTCGCCGAGGCCGCCGTCCTCGGCGTCCCGCACGCCGGGCTCGGCGAGGAGGTCGCCGCCGTCATCCGGCTCCGGCCGGGCGCGACGGCGGGACCGGAGGAGTTGCGGGCCCACGTCGGGGCGCGGCTCGCCGCCTTCAAGGTGCCGGCGCACGTCTTCGTACGGGACGGGGGGCTCCCGCGCAACGCGACGGGGAAGGTCCTCAAGCGCGAACTCCGCGCCGAGATCGCGGACGCGACGGGCCGGGCGGGCGCCTCCGGCGCCACGGGCGTGAGCGGATCCGTGTGAGCGTCTGCGGGCCTGGTGGCCTGCGGGTCTGCGGGTCCGTGTGAGCGTCTGCGGGCCTGGTGGCCTGCGGGTCTGCGGGTCCGCGCGAGCGTCGGCCGGTCCGCGTGGGCGTCCAGGGGGCCGAGGGCGCCGGCCGGTCCGTGCGGGCGTCAGCTCCTCGATATGCGGACCCGGTAGCCGCCCGTCGCATCGTCCTCCTCGAGGACGCTGACGCGGATGCCGTTGGCCCGGTCGTGGAAGCTCTCGCCCGGCCCGTAGGTGGCGTCCGACAGCTCCGCGTGCACGTTGGGGCGCCGGGTGCAGCCGCCGCTGTCGTGGTCGCTGTCGTTGACGGTCACGGGGCCGTGCCCGGTGTCCACGTCGGTGTCGACCCGGTAGACGAGGACGCCGGGCTTGCAGACCGCCTCGTCGTTGCCCTCCCGGGTGCGCACCTCGATCGCGTAGCCGGAGGTGCCGGAGAGCGGGACGAAGGCGAGCTTCTGGCCGCCGGTGGTGGCGAGCGGGGTGAGGGTGTAGTCGACGTCTCCGGTCTTGGCGGCGCAGCCGATCTGGTCGTTGTCGAGCCAGCCGAGCTTCCACTTGTGCCAGCCGAGCAGGTCGTTGTTGGCCCCCCAGTCCTCGGACATGATGTCCCAGTGCCCGACGGTGCCGCCGCCGTCGAGGGTGTAGAGGTCGGGCAGCCCGAAGACGTGCCCGTTCTCGTGCGGCAGGACGCGGTAGCCGGTCTCGGCGTAGGTCCCCGAGCCGTCGTCCTGCCGGCTGTAGACGAAGGACGTGTTGGCGAGCGGCACGCCGTCCGCGTAGGGGGCGTCGTCGTTCCCGGAGAAGGTCACGGACAGCACCGTGTCGAGGGCCGAGGGCCCGGCGTTCGGCGTGACGAGGACGTTGACCAGGTCGTACGTGCTGAAGTCCACCCGGCTGTCGGCGGCCTTCACGATGTCGTCGACGAGCTTGCGGTAGCCCGGCTCGTACGGGGAGCCGCGCTCGATGCCGTACGAGGAGAAGGGGTGCGGCATCCGCAGCCAGTCGGGTATCGGGGCCTCGGGGTGGTAGACGAGCCGCCCGTAGGAGCTGGTGCGGAACCACTCGGTGGTCTTCGGGAAGAACTCGTGGAAGCGGTTCATCGCCGTGCCCTGCCCGGGGACGTCCGGGAAGTCGATCATCAGGTTGAGGGCCCGGACCTCGCCCGTGGAGCGGGCGTATCCGGGGGAGGTGGGCATTCCCTCCGACATCTGCACACCCATCGTCGTGGCGATCCGGCACGGTCCCAGCGGCGCGTCCCCCGGGTCGGCGGCCACCGGCCCCGCGGAGGCGGGGGCGGGGCCGGGCAGGGTCGTGCTGGCCGTTGCCAGGGCGGCGAGCGCGAAGGCCGTCGCGGAGGCCAGGGCGATGGGTCTGCGTATCCGTCGGCGGGTGTCCTGCATCCGGTCGCCTCTCTGAGCGGCGTCATCGATGCGATCAGCCTGGGCCGGGGGTGGGGGGCGCGCTCGCCGGGTGGCCCGACCGGGGTACGCCGACCGTGGACGGCAGTACGTGACCCAGGTCACACGACGGCCGGGAAATAACCGGGGACCGAGTCCCCGTTTACCCCTGTGTTCAGCGAAGTGGGGACTCGGTCCCCGGATGGCCTCCGGAAGAGCCGGGGAGTAGGGAGAGGCACCGTGAGCACCAGCACCGCCGACGCCGCGCCCGCCCGCCGCGTGCCGCGCCCACGCGCCGACGCGCTGCGCAACCGGGAACGGATCGTGACGGCCGCCCGCGAGATGTTCGTCGAGTCCGGCGCCCAGGTGCCGCTCGACGAGATCGCGCGCCGCGCCGGAGTCGGCAACGCCACGCTCTACCGGAACTTCCCCGAGCGCGCCGATCTCGTCCGCGAGGTCGTCGTGTCCCTGATGGCCCGCATCGCCGAGCGGGCCCGGGAGGTCGCCGAGCAGGAGAGCGACACCTTCGCCGCCCTGCGCCGCTTCATCCACGCCGCCGCCGACGAGCGGGTCGGCGCCCTGTGCCCGATGCTCGACGGCGACTTCGACAAGGACCACCCCGACCTGGACGCCGAGCGCACCCGCCTGGAGGAGGCCGTCGAGGGCCTCGTCCGGCGGGCGAGGGCGGCCGGCCGGCTGCGCGCCGACGTCGGCGTCGGGGACCTGATGGTCGCGGTCTCCCAGCTGACCCGACCGCTGCCCGGGACGGGCTGTCTCGACATGGACCGCTTCGTCCACCGTCACCTGCAGGTGTTCCTGGACGGTCTGGAGGCGCCCGCGCGCTCCGACCTGCCCGGTTCCGCCGCGACCCTGGAAGACCTGAGGAGCCGTTCCTGCTCCGGTTCATGACCCGGCCCGCGGCCCCGTAGCGCCGTCCTTCCGCCGTACCCCCCGTACGCCCGTACCTTTTTCACCGTTTCGCGCCAAGAGGTGGCTACCCCCATGTCAAAAATCACCGAGACCCCTCCCTCGGCCCAGGCCGACCCCAGTCGCTGGAAAGCGCTGGTCTTCATCGCCCTCGCCCAGCTGATGGTCGTGCTCGACGCGACGATCGTGAACATCGCGCTGCCCTCCGCCCAGCAGGACCTGGGGATCTCGGACGGCAACCGGCAGTGGGTCATCACCGCCTACGCCCTCGCCTTCGGCGGTCTGCTCCTGTTCGGCGGCCGGATCGCCGACCTGTGGGGCCGCAAGCGCACCTTCGTGGTCGGTCTGATCGGCTTCGCCGCGGCCTCCGCCCTCGGCGGCGCCGCGACCGGCGAGGCCATGATGCTCGGCGCCCGCGCGCTGCAGGGCGCGTTCGGCGCGCTGCTCGCCCCGGCCGCCCTCTCGCTGCTCGCGGTGATGTTCACCGACGCCAAGGAGCGCGCCAAGGCCTTCGGCATCTACGGTGCGATCGCCGGCGGCGGCGGCGCCGTGGGTCTCATCCTCGGCGGCTTCCTCACCGAGTACCTGAACTGGCGCTGGACCTTCTTCGTCAACATCCCGTTCGCGATCGTCGCGGCGGTCGGCGCCTACTTCGTCATCCGTGAGCCGGCCGGCGGCCGCAACCGCTCCCCGCTCGACATCCCGGGCGTGGTCCTGTCCACCCTCGGCCTGGTCTCCCTGGTCTACGGCTTCACGCGCGCCGAGTCCGACGGCTGGTCGGACCCGACGACGATCGGCCTGTTCGTCGCCTCCGCGGTGCTGCTCGCCGCCTTCGCCCTCGCCGAGTCCCGGGTGAAGTCCCCGCTGCTGCCCCTGCGCGTCGTCACCGACCGCAACCGCGGCGGTGTCTACCTCTCGCTCGGTCTCGCGGTCATCGCGATGTTCGGCCTGTTCCTGTTCCTGACCTACTACCTGCAGGTCGTGAAGGGGTACTCGCCGGTCAAGACGGGCTTCGCGTTCCTGCCGATGATCGCGGGCATGATCACGGGCTCCACCCAGATCGGCGCCCGGCTGATGACGAGGGTCCCGCCGCGCCTCCTCATGGGCCCCGGCTTCCTGACCGCCGCCGTCGGCATGCTGCTGCTCACCCAGCTGGAGATCGGCTCCTCGTACGCCGGTCTCATCCTGCCCGCGCAGCTGCTGCTCGGCCTCGGCATGGGCACGGCGTTCATGCCGGCCATGTCCCTGGCCACGCACGGCGTCGACCCGCGGGACGCCGGTGTCGCCTCCGCGATGGTCAACACCTCGCAGCAGGTCGGCGGCGCCATCGGTACGGCCCTGCTGAACACCATCGCCGCCTCGGCGACCACCGCGTACCTCGCCGACCACGCGGCCGGCGCCACCACGCCGGCGGCCCAGAAGCTGCTCCAGCTCCAGGGCATGGTGGAGGGCTACTCGGCGGCCATCTGGTGGGCGGTCGGCATCCTGGTCGTCTCCGCGACCCTGGCGCTCACCCTGATCAACACCGGCCGTCCCGGCGCCGGCGTGGTCGCCGGCTCGGGCAAGGGCGCGGCAGTCGAGGACGAGGTGAAGATCCCCGTCATCGCCCACTGACGCCCACCGGCCCGGGCCGCCGGCCACCCGGTGCGGTCCATCTCCACGGCGCTTCCTGCCCTGGCCCCGCTGAGCTCTCGGCTCAGCGGAGCCAGGGCAGGTCCGCGTTCGGGTCCGTCGGCTGGAGGCCCTCGGCGACGGTCCGCATGATCGCGCCGAGCTGCTCGATCTGCTCCCCGGTCAGACGGTCGAAGAGCGCCTGCCGTACGGCCTCGACGTGGCCGGGCGCGGTGCGCCGCAGCACCTCGTACCCCTCGTCGGTCAGCGTGGCGAACTGGCCGCGCTTGTCCGACGGGCACTCCTCGCGCGCCACCCAGCCGCTCTTCTCCAGACGGGCGATCGCGTGGGAGAGCCGGGACCGGGTGATCTTCACGTCCTTGGCCAGCTCCGTCATGCGCATCCGGCGCCGCGGGGCCTGGGACAGCTGCACGAGCAGCCCGTAGTAGATGTGCGGCATCCCGGCGTCGCGCTGCAGCTGGCGGTCGAGATGGTCCTCGAGGAGGGTGGTGGCGTGAAGGTACGCGCGCCAGGCGCGCTGTTCCTCGTCGCTGAGCCAGCGGGGTTCGGTCATGGATCCATGGTACGGGCAGTTCTTGAAAGTTGAACTAGATCGGGTCTAGGCTGTGTATGAGCACCAAGCTTGAAACTTCAAGGAATGGGCTCCTCGCACCCCCTGGACGCGCAGTTAAGGAGGCGGACGCCATGGACGCCACGCTCGAACGGAACCCCGCCCCCGCCCGGATGCCGGCCCTCTACCTCTCCCACGGCGCCCCGCCGCTCGCCGACGACCCCGTCTGGCCGGGCGAGCTGGCCGCCTGGTCCGCCGGGCTGCCGCGCCCCAAGGCGATCCTCATGGTCTCCGCCCACTGGGAGGAGGCGCCGCTCGCCCTGGGCGCCACCGAGACCGTGCCGCTCGTCTACGACTTCTGGGGCTTTCCCGAGCACTACTACCGCGTCCGGTACGCCGCTCCCGGCGCCCCCGAACTCGCCGAGTCCGTCCGCAAGCTGCTGCGCGCCCCCGGCACGCCGGTGCAGGACATCCCGGACCGGGGCCTGGACCACGGTGCGTACGTACCCCTCGTGGAGATGTTCCCCGGGGCCGACATCCCGGTCCTGCAGATCTCCATGCCGACCCTCGACCCGCGGCGCCTCATGGACATCGGGCGCAAGCTCGCGCCGCTGCGCGACGAAGGGGTCCTGATCGTCGGCAGCGGCTTCTTCACCCACAACCTGGCCGCCCTCCGGCACGCCGGCGGCGTGCCCGGCTGGTCCGCCGAGTTCGACGCCTGGGGCCACGAGGCACTGGCCGCGCAGGACGTCGACGCGCTGCTCGACTTCGAGCGCAGGTCGCCCGCGGGCCGGCTCGCCCATCCGCGCACGGAGCACTTCGCCCCCCTCTTCGTCACGATGGGCGCGGCGGACGCGGCGGGCGACCTGGCCGAGGAGCGGAGCGTGATCGACGGCTTCTGGATGGGCCTGGCGAAGCGCTCGGTCCAGTTCGGCTAGCGGCCGGGCGCCCTCCGGGATTCCTGCCGGGCGCCCTCGCGGGATTCCTGCCGGGCGCCCTCGCGGGATTCCTGCCGGGATTCCTGCCGGGCATCCGGTGGGGATTCCTGCCGGGCCGAGGGGCCCGCCTGCTCAGAGCTCCTTCTCGAACCAGGCCACGTCCCAGTACCGGCCGAACTTGCGGCCCACCTCCCGGTGCGTCCCGACGGGCCGGAAGCCGAAGCGGGCGTGGAGGCGGGCCGAGGCCTCGTTGGGCTGCGCGATCCCCGCGTACGCCCGATGGACGTCCTCCGTGGCGAGGGCCTCGAACAGCTCCTCGTAGAGCAGGGTGCCGATGCCGCGCCCACCGGCCGTGGGGGAGAGGTAGACGCTCACCTCCACGGAGGTGGCGTACGCGGCCTTCGGCCGGAAGGGGCTGCTGGTCGCGTAGCCGAGGATCTCGCCCGATCGAGTGTCCTGGGCAACCAGGAGACGGTGGGGGCCGTCTTCAGGGTGGGAGCGGAGCCAAGGAAGCCGCTGCTCCGGAGCGAAGGGCTCCGTGTCGAATGTGATCGCCGTCTCACGGACGTAGTGGTTGTAGAGCTCGGTGAGCGCGGCCAGATCGCCCTCGCCCCCCGCCCTGACCTGCACATCCGTCGGTCCCATGGTCGATTCCTCCGTGCCGTCGGCGGGGCGTCGGCGGCGCAGGATACTGCATGATCGCGAAAATCCCTGTGCCGGGTGGGAATTCTGTCCTGATTCCAGTCGTTGTTTCCGTCGGATGCAGGGCACCCGTAAGGGTGTCGCGACCTACTCAGCAAGGGAGCACGCATGGCAACCCGTGCCGTCGCCCGTCGTCAGTCGTCCGCCGCGAGCGGAGACAGCCGGGCAAGCAGCGTTCGCGCCGTGGGCGGGGAGATCGCCGACCGCGACCTGGTCGGCATGTACCTCGACGAGATCGCGCGCACGCCCCTGCTCGACGCCGCCAGGGAGGTGGAGCTCTCCCAGACCATCGAGGCGGGCGTCTACGCCCAGGAGATCCTCGACGGAGAGGTGGAGAGCGAGGCGGGCGGAGCGACCCGCGAGGAGCTCGAGGCGCTGGTCGCCGAGGGCGAGCGGGCCAAGGACCTCTTCATCAAGTCCAACCTGCGCCTCGTCGTCGCCGTGGCCCGCCGCTATCCCCGCAGCGGGCTCCCGCTGCTCGACCTGATCCAGGAGGGGAACGCGGGCCTGGTGCGCGCGGTCGAGAAGTTCGACTACGCGAAGGGCTTCAAGTTCTCCACGTACGCGACCTGGTGGATCCGCCAGGCCATCACCCGCTCCATAGCGGACCAGTCCCGCACGATCCGGCTCCCCGTCCACCTGGTGGAGGAGCTGGGCCGCATCCGCCGGGTGCAGCGCGAGTTCAACCGCGAGAACGGCCGCGAGCCGGAGCCCGCGGAGGTGGCCGCGGAGCTGGGCTCGACGCCCGAGCGCGTGATCGATGTCCTGGACTGGGCGCGCGACCCGGTCTCGCTCAACATGTCGGTGGACGACGAGGGCGAGACGCAGTTCGGGGACCTGCTGGAGGACACCTCGGCCATCTCCCCGGAGCAGTCGGTCCTCACCCTGCTCCGCAGCGAGGAGCTGGACGACCTCATCGACAAGCTCGACAACCGCACGGCGTCCATCATCCGCATGCGCTACGGCATCGAGGACGGCCGCGAGCGCACCCTCACGGAGGTCGGCAAGGAGCACGGTCTGACCCGCGAGCGCATCCGCCAGATCGAGAAGCACGCGCTCCTGGAACTGAAGAAGATGGCCCGCGACACGGGCTTCGACGCGGTGGCCTAGGACGGCCGGCGCCCGAGGCGGGCCCGCGATCGGTGGCCCGCCGCAGGGAACGGCACCCCGCCGCTGTGGTGGGGAGCCGCTTCCCGCCGTCGTGGGCAGTCGTTCCTCCCCCAGACTTCGTCCGGGGGGACCCCCAGGGCGGAACGGGGGGCACGACGACTACGCCCTGGCCGGGCCCAGGCTCCCTCGTCCAGGCCCGCGCCACAGCCGCCGCGGCTTCACCGCGGAGGCTGCCGTATGGCGCGCGCCCGTGCCGCAGTGGCCGCCTCTACCGGCCCCCGCCCCCCGTCGCCGTGGCCAACCGCGTCGACAGATCCCGCGCGTACTCCACCAGCGACGCCGGGCCGTGGATGGTGAAGGCCGCGTCGACCAGCGCCAGACGCACGACCAGCCACTCGGTCGAGTCGGTCGTCCGCGTCCGCAGCCGGCAACTGCTCTCGGTGACCGCCACCGGCGCCAGATGCGCCGGCAGCCGCGCCGCGACGAACTCCACCGGCGCCTCGAAGCTGACGTCGAGGTCGACCTCCGGCTGCGCCCGCGCCATCGACCGGGTCAGATACGCCGCCGCGTCCCCCGTCGGCAACTCCCGCGGAGTGAAGCGCGCGGCCGTCGGGAAGGGATCGCTGACCCGGTCCACCCGGAAGGTCCGCCAGTCCTCCCGCCCCATGTCGTACGCGACGAGATACCAGCGCCGCCCGGTCGACACCAGCCGGTACGGCTCCACGAGCCGCTTCGTCTCGGTGCCGTCGCCCGCCCGGTAGCCGAACCGCAGCCGCTCCTGCCCCGTCACCGCGCCCGCGAGCGTCGTGAGCGTGGACGGCGCGACCGTCGCACCGTCCCCGCGGGTCAGCGGGATCGTCGCGTTCTGGAGTGTGGAGACCCGGTGCCGCAGCCGCGACGGCAGCACCTGCTCCAGCTTCGCCAGAGCCCGTACGGACGCCTCCTCGACGCCCTCGATCGCGTGCCCGGCCCCGGCCCGCAGCCCGACCGCGATGGCCACGGCCTCCTCGTCGTCGAGCAGCAGCGGCGGCATCGCCGTCCCGGCCACCAGCCGGTAGCCGCCCACGGCGCCCTTGGTCGCCTCGACCGGATAGCCGAGATCCCGCAACCGGTCGACGTCCCGCCGGATCGTGCGCGACGAGACCGAGAGACGTCGGGCCAGCTCGCTGCCGGGCCACTCGCGCGGAGTCTGGAGGAGCGACAGCAGATTCAGGAGTCGTGCCGGTGTGTCCGTCATGCTTTCCAGGATGGCCTTCATCTAGGACATGAGCTGACCTATACGCCCCCTACTTTCCTCCCATGAGTTCACACGACGCCGTCATGGATGCGGCCCCCACCGACAAGCGGCGCTGGATCGCCCTCGCCATCGTCATGACCGCCGCCTTCATGGACCTGGTCGACGCCACGATCGTCAACATCGCGATCCCCAGCATCGAGCGGAACCTCGGCGCCTCGTTCGGCGCGATCCAGTGGATCACCGCCGGCTACGCGCTCGCCTTCGCCGCGGGACTGATCACCGGCGGCCGGCTCGGTGACATCTACGGCCGCAAGCGCCTCTTCCTCGTCGGCACCGCGGGCTTCACCCTCGCCTCCGCGCTCTGCGGAGTCGCCGCCAACCAGGAGATGCTGGTCGGCTCCCGTCTGCTCCAGGGTGCGGCGGCGGCGCTGATGGTGCCGCAGGTCCTCTCGATCGTGCACGTCACCTTCCCGGCGCACGAGCGCGGCAAGGTCTTCGGCATGTTCGGCGCGATCATCGGCCTGGGCGCGGTCTCCGGACCGCTGCTGGGCGCGCTGCTCACCCAGTGGAACGTGGCCGGCCTGGAGTGGCGCCCGATCTTCCTGATCAACCTGCCGGTCGGCGTCGCCGCCCTGATCCTCGGCCGTCGCTTCATCACCGAGTCCAAGGCGCCGAAGGCGCTCCGCCTCGACCTGGTCGGCGTGGCCCTGGTGACGGTCGGCCTGCTCATGCTGATCTACCCGCTGACCCGCGGCCGCGAGCTGGGCTGGCCGGTGTGGGGCCACGTGATGATGGCCGGCAGCCTCGTCGTCTTCGCCGCCCTCGTCGCGTACGAGAAGCACAAGACGAGGAAGGACGGCTCGCCGCTCGTCGAGCTGTCGCTGTTCAGGGTGAAGTCCTTCGCCGCGGGCATCGCGGTGCAGCTGACCTTCGGCGTCGTGATGGGCATCTTCTTCCTGGTGTGGACCCTCTACATGCAGATCGGGCTCGGCTGGAGCCCGCTGAAGGCCGGTCTGACCGGCGTGCCGTTCTCGATCGCGGTCTCCACGGCGGCGGGCCTGTCGGTGCAGCAGCTGGTGCCGCGCTTCGGCCGGAAGGTCCTTCAGGCGGGCGCCCTGACGATGGCGGCGGGCATCCTGCTCTACTTCCTGGTGGCGGGCCGCTACGGCGCGGACATCGCCCCCTGGCAGATGATCCTGCCCCTCGTCGTGATGGGCCTGGGCATGGGCCTGATCGTGGCCCCGCTGACCGATGCGGTGCTCTCGGACGTGCCGCGCGAGCACGCCGGTTCGGCCTCGGGCCTGATCAACACGACCGGGCAGATGGGCAACGCGCTCGGCCTCGGCCTGGTGTCCGTGGTCTTCTTCGGCATCGTCGACGACCGGCAGCCGATCACCTCGGCGGCGGCGAACACCGCGGCGTTCACGGACGCCTTCCAGAACTCCCTGGTCTGGGCCGCGGTGGTGCTCGGCGGCATCTTCCTGGTGATGTTCGCGCTGCCGGCGAAGCCGAAGCAGCACCTGGAGGGCGGGGCGGACGAGAAGCCGGCCGCCGTCGCGAAGGAGCCGGCGCTGGCCGCCTCCTGACGCGAAGACCCTGAGGGGCGGGGGGCGGCCCGGGGCGCCCCCCCCCCCCCGGGGGGGGGGGGTGTGGTGACGTAGTATAACGGCGGGGGGGGGGGGTGTAGGTTGGAAACCGGGGGGGGGGGGGGCGCAGTATCCGCCGCCCCCGGTGTCAACGGCGGGGGGGGGGCCCCCACCCGCCCCCCCCCCCCGGGGGGGGGGGGGCCCCCCCCCCCCCCCCCCGCCCCTCAGGCGTTGGGGGAATCAGGTCACTTCTTCATCGCCTTGGCGGCCTTGTTGACCTTGCTCACCTTGGCGTGGCTCTTCTGGCTGGCCAGGAAGCGGTTGCTCTTGTTGACAGCCGTCTTCGTGCCGGCCGGCGAGCCCAGCAGGATCCAGCGACCCCGCGGGTAGTCGGGGTCGGTGGGGTCGTCGGTGACGGTGGAGCAGTCGAGCGTGTTGCCCGAGCCCGGAACCGTGACGCACCGGAACTCCCACACCTCTCCGCTCGTTGTGAGCGTCTCGACCGAGACCTGGTTGGCCTGCTCGGCGATGGAGACGGCACACGCGCCGTCCGGGGCGCCGGCGAGCGGGTACCAGATGAAGGACGTGACGTCGGACTGCAGGTCGCGGATGCCGACGAACACGTCACCGTTCTCGACCACGGCCTTGACCTCACGGCTGGCCTCGAGCCGGTGCGCGTCGATGTCGTAGCACGAGGCCGGTCCGGGCGGGCCGGCCGGTCCCTGCTCACCCGCGGGACCCTGCTCACCGGCCGGTCCAGCCGGGCCGGCCGGTCCAGCCGGTCCAGCCGGGCCTGCCGGGCCGGCCGGACCCGCAGGGCCGGTGGCACCGCCGCCCGGTCCGGTCGGTCCCTGAGGTCCTGCCGGTCCTGCCGGTCCCGCCGGGCCCGCCGGGCCCTGGGCGCCGGACGCGCCGGCCGGTCCCGCCGGTCCTGCCGGGCCCGAGGGTCCTGCCGGGCCCGTGTCGCCCTTCGGGCCTGCGGGTCCGGGCGGACCCGTCGGCCCCGTCGGGCCGGCCTGCCCGCCACCGTGGTCCGGCTTGCACTCGTCGTCGCCGCCCATCACCGAGCGGCCGTGCGGCCCGCTCTCCATGGCGTGGTCCACCGCGCCACCGACGTACTCGCGGATCCTGTCGATGTCGCCGTGCGGGCCGTGCGGGCCGTTCTCCTCCCACGGCGGCGGGCCGTCGTCGTGGTGCGGCGGGCCGTCCGGGCAGTCGTCGCCGCGCGGGGCGGTGGTGCTGAGGGCGGAGAGGGCGCCCGGGGTCATCGCCACGGAGGTGGGGACCGCCATGCCCGTGAGCACGAGGGTCAGCGAGGCGACAGCGCTGCCGGAGATCCAGGCTCGTCGCCGGGCGAGCGGACCCAGGGAGGACCTGGTCCTGAGATCAGGACGCATTCATCTGCTCCTTCAATAACCGGATCGGGGGATCGTGTGGAAGCGTGTTCGGCTTCCCTCCAGTTCATCGGATCGCGATTGCAACGCCTTGAGGATTCTGAGGGGCAATCAACTTCACGGCGTACGCCTCCCATCGAATGGGTGCGTACGCGGGAGCGAACCTCCGGAGGCCTTCCGGCGTGCCGCATCGCCGAGTCGGGGCCCGGTTCGTACGGTCACCCGGTCATGACGTCCCCGGGACCGACCCGCCGGGAGTGGTGTTGCCGTGAAGCCCTCGATCTGCCTCTGCATGATCGTCAAGAACGAGTCCCGCGTCATCGAGCGCTGCCTCGCCTCGGCGCGCGGGCTGATCGACACCTGGGTCATCACCGACACGGGCTCGACCGACGGGACCCAGGAGCTGATCCGGAACGCCCTGCGCGGCATCCCGGGCGAGCTGCGCGAGGAGCCGTGGGTGGACTTCGGCCACAACCGGAGCCGGAACATCGTCCGCGCCCGCGGCCGGGCCGACTTCCTGCTGCTCCTCGACGCCGACCACGTGCTGCGCCAGGACGGGCCGCTGCCCGCGCTGACGGACGACGCGTACCTGCTCCGGCACGAGGGTGTGCTCGAATACCGCATCAAGCGCCTGGTCAGGGGTGATCTGCCGTGGCGGTACGAGGGTGTCACCCACGAGTACCTGACCGCCGACCGGGACCACACCCAGCGGAACCTGGACGCCCTCGTCATCGAGGACCGCGCGGACGGCGGCTCGCGCCACGACAAGTTCGAGCGCGACGCCCGGATGCTGACCGCCGAGCTCGACCGCGACCCGGGCAACCCCCGGACGGTCTTCTACCTCGCCCAGACCATGCGCGACATGGGCCGTGCGAAGGAGGCCGTCGCCCTCTACGAGCGGCGCGCGGCCATGGGCGGCTGGGGCGAGGAGGTCTTCTACTCCCTGCTCCAGGCGGGGGTGCTCGCGGCGGACGCCGGTGACTGGCCGACCGCGCAGGACACTCTCGTACGAGCCTGGGAGGCGCGGCCCGAACGTCTGGAGGCCTGCTACGAACTGGCCTCGCGACTCCGCCGGATGAAGCGCCATCACGCGGCGCACGCCTTCGCCGCGGCCGGCCTCGACCGCCCGGCGCCCGCCGACGACCTGCTGTTCCTGCAGCCCTGGGTGTACCGGTGGGGGCTGCTCTTCGAGTACTCGATCACCGCCTACTGGGTCGGCGACCCCGAGGCCTCGCTCGCCGCCTGCGACCGGCTGCTCGGCCTGCCGGACCTGCCCGCCCCGTACCGCGAACAGACCAGGGTCAACCGGGAGTTCGCGGTCGCGAGACTGGGCGTCACCGCGCCCGCCGTCGTGAGCGTCTGAGGAAGGGCCGTCGATGGGCACGCCCACCTCCGTACGCGACCGCGCCGACGACCCCGTCCGGCGCCCCGCCCCTGCCCCCGGCGTCGGCGGCCGGACCCGGCCGTGGGGCACCTGGCTGTGGCCCGGTGTCCTCGCGCTCGTCCTCGGCCTCTACGGGGCCGGCGGCCCCCAGCTCTGGGAGGACGAGCTCACCACCTGGGACGTGGTCACCCGGCCGACCGGCCGGCTGCTCGACACCGTGCAGAACGTGGACGCCGTCCTCGCCGCCTACTACCTCCTCCTGCACGCGTGGACCGGTCTCTTCGGGGACTCCGACCTCGCCCTGCGGATGCCCTCGGTGCTCGCGGCGGCCGGGGCCGCGGTGTGCACGGCGCTGATCGGCGAGCGCCTCTTCGGGCGACGGGCCGGCCTGGTGGCGGGACTGCTGCTCGCCCTCGCCCCGGTCATGACGCGCTACGCGCAGGAGGCCCGGCCGTACGCCCTCGTCGTCCTGGCCGTCGCCCTCGCCACGCTGCTCCTGCTGCGGGCCCTGGACCGGCCGGAGGGAGTGGCGCGCTGGTCGCTGTACGCCCTGGCCGTCGCCGCGGTCGGGCTGCTGCACCTGCTGGCCCTGACCGCCCTGGCCGGGCACACCGTGGCCGCCGCCGCGAAAGGCCGCACGGCCGTCGTGCGGTTCGGGCTCGCCGCCCTGGCCGGCCTGGTCGCGGCCTCCCCGGTCGTGGTCCTCGGCCTGACCCAGGCCGCGCGTCAGCTCTCCTGGATTCCCCGGCCCGACCTGTGGGCCCTCGCCGGCATCTGGCCCCAGCTCTTCGGCTCCGGGCTGCTCGCGGGCGCGGCGATGACCCTGGCGGTGCCGGCATGGGCCGGCGCCGCCAGGGAGGCCGCCGGGGACCGGGCCCCGCTCCTCGCGCTCACCGTCGCCGCCGTCGCGCCCCCGCTGGTGTTGTGGACGGTCTCGCACGGTGACGTGTCGTACTTCTACTACCGCTATCTGCTGTTCACGCTGCCCGCCTGGGCGGTCCTCGCGGGAGCAGGGCTGCGGGGCCTGCGGGCCCGCTCCGCGGTCGCCGTGGCCCTGGCCGGGCTCGCGCTCCTGACGCTGCCCGACCAGCGGTGGCTGCGAGAGCCCTACGCGCACTTCTGGCACGGCGTGGACTACCGGGGCGCTGCCGCGACCATCCGGAAGTACCATCGCCCGGGCGACGCGGTGGTCTACGAACGGGGCGACGCCTACTGGCGCCTCCTGGACGCGGGCGTCCGGCACTACCTGCCCCCCGAACTGCGCCCGAGGGACGTGTTCCTCGCCCGGTCGGCGGCCGCCCGGGCGGACCTGTGGCCGACGGAGTGCCCGGATCCGGCGCGCTGCCTGGGCGGGGAGCCACGCCTCTGGCTGGTCGTCCAGGCGGGTGAGGACGACCCGCTGAACACCCTCCCGGCCGCCCAGGCCGCCGCCCTGCGCGCCCGTTACACGTCCACCGGCACCGAGCGGCTCACCGGCGTGAGGGTCGCGCTGCTGGTCCGCAAGGACTGACCGGCCGGGTCAGCGGACCCGGGAGCGGGACTCCATCGCCTCGCGGGCGGCGCGCTCGTCCTCGTACACCTCGCACATGTGCCGGCCGTCGGGGGTCGCCGTGTGCTCGACCTCCCAGAGGCTGAGCTCGCTGCCGTCGAGGAGCAGGAACTGGTGCTCGTAGAGGGTGAAGCCGGCGTCCCGGCCTCCTCCCGGGGAGCACTGGCGCCCGAAGGCCTGCGTGATGTGGTGCGCGAACGCGAGCCGCAGCCGCCGGGCGGTGGCCTCGCCGGGCCGGTCGGCGTTCTCCGCGCGGCGCAGCACCCGGCGGGCGTGGTCCGCGGAGTTGTCCGGCACGTACATCCGGGGCTGGGCCGGTATCGGGCGGGCGAGCAGCGCGCTCAGCAGCTCCAGATCGTCGTCCTCGTCGGCCGTCGAGCCGTCGGCGCGCTCCGCGGTCCAGCCGAGCGAGGGGCCGGCCGGAAGGCGGGACGCGGCGAGCCGGGCCTCGGACTCCTCCACGTACAGCTCGTGCTGATCGGCGCCGTCCCGGCCGGAGTTGTGCACCAGCTCCCAGAGGCTGAGCGCCGTGCCGTCGGGGAGCAGGTAGGTGTGGCGGTAGGTCGTGCGGTGCAGCGACGCGCTGTGGTGCGAGGAGTACAGCGTGCTGGAGTGGGCCAGCGCCGTCTCCAGGCGCTCGATCGTGGAGTCGGGCAGGTCGAAGGAGTTGAGCGCCCGGCCGAGGAGTCGCTCAAGATGGGTCTCGGTCGTCTCGTACGGATCGTGAGAATGATCCTGCGGATCGTTCAAGGGGGTCTCCAGGCCGTCGCCGCATGTCACTTGCTGCTTGCTAAACGTAGTCCCTGGGTCTGACATCGTGTCCGGCGTTCGGGAAAACGAGCGGGGGCGCGCACAGAGTTCCCGCGCCCCTACGAGAATCCGTCAACTCCCTTTGGTATACCGGGAGTCGACCCGGAGGGCCAGCCGTCGGACGCGGCGCCGTACAGCTCCTGGTAGGCGGGGAAGTCCCCGCCCGCCCCCGAGATCCCGGCGGACGGCGTGAGAACCGCCTGGACGACGGCCCGCGTGACGGTGTCCGCGCCCGCCGCGAGGACCTCGTTGAGAGCGAGCGGCCCGGGCGTGGGGGAGAGTTCGCGCTCCCCCGTCGCGAGGGCGAAGACGGTGTCGCCGTCGTTGAGGAGATGCACCGGACGGACGGCGCGCGCGATCCCGTCGTGCGCCGTCCCCGCGAGCTTCTGCGCCTGCGCGCGGGTCAGCGCGGCGTCCGTGGCGACCACCGCGAGAGTGGTGTTCAGAGGCGGTGGGGCCGACTTCGCCCGGGCGTCCGCGAGCCGCCGCAGCGCGGCCGCGTGCACCGCCGGATCGGGGTAGGAGGGGCGTACGCCGGGCGTGAAGAAGGCGCCGTACGGCACGCCCGTCTCCGGATCGACCGCCGAACCCACCGCGTTCACGACGACCAGCGCGGCCACCGTGACCCCCGACTCCAGGACGGTGCTCGCCGTTCCCACCCCACCTTTCAGGCCGCCGACCACGGCCCCCGTGCCCGCGCCCACCGCGCCCGTCTCCACGCGCGCGTGCAGCCCGCTCGCGGCCGCCGCCTCCACCGCCGCCCGGCCCGTCGAGGCGTCGGGGCGGGCCTTGAAGTCGCCGCCCCTGCCCAGGTCGAAGACACAGGCGGCGGGCACGACCGGCACCACATGCGCCGGATTCGGGCCCACCCGCACCCCGCGCCCCTGTTCCTCGAGCCAGGCCATCACCCCGGCCGCCGCGTCGAGCCCGTACGCGCTGCCGCCGGTCAGGACCACGGCGTCGATCCGCTGGACCAGATTGCGCGGATCGAGCGCGTCCGTCTCCCGCGTGCCGGGACCCCCGCCCCGTACGTCGACGGCGGCCACCGCCCCGCCCTCCGGGGCGAGCACGACCGTCGTGCCGGACAGCGCCCCTGGCCCCGGCACACGCGCGTGGCCGACCCGAAGGCCGGCCACGTCGGTGAGGGCGTCGTGCGGGAGCGCGTCGCGGGAGGGCAGGTCGGGTGCTGGTAGGTCGCGGGACGGTATGCCGCGGGCGGCTGCGTGGTGCTGGGGTGTGTCGTTCTCGTGTTCGGCCACCCCTCCTGCGTAGCACGGATAGGGGCGCTGGGGCAGCGTGAGGGGGGAGGGAGAGGGAGGGGGAGGGGGCGGGGAGGGGGAGGGGGGAAGCGGAGGACGGGTCCGGGCCCCGGCTGCCAGCCCCCGCGCTCCGGCCTGAGTCAGCGCTTCGGGCCGAGGTACGTGCCGCCCGAGGCGTCGATCACCGTGCCGGTGATCCAGCGGCCGTCCGGCGAGGCGAGGAACGCGACCGGGTCGGCGATGTCCTCCGGCTGCCCCACCCACGGCAGTGCCTGCCCGGCGATCAGCATCTCCTCCAGCTGCGGCATCGCGGCCATCGCGGCCGTCAGGCCGGCGGTCTGCGTCGGGCCGGGGGCGACGGTGTTGACGTTGATGCGGCGCGGGCCGACCACGTTCGCGAGGGTGCGGGTGAAGGTCTCGATCGCGCCCTTGGTCATCGCGTACGCCAGCTCGTCGGAGAGCGCGATGCGGGTGACGGCGGAACCTATGTTGACGATGCTGCCGCCGTCCCGCAGCACCGGGAGGAGCTGCTGGACGAGGAAGTACGGGGCGCGCACGTTGACCGCGAACAGCCGGTCGAACTGCTCGACCGTCTCGTCCTGGAGGTGCCCGCCGGAGGAGGTGACCGCCGCGTTGTTGACCAGGACGTCGAGCCCGGCGTCCCCGGTGTGGGCGACGAGACCGGCCCGCAGGCCCTCGACCAGCGCGAGCACTCCCTCGTGCGTACCGAGGTCGGCGCCGACCGCGAAGGCCTGGCCGCCCTTCACGTGGATCATGTCGACGGTTTCTTGGGCGGCGACGGCGTCGGAGCCGTAGTGGACGGCGACGACGAGCCCGTCCTGGGCGAGCCGCAGGGCGACGGCCCGTCCGATGCCGCGCGAGGAGCCGGTGACGAGGGCGGTGCGGGCGGCCGCGATGGTGGAGGCGGTCTGGGCGGTGGTGCCGGAGGGGGTGATGTGCTCCATGGCGTGGCTCTCCTTGGTGGTGCCCGTGATCCGCGACCGGTGATCCGTGATCCGTGATCGGGGATCGGGGATCCGGTCAGTGATCCGGGGTTTCGTGCCGGGCGATCGCCTCGACAGAAAGGAGAGTGGCCGGGAGCGCTGACGGCCCGCGCACCGCGCGCTGACGGCCGCTGACGGGGGCCCGGCAGGGCGGCGCGGGATCGCCGCGGAGGCGGTCAGTCCCCCCGGTGCGGGAGCCCCGCGCGGCGCGCCACCTCGCTCGCGCGGGCCAGGTCGGCGGCGGCCGCGACCGCGTCACCCGCGGCCGTGTGGACGACGGCGCGACGCCCGAGGAGGTCGACGATGTCCTCGGCCACCCCCAGCGACTCGAAGAGGGCCAAGGCCTCGGCGAGCAGCGGCAGCGGCTCGGCGGACAGGGCGGCGAGCCCCTCCAGCGCGGTCGCCGTGCCCCACCGTTCGCCGAGCGCGCGGAACGCCTCCAGGGCCTCGGTCAGCCGCTCCCGCGCCGTCTCCGACGCCCCCCGCGCGAGCGCGAGATGCCCCTGTCCCACCATGTCCAGGGCGCGTGACCAGGCGTCGTCGGGCACGGGAAGCCGTGCCTCGGGCCCGACCGCCGTGGCCCACAGAAAGGCGGTGAACGGCTGCCGCAAGGGCTCCGTACGCTCGACGAGCAGCGCCCGGGCGCGCGCGATCCGCTCCTCGTCCCGCGCCCCGGCGGCCAGCACGCACAGCGCGTACTCCTCGCCGAGACGCGGGTCCGCCGACAGGCCCGCCCGCTCGACCGCGTCCAGCAGCTCCGCCGCGAGCCCCACGACCTGCCCGCGCAGTCCCCGCAGCCACCAGTACGGGGTGAGCGCCGCCACGAGCCGCAGGCCGTCCCGCGGGGAGGCCCGGCGCAGGGCCGCGCGCAGGTTCGGCTCCTCGGCGTCGAGCCGGGCCAGCCAGGCCGGCTGGTCCGGGCCGCGCAGCTCGGGGTCGGCGGCGCGGGCGAGGTCCAGGTAGTGGGCGGTGTGGGCCGCATGCGCGGGATCGCCGGCGGGCAGACGCCCGGCCGCGTAGGCGCGCACGGTCTCCAGCATCCGGTACCGCCCCTCACCGCCGGGGCCGCCGCCGAGCCCGCTGGGGCCGTGGCTAAGCCCGCCCGGCCCGCCGCCGAGCCCGCTGGGGCGGTGGCCGAGCCCGCCGGGGCCGCCGCCGAGCCCGCTGGGGCCGTGGTTGAGCCCGCCGGGGCCGCCGCCGAGCCCGCTGGGGCCGTGGTTGAGCCCGCCGGGGCCGCCGCTGAGCCCGCTGGGGCCGTGGCCGAGCCCGCCCGGCCCGCCGCCGAGCCCGCCCGGCCCGCCGCCGAGCCCGCCCTGGCCGTCGTCCGTCAGCAGCCGCTCCACCAGCGACTTCTCCGCCAGCGAGACCAGGACGTCCTCCGCGTCCAGCGGGTCGAGCCCGCACACCCGGGCCACCGCCTCCGGCGTCGCGCCGCCGCGGAAGACCGAGAAGCGGGCCGCCACGGTGCGCTCCTCCTCGGTCAGGAGCTCCCAGCTCCACTCCACGACGGCGGCGAGCGTCCGGTGCCGTTCGGGCGCCGTCCGGTCCCCGCGGGACAGCAGCCGGAAGCGGTCGCCGAGGCGGTCCGCCAGTTCGTCGGCGGAGAGCGTCCGCAGCCGGGCCGCCGCCAGCTCCAGGGCCAGCGGCAGGCCGTCGAGGGCCGCGCAGATCTCCGGCACGCGTGCGTGCCCCGTGAAACCGGGCCGGGCGGCGGCGCCGCGCCGTACGAACAGTTCCTCCGCCGACCCGGGGTCCAGCGCGGCGAGCGGCAGCAGCGACTCGCCCGTGACGCCGAGCGCCTCCCGGCTGGTCGCGAGCACCCGGAGGTCCGGGCAGCCGGCCAGCAACTCCCGTACGAGCACGGCCGCCTCCGCCACCACGTGCTCGCAGTTGTCGACCACGAGCAGCACCGGCCGGTCCGCGAGGGCCCGGACGAGCCGGTCGGGAGCCGTGTCGCGCGCGCCGAGGGCCCGCGCGAACGCCCCCGCCACCTCGCCCGGGCCCACCGCCCCCAGGTCCACGAAGACGGCCCTGTCCGTCGCCGCCTCCAGCGCGAGCCGCGTCTTGCCCGCGCCGCCCGGGCCGACCAGGGTCACCAGGCGTGCGTCCGTCAACAGGGCGCCGAGGCAATCCCGTTCGCCCTCCCGGCCGACGAAGTCGGTGAGCGGCACCGGCGGCCGTACGGGCCGGAGGCCGGCCGCCGCGGCCGGACGGGCCGCCGCCCCGGACAGCTCGCCCCGCAGCACCGCTAGGTGCGCCGCGGTCAGCTCCTCCGACGGGTCCGCGCCCAGCTCGTCGGCGAGCGCCCGGCGCACCTCCTCGTAGACGGCGAGCGCCTCGGCCTGCCGCCCCGCCCCGGCGAGCGCCCGTATCTGGAGCGCCCGCAGCCTTTCCCGCAGCGGATGCGCCGTAGCCGCCTCCGCCAATTCCCATACGAGCGCGCCCGGATCGCCGCCCGAGGCGAGGAGGACGGCCGCCCACTCCTCCATGGCGTCGATCCGCAGCGCGTCGAGCCGGGCCACCTGCCCGTCGGCGAACGGGGCGTCCCGCACGTCCACGAGCGCGGGCCCCCGCCACAGCGCGAGCGCCTCGCGCAGCAGCTCCTCGGCCCGTAGGGGATCCCCGGCCGCCCCGGCCCGGGCGCCCTCGCGCGCCAGCCGCTCGAAGCGCAGGGCGTCCACGTCGTCGGGGGCGGCGCCGGTCAGCCGGTACCCGGCGGGCGAATGCTCCACGCCCACCCCGTCCGGCAGGACCCGGCGCAGCCGCGAGACCTGCGACTGGAGGGCGTTGGCCGCGCCGGCCGGGGGCTCCTCCCCGTACAGGCCGTCGACGAGCCGCTCGGCGGTGACGGTCCGGCCGGCGTCGAGCAGGAGCAGCGCCAGCAGGGCCTGGACGCGCGGGCCGCCGACGGCGGGCGCGTCCTCGACGGTGAGCGGACCGAGAACCCGGAAGATCATGCGAGGCATTGTGGCGCAGGCGGCCCCGCACGCGGCGGCCCGGCGGGGAGGCGGATCGCCAGGTGCAGGTCCGGGTGCAGGCCCATGTCCAGGCCCATATCCAGGTCCAGGTCCAGGTCCAGGCCCATGTCCAGGTCCAGGTCCCGGCCCATATCCAGGTCCAGGTCCCGGCCCATATCCAGGTCCAGGTCCCGGCCCATATCCAGGTCCAGGTCCCGGCCCATATCAAGGTCCAGGTCCAGGTCCAGGTCCAGGTCCAGGTGCAGGTCCAGGTGACCGTGACCGGCCGCGGCACGCGGCGGCCCGTCCCCGCCGGCGAGCCCTGATCGCCTCGCTCAGCCGGCCCGCCGCGTGGCCGGGTTCGTGGCCGTGAGCGTCACCCCCACCGCCACGGTCGCGGCGGCCACGAGTCCGGCCGCGAGGACCGCCCAGTGCCCGGCGAAGGTGCACATGAGGATCGCGAGCGAGGACACCGGCAGCACGGACTGCTGGGCGATGCCGACCTTGAAGTACCGGGCGTGCAGCAGCCACACGCACAGCAGGAACACGGCGGTCGGGATGGTCACGGCGGACGACGCGGCGAGCGTGGACAGGTGCGCCTTGCCGACCGCCTGCTCGACGGAGATCTCGATGCCGGCGCCGATCGCGGCGGCCGAGGCGAAGATCAGGTAGTGGCCGTAGCCCCACAGGAAGCCCTGGCGGTTGGAGACGAGCCGGTCGTGGGCGGGGACGACGAAGTAGATCCACCAGGCGGCGAAGACGATGAGCAGTCCTCCGGCGGCGATCGGCAGCACCTCCGAGAGGGCGTCGTTCTCGCTGACGCCCGACTTCACGGCGACCGTCGCCGCGGCGATCGTCTCGCCGAGCACGATGATGGTGAAGAGGCCGTAGCGCTCGGCGATGTGGTGCGGGTGCCACTGCGTCGTGTCGTCCTTCTCGGCGTACATCGGCACGGCCATCTCGGCCAGCGCCATCACGAGGAACACCCACGGCCGCGCGTCCTCCGGCACCAGCAGCAGCGCCACCCACCCGACCTGACAGGCGACGACCCCGCCCGCGTACCGCCGGCACATCGTCCGCTCGCCCGGCTCGGTGGCGTGGTGCGCGGCCCGCAGCCACTGGGA
The DNA here is from genome assembly GCF_044544925.1 of Streptomyces sp. NPDC053431. NCBI lineage: Bacteria > Bacillati > Actinomycetota > Actinomycetes > Kitasatosporales > Streptomycetaceae > Streptomyces > Streptomyces sp. NPDC053431. The sequence continues at coordinate 175,063 of NZ_JBITXX010000014.1, read as the reverse complement.
GGAGAGGGCGAGCCGCATGACGACGTAGCCGATGTAGACGACGAGGAAGTCGTGGTCCTCGAAGGCGCGCGAGACACCGGCGGCGAGGATCAGCACCCCGGCGATCTGGACGAGCGTGACGACGCGGTAGAGCACGTCGTCGTTGTCGTACGCCGAGGCGAACCAGGTGAAGTTCATCCACGCCCACCAGATGGCCCAGAAGACCATCGCGTAGTTCAGGACACCGGTCCCGGCGTGTCCTTCCGCCACGGCGTGCACGAGCTCGGCCCCGGCCTGCGCGACCGCGACGACGAAACAGAGGTCGAAGAACAACTCGAGCGGCGTGGCCGCCCGGTGCGCCTCGTCTCGGGAGCGGGCGGTGAGGGGGAGGAAGGGTTGCGTCATGCCCCACAGAACACCAGACGAGCGACGGGGGCGGCAGCCACGACACCACCCGCGTCGCCGCTCCCGCCTCCGGGGGCCGGCGACGACCCAACGTCCCGCGTGGGCCGGGACCTACGCCCGCCCGCTCTGCCGACCATGGCCTCTCACGCCCCCCTGACGCGCGGGCGGAGCCTGGAGGAGCAAGAGAGCCCCCGAAACGTCAGGGAAGCGCCATGAGTTCCGTACTCCAGGACAGCAGAACGACGGGCGGGTCGGCGCCCGCCCCGTACGACACGGAGCAGTACGGGTACGACACGGAGCAGTACGGGCCCGGGAGGCCAATCACGGACTGGGAGCCGGAGAACGAGCTCTTCTGGAGGTCCATCGGGCGCAAGGTCGCCCACCGCAACCTGTGGATCGCGGTGCCGGCGCTGCTCGTGGCGTTCGTGGTGTGGCAGGTGTGGTCGGTCACCGCGACCAACCTGAAGGACGTCGGCTTCGCCTTCTCCACCTCCCAGTTGTTCTGGCTGACGGCCATCCCCGGTCTGACCGGCGGCACCGCCCGGATCCTCTACACCTTCCTCGGCCCGATGGTCGGCCAGCGGCGCTTCACCGCCCTGTCGACGGTCGTGCTGGTCGTGCCGCTGATCTGGCTCGGGTTCGCCATCCAGGACCCGTCCACCCCGTACGGCGTCATGGTCGCCATCGCCGCCCTCTGCGGCATCGGCGGCGCCAACTTCGCCTCCTCCCTCGCCAACATCGGCTTCTTCTTCCCGAAGGCGAGGAAGGGCAGCGCGACCGGCGTCAACGGCGGTCTGGGCAACCTGGGCGTCTCGGTCGTCCAGCTGCTGACCCCGATCGTCATCACCTGGTCGACGATCGCGATCGGCTCCGCCCAGCACAAGGCCGACGGCACCCCCGTTCATCTGCAGAACGCGGCCTTCCTCTGGGTCCCCGTGCTGCTGGTCCTGGCCGCGGTCGCCTGGTTCGGCCAGAACGACCTGAAGGTGGCCTCGACCCCCTTCAAGCAGCAGAAGATCATCTTCAAGCGCAAGCACAACTGGCTGATGACCTGGCTGTACGTCGGCACCTTCGGCTCCTTCATCGGCTTCGCCGCGGCCCTGCCGATGCTGATCAAGACCACCTTCCCGGACTACTCGGTGGCCGCCTACGCCTGGGTGGGCCCGGCGGTCGGCGCCCTCGCCCGGTGGGCGGGCGGCTGGATCGCCGACAAGTGGGGCGGCGCTCGGGTGACGATCCTGTCCTTCGTGGGCATGGCGGCCTCCCTGGTCGGCGTGATCGGCTTCCTCCCCTCGGGCGGGGACGGCGGTTCCTTCCACGGCTTCTTCTTCTGTTTCCTCGCGGCCTTCCTCTTCTCCGGGATCGGCAACGGCTCGACCTTCCGGCAGATCCCGGTCATCTTCCGGGGCACCCACCTGAAGGGGCTGACGGAGGGCAGTCCGGAGTACGGCCGGGCCCTGAAGCAGGCGGAGATGGAGTCGGGCGCCGTCACCGGCTTCACCTCGGCCGTCGCGGCCTACGGCTTCTTCTTCATCCCGGCCCTCTTCGCCTCGGTGGCGGTGACCAGCGCGATGTGGGGATTCGTCGGCTTCTACCTCAGCTGCACGGTCGTGACCTGGTGGTTCTACGCCCGCAAGCGCGCCGAGGCCCCGAGCTGACCCGCCCCTCGGTCCCTGCCGGCTCCGGTCGGCCCGGTGGGCGCGGCCGGCTCGGTCGACCCTGCCGACTCGGTCGACCCGGCCGGCCCGGTCGATCCTGTCGGACTCCGGAGAAGGCCCTGCCCCGGCGGGGCCTTCCTTCCTGCCGGAGAGAGGACCTTCGACCGTCGAGTGGTGACCATTGCCGCCCGGTCCGATCCATCGGACGAAGTGCAATGGAAGCAAGCGACGAAGCTGTTCCGAGAGATCGAGAAGGCGGTGCGGGCAGTGACTGCGACCCCTGCTGAAGCGACGGTGAACGACGGCGCCTGGAAGGGCTTCAAGGGCGGCCTCTGGCGCGATGCCATCGACGTCCGCGACTTCATCCAGCAGAACTACACGCCGTACGAGGGCGACGACTCCTTCCTCACCGGCCCCACCGAGCGGACCAGGGCCGTATGGAAGGCGATCACGGACCGGTTCCCGGAGGAGCGCGCCAAGGGCGTCCACGACATCGCCCACGACATCCCCTCCACCATCACCGCCCACGCCCCCGGCTACATCGACCGCGACAAGGACCTGATCGTCGGCCTCCAGACCGACGCCCCGCTGAAGCGCGCGATCATGCCGTACGGCGGCTGGCGCATGGTCGCCGGCGCCCTGGAGACCTACGGCTACCCGGTCTCGCCGGAGCTGGAGAAGGTCTTCACCGAGTACCGCAAGACCCACAACGCCGGTGTCTTCGACGCCTACACCCCGGAGATCCGCGCCGCCCGCAAGGCCGGCGTCGTCACCGGACTCCCCGACGCCTACGGCCGCGGCCGCATCATCGGCGACTACCGCCGGGTCGCCCTCTACGGCGTCGACCGTCTCGTCGCCGTGAAGCGGGAGGAGAAGGAGGAGCTCAACTCCCTCCCCGCCGGCGGTCGTTCGCTCGAGGAGACCATCCGGCTGCGCGAGGAGCTGGCCGAGCAGATCCGCGCCCTCGGCGAGCTGAAGGCCATGGCCGCCTCGTACGGCTACGACATCTCCCGCCCGGCCGCCACCGGCCGCGAGGCCGTCCAGTGGCTGTACTTCGCCTACCTCGCCGCCGTGAAGGAGCAGAACGGCGCCGCGATGTCGCTGGGCCGCACCTCCACCTTCGTCGACGTCTACCTCCAGCGCGACATCGAGGCCGGCCTCCTCACCGAGGAGCAGGCCCAGGAACTGGTCGACGACTTCGTCATCAAGCTGCGAATCGTCCGCTTCCTGCGCACCCCCGAGTACGACGAGCTGTTCTCCGGCGACCCGACCTGGGTCACCGAGTCCATCGCCGGCATGGGCGAGGACGGGCGTCCGCTGGTCACCCGGACCTCCTTCCGCTACCTCCAGACCCTCTACAACCTCGGCCCGGCCCCCGAACCGAACATGACCGTCTTCTGGTCGCCGCGGCTTCCCCAGGGCTTCAAGGAGTTCTGCGCCCGGGTCTCGATCGACACCTCCTCCGTGCAGTACGAGTCGGACGAGCTGATGCGGCCCCGCTTCGGCGACGACACGGCCATCGCCTGCTGCGTCTCCGCGATGCCCGTCGGCAAGCAGATGCAGTTCTTCGGCGCCCGGGTGAACCTCGCCAAGACGCTCCTCTACGCGATCAACGGCGGCCGGGACGAGAAGTCCGGCGCGCAGGTCGGCCCCGACACCGGCGCCATCACCTCGGCCGTCCTCGACTACGACGAGGTGATGCGCAAGTTCGACGAGCAGATGGAGTGGCTCGCGAACTGCTACGTCCACGCGCTGAACGTCATCCACTACATGCACGACAAGTACGCCTACGAGCGCGTCGAGATGGCCCTCCACGACCGCGACGTGCGCCGCACGATGGCCTGCGGCATCGCCGGCCTCTCGGTCGCCGCCGACTCGCTGGCCGCCATCAAGTACGCCACCGTCACCGCCCTGCGCGACGAGACCGGCCTGGTCACCGACTACGAGATCGAGGGCGACTTCCCGGCGTACGGCAACAACGACGAGCGCGCCGACGAGATCGCGGTCCGGCTGGTCGAGGAGTTCATGAGGAAGGTGCGCAAGCACCCGACCTACCGGAACGCCGAACACACCCAGTCCGTCCTGACCATCACCTCCAACGTCGTCTACGGCAAGAAGACCGGCAACACCCCCGACGGGCGCCGCGCCGGCGAACCGTTCTCCCCGGGCGCCAACCCGATGAACGGCCGCGACACCCACGGCTACGTCGCCTCGGCCCTGTCGGTCGCCAAGCTCCCGTACGAGGACGCCGAGGACGGCATCTCGCTGACCAGCACCGTCACCCCGGACGGCCTGGGCCGCACCGCCGAGGAGCGGATCAGGAACCTCGCCGGTGTCCTCGACGGCTACATGGCCGGCGACGGCTTCCACATGAACGTCAACGTCCTCAACCGCGACGTCCTGAGGGATGCCATGGACCACCCGGAGAACTACCCGCAGCTCACCATCCGGGTCTCCGGATACGCGGTGAACTTCGTCCGGCTCACCCGCGACCAGCAGCTCGACGTCCTGAACCGCACCTTCCACGGCTCCCTGTAGCCACCGCCCCCGGCCCGGCGGCCCTCCCGACCGGGCCGGCGGCCCTCCCGACCGGGCCGGCGGCCCTCACCGGCCGGCGCCGCCACCCTCACCGGCCGGCCCCGCCCTCACTCCTCTGGCTCCACCCGCTCCTCTCGCTCCACCCGCTCCCTTCCGGACAGGAGGCCTGCCATGGCCGTACTCCTCGGCTCGGACGTTCCGACCCGTCCCGTCACCCCGGCCGCCGCCGTGACCCACCGCCCCTCCGAGGGCTCGGTGCACTCCTGGGACCTGTCCACCGGCGTCGACGGCCCCGGCACTCGCTTCGTCACCTTCCTCTCCGGCTGCCCCCTGAGCTGCCTGTACTGCCACAACCCCGACACCTGGCGGATGCGCGACGGCAAGCGCACCTCCGCCGACGACGTGATCGCGGAAGCGGGCAAGTACACCCGCTTCGTCGCCGCCTCGGGCGGCGGGGCCACCGTCTCGGGCGGCGAGCCCCTGCTCCAGCCCGTCTTCACCGGCGAGCTGCTGCACCGGATGAAGCACGAGCTCGGTCTGCACACCGCCCTCGACACCTCGGGCTTCCTCGGCGCCCGCGCCACCGACGCCCTGCTGCGCGACACCGACCTGGTCCTGCTCGACATCAAGTGCTGGGACCCGGACACCTACCGAAAGGTGACCGGCCGGCCGCTCCGGCCGACCCTGGACTTCGCCCGCCGGCTCGCCGACCTCGGCCAGGAGGTCCACGTCCGCTTCGTGCTCGTCCCGGGACTGACCGACGACCCCGCCGACATCGAGGAAGTCGCCGCCTTCGCCGGGGGTCTCGGCAATGTCTCCCGCGTGGACATCCTCCCCTTCCACAAGCTCGGTGAAGCGAAGTGGCGAGCACTGGCCAAGCCGTTCACCCTGCGCGACACGCCGTCCCCCACGCCGGAGCAGGTCGCGGCGGCCCGCGAGGTCTTCCGGGCCCACGGCCTCCACGCCGTCTGAGCCGCAGGGCCCGCCTGAGCCGCAGGGCCCGTCTGAGCCGCAGGGGCCGTCCGGGCCGCAGGGCCCGTCCGAGCCGCAGGGGCCGTCCGGGCCGCAGGGCCCGTCCGAGCCGCAGGGCCCGTCCGGCCGCGGCAGTGGTGTGAGCCTCCCGGGCCGTCCGAGCTTTCTGGGCCGTCCGAGCCTGTGAGCCGGTTCGGTCACCGGGGGCCGGACCGGCCGGAAGGGTCCTCGACTCGCCCTCACCCGACTCACCCGTCCGTGCTGCAAAACGGGCGAATAGGGTAAAAATCAACCTAAGGTGGCCGCGTGATCGAGCCACCAGAGGCCCCCGCCGAGGCGCCCCAACAGGCCCCCGCCGAGCACCGACAGGTCCCCGCCGAGCCTTCGCCCGCTCTCGCCGAGCGGCCCCCGCAGGTACGCCGCCGTGCCGTCCTCGCCGGGGTCGCCGTCTCCGTACTCCTGATCCTCGCGATCGTGCTCGGCAGCCGGCTGCTGCGCGACTTCGACTCGGCCCTCCTCCCGTACGCGGTGGCGACCGTCTTCCTTGCCTTCGGCGTCGCCTACCGCTACACCGTGTGGGTCTCCGCCCCCGGTGCCCGGCGCCTGTTCAAGCAGGGCTGGCGCGCCTTCTTCTCCGTCGAGAACTTCCGCAGGGCGCCCACCGCCCTGCCCCGGATGATCGCCACCTACCTCGGCTTCCAGAAGTTCCTCGGCGCCCGCTCGCACGCCCGCTGGGTCGCCCACCAGCTGATCTTCTGGGGCTGTGTCCTCGCCGCCCTGATCACCTTCCCGCTGACCTGGGGCTGGTTCACCTTCACCTCGTCGACCGGCTCGGGCCCCGGCTACGAGATGCGGATCTGGGGCTTCAAGATCCTCGGCTTCGGCTCGCTGAACGTCGTCGGCTGGCTCATGTTCCACGGCCTGGACGTCGCCGCCGTCCTCGTCATCCCCGGCGCCTCCTACTTCCTGTGGCGCCGGATGAAGGACCGCGGCGCGGTCACCGGCCAGCGCTTCGCCTACGACCTCGTCCCGCTGATCGCCCTCGTCGTCATCTCCGTCACCGGCCTGCTGCTCACCTTCTCCTCGATCTTCCTGCACGGCGGCGGCTACGAGTTCCTGGCGATCCTGCACATGGTGTCCGTGGTCTTCACCCTCATCTACATCCCGTTCGGGAAGTTCTTCCACATCGTCCAGCGGCCCGCCGCCGTCGGCATGCAGCTGTTCAAGTACACCGCCCGCCGCCGCGACGGGCAGCCGGTCGGCGACGCCACCGACACCGCCCTGTTCGCCTGCCGCCGCTGCGGAGAACCCATCGACACCGCCCCCTATGTCGAGAACCTCCAGGGCACCATGCGCGACCTGAAGCTCGACTTCGAAGCCTGGGCCGAGTACTGCCCGCGCTGCAAGCGCGTCCTGCGGGGCACCGCCTACCTCAGCCACGTCAAGAAGGGCTTCAAGTGACCTCGCCGCTGCCTGCTCCACTGCCCCTTGACCCCTCCGTCGCCCCGCCCGGCACCCGCAACTTCCGCGACGCCGGAGGCATCCCCGCCGACCGCTGGCACGCCGACCAGAACGGCGAGACCCTCGTGCCCACCCACTGCTGCTTCTGCGGCGTGCAGTGCGGCATGTATCTGCGCGTCGACCGCGGCGGCAAGGTCTTCGGCGTCGAACCCCGCAACCACGACATCAACAGGATGCGGCTCTGCCCCAAGGGCATCAACGCCTACCAGCAGGTCAACCACCCCGACCGGCTCACCAGCCCGCTGCTCCGGCGCAACCGCGACGAACCCTTCCGCGAGGCGAGCTGGGAGGAGGCGCTCGACTTCACCGTCTCCGAGATCCGTCGGATCCAGACCGAGTACGGCAACGACGCCTTCGGTCTGCTGGGCGGTGCCAGCCTCTTCTCCGAGAAGACCTACCTCGTCGGCAAGTTCGCCCGGGTCGCCCTGAAGACCAAGCACGTCGACTACAACGGCCGCCTGTGCATGGTGTCCGCCGCCGGGGCCAACAAGCTGGCCTTCGGCATCGACCGGGCCGGCAACCCCTTCTCCGACATCCTCCTCACCGACTGCCTCCTCATCGCCGGCTCCAACGTCGGCGAGTGCTTCCCCGTGATGACCCAGTACCTCTGGGGAGCCCGGGACCGCGGCGCCACCCTCATCGTCGTCGACCCGCGCGAGACGGCCATCGCCCGCACCGCCGACATCCACGTGGCGCTCAAACCCGGCACCGACTCCGCCTTCTTCAACGCCGTCCTCCACGTCGTCGTCGCCGAGGGCCTCGTCGACGACGACTACCTCGCCGCCCATGCCACCGGCTGGGAGGAGGTGAGGAAGACCGTCGCCGACTACCCGCCCGCCCGCTCCGCCGCGATCTGCGGCGTGCCCGAGGAACAGATCGTCCAGGTCGCCCGTACGTTCGCCGGCGCCGACAAGGCCATGGCCTGGCACGCCCGTGGCGTCGAACACCACTCGCAGGGCGTCGAGAACTGTCTGGCGATCATCAACCTGTGCGTCGCCACCGGGAACATCGGCCGCCCCGGCGCCGGCTACGGCACCATCACCGGCCAGGGCAACGGCCAGGGCGGCCGCGAACACGGCCAGAAGTCCGACCTGCTGCCCGGCGGACGCTCCATCTCCAACCCCGAACACCGCCGTCAGATCTGCGAGATCTGGGGCATCGAGGAGTCCGAGCTCCCACCTGCCGGCACCTCCATGATGGAGATGGTCTGGCAGATGCAGCGCGGCGAGATCCGCGGCCTGATCGGCATCTGCAACAACCCCTTCGTCTCGCTCCCCAACTACGCCACCGTGAAGCAGGGGTACGACACCACCGAGTTCCACGCCCAATTCGACTTCTTCCTTTCCGAGACCGCCGCCAACGCGCACGTCGTCTTCCCCGTCACCGTCTGGGCCGAGGACGAAGGCGTCATGGCCAACGCCGAGGCCCGGGTCGTCAAGCACAACAAGGCCCAGGAACCGCCCGCCGGCGTCCGCACGGACACCTGGGTCATCTGCGAGCTCGCCCGACGGCTCGGCGCCGGCGACAAGTTCGACTTCCCCGACTCCCGCTCCGTCTTCGAGGAGCTCCGCATCGCCTCGGCCGGCACGGTCAACGACTACTACGGCATCACCTACGACCGGCTGGAGAAGACCGGCGGCATCGCCTGGCCCTGCCCCTCCACCGATCACCCCGGCACCCCCCGCCTCTTCGAGGACGGCCGGACCTATCACGCCGACGGAAAGATCCACATGCAGGTCGTCGAATGGCACCCGCCCATGGACCCGTACAGCGAGGAATACCCCCTCTCGTTGACCACCGGCCGCACCGTCGCCCACTTCCTCTCCGGCAACCAGACCCGCCGCCTGGGCGCCCTCGTCGAACAGACCCCGCGCCCCTGGGTCGAGGTCCATCCATCCCACGGCTTCCGCAACGGCGACCCGGTCCGGGTCGTCACCCGCCGCGGCAGCGAGGTCTTCCCCGCCCTGGTCACCGAGGCGATCCGCCCCGACACCGTCTTCGTCCCGTACCACTGGCCGGTGCCCACCGCCGCCAACGCGCTGACCATCGACGCCCTCGACCCCCGCTCCAAGATCCCCGAGTACAAGGTCTGCGCCGCCCGCATCGAGGCCGCCGAACGGGTCGACGAGGTGCCGGCGCCGCCCACCGCCCCCGGCCAGGTCGCCTACCCGGCGACCCAGATCTCCCGCGACGACCCCCTGCCCCCCACGTCCCCGCAGGGCCGTGGCACCTCGGAGAGGAGCTGACGCCGCACATGATGGGCCGCACGATCTTCATCGACCCGGGCCGCTGCATCGGCTGCCAGGCCTGCGTCTCCGCCTGCCGCGAATGCGACTCGCACCGGGGCAAGTCGATGATCCACCTCGACTACCCCGACGAGGGGCGCTCCGTCGCCTCCCTTCCCACCGTCTGCATGCACTGCGAGGACCCCGTCGCCCCCTGTGCCGAGGTCTGCCCCGCGGACGCGATCCTCGTGACCGCCGACGGCGTGGTGCAGCAGGCCGACACCACCCGCTGCATCGGCTGCGCCAACTGCGTCAACGCCTGCCCCTTCGGCGTCCCGAAGATCGACCTCCAGGCGAAGCTGCAGATGAAGTGCAACCTCTGCTACGACCGCACCGCCTACGGTCTCGCCCCCATGTGCGCCACCGTCTGCCCCACCGGCGCCCTCTTCTACGGGACCCTCGACGAACTCCGAGCCGAACGTCCCGGCGTCCAGGTCGCCGACTCCTTCACCTTCGGGTCGACCACCGTCTCCACCGGCGTGGCGATGGTCGTGCCCGCCGACAAGGTCCGGTGGCCCGTCCCCGGCGGCCTGCCCATCGTCGAAGTCAACGGAGTGGATGTCCGATGAGCGTCACCGCACAGCCCCCGGGCCCCGGCTCCGGCGCCACCGACCCCACGGCCCCCACCGATCCGGCCGCCCCTGATCCCGCCGGCGCCCCCGACGCCGCCCAGGCGGCGCTCCGCGACCGGATCTCCGCCGACTCCCTCACCACCCGCCGCGACTACCTGCGGATCGTCGCCACCGTCTCCGGCGGCCTGGCCGTCGGCGGCATCGGCGTGGCCTCCGGGATCCTGCACCGGCACGGCGACAGTGACGGGCCCCTCAAGCCCAAGAGGATCGCGGACCAGATCCTCCCGGGCGACTCCGTCGCCTTCCGCTACCCCCACGAGGAGGACCGCGCGGTCGCCGTCCGCCTGGAGGACGGCACCCTCGCCGGCTACTCCGCCGTCTGCACCCACCTCGCCTGCGCCGTGCTCTGGCGCAAGGACCGGGGGAGCGAGGGCGAGCTGTACTGCCCCTGCCACGAAGGAGTCTTCGACGCCCGCACCGGCGAGGTCACCGCGGGCCCGCCGCCGCGCGCCCTGCCGAAGGTGGTCCTGGTCGAGGACACCGACGGCAGCGTCTGGGCCGTGGGCACCACCCGCTCCGGGGAGAGCGTCCAGGAGGGCCTCTGCCGCCAGCTCAGCGAGGATCGCCCCGGTCTCGCGGACCGCCTCGGCTGCCCGGGCGCCGCCGCCCGCGGCTCGGTGGAGAGGAGCCGCAGGACATGACCGACACCCCTTTCCCCCAGGACCCGGCCGTCCCCGACCGCCAGGCCGGACCCCCTCGGGGCCTGCCGCCCCGGCCCGCCTACACCCCCGGCAGCGCCCAGCCCCGGCTCAACCGCCCGGTCCACGAGCGCTATCCCCAGATCCGCCCCACCAGTGGCTACGGCGACCCGCGTGTCCGCCACACCGGTCCCGGCCCTGGCGCCGGGACCGAGCAGGAGCCCGAACGCTCCTCCAAGCTCTCCGCCCGCCTGGCCCTCGCGCTCACCGTGGTCATCGGCCAGCTGTGGGGACTGACGGTCGTCGTCGACGAGTGGATGGCCGGCGACAACGGGACCGCGTGGTGGGGAGCGGGTTTCCTGGTCCTGTCGTTCCTCGTCGTCCTCGGGCTGTGGATGCTCGACCCGAAGGACCGCTGAGCGGCCTTTACGGGATCAGCGGGGTGCGGGGCGGAGCTCCCGGCGTAACCTGAATACATGAGCACCGCCCCCGCCCACGGCCCGCGAACAGCGAAGCAGTCCGACACCGTCCTCAACTCTGAACCCAGGCCGGTACTGATCTTCGACGATCCACTGGACCAGCAGTCCGCGGACGATACGGACCGTGCGTGGGGCGAGCGGCCTCCCGCCGGCGGCGACAGCGCCGCCGACCTCGCGCGCTTCCTTGACGAGAAGCCGCCGCACCACCTCTGACACCGACGCGAGCCGCCGGTCAGGAGGTGGAGTGCGCCCCGGTGCCGCCGGCGGCCTTTGAGGTCACGCCGGTGTTGTTCACCGAAGGAGCGCGCTGCGCGACCAGGTGGTCGCGGATCTCCTTGAGCACTTCCAGCTCGCTGACCTCCAGGGTCTCCTGGACGCCTTCCTTCGCCTTCTCGTGCGCGGCGCGCTTCGCGAGGATCTTCGCCATCGGCAGGACCATGAGGAAGTAGACGACGGCCGCCGTGATCAGGAAGCTGAGGACGGCGCTGAGCACCAGACCCCACTGGATCTGGATGCCCTGCATCTCGCCGTCGACCACCCGGCAGGGGGCCTTCAGACAGGACGAGTAGCCTTCCAGGTCCTTCGTGCCGAAGGCGCCCACGACCGGGTTGATGATGCCCTTGACCACCGAGTTCACGATGTTGGTGAACGCGGCACCGATGACGACCGCCACCGCCAGATCGATCACGTTGCCACGCATCAGGAAGGCCTTGAAGCCTCCCAGCAAGCTTTCCTTCTTCTCGGCCACCAAGGTGCCTTTCGTCGCGCGTGCTGCTGTGTTCGGAGCCATTACGCCGCGAACGGCGCACAGGCGTCCAATCCATACACACGGGACGGTTACTTGACAGACCGCCAGTGCGAATCAGCACAGCGTCACCGCCAGTTGGGACGTGATGCCCGCACCGGCGAGCGCCGTCGCCGTCGACCGTGGCACGGAGAGGACGACCAGGGCTCCACCGTCCGGACGAGTCTCACCCGTGCGCGGCACTTCGGCCACTCGGGCGCCCGAGGCGACCACCCGGGCCTCGCCGCCCGGGCCGACGGCGGAGTCGGGCGCGGCGATCACGTCCACCCGGTCACCGGGCCGCAGCAGCCGGACCGTCGCCGCGTCGGCGATGCGCACCGGCGCGGACACGAGGGGTGCCGCGGCCGGCGCGCGGTGCTCCCGGGCCGCCGGCGGCGGTGGCTGCGGGACGGGGTCGTCGGCTCCGGCCGCGCCGGTCGCCGCGAGCGCGGCGGCCGTCAGCGCGAGGACCGTGGCGGGCGCCCGGCGCTTGCGGCGCAAGGCCCGGCGCAGACGTAGTTTTCCGCCGCGCACACGCAGCGGGTCGAAGTGCGGCACGCCGCACGGCGGGGGCACCGAGGTGCGGGTGTGGGGGAGGCAGGAGTCCGTGTGCATCGCGCAACCACCTGTCGTGAGTCGGACCGTTCGCCGGACCGTCCGGCGAACCGCACTCACCGTGCCGCACCGGCCGCGATCGTGCTCGGGCCTGTGGACGAACCGATGGTTGTGGACAACTTGCTCACCCGCGCGAGCGATTGCGGCCGGCGGGGCGGGGCGAGGACGCTTGAGGCAGTTCGGCCCTCGCGGCGCGGTCCGCCCTCACCCCGTCGCGAGCTCAGGGCAGTTCGATCCCCAGGTCCCACCCGTCGTGGACCTGAGTGCACAGGCAGTCCCGGTCGATCGTCGCGGGGAGCGCGCTCACCGCGTCGAAGAGCACGTCGCGCAGCCGGCCGACGTTCTCTCCGAACACCCGCAGGACCTCGGCGTGCGAGACGCCGTCCCCTGTCTCCGCGCCCGCGTCCAGATCCGTCACCAGTGCGAGGGAGGTGTAGCAGAGTCCCAGTTCCCGGGCGAGAACGGCCTCGGGATGGCCGGTCATGCCGACTACCGACCAGCCCGCGGCCGCATGCCAGCGCGACTCGGCGCGCGTCGAGAAGCGGGGGCCCTCGATGACGACCATCGTGCCGCCGTCGACCGGCTCCCAGCCCTGCCCGCGGGCGGCCTTCAGGGCCACCCGGCGCCCGTCCGGGCAGTAGGGGTCGGCGAAGGTCACGTGGACCACGTTCGGCACGGCCCCGCCCCAGGCCTCCGGCAGCGGTTCACCGTCGAAGAACGTCTGCGCGCGGGACTTCGTCCGGTCGACCAGCTGGTCGGGCACGACGAGGGTGCCGGGGCCGTACTCCTCGCGCAGCCCGCCGACCGCGCACGGCCCGAGGACCTGGCGCACGCCCACCGAGCGCAGGGCCCAGAGGTTGGCGCGGTAGTTGATCCCGTGCGGCGGCACGTGGTGGCCGCGGCCGTGCCGGGGAAGGAAGGCGACCCGCCGGCCGGCGATTTCGCCGAGGAAGAGGGAGTCGCTGGGGCTGCCGTACGGGGTGTCGACCGACACCTCGGTCACCTCGTCCAGGAAGGAGTAGAACCCGGAGCCGCCGATCACACCGATGTCCGCGAACACGTCAGTCGTCTGGGTCGCCATGGCCGTCACCCTAACCGCCCCCGTCGAACGCCGAATGCCCCACCGAAAGGATCGGCAGGGCATTCGTCAGATAGGTGGGGCGGGCCGGGATCAGGCGGCCGAGGTGGAGCTCGACGAGGTCGAGGTCGTGCTCGACGACGTGGAAGACGCCGAAGAGGAGGACGACGACGAAGAGGACGTCGAAGACGAGGAGGGCTTCGACGAGGCAGGCGAGCTGCTGGACGACGCACCGCGGCTGTCGTTCCGGTAGAAGCCGGAGCCCTTGAACACGATGCCGACCGCGGAGAACACCTTCTTCAGGCGTCCCTTGCAGTTCGGGCACTCGGTCAGAGCGTCATCCGTGAACTTCTGCACCGCCTCGAGGCCCTCGCCGCACTCGGTGCACTGGTACTGGTAGGTCGGCACTTGTCTTCCTCCTGGCACTCACACTCATCGAGTGCTAACGACGATCCATAGTGACGCATTCCGCGGGTTCAGTCCACCGGCACGGGAACTCGGTGACCGATACCACGTGCCGCGACCCGGCTCGCCGCCCGGGGGCGGAGCCGCGAACGGAGGGCGACCAGGGTGACGAGCGCGAGCATCGTGCCCGCCATCGGCACCAGGAATCCGGTGCTGGCGCCGTGGGCGTCGGCCAGCCGGCCGGCGACGGTGACGGCCGCGGCCTGGCCCAGCGCCACGGCGCCGGTCAGCCAGGTGAAGGCCTCGGTGCGGGAGGACGCCGGGACCAGCGTCTCGACGATCGTGTAGCCGGTGATCAGGGCCGGGGCGATGCACAGGCCCACGACGAGACCGAGGGCGCCGAGCAGCAGGACGGAGTGGGCGGACCACAGAAGGGAGGCGGCGACGGTCAGACCGGCGTAGCCGAGGATCAGGCGGCGGCGCGGGCCGGTCTTCCAGGCGACGGCGCCCATGGCGATGCCGGCGAGCATGTTGCCGGCGGCGAAGATGCCGTACAGCAGGCCGTTGGCGCCGGGGTTGCCGATCTCCTCGGTGAAGGCGGTGAGGGAGACCTGCATGCCGCCGAAGACGGAGCCGATGCCGAGGAAGGCGATGGCGAGGACGCGGACGCCGGGCACGGACAGCGCCGAGCGGTGCGGTTCGCCGTCCGCCTGGGCGGCCGCGGCGGCCAGGCCGTGGGCGGGCTGGGTGCGGCGCTGGGCGGCGAAGAACAGGCCGCCGAACAGGGTGAGCGCGGCCTCGGCGATCAGGCCGGCGGCCGGGTGGACGCCGGTGCACAGGGCGGTGGCGAGGACCGGGCCGACGACGAAGGTGAACTCGTCCGTGACCGACTCGAAGGCGGCGGCGGTCGGCATCAGGGGCGTGCCGTCCAGCTTGGCGGCCCAGCGGGCCCGGACCATCGGCCCGACCTGGGGCACGGAGGCGCCGGAGGGGATGGCCGCGAGGAACAGGGCCCACAGCGGGGCGCCGGCCAGGGCCAGCGCGACGAGAAGGGAGACGGAGACGGCGTGGATGAGGACGCCGGGGACGAGGACGGCCCGCTGGCCGAAGCGGTCGGCGAGCTTGCCGCTCTGCGGCGCGAAGAGCGCCATGGAGACGCCGGTCGCGGCGGCGACGGCACCGGCGCTGCCGTAGGAGCCGGTGGTGTGCTGGACGAGCAGGACGATGCCGATGGTGAGCATCGCGAACGGCTGGCGGGCCGCGAAGCCCGGGAGAAGGAAGGAGAGTGCACCGGGGGTTCGGAGCAGCTGTCCGTATCCGGGCCGCTTCTCGGTGACGACCGTGGACGCCACGGTCCATGCCTTTCTGCCGCCTGGTAGCGCGCCCGAGCACGGTGGTGCGGGTTTCGCCGAGAGCTGTCCTCTTGCGCGGAACTGCGGTAGATACCGGGCCCCACTGCGGAGGGTGCCTCGGCCGCCATACGGTCGCGCCAGCTCTGCGTCAGGCAGAGTTGGTTCGATCAAGTGTTCCTTCATGGTACAGGGAAGGGCGTCTTCCTGCCTGGGAAAACGCCCTGGGACCCGAAATAATGCCTGGGATTAACCGGACGTTCGCCGGAAGGGGTTCCGAAGGGGGCCGCGGTGGGGTTCGGGGGCGCCGGCCGCGGTGGCGCCCGTGCCCAGCCAGCCGGCCAGCTTGCCGCCCTGCCCGACGGCCCGGAGCCGGCGCTCGGCGGCGTCCCGCACCGGGTCGGTGGCGACGACGAGCAGTTCGTCGCCGCGTCGGAGCACGGTCGCGGGGCCGGGGACGAAGCTCTTGTCCTCCCGGACCACCAGGGTGACGGCGGCGCCGGCGGGCAGCCGGAGCTCGGCGACCTCGACGCCGTGCATCTTGGAGCCCTCCGGAATCGCCACGGACAGCAGGTGGCCGCGCAGCCGCTCCAGCGGGGCGGACTCGACACCGAGGTCGGCGGCCTCGTTCTGGTCCCCGAGCTCCAGGGCCCGGGCCAGCCAGGGCAGGGTCGGTCCCTGGACCAGGGTGTAGACGACGACCAGCACGAAGACGATGTTGAAGATCCGCTCGCTGCCCTCGATCCCCGACACCATGGGGATCGTGGCGAGGATGATCGGGACGGCTCCGCGCAGGCCGGCCCAGGACAGCAGGGCCTGCTCCCGCCACGGGATGCGGAAGGGAAGGAGGCTGACGAGGACCTCCGTGGGGCGCGCGACCACGGTGAGTACCAGGCCGATGACGATCGCCGGCCAGAAGTCGCGGACCAGCTCGTGCGGCGTGACGAGCAGGCCGAGCAGGACGAACATGCCGATCTGGGCGATCCAGCCGAGCCCCTCGGCGAAGCCGCGGTTGGCGGGGGCGTGCGGCAGCTTGGCATTGCCGAGCACCATCGACGCCAGGTAGACGGCGAGGAAGCCGGAGCCGTGGGCCATGGCGCCGGCGGCGTAGGCGACTACGGCGATGGCCATGACGGCGATCGGGTAGAGGCCGGAGGCCGGCAGGGCGACATGACGCAGTCCGTAGGAGCCGATGAATCCGACGGCCAGGCCGACGGCGGCGCCGATGGCGAGCTCCAGGGCGATCTCACCGACGAGGAGGTACCAGGCCTCGGACTCTCCGACGGTGGAGAAGGCGACGACGAGGATGACGACGGGGGCGTCGTTGAATCCGGACTCGGCCTCCAGGATGCCGGTGACCCGGGAGGGCAGCGGCACCTTGCGCAGGACGGAGAAGACGGCGGCGGCGTCGGTGGAGGAGACGACGGCGCCGATGATGAGGGCCTGCTGCCATTCCAGTCCGACGAGGTAGTGCGCGGCCGAGGCCGTGATGCCCACGCTCACCGCGACGCCGAGGGTCGACAGCACGACCGCCGCGGGCAACGCGGGTTTGATCTCCTTCCACTTGGTGCCCAGCCCGCCTTCGGCCAGGATCACCACAAGTGCGGCATAACCGATCACCTGGGTCAGTTCGGCGTTGTCGAAGGCGACGTTGCCGATCCCGTCCTGCCCGATGGCGACCCCGATCCCGAGGTAGAGCAGCAGGCTGGGGAGCCCGCTACGGGACGAGATGCGCACCGCCGCGACGGCGACGAGCAGCACGAGCGAGCAGATGAGCAGGAGTTCGTTGAGCTGGTGGACAGTCAGTGGCCGTTCCTTCCCCTCGCGTGCAGGCGGATCGGTTCCTCCGCTGCCGACACTTCGTTACCTTACCTAATCTTTAACGCTTTCTTGACGCCTCCTTGGTGTCTCGTCGTACGTCAGTACGTATAGGAACGGTGCTCTTCCTGACTCCGCGTCCGGGGCCTCCGGACGCTGCGCCTAAGGTTGCTCCCGTACTCCAGGACCACCCTGCCCCTCGAAGGACAGCGATGCCCTCCAACACGACCGCGCCCCCCGCCAAGAAGAAGGGGCGGCGCGCCCGCCTGATCGTTCTCGTCCTGGTGCTCGCTCTGGTCGCGGGCATCGGGTACGGCGCGTACTGGGGCGTCAGCACCGTCCGGGGCTCGTTCCCGCAGACCACGGGCACGATCCGGATCGACGGGCTCTCCAGCCCGGTCGAGGTCAAGCGTGACGCGTACGGCGTTCCGCAGATCTACGCCGACAGCGAGGCCGACCTCTTCCGCGCCCAGGGCTACGTCCAGGCGCAGGACCGGTTCTACGAGATGGACGTCCGCCGTCACGTGACGGCCGGCCGCCTGTCCGAGATGTTCGGCAAGAGCCAGGTCGACACCGACGCCTTCCTGCGCACGCTGGGCTGGCGGCAGGTCGCGCAGCAGGAGTACGACAAGGTCCTGTCGGCGGAGACGAAGAAGAATCTCCAGGCGTACGCCGCGGGCGTCAACGCCTATCTCAAGGACCGGGACCCCTCCGACGTCTCCGTCGAGTACGCGGCCCTCGCCTTCACCGAGGACTACACCATCGAGCCGTGGACCCCGGTCGACTCGGTGGCCTGGCTCAAGGCCATGGCCTGGGACCTGCGCGGCAACATGCAGGACGAGATCGACCGTTCGCTGATGACCAGCCGGCTCAAGCCGCAGCAGATCAAGGACCTCTACCCGGGGTACCCGTACGAGCTGCACCAGCCGATCGTCGGCAAGGGCGCCGTGGACAAGGTCACCGGCAGGTTCGACCCCGCGGCCGCGGCGAAGGGCACCGGCGGCACCGGCGGCGACAGCGGCTCCCAGGGCATCCAGTCCCAGCTCGCCGCGCTCTCCGACACCCTCGACGAGATCCCGGCCCTGCTCGGCCCCAACGGCAACGGCATCGGCTCGAACTCCTGGGTCGTCTCGGGCGACTACACGACCTCCGGCAAGCCGCTGCTCGCCAACGACCCGCACCTCGCGCCGATGCTGCCGTCCCTCTGGTACCAGATGGGCCTGCACTGCCGCTCCGTCTCGGCGACCTGCCGCTACGACGTCGCCGGCTACACCTTCTCCGGCACCCCGGGCGTGATCATCGGCCACAACGACTCCGTCGCCTGGGGCTTCACCAACCTCGGCGCCGACGTCACCGACCTCTACCTGGAGAAGATCGGCACCGACGGCTACGTCGTCGACGGCAGGACCAAGCCGTTCACGGTCCGCGAGGAGACCATCAAGGTCGCCGGCGGCGGCGACCGCCCCATCACCATCCGCTCCACCGAGCACGGTCCGCTGCTCTCCGACCGCTCCAGCGAGCTGGAGAAGGTCGGCAAGACCGCTCCTGTCGGCAACGCCGCCCCCGACCGCGGCACCGGCTACGGCGTCGCCCTGCGCTGGACCGCCCTGCAGCCCGGCAAGTCGATGGACGCCGTCTTCGAGCTCAACCGGGCCAAGGACTTCAAGAGCTTCCGGGCCGCGGCCAAGGACTTCGAGGTCCCGTCCCAGAACATGATCTACGCCGACACCCAGGGCAACATCGGCTACCAGGCCCCGGGCAAGATTCCGGTCCGCAGCAAGGGCAAGAGCTACGACGGCACGCTGCCGGTGCCCGGCTGGGACTCCTCGTACGGCTGGAAGGGCTACATCCCCTTCGACGAGCTGCCCTACGAGTACAACCCGGACCGCGGCTACATCGTCACCGCCAACCAGGCCGTCGTCGACGAGAAGAAGTACCCCTACCTCCTCACCCGGGACTGGGGTTACGGCTCGCGCAGCCAGCGGATCAACGACCTGATCGAGTCCAAGACCAAGGACGGCGGCAAGATCTCGCCGGACGACATGCGGACCATGCAGATGGACAACCGCAGCGAGATCGCCACCCTGCTCAACCCGCTGCTGCTGAAGATCGACATCGCCGACCCGCAGGTCCGCGAGGCGCAGAAGCTGCTGGAGGGCTGGGACTACACCCAGGAGCCGGACTCGGCCGCCGCCGCGTACTTCAACGCCGTCTGGCGCAACGTCCTCAAGCTCGCCTTCGGCGACAAGCTGCCCAAGGAGCTGCGGGTCGAGGGCGAGTGCCTCACGGTCCGCAAGACCGACATCACCGCCCCGGTCGACGAGCAGAACAAGCCGGTCCGCGAGTGCGGCGAGCGTGACCCCGACACCGCGCAGCCGGACGGCGGCGACCGCTGGTACGAGGTGGTCCGGCCGCTGCTCCAGCAGGAGAAGAGCGAGTGGTGGAAGACGCCGGGCGACCGGCTCGACGCCCCCACCGAGACCCGTGACCAGCTGCTCGCGCAGGCCATGAAGGACGCGCGCTGGGAGCTGACCGCCAAGCTCGGCAAGGACGTCACCACCTGGAGCTGGGGCCGGCTGCACCAGCTGACCCTGGAGAACCAGACCCTCGGCACCGCCGGCCCCGGCCTCGTGCAGTCGCTGCTCAACCGCGGCCCGTGGAACCTGGGCGGCGGCGAGGCCGCGGTCGACGCGACCGGCTGGAACGCCGCCGGTGGCTACGAGGTGATCTGGGTGCCGTCGATGCGGATGGTCGTCAACGTCGGCGACTGGGACAAGTCCCGCTGGATCAACCTCACCGGCGCCTCCGGCCACGCCTTCAGCAGCCACTACACCGACCAGACCGACAAGTGGGCGAAGGGCGAGCTGCTCGACTGGTCGTTCGGGCAGGCCGCGGTCGAGGCCGGCACGAAGGACACGCTCAAGCTGGAGCCGTAGGAGCTCCTCAGCGCTCGAAGCGCCGGACCCCCTCCGGGGTCACCACCGCGTGCACGGGGTGGTCGTGCGGTTCCTCCGGGACCCGCGCGACCACCTCGTTCGCGTAGAGGAGCACCACCAGCGCCGGATCCGCCCCGGCCCGTACGAGCCGGGCCAGGACCCGGTCGTACGAGCCGCCGCCGCGCCCGAGCCGCATGCCGCGCGCGTCCACCGCGAGGCCCGGGAGCAGCACCGCCGTCGCCGCGCACACCGCCTCGGCGCCGAGGCGCTCGCCGACCGGTTCGAGCAGCCCCCGGCCCGCCTTCGCGAGCCGCTCGGCGCCCTCGTACGCGGCCCAGTCCAGGTCGTTGTCGGGCAGCAGGACCGGCAGCAGGACCCGTACGCCCCGCTCGCGCAGCGCGTCGAGAAGCGCGCGGGTGCCGGGTTCGCGCCCCACCGAGACGTACGCGGCGACGGTGCCCGCCTCCGCCAGCTCGGACAGCTCCAGGGCGTGCTCGGCCAGCAGATCCGCGGCGCGCGCGGTGTCCTCCGGGGTCAGCGCGGCGCGGGCGGTGAGCAGGGCCCGGCGCAGGAGGGCCTTCTCGGTGACGTCCTCACGCGGTTCGGTGCTCAAGGCGTCTCGTATTCCTCTTGTATCGGGCGGTAGCGGTACGAGGGTTGAGAAAGCTCAGACGAACCTCATCTTCCTCCCATACCGAACGGCTAGGGTGCTCCGCATGACTCAGACGCCGTCCATCACAAAGGCTGTCATCCCGGCCGCGGGCCTCGGCACCCGGTTCCTGCCGGCCACCAAGGCGACGCCGAAGGAGATGCTGCCGGTCGTGGACAAACCGGCGATCCAGTACGTCGTGGAGGAGGCCGTCGCGGCCGGGCTCTCGGACGTCCTGATGATCACCGGCCGCAACAAGCGCCCGCTCGAGGACCACTTCGACCGGAACTACGAGCTGGAAGAGGCGCTGACCCGGAAGGGCGACGACGAACGCCTCGCCAAGGTGCGGGAGTCGAACGACCTGGCCACCATGCACTACGTCCGCCAGGGCGCCCCCCGCGGGCTCGGCCACGCCGTGCTGTGCGCCGCCCCGCACGTGGGCGAGCAGCCGTTCGCGGTGCTCCTCGGCGACGACCTGATCGACCCGCGCGATCCGCTGCTCGCCCGCATGGTCGAGGTGCGCGAGCGGTTCGGCGGCAGCGTCGTCGCGCTCATGGAGGTCGATCCCTCCCAGATCCACCTCTACGGCTGCGCGGCGGTCGGCCCGACCGGCGACTCGGACGTGGTGAAGGTGACGGGCCTGGTGGAGAAGCCGGAGCCCTCGGAGGCCCCGAGCAACCTGGCGATCATCGGCCGCTACGTCCTGGACCCGGCCGTCTTCGCCATACTGCGGGAGACCCCGCCGGGCCGCGGCGGCGAGATCCAGCTGACCGACGCCCTGCAAAAGCTCGTCCAGGACGAGAGGGCCGGCGGCCCTGTCCACGGCGTCGTCTTCAAGGGCCGCCGCTTTGACACCGGCGACCGCGGCGACTACCTGCGTGCCATTGTCAGACTGGCGTGCGAACGTGAAGACCTGGGGCCTGACTTCCGGACCTGGCTCCGCAGTTACGTCAGCGAGGAGATGTAGCACCTTGAGCAGCAGCGGTACGGCACCGGCGGACCACGGCCCCTCCGGCGAGGGGCCCGGCGACCCCTGCGCGGGCCCGGCCCGTGGCCTGTGGTCCGTCGACGAGCACCTCGACGACATCCTGGCGGCGGTCGCCCCGCTCGAGCCCATCGAGCTGCAGCTGCCCGACGCCCAGGGCTGTGTCCTCGTCGAGGACGTCACGGTGCCGGTCGCGCTGCCGCCCTTCGACAACAGCTCCATGGACGGGTACGCGGTGCGGGTCGCCGACGTGGCGGGGGCGAGCGAGGAGTTCCCGGCCGTCCTGACCGTCATCGGCGACGTCGCCGCGGGCGCCGGCGGGCTGCCCGAGGTCGGGCCGGGCCAGGCCGCCCGGATCATGACCGGTGCCCCGCTGCCGCCCGGCGCCGAGGCCGTCGTGCCCGTCGAATGGACCGACGGCGGTACGGGCGAGGGCGCGGCCGGCACGATGCGCCCGGCGAGCGCCGCCCCGGAGGGCGCCGCCGGCGAGGTCCGGGTCCATCGCCCCGCCGAGGCCCGCGCCCACGTCCGGGCGCGCGGCAGCGACGTCCGCGCGGGCGAGCTGGCCCTCGCGGCGGGCACCGTCCTCGGGGCGCCGCAGATCGGACTGCTCGCGGCGATCGGCCGCGGCACCGTGCGGGTGCGCCCCCGCCCGCGCGTGGTCGTGATCTCCACCGGCAGCGAACTGACGCAGCCCGGTGAGCCGTTGGCCGAGGGGCGGATCTACGACTCCAACAGCTTCGCGCTCGCCGCCGCCGCGCGCGAGGCCGGCGCCCTCGCCTACCGGGTCGGCGCGGTCGCCGACGACGCCGAGTCGCTGCGCGCCGCCATCGAGGACCAGCTGATCCGGGCCGATCTGATCGTCACCACGGGCGGGGTCAGCGTGGGGGCGTACGACGTGGTGAAGGAGGCGCTGACGGCGGACGGCGAGGTCGACTTCCGCAAGCTGGCGATGCAGCCGGGCAAGCCGCAGGGCTTCGGCATGATCGGCCCCGAGCACACCCCGCTGCTCGCCCTGCCGGGCAACCCGGTCTCCTCCTACGTCTCCTTCGAGCTGTTCGTCCGTCCCGCGATCCGCGCCCTCATGGGCCTCGGCGACCGTCCCGACGCCCACCGGCCGCGGGTCCGCGCCGTGCTGAAGTCGGACCGCGCCCTGTCCTCGCCGGCCGGCCGCCGGCAGTTCCTGCGCGGCACCTACGACGCCGAGTCGGGCTCCGTCACTCCTGTGGGCGGCGCCGGCTCCCACCTGATCGCGGCGCTCGCCCACGCGGACGCGCTGCTCGTCGTACCGGAGGAGGCCACCGGGGTGGAACCCGGCACGGAGGTCGAAGTGGTCCTCCTCGGCTGAGGGGGGCATGGTGGGGGTACCGTGTCGTCCCACACAGCGACCGGGAGTGTCACCGCCATGAGCACGCAGCAAGGCCTCACCCACATCGACGAGGCGGGGGCGGCCCGCATGGTCGACGTCTCCGAGAAGGAGGTCACGGCCCGCACCGCCCGTGCCAGCGGCCGTGTCCTCGTCTCGCCGCGCGTGATCGAGCTGCTGCGCGGCGAGGGCGTGCCGAAGGGCGACGCGCTGGCCACCGCCCGGATCGCCGGGATCATGGGCGCCAAGAAGACCCCGGACCTGATCCCGCTCTGTCACCCGCTGGCCGTCTCCGGCGTCACGCTCGACCTGGCGGTCACGGACGAAGCGGTGGAGATCCTGGCGACGGTGAAGACCACGGACCGTACGGGCGTCGAGATGGAGGCCCTGACGGCGGTGTCGGTGGCGGCGCTGACGGTCGTCGACATGGTGAAGGCGGTCGACAAGGGCGCGGTCATCTCCGACGTACGGGTGGAGGAGAAGACCGGCGGCAAGTCCGGCCACTGGACGCGGAGTGAGTCATGACGCGCGCGGGCAAGGTCGCGGGGGCGCACGAGCACGAGGCGCGGACGGCCGACCCGGCCGCCGCCGAGCCGCCGGTCCGCGAGGCCGCCCCGTACACCGCCCTGGTCGTCACGGCCTCCAACCGGGCCGCGGCCGGCGTCTACGAGGACAAGGGCGGCCCGCTGATCGCCGAGGCGCTGCGGGCGCTCGGCTTCGGCGTGGACGGCCCGCAGGTCGTGCCGGACGGCGCGCCGGTCGAGGCGGCCCTGCGCGCCGCCGTGGAGGCCGGTTACGACGTCGTCCTCACCACCGGCGGTACGGGCATCTCGCCGACCGACGAGACCCCGGAGGTCACCCGCCGGGTCCTGGACCGGGAGATCCCGGGCATTCCCGAGGCGATCCGCGCCCACGGCCGGGCGAAGGTGCCCACCGCGGCCCTCTCGCGCGGTCTGGCCGGAGTGGCCCGCGGCACGCTGATCGTGAACCTGCCCGGTTCGACGGGCGGGGTACGGGACGGGCTCGCGGTCCTGGAGCCGCTGCTGGTCCATGCCGTGGACCAGATCCGCGGCGGCGACCACCCGAGACCGGCGTCGGAAGCGGGCCCGGAGTCATGATCCCGTCCTGGCCCGTGGTCCTGGTGGACGGAGACGTGCTGCTCCGCCCGATAAAGATGCGCGACCAGCGGGCCTGGCGCGAGGTGAACCGGCGCAACCGCGACTGGCTGCGCCCGTGGGAGGCGACCGTCCCGCCGCCCGGGCCGGCCGGCCCGGTGGCGCAGCGCCCCACGTACCGGCAGATGGTGCGCCATCTGCGGGCGGAGGCGAACGCGGGCCGGATGCTGCCGTTCGTGATCGAGTACCAAGGGCGTCTGGTCGGGCAGTTGACGGTGGCGGGGATCACCTGGGGCTCGATGTGCTCGGGCCATGTGGGCTATTGGGTGGACAGCGAGGTGGCCGGCCGCGGGGTCATGCCGACGGCGGTCGCACTCGCCGTCGACCACTGTTTCCGCACCGTCGGGCTGCACCGGATGGAAGTCTGCATTCGCCCGGAGAACGGTCCCTCGCGGCGGGTCGTGGAGAAATTGGGATTCCGGGAGGAGGGGCTGAGGCCTCGTTACCTCCACATCGACGGCGCCTGGCGGGACCATCTGGTCTTCGCGCTGACGGCGGAGGAGGTGCCGGAGGGGCTGCTGCGCCGCTGGCACCAGGCACGTCGCCAACCCCAGTAATTCCCATAAGTGTTCGAATTTAATCGGTAGTTGACCGTCAATCGATCTGAACAATCACAAAAAAGTTCAGTGATATCAGCCAGATCGTGCGACACACCGGGCCAATTGGCCGATGCCCTCACCCGAACCCCTCTACCGTGGGAGACGTGAGCAGCAGCGGCCTCATCTACGCAGTCATCGTCGGGGCCTGGGCCGCCTACTTGGTGCCGATGTGGCTCCGCAGGCAGGACGAGCTGAACGAGGCCCGTCCGACGGAACGCTTCAGCACCGCCATCCGGCTGCTGTCCGGACGGGCGGGCATGGAGCGCCGTTATGCCAAGGAGCTGAGGGACCGGGACCGTGCGGCGGACGACGCGGCGCCCGACGTGGACCCGGACGCGGAGACGGAGCAACTGAGCTCGGTCGACGTCCGGGCCTTCAGCGCGCCCGCGGCCAGGACGGAAGCCCGCCTGGAGATGCCGGAACCGGCACCCAAGGCCCCGGCCCCCGTGCCGGCCCCCGCCCCGACCCAGCCCCCCGTCCGGCGCGCGCCCAGCGCGGCGGCCGAGCGGGCCCGCAGGGGCAAGGTCCTGGCCCGGCGCCGGCGCACCACCGTGATCCTCTTCCTGGCCTTCACCCTCGGCGCGGTCGTCGCGGCCGTCGGCGGTCTCGCCTTCCTGTGGGCACCGGCCGTCCCGGCCCTGCTCCTGAGTGCGTACATCGTCTATCTGCGCGTCCAGGAGCGCCGGCGCTTCGTCTACGTGATGGACCGGCGCAACGCCGAGGCCGCCGCGGCCCGGCTGCGCGAGAGCCGCCGCCCGGCGCCCACCCCGGAGCCGGAGCCCGCGCAGGTGCCGGCGCCCGCCCCGGCCGTCTCCCCGCAGGAGGCGGACCGCCGTGCCCTGGTGGAGCAGACGGACCACGCGGAATGGGTGGACCAGCAGCGCGACCGCGGCCCCGCCCGTGGCGACAGCTGGGACCCGGTCCCGGTGCCGCTCCCCACGTACGTCACCGCCCCGGTCGCCCCGCGTGCCTCGGGTGGCGTCGACATCACGGACCCGGAGACGTGGAGCTCGGCCCGCTCCTCCACGGCGGCCGACCCGACCCCCGCCCCGGCCCCGGCCCCGCGCCAGCGCGCGCCCCAGCCCCGACCCCGCCGCGATCACGGGCGCACCCCGCTCTTCGACCAGTACGCGGACGACGACCGCCCCCGCGCGGCCAACGAATGACCCCTCGCCGGGGGCCCGCGACGGCCCCCGGCTGACCTGCGGGGGAGCGGATTTCCACCATCGCCCGTAGGGATGCTAATGTTTCACACGTCGCAAGGGCCTGTGGCGCAGTCTGGTAGCGCACCTCGTTCGCATCGAGGGGGTCTGGGGTTCAAATCCCCACAGGTCCACAGACACGAAGGACCCCGTCCGATCGCAAGATCGGGCGGGGTCCTTCGCTTGTTCCCGGGGTGCGAACGTCAGGACGTCTGGGCCTTGTTGTAGAGGTTCTGGGCGTCCGTGCCGAAGTACGGGCCGAACATGCGGTTCGGCAGGAAGTTGTAGCCGAAGCTGTTCACCGAGGCCTGGAGGCCGGTGCCGGTGGTCTCGTTGAAGGAGGCGAACCAGGGGCCGCCGCTGGAGCCGCCGGTCATGTTGCAGGCGAGCGAGTGGTCCTGGGAGAACAGGAAGTCCTTCGACGTGTTGCCCGCGCAGTAGATCAGCTTCGTGCCGTCGTACGGGGAGGCGGCCGGGAAGCCGAAGGCGTACATCGGCTTGTTGTAGCCGCCGTTGAACTGGATGCCCTGGGCGCCGGTGACCGAGGTGAGGGTCTGGCCGTTCAGCGGGGCCACGACGGCGGCGCCGACGTCGTAGTTGATGTCCTCGCTCGCCTCCCACTGCGGGGTGGTGAGGGTCTTGGTGGCCGTCCACTGTCCGTAGGGCGCGTTGCCGTTGTCGTAGGCCGGGACGAAGATCCAGTTGGTGTGCCAGGCGCCCTGGTACTTCACGCAGTGGCCGGCCGTGATGACCGTGGAGGCGTTCTGGCTGGTGACGGCGTTGCCGGAGCAGGAGGCCGTGCGGCCCTGGAAGGTGAAGAAGACCCGGCCGGAGGTCTTCACGACCGCGCCGCCGCCCGTCCACGCGCCGCCCGCCTGCGGGAAGGCGGTGGGGGAGACGGCGGTCGCGGTGGCCGTCGTCGGGGCGATCGTCGTCGGGGCGGCCGTGCGCGGGACCTGGCGCAGCGCGCCGGGGCTCGCGGTGAGGTCCAGCGGGGTGGCCGAACGCATCCGGTCCGCGGTCCAGAAGGCGGCCGTCCGGTCCTGTTGCGCCGCCGTGAACGAATGGCCCGTGTCACCGGCGGCCTGGGCCGCTCCGGTCGACGCGAGTCCGCCGGCGACGAGGGCGCCGAGGGACAGCAGGACGGCTGTGGCGAAGCGATGGCGTCTCACGCATGTCTCCTTCTGCCGAGGCAGGTGGGGGATGAGAGCGGTGCGGATCGACGTGCGTGGGCAGCGTGACAGAACCCCTGTGATTTGTCAGGGGCGCGTCATGGCCATTCTCGAGACGTGAGGGTGCGGGGCGTGCCGCGGCCGAGGGGCGTTCAGTTGGTCTGCAGCGCCTTCGCGAAGCAGCGGCTGTTCGGGTAGTCCCGGTAGTAGCCGAACTTCGCGCAGGGCTCGTAGCCACTGGAGGTGTAGAGGGCGATGGCCTCCGGCTGGGCCGTGCCCGTCTCCAGGACCATGCGCGTCCGCCCCGCGGCGCGCGCGTCCGCCTCCAGTGCGGCGAGGATGCGGCGGGCGAGGCCCAGGCCGCGCGCCTCGGGGACCACGTACATGCGCTTCAGCTCGGCGTCGCCGTCGGAGTAGCCCTCGTCGTTGGCCTCCTGGGTACGCCAGCCGCCGGTCGCGACCGGGCGGCCCTGGGGGTCGTACGCGATGAGGTAGAGGCCCTGCGGCGGGGCGAACATCGACGGGGCGAGCGGAGTGAGATCTCCCTCACCGTCGCCGTCGTCGTCCGCGTAGCGCTCGGCGTACTCCAGCTGCACGGCGTCGTTGAGCTTGACCGCGTCGGGGTGGTCGAAGGAGGTGGAACGTATATCCATGCGGGGTATCGTACAGGTATGCGGGGTCTGGGTGCCGGTATTCTCCCGGGATGCTCACCGTGACGTCCGTGAATGTCAATGGTCTCCGAGCCGCCGCCAAGAAGGGCTTCGTCGAGTGGCTGGCCGGGACCTCCGCCGATGTGGTCTGCCTCCAGGAGGTGCGCGCCGAGGCGGCCCAGCTGCCCCCGGAGGTGCGGGCCCCCGAGGGCTGGTTCACCGCCCACGCGCCCGCCGCCGCCAAGGGCCGCGCCGGCGTCTCCCTCTACACGCGGCGTGAGCCCGACGCCCTGCGGGTCGGCTTCGGGTCCGAGGAGTTCGACGGCAGTGGCCGGTACGTCGAGGCCGATCTGCCCGGCGTCACCGTCGCCAGCCTCTACCTGCCCTCGGGTGAGGTCGGCACCGAGCGGCAGGACGAGAAGATCCGCTTCATGGACGCCTTCCTGCCGTACCTGAAGGAGCTCAAGGAGCGTGCCGCCGCCGACGGCCGCGAGGTCGTCGTCTGCGGCGACTGGAACATCGCCCACCGCGAGGCGGACCTCAAGAACTGGCGGGCCAACCAGAAGAACGCCGGCTTCCTCCCCGAGGAGCGGGAGTGGCTGAGCCGGGTCCTCGCCGAGGGGGACGGCGGGTACGTGGACGTCGTCCGGGCCCTCCACCCCGAGCAGGACGGTCCCTACTCCTGGTGGTCCTACCGTGGTCGCGCCTTCGACAACGACAGCGGCTGGCGCATCGACTACCAGATCGCCACCCCCGGACTCGCCGGCAAGGCCGTGAAGGCGTACGTCGAGCGGGCCGCCACCCACGCCGAGCGGTGGAGCGACCACGCGCCGGTGACGGCCGTCTACGAGCTCTAGGCGGCTGTAGGGGACGGGGGCGGGAGCTCGGCCCTCCGGCCGGGCTCCATGCGCGGCCCGTCCGGGCTTCAGCCCGTGGCTCGGCCGGGCCACGCTCGCGGCCTGCAAGGACCTCCGCGGTCCGGCCCGGCATCCCCCCGCGGCCCCGTCCGACCCCGTCCGGCCCCCTCAGGGGCGTATCCGGCGGTCCAGGGCCAGTGACAGTTCGGCCTCCACCACGCTCTTCGCCAGCGGGCGCAGGCGCTGGAGGTCCTTCTCCTCCGCGTACGTGCCCAGGAGCTCCGTGAAGAGCTCCGCGAGCGCCTCCGCGTGCTCGCGGACCCGGCCGCCCGCCTCCAGGACGGCGGCCAGCGGGACGCCCTCCCGGACGAGGGCGGAGGAGACGTCGAGCAGGCGGCGGCTGACGTGGACGATGTCCTCGCCGTCGGTGGCGAGGTAGCCGAGGTCGAGGGCGGCCGCCAGGTTCTCGGGGGTGACCTCGCCCGCGAAGTGGTCGGCGAGCTCCTCCGGGGTGAGGCGCACCGGCTCCTCCTCGGTGGGGGTGCCGAGTTCGAGGACCTCGCCGACGTTGCGGCCGGACTCGAAGGCCGCGGTGAGGTCGGCGATCCCGTTGAGGGTGTGGCCGCGTTCGAGCAGGGCGGCGATGGTGCGCAGCCGGGCCAGGTGGCGTTCGTCGTACCAGGCGATCCGGCCCTCGCGGCGGGGCGGCGGGATGAGCCCGCGCTCCCGGTAGAAGCGGAGGGTGCGTACGGTGATGCCCGCGGCGGCGGCCAGGTCGGCCATGCGGTACTCGCGCGGGGCGCCGGCCGGTCCCTCCGGTGGCACCGACCCCTCGGGTCGCGCCGTTCCCTCGGGCCGCGTCGTCCCCCCGGTGCCCTCCGGCCTCATGGGCCGGGCCGTGTCCGCCTGTTCTCCCGATCGTTCTGCCACGCCCGCCAGCCTATGTTGTACCGCCGGTAACTTTCCCCGGCCCGACCCCTACCGCTCGGTATGCCGCTGCTCTACAGTCCCGATTGTGCCAGTGATTGCTGGCGGAATCTTGGCCGGGCGCACGGGAGGCGGCATGGCGAAGCACGAGCACGTACGAGTGGCGGTGATCGGATCGGGGTTCGGCGGACTGGGAGCCGCCGTCCGACTGCGCCGCGAGGGGATCACCGACTTCGTCGTCCTGGAGCGGGCCGACGCCGTGGGCGGCACGTGGCGGGACAACAGCTACCCCGGCTGCGCCTGCGACGTCCCCTCCCACCTCTACTCCTTCTCCTTCGCGCCCAACCCCGACTGGCCGCGCACCTTCTCCGGCCAGCGCCACATCCGCGCGTACCTGGAGCACGTCACCGACACCTTCGGGATCCGGCCGCACCTGCGACTCGGGCACGAGGTCATGAGGACGGTCTGGGACGAGGAGGAGCTGCGCTGGGAGATCGAGACGAGCCGCGGCTCCTTCTCCGCCGACGTCGTCGTCTCCGCCACCGGGCCGCTGTCCGACCCGAAGATCCCCGACATCCCGGGGCTCGCCGACTTCACCGGCAAGGTCTTCCACTCCGCGCGCTGGGACCACGACTACGACCTCACCGGCAAGCGCGTCGCCATGGTCGGCACCGGCGCCTCCGCCATCCAGATCGTCCCGTCCATCCAGCCGAAGGTCGGCAGGCTCGCCCTCTTCCAGCGCACGCCCCCGTGGGTCATGCCCCGCGTGGACCGGGCCATCAGCGGCCCCGAGCGCTGGCTCCACCGGCAGCTGCCGTTCACCGCGACCGCCCGCCGCGGCCTCCTGTGGGGCATCCGCGAGCTCCAGGTCAGCGCCTTCACCAAGCGGCCCGACGAGCTCGGCCTGGTCGAGCGGCTCGCCAAGGCGAACATCGCCCGCTCGATCAAGGACCCGGTGCTGCGGGCCAAGCTGACCCCCTCGTACCGCCTCGGCTGCAAGCGGATCCTGCTGTCGAACGCCTACTACCCGGCGCTCGCGCAGCCCAACGTCGACGTCGTCGCCGCCGGGCTGAAGGAGGTCCGCGGGAACGTCGTGGTCGCCGCCGACGGGACCGAGACCGAGGTCGACGCGATCATCTTCGGCACCGGCTTCCACGTCACCGACATGCCGATCGCCTCGCGCGTCATCGGCGCCGAGGGCCGCTCGCTCGCCGACCACTGGAAGGGCGGCATGGAGGCGCTGCGCGGTGCGACCGCCGCCGGCTTCCCCAACTGGATGACGATCATCGGACCCAACACGGGCCTCGGGAACTCCTCGATGATCCTCATGATCGAGTCCCAGCTGAACTACATGGCCGACTACCTGCGCCAGCTGGACGTGCTCGGAGGACGCGCCGCGCTCGCCGCCCGGCCCTCCGCCGTCGGCGCCTGGAACCGCCGGGTGCAGGCCCGGATGGAGCGGAGCGTGTGGAAGGCGGGCGGCTGCGAGAGCTGGTACCTCGACGCCAACGGCCGCAACACCACCCTGTGGCCGGGCACGACCGGCGAGTTCCGGCGCGAGACGCGGGCCGTCGACCTCTCCGAGTACGAGGTGCTGCGGGCGCCGGCGAAGCCCTCGGCCGCCCGCCGCACCTCCCGCAGGAAGGAGGCCGTCCAGTGAGCACGCTCACGGTGACCTCCGCCGACGGATCCCGCCTCCACGTCGAGGTGCACGGCCGGGCCGACGCCCCCGCCGTCGTCCTCGCCCACGGCTGGACCTGCTCCACGCGCTTCTGGGACGCGCAGATACGGGACCTCGCCGCCGACCACAAGGTCGTCGTCTACGACCAGCGCGGCCACGGCGGCTCCCCGGCCCCGGCCGACGGCGGCAAGGGCTACTCCACCGAGGCGCTCGCCGACGACCTGGAGGCCGTGCTCGCGGCCACCCTCGGCCCCGGCGAGCGGGCGGTCCTCGCCGGGCACTCCATGGGCGGCATGACCCTGATGGCCGCGGCCCGGCGGCCCCTCTTCCGGCAGCACGCCGCCGCCGCGCTGCTCTGCTCGACCGGGCCCGCGCGGCTCACGGCCGAGGCCCTCGTCGTACCGCTGGGGCCGGGCCGGCTGCGGACCCGGCTGACCCGCTCCGTCCTCGGCTCGAGGGCGCCGCTCGGACCGGTCACCCCCCTCTCGAAGAAGGTCCTCAGGTACGCGACGATGGGTCCGGGGACCGCGCCCGACCGGGTCGACGCCTGCGCGCGGATCGTGCACGCCTGCCCGCGGGGCGCGCGGTACGGCTGGTCGCAGGTGCTGGCCGGACTCGATCTGGAGGCGGACGTGCGGGAGTTGCGGCTTCCCGTAGCCGTGCTGGTCGGAACGGCCGACCGGCTCACCCCGGCCGTCCACTCCCGTGCCATGGCGGCCGCCCTGCCGCACTGCACGGGCCTGGTCGAACTGGCCGGCATGGGCCACATGACCCCGGTGGAGGCCCCCGAGGCCGTCACCGCGCAGATCCGTGAACTGACGCTCACCTACCTGGGTGTGACGGAGCAGACCGTGAAGGAGGAGGCAGAGGCATGAGCAGGGTGAGCCTGGAAGGACAGGTGGCGGTCGTCACCGGAGGAGCCCGCGGCGTCGGCGAACTCCTCGCCCGCAAACTCTCCGCGCGCGGCGCGAAGATCGCGCTCGTCGGCCTGGAGCCGGAGCTCCTCAAGGAGGTCGCGGGCCGGCTCCACACCGAGGCCGACTGGTGGCACGCGGACGTCACCGACCACGAGGCCATGGCGAAGGTCGCGGCCGAGGTGAAGGAGCGGTTCGGCAAGGTCGACATCGTGGTCGCCAACGCCGGTGTGGCGGCGGGCGGTCCGTTCGTGGACTCCGACCCGGTCGCCTGGCGGCGGGTCATCGAGGTCAACCTGATCGGCGGCGCCGTGACGGCCCGGGCGTTCCTGCCCGTCCTTCTGGAGTCCCGCGGCTACTTCCTGCAGATCGCCTCGCTGGCCGCGATGACCCCGGCGCCCATGATGACCGCGTACTGCGCCTCCAAGTCCGGTGTGGAGGCCTTCGCGCACAGCCTGCGCGCCGAGGTCGCCTACAAGGGCGTCGAGGTGGGCGTCGGCTACCTCTCCTGGACGGACACCGACATGGTGCGGGGCGCCGACCAGGACGACGTGATGCGCGAGCTGCGCTCCCGGCTGCCGTGGCCGTCGAACCGCACGTATCCGCTCGGCCCGGCCGTCGACCGGATCGTCGCGGGCATCGAGCGCCGGTCGGCCCACGTGTACGCCCAGTGGTGGCTGCGCGGGATGCAGGGCGGCCGCGGCTATCTGCCGGGCCTCATCGCGACCGTCGGCCGGCGCGAGATGAGGCGCTTCGAGCCGCGTCTGGCCTCGGTCTCCAAGGGACTGGTGGGCGCGGGCGGGGCGGCGGACGAACAGGAGCGCACGGAGGCCGGCCGGGCGTCGTGACGGTCCGTATCTGATCGAAATGCGCGCGTTGTCCCGGCGTGTCAGTCTGGTCGAGGCCCAGGGGCGCCAAAGCCCCGTCCCCCTCACACCCTTCTAGGAGTGAACCTTCATGGGCATCAAGGACCAGTTCCAGGACAAGGCGCAGGAGCTCAAGAACCGCGGCCAGCAGGCGGCGGGCAACGCGAAGCGCGAGGCGTCCGAGCGCGCCTCGCAGGCCAAGGACCGTTCGCGTGAGCAGCGTGACCAGTCGGACCGTGCCCGGCGCGACGCCGAGGAGCAGGACCGACTCGACATGGACTACGACGCCTGACGCCGTCCTGTGAGGAAGGCGCACCCGGGACGCCGGGTGCGCCTTCGCGCGTCGCGGCCACTTTTCCCTTTTCGCGACCCGCCTGTGGATAACTTCCTGCACGAGATCGCGGAGTTACGTACCGTGATCCCCATGTCCGTGACTGAGCCCGTACTTGAGCGACTGCGATCCGACCACGCGCCCGCCCTGCTCGCCTTCGAGCGGGAGAACCGGGCCTATTTCGCCGCGTCCGTGCCCGACCGGGGGGACGCGTACTTCGAGGAGTTCGACGCCCGGCACCAGGCGCTGCTCGACGAGCAGGAGACCGGTGCGATCCTCTTCCACGTGCTGGTGTCACCGGGCGACGGGGAGATACTCGGGCGGTTCAATCTGGTCGACGTGGCCGACGGAAGCGCCGAACTCGGCTACCGGGTGGCCGAGAAGGCGACCGGACGCGGAGTGGCGACCGCGACGGTCCGCGCGCTGTGCATACGGGCCCGTGAGGAGTACGGGCTGAGCCGGCTGACGGCCGCCACGACCCTCGACAACGAGCGGTCCCGGGCGGTGCTCGCCCGGGTCGGCTTCGGTGCGGTCGGGAGCGTGACGCTGGAGGGTGTGCCCGGGATCGCCTACGAGCTGGACCTCGGCGGCAGCTTGGGGCGGGAGCGGTCCGGCACGGCCTCGTAGCCGGGCGGGTGCGCGGCCGGGTTCTCGTCCAACAGCGCCAGGGCCACCTCCACGGCGTCGTCGAGCTGGGCGTGGCGGCCCTCGGCCCAGTCGAGCGGGGTGCGCAGGATCGCGAGGTCCGGCGCCACCCCGTGGTTCTCGACGGACCAGCCGTATTCGGGGAACCAGGCCGCGTTCATCGGGACCGTGATCTGGGTGCCGTCGCCGAGCCGGTGGCGCCCGGTCATGCCGACGACGCCGCCCCAGGTGCGCTGGCCGACGACGGGACCGAGCCGGAGCAGCTTGAAGGCGGCGGTGATCATGTCGCCGTCGGAGGAGGTGGCCTCGTCGGCGAGCGCCACGATCGGGCCGCGCGGCGCGTTGGTGGTGTACGAGACGGGCTGGGCGTTGCGGGTGAGGTCCCAGCCCAGGATCTTGCGGGTCAGTTTCTCTATGACCAGCTCGCTGATGTGGCCGCCGGCGTTGCCGCGCACGTCCACGATGAGGGCCGGCCGGGAGACCTCCATCCGCAGGTCGCGGTTGAACTGGGCCCAGCCGGAGCCGCCCATGTCGGGGATGTGGAGGTAGCCGCAGCGCCCGCCGCTGACCTCGTGGACCACGGCGCGCCGCTTGGTCACCCAGTCCTGGTAGCGCAGGGGACGTTCGTCGACGAGCGGGACGACGGCGATCCGGCGGGCCGGGCCCTCGCCCTCGGCCGGGGTGAAGGTCAGCTCGACGGTGCTGCCGCCGGTCCCGGCGAGGAGGGGATAGGGGCCGGCGACGGGGTCGACGGGCCGGCCGTCGACATGGGTGAGGATCGCGCCCTCGCGGATGCCGGTGCCGGCCAGCGGTGAGCGGGCCTTGGAGTCGGAGGAGTCGCCGGGCAGGATCCGCTTGACCACCCAGCCGCCGTCGCGGTGCACGAAGTTGGCGCCGAGCAGGCCCTGGGCGCGCTGGTAGTGGGCGGGGCCCTCGTTGCGCCGGGCCGGGGTGACGTAGGCGTGCGAGGTGCCGAGTTCGCCCATGACCTCGCGCAGCAGGTCGGCGAACTCGTCGGGGGAGGCGACCCGTTCGACGAGCGGGCGGTACTGGTCGAGCACCGCGGTCCAGTCGACGCCGCCCATGCCGGGTTCCCAGAAGTAGGCGCGGACGATCCGGCCGGCCTCGTCGAAGGCCTGCCGCCACTCGGCGGCCGGGTCGACCTCGTGCACGATCCGGCGCAGGTCGAGGTAGACGGTGGAGTCGCCGTCGCCGGACTCGGTGGCGGGGACGGCCCGCAGCTCCCCCTCGTCGACCACGACGAGCCGGGAGCCGTCACCGCTGACCGCGAACCAGTCGAGGTGCCCGACGAGTTCGGTCTTGCGGGCCTTGGTGATGTTGTAGTGCTCCAGCGTGGGGCGGGGGGAGGGATCGGAGGGGTTGGCGAAGGTCTCGCCGAGGGCGCCGGAGATCGGCCAGCGCAGCCAGACCAGGCCGCCGCCGGAGACCGGCTGGAGGGCGGAGTACTTGGAGGCGGTCACGGGGAAGGGGGTGACCCGGTCGGGGAGTCCCTCGATCTCCACGGTCACCGTGCCGTCGCCCTCGGCCCCGCCCTCGTCGGTGGGGTCCATGCCGCCGGCGGCGGGCCGGCCGTCGGGGAGGAGCGCGAAGGGGGAGGGGGTCGCGGAGGAGAGCGGTACGAGATACGGGCGGCAGCCCAGCGGGAAGGAGAGGTCGCCGGTGTGCACGTCGTACACCGGGTCGAAGCCCCGCCAGGAGAGGAAGGCGAGATAGCGCCCGTCGCGGGTGAAGACCGGGTTCTCGTCCTCGAAGCGCCCGTTGGTGACGTCGACGACGACCGGGGCGCCGGGGCCGGCGATGCGGGCCATCTTGATGGAGCGCAGGGAGCGTCCGATGCCGGGGTGGGCCCAGGTCAGCCAGGCGCCGTCGGGGGAGAAGGCGAGGTCGCGCACCGGGCCGTTGAGCGAGCGGATCAGCTCGGTCACCTCGCCGTCGGACTCCTCGGTGGCGTCGATGAGGAGCAGCCGGCCGTCGCTGGAGGCGATGGCGAGCCGTTCGCCGTCGGGGTCGGAGACCATCTCCTCGACCCGGCCGAGTTCGCCGGAGGCGAGCCGGCGCGGGGGACGGTCGCCGCTGGCCCGGGGGAGGTAGGCGACCTCGATGGCGTCCTCGCCCTCGGCGTCGGTGACATAGGCGACCTGGCCGCCGCTGCCCAGCATCTCGGGCAGCCTGGCCCGTACGCCGGGCGTGTCGGCGATGACACGGGAGGGGCCGTCGCGGTGGGTGAGCCAGTAGAGGCTGCCGCGCACCGAGACGGCGCTGGCCCGGCCGGTCTCGTCGACGGACAGGGCGTCCACGTGGTGGGCGGTGGGCACCTGGTAGCGGCGGCGGCCGGTGCGCGGGCCGCCGAGCCGGACGTCGAGGCGGCGGGGGCGGGCGTCGGCGGTCAGCTGGTCGACGATCCACAGCTCGCCCGCGCACTGGTAGACGACCCGGTGTCCGTCGCTGGAGGCGTTGCGGGCGTAGAACTCGTCGTGGTCGGTGTGCCGGCGCAGGTCGGTGCCGTCGGGCAGGCAGGAGTAGAGGTTGCCGATGCCCTCGTGGTCGGAGAGGAAGGCGATCCTCGTTCCGCCGCCGGCCCCGGCCTCGCCGGGCGGCGCGGCGACGAACATGGGGGCGTCGAGGTGCCCGTCGAGGTCCGCGAGCAGCTGTTCGCCGTGCAGCCACAGCCGGCCCATGGCCCCGCCGCGGTAGCGCTTCCAGGAGGCCGGCTCATGCGGCGGCGTGCCGGTGAGCAGCAGGGTGCGGCGCTGGTCGTCGAGGTCGGCGACGGCGATGTGGGAGACCGGGCCCCAGGGCATCCGGCCGCCGGGGGAGCCGTCGGTGGGCACGGTGTAGGCCCAGGAGAAGTACGAGAAGGGCTGGCCGTGCGAGGAGACGGCGAGGATGTCGGACCCGCCGTCCTCGCCGGGCGGCGACCAGCCGCAGACCCGGGTGTCGGTGGAACCCCAGTAGGTGAGCCGCCGGGAGGGGCCGCCGTCCACCGGCGCGAGATGGATCTCCGGATCGAGACTGCGCCAGCTCGTGTACGCGATCTGGCGTCCGTCCGGGGAGAAGCGCGGGTGGCCGACCCGGGTCCGGTCGGCGGTGATCCGCCAGGCCCGGCCGGGTTCCTGGCCCTCGGCGGCGAGGGGGGAGACCCAGAGGTCGTCCTCGGCCGCGAAGCACAGCAGCTCGCCGTGGAGGTGCGGGAAGCGGAGATACACGAGGTCGTCACTCACCTCCTCATGCTTTCCGCGCGGAGGGGGCGCGGCAACTCGTACGCCAGTCCAATCCTGCCGCGGGTCCGGCGGCCCTGTGGCCCAGGACACGTACGAAACGGTTTCGTTTCGCTGTACCCCCGGGTATCGTCTTGGTGTACGAAACCGTTTCGTTCGTTGTCGCTCGTCGGAACAGGAGACCGGTCATGGCCCGCAGCAGGCTCACCCCCGAACGGGAGGCCGAGCTGTACGAGGCCGTGCTCGACCTGCTGCGCGAGGTCGGCTACGACGCCCTCACCATGGACGCCGTCGCCGCCCGCACCCGGTCCAGCAAGGCCACCCTCTACCGCCAGTGGGGGAGCAAGCCCAAACTCGTCGCCAGGGCCCTGCGCCACAACAAGCCGGTCTCGCTCGCCGAGATCGACACCGGCAGCCTGCGCGGCGACTTCCGGGCCGTGATGGAACGGACCGACGACTGCCAGATGGAGAAGGACTCCGCGCTGATGCGGGGCCTGACCCATGCCGTGCACAACAACCCCGAACTGCTCCAGGCGCTGCGTGAGCTGCTCATCGAACCCGAGATGACCGGCCTGCGCGAGGTGCTGGACCGAGCCGTCCGGAGGGGCGAGATCGATGCCGCCAACCCGGCGCTCACCCTCGTGCCGCACATGCTGATCGGAGCGTTCATCGCCCGCCCGCTGATCGACGATCGGCCGGTGGACCAGGAGTTCCTCAGTGCCTTCGTCGACGCCGTCGTGCTCCCCTCACTCGGCGCCTGACTCCCACCCGCCCCACCCTTTCGCACCCCGCAGTTCCTGACGTCGCACCGCTCACGCCGTCGGGCCGGCTCCCCATGCCCTGTCCCACTCACCAATGGGAGTAAGCCCCCGTGGCCACGTTCCTGTACAAGCTCGGCCGCTCCGCCTTCCGGCGCCGACGGCTCGTCGCCCTGCTCTGGGTGGCGCTCCTCGCGCTCGCCGGCGTCGGCGCCGCCACCGCGCCCACCGCGACCTCCAGCTCCTTCTCCATACCCGGC
The DNA here is from genome assembly GCF_044544925.1 of Streptomyces sp. NPDC053431. Lineage (NCBI taxonomy): Bacteria > Bacillati > Actinomycetota > Actinomycetes > Kitasatosporales > Streptomycetaceae > Streptomyces > Streptomyces sp. NPDC053431. The sequence continues at coordinate 136,695 of NZ_JBITXX010000014.1, read as the reverse complement.
ACCGAGGCCCAGCGCGCCTTCGACCTGCTCGAACAGCGCTTCCCGGGCGGCAGCGCCGACGGCGCCACCGCCCGCGTGGTCTTCAAGGCCCCGGCCGGCCAGAGCATGAAGGACCCGGCCAACAAGGCCAAGGTCGAGAAGACCGTCGCCGCGCTGACCTCTGGCTCCGACCAGATCGCCCGGGTCACCGACCCGTACACCGCGCAGGCGGTCTCCCGCGACGGCTCGACCGCCTATGTCTCGGTCGCCTACAAGGTCAACGCGATGGAGCTCACCGACGCGACCCGCGACGCGCTCAAGGAGACCGGCCATGCCGCGCAGGGACAGGGGCTGACGGTCGAGATCGGCGGTGACGCGCTCCAGAGCATGCCGGAGACCGGCGCCGGCGAGATCGTCGGCGTGGTCATCGCGGGCATCGTGCTCGTCATCACCTTCGGCTCGCTCGTCGCCGCCGGACTGCCGCTGCTCACCGCGATCATCGGCGTCGGCATCGGCGTCTCCACCATCACCGCGCTCGCGAGCGTCCTGGACCTCGGCTCCACGACCTCCACCCTCGCGATGATGATCGGCCTCGCGGTCGGCATCGACTACGCCCTCTTCATCGTGTCCCGCTACCGCGCGGAGCTCGCCGAGGGCCGGGAGAAGGAGGAGGCCGCAGGGCGCGCCGCCGGCACCGCCGGCTCCGCCGTCGTCTTCGCCGGCCTGACCGTGGTCATCGCCCTGGTGGGCCTGGCCGTCGTCAACATCCCGATGCTCACCAAGATGGGCTTCGCCGCGGCCGGCACGGTGGTGATCGCCGTCCTCATCGCGCTCACGCTCATCCCGGCGCTGCTGGGCTTCGCCGGCGACAAGGTCGTGGGCCGCAAGCAGCGCAAGGCCGCGGCCGGCGACCCGGGGGACGCGGCCTCCCGCAACGCCGACCCGAAGAAGGAGAAGCCGAACGCGGGCACCCGCTGGGCCCGCTTCGTGATCCGCCGCCCGCTGATGGTCCTCCTCGTCGGCGTCCTCGGCCTCGGCGCCATCGCCGTGCCGGCCGCCTCCCTGGAGATGGGCCTGCCGGACGACGGCGTGAAGCCCACCTCGGCCACCGAGCGGCGCGCGTACGACCTGCTCTCCGACGGTTTCGGACCCGGCTTCAACGGCCCCCTGCTGGTCGTCGTCGACGGCGACAAGGCCACCGCCGACCGGACCGTCACCACGATCAAGGGCCTGCAGGGCTGGGCGCACGTCACCGAGCCGACCCCCAACAAGGCCGGCGACACCGCGATGATCACCGTGATCCCGAAGGACCGCCCGTCCTCCGTGGCCACCGAGAACCTGGTGCACGACATCCGCGGCGCCACCGGCGACGACGTCCTGGTCACCGGCGCCACCGCGATGAACATCGACTTCTCGCAGAAGATGAACGACGCGCTGCTGCCCTACCTGGCGCTGGTCGTCGGACTCGCCTTCCTGCTCCTCATGGTGGTCTTCCGCTCGGTCCTGGTCCCGCTGAAGGCGGCCCTCGGCTTCCTGCTCTCCGTGGTCGCCGCCCTCGGCGCGGTCGTCGCGGTCTTCCAGTGGGGCTGGCTGGGCAGCCTGTTCGGCGTCGAGCAGACCGGCCCGATCATGTCGATGATGCCGATCTTCATGGTGGGCGTCGTCTTCGGCCTCGCGATGGACTACGAGGTCTTCCTGGTCACGCGGATGCGTGAGGCGTACGTGCACGGGGCGCGCCCCGGCGAGGCGATCGTCACCGGCTTCCGGCACGGCGCCCGGGTGGTCACCGCCGCCGCCGTGATCATGATCGCGGTCTTCTCGGGCTTCATCGGCTCCAGCGAGCAGATGGTGAAGATGATCGGCTTCGGTCTGGCCGTCGCCGTCCTCTTCGACGCCTTCGTGGTCCGCATGGCGATCGTCCCCGCGGTGCTCGCGCTGCTGGGGCACAAGGCCTGGTGGCTGCCCAGGTGGCTGGCCCGGGTGCTGCCCAACGTGGACGTCGAGGGCGAGGGCCTGGCCGCGCCGGACGGCCGGGGCGACGGCCGGGGCAAGGACGGGGACCGGGAGCTGGTCTCCGTCTGATCCCAGAGATCTCCGGGGCCGCCGCGCGAGCGGGCGGTGTGCCCCGGACCGCGCCGGGACCTGTGGGGACGGGGAGCCGACGCGGCGCGTACGCCGTCAGCGTGCCGACATCGGCGCGCGGGCGGCGTACGTGTGGTTGAGGAAGCGGAGCAGGGCGGTCGTGTCGAACTGGACGACCGCGACGCCGTCGTCGGTGTGGAACTCCACCACCGTCTGCACCCGCCCGCACGGCCACACGCCGATGTCGCCGCGCCGGGCGGGGGCGCGCAGCCCGGTCTCCAGGAGGGCGCGGGGGAAGGACCACTCGATGTCGCCCGGGAAGACGAAACGGACGGTCGCGGGCTCGAAGGCGGGGTCGAAGCGGAGGGCCACCGGCACGGGCCGCGAGAGCGGGGCGTCGCTGATGATCCGGCCCTTGGCGTGGTCCTCGACTCCCTGGTCGTCAGCGGCGCGGGGCATCGGAGAGCTCCTCACACTCGTATGTCTTGTCAGTCCTAAATGTCCCACTATTTCCCGGCGCGCGCCGGGCGGGAGGCGAGCGGGAGGCGACGCCTCACTCCACTCCTGACCCCTGGGCGCTCTTGCAAACAGTTCGCAGGAGCGCTCTATCATTCGGGACGTGCATGTACCCGACGGATTCATCAACGCCCCCGTGTCGGCCGCTGCCGGTGTCGTCGCCGCCGGCGCCGTCGCCGTCAGCCTGCGCGGAGCGCGCAAGGAGCTCGACGAGCGGACGGCCCCGCTGGCCGGCCTCGTCGCGGCCTTCATCTTCGCCGTCCAGATGCTCAACTTCCCCGTCGCGGCCGGCACCAGCGGCCACCTCCTGGGCGGCGCGCTCGCGGCGATCCTGGTCGGGCCGTACACCGGCGTCCTGTGCATAGCCGTCGTCCTGCTCATGCAGGGCGTCCTGTTCGCCGACGGCGGCCTCACCGCGCTGGGCGTGAACATCACGGTCATGGGCGTCGTCACGGTCGTCGTCGCCTACGCCCTCTTCCGCGGCCTGGTCCTCCTGCTGCCGCGCACCCGCCGCTCGGTGACCGTCGCCGCCTTCCTCGCCGCGCTGGTCTCGGTACCCGCCGCGGCCACCGCCTTCACCGCGATCTACGCGATCGGCGGCACCACCGACGTGCCCCTCGGCAAGGTCCTCACCGCGATGGTCGGCGTCCACGTCCTCATCGGCGTCGGCGAGGCCGTCATCACCATGCTGACCGTCGGCGCCGTGATCGCCGTCCGCCCCGACCTCGTGCACGGTGCGCGCGGCCTGACCGCGCCGCTCAAGCTGCGCGTCAACGGCGAGCTGGTCGACGCCGCCCCGGCGGCCGCGCCCGCGGCCGTCCCCGGGGCGGCCCGGTCGCCGAGGAAGCTGTGGATCGGCGGCGTCGTCACCGCCCTGGTCCTCGCCGGCTTCGTCTCCTTCTACGCCTCCGCCAGCCCCGACGGCCTGGAGAAGGTCGCCGCCGACAAGGGCATCGACGCCAAGGTCCAGCCGCACGCCGCGGCCGACTCCCCGCTCGCCGACTACGGCGTCAAGGACGTCTCCGACGCGCGCCTCTCCGGCGGTCTGGCCGGCGTCATCGGCGTCGGCGCGACCCTCGCCGTCGGCACGGGCGCCTTCTGGGCCGTCCGCCGCCGCCGGACCGCCGCTTCCGCGCTGGAGGCCTGATGGGCGCCGGGCACGCGCACAAGCTCTACCGGCACGGGCACTCGCCGGTCCACGCGCTGCCCCCGCACACCAAGCTCGCCGCCGTCTTCGTCTTCGTCGTCGTGGTCGTCGCCACGCCCCGCGAGGCGATGTGGGCGTTCGGCCTGTACGCGCTGCTGCTGGCCGGCGTCGCGGCGGCGGCCCGCGTGCCGGCCCGGTTCGTGCTCGGACGGCTCCTCATCGAGATCCCGTTCGTCGCGTTCGCGCTGCTCATGCCCTTCGTGGTGCCCGGCGAGCAGACGCAGGTCCTCGGTGTTTCGCTCTCGGTCCCCGGTCTGTGGGGCGCCTGGAACGTCCTCGCCAAGGGCACCCTCGGTGTCGCCGCCTCCGTCCTGCTCGCCGCCACCACCGAGCTGCGCGCCCTGCTCCTCGGCCTCCAGCGGCTGAAGCTGCCGCCGATGCTCGTCCAGATCGCCTCCTTCATGATCCGCTACGGCGACGTGATCACCGACGAGATGCGCCGCATGTCCATCGCCCGCCGCTCGCGCGGCTTCGAGGCGCGGGGGATCCGGCACTGGGGCGTCCTCGCCAAGTCCGCCGGCGCCCTCTTCATCCGCTCGTACGAACGGGGGGAGCGGGTGCACCTCGCCATGGTCAGCCGCGGCTACACCGGGTCGATGCCGGTCATCGACGAGGTGACCGCCACCCCGCCCCAATGGCGGTACGCCGCCGCCCTGCCCGCCGCCGCCCTCGTCGTCTGCCTCCTGGGATGGACCCTGTGACCGAGCACCCCTCGCTGGACGTACGCGGCCTCGCGTACGCGTACCCGGACGGCCACCAGGCCCTGTTCGGCGTGGACCTGACCGTCGGGCGCGGCGAACGGGTCGCCCTGCTCGGCCCCAACGGCGCCGGCAAGACCACCCTCGTCCTCCACCTCAACGGCATCCTCACCGGCGGCGCGGGCGGCGTCACCGTCGCCGGGCTGCCCGTGGAGAAGCGGAACCTGGCCGAAATCAGGCGCCGGGTCGGCATCGTCTTCCAGGACCCGGACGACCAGCTCTTCATGCCGACCGTCCGCGAGGACGTGGCCTTCGGCCCGGCGGCGGCCGGCCTCCGGGGCGCCGAGCTGGAGGCCGTGGTCCGCAAGGCCCTCGCCCGGGTCGGCATGGAGGAGTTCGCCGACCGGCCGCCGCACCACCTGTCCTTCGGACAGCGGCGCCGGGTGGCCGTGGCGACCGTCCTCGCGATGGAGCCCGAGATCCTCGTCCTCGACGAGCCCTCCTCCAACCTGGACCCGGCCTCGCGCCGCGAGCTCGCCGACATCCTGCGCTCCCTGGACGTCACCGTCCTCATGGTCACCCACGACCTGCCGTACGCCCTGGAGCTGTGCCCGCGCTCGGTGATCCTCAGCGAGGGCGTCATCGCCGCCGACGGGCGGACCGTGGACATCCTGCAGGACGAGCGGCTCATGGCCCGGCACCGCCTGGAGCTGCCGTACGGCTTCGTCCCGAGCTCGGTGGCCTGACGGACCCCGGAATCGGCGGGCGGCCCCGGCCGTTGCACCATGGGGTTCGGTCGAACGAGAGGAAGCGTGGGTCAGGTGGACGTCCGGGGCACGGTGGCGGCGGGGTTCGAGCCGGTCAGGGACGCGTTCCTGCGCAACTTCGAGGGGCGCGGCGAGCGCGGTGCCGCGGTCGCGGTCTACCGGGACGGCACGAAGGTCGTCGACCTGTGGGCGGGCACGAAGGACGTCCAGGGTGACCAGCCCTGGGCCGTGGACACCGCCCAGGTCGTCCGCTCGGCCACCAAGGGCGTGGCCGCGGCCGTCCCGCTCCTGCTCCACCAGCGCGGCCAGCTGGACCTGGACGCGCCGGTCGGCACGTACTGGCCGGAGTTCAAGGCGGCGGGCAAGGAGCGGGTGACCGTACGGCAGCTGCTCGCCCACCGGGCCGGCGTCCCGGTCCTGGACCGCCCGCTGACCCTGGCGGAGGCGGTGGACCCGGAGACCGCCACCCGGGCGATAGCCGCGCAGGCCCCCGTCTGGGAGCCGGGTACCGCCCACGGTTATCACGCCCACACCTTCAGCTGGCTGCTCTCCGGCCTGGTCCACCGGGTCACCGGCCGCACGATTGGCCGCTGGGTCGCCGAGGAGATCGCCCGCCCGCTCGGCCTCGACCTGTGGATCGGCCTGCCCGAGGAGGAGACCCACCGGGTGGGGCGGCTGGGCCCGGTGGAGGAGCTGGAGCCGGCCGGCAGCGGGATGCTGCGGCTGCGCCCCAAGCCGGCGGTGACGGCGGCCTACCAGGACCCGGACTCCCTGACCCGCCGCGCCTTCGGGGTGATCGACCCCAAGCCCGACGAGAACGACCCGGTCTACCGGGCGGCCGAGCTGCCCGGTTCGGCGGGCGTCGCCACCGCCCGGGCCCTGGCCCGCTTCTACGCGGCCACGCTCGGACCGGTCGACGGCGGCCCCCGTCTCTTCGCCCCGGCGACCCTGACCCTGGCCCGCACCGAGGAGTCGGCGGGCCCGGACCGGGTCCTGGTGGTCAACACCCGCTTCGGCCTGGGCCACATGCTGCACGGCCCGGCCTCACCGCTCCTCGGCCCCGGCTCCTTCGGGCACCCCGGACGCGGCGGCTCGCTCGGCTTCGCCGACCCCGACTCGGGCATCGCCTTCGGCTACGTCACCAACGGCATGCGCAAGACGGTCACGGCCGACCCGCGCGCCCAGGCGCTGATCCGGGCGGTGAAGGCGTCCCTCTGACGCCGCACGCGGCGCGGGCGGCCCGGCCGGGCCGCACCGGGCGGTGCCGGAACGCGCCCGTGGGTCTCAACTCGCGTACAGCATCAGTCCGATGCCCACCACCATCAGACCCGCCGCCGCGACCCGGGGGGCGCCGAAGCGCTCCTTGAAGAGGAGGGCGCCGATCGCGGCGCCGACGATGATGGACGACTCGCGGAGGGCGGCGATCGGGGCCAGCGGGGCCTTGGTCTGGGCCCAGAGGACGAGGGCGTAGGCGGCGACGGACATGGCGGCGGCGAGCAGTCCGCGGACCGCGTACGGGCGGAGCTCGCCGGCGAGCCGGGAGCGGCGGCGGGCGAGGGCGTACGCGGGGATGACCAGGCCCTCCAGGAGCATCAGCCAGGCGATGTAGCCGAGCGGGGTCCCCGAGGCGCGGACGCCCACGCCGTCCACGACCGTGTACGCGGCGATCGACAGCCCGGTCGCGCCCGCGGCCAGCAGGGCCGGCCAGTGCGGGCGGGCGCCCTTGCCGCGGATGCCCCACAGGGCGAGGCCGGTGAGGCCGGCGCAGGCGACCGCGACGCCCGCCAGCTGGCCGGCGTCCGGGATCTCGCCGACGAACACGGCGGCGAGCAGGGTGACCACGAGCGGGGCGGTGCCCCGGGCGATCGGGTACATCTGGCCGAAGTCCCCGAGGTCGAAGGACTTCATCAGCAGGGCGTAGTACGCGACATGGAGCACGGCCGAGGCGATCAGGTACGGCCAGGCGCCCGCCGCCGGCACCGGGGTGAAGCACGCCCCGGCCATGCCGAGGAGCGCGCCGCCGCCGGATATGAGGGTGAAGGACAGCAACTTGTCCCTGATCGCCGCGGCGATCGCGTTCCAGCTCGCGTGCGTCACGGCGGCCAGCAGGACCGCCGCGGCGACCAGCGGCGTCACGCCGTACGCTCCCGGACGTCCACCACCGTGCCGCCCGCGTGGGCGATCAGCGCCTCCGGGTCGAGCGCGAACACCGTGTGCGGGGTCCCGGCCGCCGCCCACACCACCGCGTGGTCGAGCAGTCCGCGGTCGGCGAGCACCCGGGTGCGGGTCCGGTGCCCGAACGGCGGGACGCCGCCGATCGCGTACCCCGTCGTCTCCCGGACCAGCCGCGCGTCGGCGCGCGTGACCGCCGCCGCGCCCAGCTCCTCGCGCACCCGCTCCACGTCCACCCGCGAGGAGCCGTCCATGAGGACCAGCACCGGCGCCCCGTCCGCCGCGAAGATCAGCGACTTCACGATCTCCGACACCGCGCAGCCGATGGCCTCGGCGGCCTGAAGCGCGGTCCGGGTCTCGTCCGGGAACCGCCGGACCTCGACGTCGAGGCCCAGCTCCTTCAGGGTGGCGGCGAACCGGGGGTGGGCATCACCATGCGACGTCGTCATGGCACCGCACGCTAGCGGTCCGTGTACGGGACACGCGACCGGGTTCCGCGACCTGGCCGGGCCCGGTGCCCGCCCACGTCCCGCCCGGTCCGGCACCGAGCCGCCGCTGTCCCGCCCGGTCCGGCACCGAGCCACCGCCCATCAGGACCCGGCCGGCACCGGGCCGCCGCTGTCCCGACCGTTCCGGCGCCGGGCCGCCGCCCGTCAGGACCGGTCCGGCCCCGGCCCCCGCCCGTCCGCCGCCCCCGCGCTAGCCCGCGTTCAGGACCCGTGCCACCACCGGGCCCGCCGCGTCCACGCCGTGCCCGCCGCCCTCGACGAACGCGGCGGCCGCGAGGTCGTCCGAGTACGCCGTGAACCAGGAGTCCGAGGTGGCCTGGCCGCCGACCTCCGCCGAACCGGTCTTGGCGCCCTTGTCCCCGCCGACCGAGGACATCACGCCGGACGCCGTGCCGTAGCTCGCCGTCGCCGTCAGCCGCATCATGGCGCGCAGCTGCCGGGCCACGGAGGACGGCAGCTTCCGCTCGGCCGTGGCGAACTCGCGGTCGTCCACCTTCCGGGCGACCAAATACGGCTGCTTGAAGCTGCCGTACTTCGCCGTGGCCGTGATCGAGGCCATGTTCAGCGGGTTCATCTGGACCGTGCCCTGGCCGATGTACTGCTCGGCGGCGCCGCCGCCGGTCTCCTCGGGGACCGAGCCGTCGACCGACCGGATGCCGGTCTTCCATTCGAGGCCGATGCCGAAGACCTCCTTGGCCTCCTTGCCCAGGGCGGAGTCGTCGCCGACGTCGTCGATCTTCTTGATGAAGGCCGTGTTGCAGGAGCGGGCGAAGCTCTTCCCGAACGTGGCGCCGTTCATCGAGAAGCCGTCCAGGTTGCCTATCGTCCGGCCGTGGTACAGGGCGGTGGGCGGGCACTCGGCGGCCTGGTCCGCCTTGACCAGGCCCTTCTCCAGGAGCAGCGCCGCCGTGACGATCTTCATCGTGGAGCCGGGCATCTTCTTGCCCTCGAAGGCCGCGTTGAAGCCGTTCGCCGGGCTGTTGGCGACCGCCCGTACCGCGCCCGTGGACGGTTGGATCGCGACCACGGAGGCGGTGCTGTACTGCTTCACGGCCCGCTCGGCCGCCGCCTGCACGTCGGCGTCGATCGTCGTCTCCAGCTTGCCGGGCTCACCCTTGGTGAGGGCCAGCAGCGTCGTGTCGGGCACGCCCTCGACACCGGAGTCGACGACGAGCTCGACGCCGGGCTTGGCGCCGCCCGTCGCCCCGTACCGCTCGCGCAGCTGGTCCAGGACCGGCCCGAGCGACGGGTACTTCTCCGCCGTCAGCACCCGGCCCTTGCGATCGACGGCCTCGATCGCCCCCGCCTTGGCGTAGCCGGTGCGGAGTGAGGCGCCCGGCGTCAGCTTCGGGTGGATCACGGTCGGCTTCCAGTCGACCAGCGGGCGTCCGGTGGTGAGCCCGCGCACCACGGTGAGCTGCGAGGAGTACGTCCACGGCTTGGACACCCCCGCGTCCGTGACGGTCGCCTTCACCGTGAACGGCACCGTCGCCCCGGTCGCCGGCCCCGGCGTGATCGTCGCCGCGGAGACCGCGGCCTCCGCCCGGAAGCCCAGCAGCGCGGACCCGGCGGCGACCGGATTGTTCGTCAGCTGGGAGGCCTGCTCGGCCTCACCGCCGGCCCAGGCCGCGAGGAAGTCCCTGGCGGTGGCCGTGACTTCCTCGTCGGTGACCGGACCGCTCTTCCTGCCGCCGGACCCGGACGCCGACACGGTGCCGCCCGAACCGCCCGTGATCCCGTTCCAGAGGTTGTACCCCCCGTACCCGACCCCGCTCGCCACGACGACGAACACCCCGCCGACGATCGCGACCTTGGCTCCACTGCGCATCGCTGCGCCTCCCTCCCCAGGTGTGGCCTTTCGGCAGCCTAAGGGGCAGGAGTGACAGCGGCGACGGTCGTTACCCGAAAGCGACCGGTCCGTCGGTTCTCCGCGACGCCGCTCGTCGGGTAAGGGCCTAGCCTGAGAAGGAGGGGGTTCCTACCGAGGTGGTGTGCCGTGTCCGAGGACAGCGCGTACTGGGCTTCTGGAAACTGGCAGGTCTCCGAGGGCGATGCCGACGAGTTCATCGACCGCTGGAGGGCCTTCCTCACCTGGACGAAGGAGGCCAATGACGGCTTCCTGTCCGCGCGGCTCATCCGGGATCTGAACGAGCCGCGCCACTTCGTGTCCTTCTCCTCCTGGCGGGACCCGACGGCGATGAAGGAGTGGCAGAGCAAGCCCGAGTTCGCCGAGCTGCTCGGCGCCTGCCGGGCACTGTGCGACGACATGTCGGCCGGCGGTTACGAGCTGACCGTGGCCGTGTGACGAGGCCGCGGGGCCGTGTTGACGAGGCCGCGGGGCCGAAGCGAAGAGGGCGCGACCGCCGGTCGCGCCCTCCTCCCGTCTCCGCACCGCTAGACCCAGGTGTCCAGCCACATCCTGTTCCGCCACTGGTCCATCGGAATCGCCTGTCCGGTGTACAGGGGCCAGAAATAGATGAAATTCCAGACGATGAGGAGAACGAGCACTCCCGCGCCCACCGCCCCGAAAGTGCGGCGTCTTTCCGAGGAGCCCGCGGGTCCCACGATCGCCCCGGTCATCATGGCCACCGCGAGACACAGGAACGGGACGAACACCACCGCGTAGAAAAGGAAAATGGTGCGCTCCTGATAGAGGAGCCACGGCGCCCAGCCGGCCAGGACGCCGCAGGCGATCGCGCCGGCCCGCCAGTCGCGGCGGAAGGCCCAGCGCCACAGGACGTACAGGAGCGCGAAGCAGGCGGCCCACCACAGGAGCGGGGTGCCGAGGGCGAGGACCTCCTGGGCGCACTTCTCCTTGGCGTCGGCCGGGCAGCCGGCCGTGCCGGGGGCGGGCGACTCGTAGAAGTAGGAGACCGGGCGGCCGAGGACGAGCCAGCTCCACGGGTTCGACTCGTAGGTGTGCGGCGAGCTCAGGCCCACGTGGAACTTGTAGACCTCGGTCTCGTAGTGCCACAGGCTGCGCAGCCACTCCGGGAGCCAGCCCCAGGTCCCGCCGCCGCCGATCCTGTCCTGCTCGGCGGCCCAGTGGCGGAAGTAGCCCTTGTCGGTGAAGATCCAGCCGGACCAGGTGGCCAGATAGGTGGCGATCGCGACCGGGACGGTCGACACGAAGGCCGGCACCAGGTCGTGCCGGGCCACCGCCGCGAACGGGCGGAACGCGCCGGCCGTGCGCCGGGCCCCGAGGTCCCACAGGACCGTCATCAGGCCGAACGCGGCCATGATGTAGAGGCCGTTCCACTTGGTGCCGGCCGCCAGGCCCAGCATCACGCCGGCCGCGAGCCGCCACGGGCGCCATCCCAGCCCCAGCTTCTCCGCCACCGACGCGTCCGGACGGAGGATGCCGTCCGGATCCACCGGCAGGGCCGCCGCCAGACGCGCCCGCGCCTTGTCCCGGTCCACCACCAGGCAGCCGAACGCGGCGAGCACGAAGAACATCAGCACCTGGTCGAGCAGCGCCGTCCGGCTCATCACGAAGTGCAGGCCGTCCACCGCGAGGAACAGGCCCGCCAGACAGCCCAGGAACGTCGAGCGGAACAGGCGGCGGCCGATCCGGCACAGCATCAGCACCGACAGGGTGCCGAGCAGCGCCACCATGAAGCGCCAGCCGAAGGGCTCGAAGCCGAAGATCTTCTCGCCGACGCCGATCACCCACTTGCCGACCGGCGGGTGGACCACGTAGCCCGGCTCGGTCGGGATCAGCACCGAGCCCGGGTCGGCCAGGATCGTCTTGTCGATGTCCTTCGGCCAGGCACCCTCGTATCCCTGGTTGATCAGGGCCCACGAGTCCTTGGCGTAGTACGTCTCGTCGAATATCACGGCGCGCGGCCTGCCCAGATGCCAGAACCGCAGCAGGCCCGCGACCAGCGCGACGAGCAGCGGTCCGCCCCACGCGGCGAGCCGCCACACCCGGTCGGCGGCGGCCGGGGAGATCCCGAGCAGCGACCACAGGCGGGGCGAGGGCCGGGTGTACGGGGGGACGAGCCGCTCCCGCAGACCGGGGGTCAGGGAGCTCGTGGCGGGCGGGCGGTAGCCGAAGCGCCGCAGCCGCTGCTGCCACGATGAGGGCTCTGCCACGGGGTGCTGACCCTCCAGGGCCTCGGGTGCGGTACTGGTCACCGCGCCATCGTAGGGAACGCGCCTGTGCGCGTCGCCTGTCGTGGCTGGGAGGATGACCCATGTGACAGGAATGCTGGTACTCGCAGGGACCCCCATCGGTGACATCGCGGACGCTCCGCCCCGGCTCGCCGCCGAACTGGAGAACGCGGACATCGTGGCCGCCGAGGACACCCGCAGGCTGCGCGGGCTGACCCGCGCCCTCGGCGTCCACACCAAGGGCCGGGTGGTCTCGTACTTCGAGGGCAACGAGTCCGCCCGTACGCCCGAGCTGGTGGAGGCGCTGGCCGGCGGGGCGCGGGTGCTGCTGGTCACGGACGCCGGGATGCCGTCCGTGTCCGACCCCGGCTACCGCCTGGTCGCGGCCGCGGTCGAGCAGGACATCAAGGTCACCGCCGTGCCCGGCCCCTCCGCCGTGCTCACCGCGCTCGCCCTGTCCGGGCTGCCGGTGGACCGCTTCTGCTTCGAGGGCTTCCTGCCGCGCAAGGCGGGCGAGCGGCTCGGTCGGCTCCGCGAGGTCGAGGGCGAGCGGCGCACGCTCGTCTACTTCGAGGCACCGCACCGGCTCGACGACACCCTGGCCGCGATGGCCGAGGTGTTCGGCGCCGAGCGCCGGGCCGCCGTCTGCCGCGAGCTGACCAAGACCTACGAGGAGGTCAAGCGCGGTCCGCTCGGCGAGCTCGCCGCCTGGGCCGCCGAGGGCGTCCGCGGCGAGATCACCGTCGTGGTCGAGGGCGCGCCCGAGACCGGGCCCGCCGAGCTCGACGCCGAGGAGCTGGTGCGCAGGGTGCGGGTGCGCGAGGAGGCGGGGGAGCGGCGCAAGGAGGCCATCGCGGCGGTCGCCGCCGAGGCCGGGCTTCCCAAGCGCGAGGTGTTCGATGCCGTCGTGGCGGCAAAGAATGCGGCGGCGCCAGGCCCCGGAAACGGTAAAGGACTAATCTGAAAGGCAAAGCGGAACCCGGCGACGGGCCTGCTCGAAGGCCTTTTGGGCAAGGAAACGCCAAAGAGCGTCCATGGTTCTTCCGACGCTGATGCGCTCCGGCCGGAAAAGGCGTCCACTGGTTCAGTGGAGAGGAGCTGGAATGAGTGAGATCACCGGCACCGGAGCGCCCGTCGCACACGAGGCGTACGCCTTCGCCTGCATGAGATGCGGTTACGGCTGGGAGCAGGCGTACGACATAGAGCACCACGTGGACGCCCGCGGCAACGAGTTCGTCGTCTACAAGGCGGACGGCGCGCGGGTCCCGTCCCCGCTGTCCCGGCCCACCTGCATGAACTGCGGCAGCCATGTCGTGCGGATCATGCGTGCCGGGCAGGTGTCCTCGGTGCTGGACACGGTCGCCGCGACCGAGCGGCACAGCCGTGGCGCCCGGTCGACACGACCGGTGTCCATCGCCGGGCCCATCGGTCAGGAGCTGACCGAGGACGCCGCCGAGAGGGGCGAGGAGCGCCCGCCCGTACCCCACCACTGGCACCTCTCCGACCTCCTGCACCCCTTCCGCAACCGCAGGTAAGGCGTTCCCAGGCGGCGGAACTCATGGCCCTCGTACGATCGGGGCCATGAGTTCCAAGGACGCCCCGCCGCCGCTGCCCGAGCCCCTGCTGGTCGAGGTCGCGGACTCGCACACCCATCTCGACATGCAGTCCGGCACCGTCGAGGAGGCCCTCACCAAGGCCGCCGCCGTCGGTGTGACGACGGTCGTCCAGGTCGGCTGCGACCTCAAGGGCTCGCAGTGGGCCGCCGAGACCGCCGCCCGGTACGAGAACGTGCACGCGGCCGTCGCGCTGCACCCGAACGAGGCGCCCCGGATCGTCCTCGGGGACCCGGACGGCTGGTCCCGCCAGGGCGCCCGCGAGGCGGGCGGCGACGCGGCGCTCGACGACGCCCTCGCCGAGATCGACCGGCTGGCCGCCCTGCCCCACGTCCGCGCCGTCGGGGAGACCGGCCTGGACCACTTCCGCACCGGCCCCGAGGGGATGGCCGCGCAGGAGCGTTCCTTCCGCGCCCACATCGAGATCGCCAAGCGGCACGGCAAGGCCCTCGTCATCCACGACCGCGAGGCCCACGCCGACGTGCTGCGGGTCCTCGACGAGGAGGGCGCGCCCGAGCGGACCGTCTTCCACTGCTACTCCGGCGACGCCGAGATGGCGGAGATCTGCGCCGCCAAGGGCTACTACATGTCCTTCGCCGGCAACGTCACCTTCAAGAACGCCCAGCCGCTGCGCGACGCCCTCGCGGTGGCCCCGCCGGAGCTCGTCCTCGTCGAGACCGACGCCCCGTTCCTCACCCCCGCGCCGTACCGGGGCCGCCCGAACGCCCCCTACCTGATCCCGGTCACGGTCCGGGCGATGGCCGCGGTCCGCGGGATCACCGAGCAGGAGCTCGCCGAGGCCATCGCGGTGAACACGGCCCGCGCCTTCGATTACTGATCCATAACGGTTACGTAAGGTAGTCGGGTCGTTTTGGAGAGTGACCGCGCCCGGGGCTAGGGTCCCGGCCTCGTGAGCACTTCGCATCGATCCGGGGCCCGCCGCGCCGCACGGCGGCGCAAGGCGAGCCCGGCCGCCGCCGAGAGGCTGCGGCGGATCGTCCCGCAGGCCCTCGTCGTCGCCTTCCTCGCCGGCGGCACCAGCGCCTTCGTCGTCAACGACAAGGCCGTCCGGCTGTCCGTCGACGGCATCCCCCGCACCCTGCACACCTTCGCCGACGACGTCGACGAGCTCCTCGCCGACGAGGGCCTGGCGATCGGCGAGCACGACATCGTCGCCCCCGCGCCCGGCACCGACCTCGTCGCGGGCGACGAGGTCGTCGTCCGCTACGGCCGGCCCGTCTCCCTCACCCTCGACGGCCGGCGCCGGCAGGTGTGGACCACCGCGCGCACCGTCGACGGCGCCCTGCGCCAGCTCGGCGTGCGCGCCGAGGGCGCCTATCTGTCGGCCTCCCGCTCGGCCCCCATCTCCCGCCAGGGCCTCACCCTCGACGTACGCACCGAGCGGGCCGTCACCTTCCTGGCCGACGGGCGGGAACGGACCGTCCGCACCAACGCGGCCACCGTCCGCGAGGCCCTCGACGAGGCCGGCATCACACTCGCGGGCCAGGACACCACCTCCGTACCGCTCGGCTCCTTCCCGCGCGACGGCCAGACGGTCACGATCCTGCGGATCACCGGCACCCGGGAGATCCGCGAGGAACCGGTGCCGTACGCCGTCGAGCGGACCCGGGACCCGGAGCTGTTCGCCGGCACCGAGGTCGTCGAGCAGCGGGGCGTGCCGGGCGTCCGCCGGGTCACGTACACCCTCCGCACCGTCAACGGGGTCCGGCAACGGCCCCGCCGGGTCGCCGAGGAGACCGTCCGCGAGCCCGTCCCGCAGAAGGTCCGGGTCGGCACCCGCCCGCTGCCCGGCTCGGTCGCCGGCGCCGACGGCCTGAACTGGGGCGCACTCGCCGCCTGCGAGTCCGGCGGCCGCCCGAACGCGGTCGACCCCTCCGGCACCTACGGCGGCCTCTACCAGTTCGACCCCGGCACCTGGCGCTCCCTCGGCGGCAGCGGCGTCGCCCAGAACGCGTCCGCCGCGGAACAGACCTTCCGGGCCAAGAAGCTCTACGTGACGCGTGGGGCGAGCCCCTGGCCCCACTGCGGCCGCCGGCTCTACCGGTGAGGCGTAGGTCGGGCGTACGGGCGCCCCGTAGGCTGTACCGGTGAGCACCACCACCGGCCCCGACAGCCCCGACGCCCTCCTCGGCCCCGCCGACATCCGTGAGCTGGCCGCCGCCCTCGGCGTCCGCCCCACGAAGCAGAAGGGGCAGAACTTCGTCATCGACGCCAACACCGTGCGGCGGATCGTCCGCACGGCCGAGGTGCGCCCCGACGACGTGGTGGTGGAGGTGGGCCCCGGGCTCGGCTCCCTCACCCTCGCGCTCCTGGAGGCCGCCGACCGCGTGACGGCCGTCGAGATCGACGACGTCCTCGCCGCCGCGCTGCCGTCGACCATCGCCGCCCGGATGCCGCAGAAGAAGGACCGCTTCGCACTGGTCCACTCCGACGCCATGCACGTCCAGGAGCTGCCCGGCCCGCCGCCCACGGCCCTGGTCGCGAACCTGCCGTACAACGTCGCCGTGCCGGTGCTGCTGCACATGCTGGACCGCTTCCCGACCATCGAGCGGACCCTGGTCATGGTGCAGGCCGAGGTCGCCGACCGGCTCGCCGCCGGACCGGGCAACAAGGTCTACGGCGTGCCGTCGGTGAAGGCCAACTGGTACGCGGAGGTCAAGCGGGCCGGCGCCATCGGCCGCAACGTCTTCTGGCCCGCGCCCAACGTCGACTCCGGCCTGGTGTCCCTCGTCCGGCGCAGCGAGCCGCTGCCGACCACCGCGACGCGGGAACAGGTCTTCGCCGTCGTCGACGCGGCCTTCGCCCAGCGCCGCAAGACCCTGCGCGCCGCCCTCGCCTCCTGGGCGGGCTCGCCCGCGGCGGCCGAGGCGGCCCTGGTGGCGGCCGGGATCTCGCCGCAGGCGCGCGGCGAGGCGCTCACGGTCGAGGAGTTCGCGCGGATCGCCGAGAACAAGCCGGAGGCGAAGCAGCAGTGAGCGTGACGGTACGCGTCCCCGCCAAGGTCAACGTGCAGCTCGCGGTCGGCGGCGCCCGGCCCGACGGCTTCCACGACCTGGCCAACGTCTTCCTCGCCGTGTCGCTCTACGACGAGGTCACCGCGACCCCCGCCGAGACGCTGACGATCAGCTGCGAGGGGCCCGACGCCGACAAGGTGCCGCTCGACCGCACCAACCTGGCCGCGCGGGCCGCCGAGCTGCTCGCCGCGCGGCACGGCATCGCCCCCGACGTGCACCTGCACATCGCCAAGGACATCCCGGTCGCCGGCGGCATGGCCGGCGGCAGCGCCGACGGCGCGGGCGCCCTGCTCGCCTGCGACGCGCTGTGGGGGCTGAACGCCTCGCGCGCCGAGCTCCTGGAGATCTGCGCCGAGCTGGGCAGCGACGTGCCCTTCAGCCTGGTCGGCGGCGCCGCCCTCGGCGTCGGGCGCGGCGAGCGGCTGACCGAGCTGCCGGTCGGCGGCGCCTTCCACTGGGTGTTCGCCGTCGCCGACGGCGGCCTGTCCACCCCGGCGGTGTACGGCGAGTTCGACCGCCTCAACGAGGGCGTGGACGTGCCCGAGCCGGTGGCCTCCCCGGCGCTGCTCGACGCCCTGCGCTCCGGCGACACCGCCGCGCTCGCGGGCGCCCTCGCCAACGACCTCCAGCCGGCCGCGCTGTCCCTGCGGCCCTCGCTGGCCGCGACGCTGGCGGCCGGCACGGAGGCCGGCGCGCTGGCCTCGCTGGTCTCCGGCTCGGGGCCGACGACCGCGTTCCTGGTGAAGGACGCCGAGTCCGCCGAGGCGGTCGCGGCGGCCCTGATCGCCTCCGGCACCTGCCGGACGGCGCGGGTGGCGACCTCCCCGGCGACCGGGGCGAGGGTCCTCGACTGACCTGCTACACGCCCTACAGCTTGTTCTTCGAGATCCGGGCGAGCAGCAGGTTCGGGTCCGGGGTCGTGTTCGGCGGGGCGAAGTAGGCCGCGCTCGGTACGTAGACCTGCTTGGCGTGCACGGCCACGGAGGTCGGGTTGCGCAGACCGTCGGCGTGGGTGAGCACGGTCTTGTGGCTGCCGTCGGGGCGGACCAGGACGACCTCGTCGGACAGGATGAGAGCAGCCAGGATCGTGTTCCCGTGGTGCCCGGTGAAGGCGAAGTCGTCGATCCCCGGGAGTTCGGTCGCCCAGGACTCGACCGGTCCGGCCGCGTGGCTGGACGCACGGCCGATCGGGATGCGCAGCAGGGTCCCCTGAGCGGTGTTGGACACCCAGACCGCCCCCTCGTGCACCTTGAGGCCGTTGGCGCCGAAGGGCAGGGCCGCGGTCGGCGCGAGGGCGGGCCCGGAGGCCCAGACCGTGGCCGCCCCGGACTCCAGCGACACCCTCCACACCAGGCCGCGGGCGGAGTCGGCCGCGTAGAGCGTGTCGCACTCCTCGTCGAGGGCGATGCCGTTGGGGAACGTGTCGGTCGGCAACGAGGCGAACTGCTCGGGCGCACCGCCGTCGGGGCCGATGCGCCAGATACCGGTCTCGGCGGTGCCGGTGGCATAGGCGACGTACAGGGTGCCGTCGTGGGCGCGCGCGATGCCGGTGGCGATGGCGGCGCCGAGGTTGGGCGAGTGCGGGTTCGCCACGGTGGGCAGCTCGGCGACGGGATGCCGGTGGCCGTCCTTGTCGACGCGGACGACCTTGTGGGCGAAGGCGAGGGTGAGGTCGGCGGATCCGTCGGGTTCGAGCGCGATGTTCTCGGGCGTCTGGCCCTTCTGGAAGTCGAAGTGGGCGATGACGTGCGGATCCGTCACCGTGGGATCGCCGGCCGAGGCGGGCGCCGCGACGAGCACGGTGAGGGCGGAGGCGGCGGCGACGGCGGCGGCCAGGCGGGGGAGGCGGGCGGGGCGGGTGAGGCGGGTCATGGGTCTCTCCTTGTGAGGGTGCGACACCAGACGAAGATGGCGGTCCGTCAGGCCGGCCGGCCGGGAGCCCGGGCCGCGAGGTCGCCCGCGCGGCGGACCGCGGCCAGCCATCCGCGCGCGGCCGGGCGGAGCACGGCGATGGGGCCGTACTCACGAGCGAGTTGAGTATCCGAGCGGTGACGGCGTCCGTGGCGGGCGCGGCACCGTGCCCGTATGGGAATCAGCGCGCGTGACCTCGCCGCCGCGACACCGGCGACCCGGGACCGTTATGTCGACCTGCTGCGGGTCGCCTCGCTCGCGGTCGTCGTGCTCGGGCACTGGCTGATGGCCGCCGTCACGGCCGACGGGCAGGTCGGCAACCTGCTCGCCGTCGTGCCCGGCCTTCAGGTGCTGACCTGGGGGCTCCAGGTCATGCCGGTCTTCTTCTTCGTCGGCGGCTTCTCGCACGCCCTCGCCCACCGCTCGCGCCCGCGGTACGCGGCCTTCCTGCGCGCCCGGCTGCAGCGGCTGCTGCGGCCGACCATGGTCTTCATCGGGGCGTGGGGCGCGCTCGCGCTCGCCGTCCAACTGCTCGGCGCCGACGGCGGCCTGGCCGGGGTGGCGCTGCGGCTCGTCACCCAGCCGCTGTGGTTCATCGGCATCTATCTGGCGATGGTCGCCCTCACCCCGCCGCTGCTCCGGCTCCACGAGCGGCACGGCTGGGGCGCGTTCGCCGGGCTGGTCGCGGGCGCGGTGCTGGTGGACGTGCTGCGGTTCGCGGCCGGGGTGCCGTACGTCGAGTTCCTGAACTTCGCCCTGGTCTGGCTGGCGATCCACCAGCTCGGCTTCCTGCGCGCCGACGGCATGATCCGCCGCCCG
The DNA here is from genome assembly GCF_044544925.1 of Streptomyces sp. NPDC053431. NCBI lineage: Bacteria > Bacillati > Actinomycetota > Actinomycetes > Kitasatosporales > Streptomycetaceae > Streptomyces > Streptomyces sp. NPDC053431. Next base: position 117,274 of record NZ_JBITXX010000014.1, on the reverse strand, counting down.
GCGCTCCTGGCGGGCGCGGGCCTCGCGGGGGCGGCGCTGCTGGTCGCCCTGGGGCCGTATCCGCTGTCCATGGTCGGCATGCCAGGCGAGAAGGTGTCGAACATGGCCCCGCCCACGCTCGCCCTGCTCTGCCACGGCCTGTGGCTGGTCGGTGCGGTCGAGCTCCTGAAGGGCCCGGGCGCCCGGTTCACGGCCCGCGCGCGGGTGTGGCGGGTGGTGGTGGCCGCGAACGGGATCGCGATGACCGCGTTCCTGTGGCACCTGACGGCGATGCTCGGCGTCTACGGGGCGCTGCTCGCCCTCGGCGTACGGCTTCCGGAGCCCGCGACGGGCGCCTGGTGGGCCCAGGTCCCGCTGCGGATCGCCGCCGCGGCCGTCCTCACGGCGCTGCTCGTCGGCGTCTTCCGGCGCTTCGAGCACCCGGTGCCGGCCGCCCCGGCGACCGGCGCCGGCGGTCCGCTCGCCGCGCTCGGGATCACGCTCGCCCTGCTCGGCGTCCTCGGCCTGTCGATGACCGGCTTCGGCGGTCTCCTGGAGGGGCACACGGCGACCCTGATCGCGGTCCGGGTGACCGCCCCGGCCGCGGTCGCGACGGCCCTCGCGGGCTGGTTCCTGGTCGAGCGGGCCGGGCGGGTCTAGGTCCTGTCGTCACACTCCCGTCGTCGCCCGGAGGGCGGGGCAGGCGGGAGTGTGACGGCAGGCCCTGGCCGGCCCGCCGGGGCTCTTCCCGGTCCTGCGCGGCGAGCCGGGCCTCGAAGCCGTCCAGGACGGCCTCCGGACCGAAGGCGAAGGAGTGGTCGGGCGCCGCGGTGTACGGGGCAGCCGCGCTGCCGCCGAGGCGCTCGCGCAGCCGCGGGAAGGCCCTGGCGACCTCGGTGGCCGCCGCCATCGTCTCGGCGGGTTCCTTCTCGGGGTCTCCGCTCCTGCTCAGCCGCCGGGTCAGCGAGACCTGCGCGGCGGCGCCTAGGGCGCTGCCGAGGACGAGGACGAGGACGAAGACGGTGGCCGCGGCCCGGTCGGGGTCGTCGGGGGAGAAGCCCGCCCGCTCGTAGAGGGCGAGGCTGTGGTCGTCGTGCCGGGACCTGCCGGGGCCGTGGAGCAGGTGGCTGCCGAAGGCCTGGCCGAGCCAGGGGTGCCGGGTGAGCATCGCGTGCGGGCTGCCGGCCATGGCGGTGGCGGCGGTCCGCCGGTCGAGCGCGTCGAGGTCGGGGAGCTCCACCTCGCTCCAGACCGCGTCGCCGGCCGGCCGGACGAGTTCGTCCTTGGCCTGATGTGCCGGTAGACGGCGGTGGCGGCGGTACCGAACTCGGTTCGGAGCGGTGCTCCCGGGGTCCTCCCGTCTCGTCGGCGGGCCGACCTCCCGGCGACGTACCCTGGGACGTCGATCGCAAGCCCCGTACAGGAGTGAAATGGCCGTCAACCTGGTCAATGTCGAGTCCGTCAGCAAGGTGTACGGCACCCGTGCGCTGCTCGACGGGGTCTCGCTCGGCGTCTCCGAAGGGGACCGGATCGGCGTCGTCGGCCGGAACGGCGACGGCAAGACCACCCTCATCCGGATGCTCGCCAAGCTCGAGGAGGCCGACACCGGCCGCATCACGCACAGCGGGGGGCTGCGGCTTGGCGTGCTCACGCAGCACGACTCGCTCGACCCGAAGGCCACCATCCGGCACGAGGTCATCGGCGTCATGGCCGACCACGAGTGGGCCGGCAGCGCGAAGATCCGCGACGTGCTCACCGGGCTCTTCGGCGGGCTCGACCTGCCCGGCTTCGAGCACGGCCTCGACACCGTGATCGGCCCGCTCTCCGGCGGCGAGCGGCGGCGCATCGCGCTCGCCAAGCTGCTCATCGAGGACCAGGACCTGATCGTCCTCGACGAGCCCACCAACCACCTCGACGTCGAGGGCATCGCCTGGCTCGCCCAGCACCTGCAGAACCGGCGCTCCGCGCTCGTCTGCGTCACCCACGACCGCTGGTTCCTCGACCAGGTCTGCACCCGCATGTGGGACGTGCAGCGCGGCAGCGTCTACGAGTACGAGGGCGGCTACTCCGACTACGTCTTCGCCCGCGCCGAGCGCGAGCGGATCGCCGCCACCGAGGAGGTCAAGCGGCAGAACCTGGTCCGCAAGGAGCTCGCCTGGCTGCGCCGCGGCGCCCCGGCCCGTACCTCGAAGCCGCGCTTCCGGATCGAGGCCGCCAACGCGCTGATCGCGGACGTGCCGGAGCCCCGCGACACCAGCGAGCTGATGAAGTTCGCCAACGCCCGGCTCGGCCGGACGGTCTTCGACCTGGAGAACGTGACCGTCACCGCCGGACCGAAGGAGCTGCTCAAGCACCTCACCTGGCAGCTCGGCCCCGGCGACCGCATCGGCCTGGTCGGCGTCAACGGCGCCGGCAAGACCTCGCTGCTGCGCGCCCTGGCCGACGCCGCCTTCTCCGAGGGCGAGCGGCAGCCCGCCGCGGGCCGGATCGTCGTCGGCAAGACCGTGCGGCTCGCCTACCTCTCCCAGGACGTCACCGAACTCCCCGCGGAGCTGCGGGTCCTGGAGGCCGTGCAGCGGGTCCGCGACCGGGTGGACCTCGGCAAGGGCCGGGAGATGACGGCCGGCCAGCTCTGCGAGCAGTTCGGCTTCTCCAAGGAGAAGCAGTGGACCCCGGTCGGCGACCTGTCGGGTGGCGAGCGCCGCCGCCTCCAGCTCCTCCGCCTCCTCATGGACGAGCCCAACGTGCTCTTCCTCGACGAGCCCACCAACGACCTCGACATCGAGACCCTGACCCAGCTGGAGGACCTGCTCGACGGCTGGCCCGGCTCGATGGTCGTCATCTCCCACGACCGCTTCTTCCTCGAGCGCACCACCGACCGCACCTTCGCGCTGCTCGGCGACAAGACCCTGCGCATGCTGCCGCGCGGCATCGACGAGTACCTGGAGCGGCGGCAGCGGATGATCGCGGAGGCGATGCCGGCGCCGGCGGCCGCCCCGGTCAAGGAGAAGTCGGCCGCCGACGCGCGCGCCGCGAAGAAGGAGCTGCAGAAGGTCGAGCGGCAGCTCGACAAGGTCTCCGAAAAGGAGACGAAGCTGCACGCCCAGATCGCCGAGAACGCCACGGACTTCGAGAGGGTGGCCAAGCTGGACGCGGAGCTCCGGGAACTCGCGAACGAGCGCGAGGAGTTGGAGATGCGTTGGCTGGAACTGGCCGAGGACGCGTAGAGATGTCGTAGAGGACGCGTAACGAGGGCATCACGGGCCGGTCCTCCCTTGGGTACAAGGGACGGACCGGTCGCTTTTGCGCCATCCCCTGAGTGGTAGAAAGAAAACCCGCTCACATCAAGGGGGAAGCGCTGATGACCCAGCCGCCCAGCAACCAGCCGCCGGGGCCGGGGGGCTTCGGCGCTCCGGACCCGAACCCGAACCCGGGCCAGAACGTCCCGCCGGTGCCGCCGCAGGCACCTCCGGTCCCGCCGCAGGCGCCTCCGGTGCCGCCGCAGGCTCCGGCCCAGGCCCCGCCGCAGGCCGCCCCGCAGCAGCCTCCGGTGCCGCCGCAGACCGCGCCGCCCGCGCAGCCCGGCCCGTACGGCTACCCGCAGCAGGCCCCGCAGCAGCCCGGCCCCTACGGCTATCCGCAGCAGGCGCCCGGACCGTACGCCCAGCAGCCCGGCCCCTACGCCCAGCAGCCCGGCCCCTACGCCCAGCAGCCGGGTCCGTACGGCCAGCAGCCCGGCCCGTACGGTCAGCAGAACCCTTACGGCGGTTATCCGACCGCCGCCACGCCGGCCGCGTCCGGCGGCGGCAAGGGCCCCTTCAAGGGCAAGCCCGGCGTCATCATCGCCGCGGCCGCCGCCGCGCTGCTCCTGATCGGCGGCGGCACCTGGATCGCCGTCAGCGGCGGCGACGACAAGGACCCGGTCGCCCAGCCGACCACGTCCGCCACCACCGGCCCCAAGCCGACCGAGTCCGTCGACAAGGGCGACGGCAAGGGCGACGGCGGCGAAGGCGGCCCCGAGGACCTCAACGCCGGCCGCAAGGACGGCGAAGCGAAGATCAACTGGCTGCTCGCCAACAACACCGACCTGCCCAAGAACGGCGCCGACGTGTACGGCCCGTGGATCGTCGGCGACACCGTCGTCAAGGCCATGTACAAGGGCATCGACGGCTACAGCCTCGCCGACGGCTCCGCCAAGTGGCACATCGACGTGCCCTACGAGCTGTGCGCCGCCCCGCCCGAGCCCAACGCCGACGGCCTCATGGTCTTCGCGTACAACGACAGCGCCGGCGACAAGGCCAAGTGCCTGGAGATGCAGCAGGTCGACCTCAAGACCGGCAAGGCGGGCTGGAAGAAGTCCATCCCGAAGCCGACCGGCCTCTTCGCGTTCTCCGACAACACCCTCGCCATCAGCGGCAACACGGTGACCGCCTCCGGCTCCAGCTCCGCCTACGGCTTCTCGGTGGCCGACGGCCGGCAGCTCTTCACCTCGCCGACCAGCGGCTGCAAGCCCTACGCCTACGCGGGCGGCAGCAAGCTGATCGCCGCCTCCAAGTGCCCCTCGGGCGACGTGAGTAAGGAGTCGCACGCGGTCAGCGAGGTCGACCCGAACACCGGCAAGCCCAAGTGGACCTTCAAGCTGCAGACCAACTGGGAGGTGGACCGGATCTACTCGGTCGACCCGCTGGTCGTCTCCGCCACGCAGCGCGAGGAGAAGAAGTGGGCGATCTTCTCGCTCACGGCCGCCGGCAAGGAGCGCTCGCAGATCCAGGGCGGCACCGACAAGTTCGCCCCGCGCTGCGGCGGCAGCTTCGTGGTCTTCGGCAAGAACCTGCAGGGCTGCACCGGCGTCGCCGCCGACCAGAACACCTTCTACATGGCGACCGACACGCAGTACGGCACGCCCAACGAGGTCGTCGCCTTCGATCTCAACACCGGCAAGGCCAAGTGGCGTTCCAAGGCGCCCGGTGAGCAGCAGATGAAGCCGCTGCGCATGGAGGGCTCCGAGGTGCTGGTCTACATCGAGCCCCGCTACGACACGGGCGGCGCGGTCGCGACCATCGCCCCGACGGGCGGCGCCCCGAAGGTGCTGCTCCAGCACCAGGCGGCCGTCACCGACCTCGAGAGCTCCTTCTACGACGCCGGCTACGCCTGGTCCAACGGCACGTTCGTGATCGCGGCCGGCCGGGTCTCCGCCGCCAACGACAAGGCGGAGAAGGAGACCAAGACGATGATGGCCTACGGCAAGTGACGCCCCGCCCGTCCCGTCCGTCCACCGACCTTTCCGAGGAACCCACGCCATGACGCAGCCGCCGCCACCGCCCAACCAGCCCCCGGGGCCGCCCCCGGGCGGTTTCGGCGCGCCGCAGGACCCCCCGCCGGGCGGGTTCGGCGCGCCGACGCCCCCGCCGCAGCAGCCGCCGGCCCAGCCGCCGTACGGCTATCCGCAGCAGCCCCCGCAGGCGCCGCAGCAGCCTCCCTACGGCTACCCGCCGCAGCAGGAGCAGCCGCAGCCCTACGGCTACCCGCAACAGCCGGGGCAGCCGGTCCAGCCGCCGTACGGCTACCCGACGCAGCCGCAGTACCCGCAGGTGCCGCAGCAGCCCGTCCCCGGGGCGCCCGGCGGCGGCCGGAAGCTGTCCGCGCAGCTGCAGATCGTCATCGCGGCGGTCGTGGCCGTCGTGCTGCTCATCGGCGGCGGCCTCTGGTACGCCAACTCCGGCGGCGGTGAGGAGGAGACGGGCGCCAAGGGCACCTCCGGCGCCACCAGCGGTGGCAAGGACGGTGGCACGGGCGGTATCGGCGGGGGCGGCAAGGAGAAGGTCCCGGCCGACACCAAGGCCAAGCTCGCCTTCCAGCTGCCGGTGCCGGCGGTGCCGGACGTCACCGACGTCTCCGGCTCCTGGATCACCGACAAGGCGTACGTGAAGGCGGGCGTCAACTCGGTGGTCGGCTACGACCTGGACAAGGGCACGGCCCTGTGGACCCTGCCGCTGACCGGTCAGGTCTGCGGCGCCTCGCGCCACATGACGGCCGACTTCAAGGTGCCGATCCTCTTCGAGGCGACCAAGCGGGTCCCGCCGCGCTACTTCCAGCCGTGCACCGAGATCGGCCTGGTCGACCTCACCACCGGCAAGCTGGTGTGGCAGACCTCGATCACCGGCGGCACCGCCGGCGACAAGAAGGTCTCCTTCTCGGAGATCACCCTGCACGGCCAGACCGTCGCGGCCGGCGGCCTCGACGGCGGCGCCGCCTTCGACCTGGCCAACGGCAACCCGCGCTGGAAGCCGCAGGCCAACGCGGGCGACTGCGAGGACCTGGGGTACGGCGGCGGCGAGGGCGGCCTCGTCGCGGTCCGCAAGTGCGGCTCGTACGACAACCCGACGGTCACGATCCAGAACCTCAACCCGCTGACCGGCCAGCCGGTCTCGCAGTACAAGATGCCCCCGGGCGTCGACTTCGCGGCGGTCGTCTCCACCAAGCCGCTGGTCGTGGCGGCCGACGTCAACGACGCCTCCGAGGACGGCAGCGGCGTCTCGGACTTCTTCTCCATCGACGAGAAGACCGGGAAGCTGAAGGCGAAGATCACGGCGGACTCCAAGCGCTACGCGCCGCGCTGCCGCGGGACCAGGGTCGAGGGCTGCACCCAGCTCGCCGTCGGCAACGGGCGGCTCTACCTGCCCACCGAGGAGCACGAGGGCAGCACCGGCGAGTACGGCGACGAGACCAACGAGATCGTCTCCTTCGACCTGGCCACCGGGCAGATGCAGCCGGAGAAGGCGGACGCGGGCGACCGCTACAACCTGATCCCGCTGCGGATGGACGGCGGCAACCTCATCGCCTACAAGTGGCCGCCCTACGACAAGGGCGGGCAGGTCGTCTCCATCGACGGCGGCACGATGAAGTCGACGCTGCTGATGGAGAACCCCTCGGACAAGGAGACCCGGACCGCCGAGACGAGCTTCAGCTCGATCGGCGCCGAGTTCCGGTACGGCGGCGGGCGGCTGTTCATCTCGGACACGCTGATCAGCAAGACCAAGGCCGCGACCTCCATGTACGACAAGAAGTATCTGGCCGTGGCCTTCACGACGGCCGGCTGACGCCTCCGTCCGCTCCACGAGAGCCCCGGAAGGGCCCCTCCGCTCACGGAGGGGCCCTTTTCGTGGGTTCCGGGCCGGGCGGTCGTCGCGATTGGGGCAAAGCGGGGCGGGGGAGTGTGTACCTTGCCGGGCAGCAGGGTGGCCGGGGGACGGCCGGCCCGCGCTTGGGGATGGGGGAGGATCGATGGGCGTTCGGCTCATGGTGGTCGACGACCACCGACTGCACGCGGAGGCGCTGGCCTCGGCGCTGAAGCTGCGCGGGCACCGGGTGCTCGCCGCGGCCGCGCCGGTGGCGGGGGCCGCGGAGCTGGTGGTGAGCCGCGCGCCGGAGGTCTGTCTGCTCGGCACGTCGGCGCCCGCCGAGCCGGGCACCTTCGACCCGGTGGTGCGCATCAAGCGGGAGCGGCCGCAGGTGGCGGTCGTGGTGCTGGGGCCGGTGCCCTCGCCGCGCGGGATCGCGGCGGCCTTCGCGGCCGGCGCCTCCGGGTACGTGCGGCACGACGAGCGCATCGAGGGCGTCGAGCGGGCGCTGGTGAAGGCGCGGGCGGGGGAGGCGGCGGTGGCGCCGCAGCTCATCCAGAGCGCGTTCGCCGAGCTGCTGAACCCGGCGGCGCAGCCCGACGACGAGGCGCAGCGGCTGCTGCGGCTGCTGACCCCGCGCGAGGCGGAGGTCCTGGTGCGGGTGGCGGAGGGGGAGGACACCCGGCTGATCGCCGCGGGCATGGCGATCGCGCCGAGCACCGCGCGCACGCACGTACAGCGGGTGCTGATGAAGCTGGGGGTGGGTTCGCGCCTGGAGGCGGCGGCGCTGGCGGCCCGTACGGGGCTTCTCGACCGCGTTCCGGTGCAGCGGGCGTAGCTCCGGGGCCGCGGGCTTAGGGGGCGGCCCAGGGCGGAGCCGCGAGCTGCGGGGGCGGCCCAGGTGTGGTTCGTGGGCTGTGGGGCGCGGGAGCGGCCCAGGGCGTGTTCGTGGGCCGTGGGGAGCGGGAGGCGGGCCCCGGCGTGGGCCGTGGCCGCAGGGCGTCGCCCATTCGTTCTTCTGTGTGGTCGTGGCGGGAGGGGTGTTGACCTTCGATGTTTGATTGTGATTTTTTGTGGGTGGTTCTGTTTGGTAGAGGCTGATGGAGGCCGCCCGCCGTGAAGAAGACCGTCACCCGCCTCGCCGACGGGCGGGAGCTCCTCTACTTCGACGCGCACGCCGACCGCGTCCGCGACGCCGTCGACCGCCGGCCCCTCGACCCCGTGACCTCCGCCTCCGAGGTCCGGCACGACCCGCTGCTCGGCGAGGACGTCGCCATCGCCTCGCACCGGCAGGGGCGCATCTTCCACCCGCCGGCCGACACCTGCCCGCTGTGCCCCTCCACCGAGGCCTGGCAGAGCGAGATCCCGGCCGCCGACTACGAGGTCGTCGTCTTCGAGAACCGTTTCCCCTCGCTGTCCGGCGCCAACGGGCGCTGTGAGGTCGTCTGCTTCACCTCCGACCACGAGGCGTCCTTCGCCGACCTGAGCGAGGAGCGCGCCGCCCTCGTCCTCGCCGCCTGGACCGACCGCACCGCCGAGCTGTCCGCCCGGCCCGGTGTCGAGCAGGTCTACTGCTTCGAGAACCGGGGCGCCGAGATCGGCGTCACGCTCGCCCACCCGCACGGGCAGATCTACGGCTTCCCCTTCACCGCCCCCCGGACCGCCACCATGCTGCGCAACGCCGCCGCGCACCGCGCCCGCACCGGGCGCAACCTCTTCGAGGACGTCCTGGAGCGGGAGCGGGCCGGTGAGCGGGTGGTGCTCGCCGGGGAGCACTGGACCGCGTTCGTGCCGTACGCCGCCCGCTGGCCGTACGAGGCGCACCTCTACCCGCACCGGCGCACGACCACCCTGACCGGGCTCGACGCGGCGGCCCGGGAGGAGTTCCCGCGGCTCTATCTGGAGCTGCTGCGCCGCTTCGACCGCCTCTTCGGGGCCGGCGAGCCGCCCACGCCGTACATCGCCGCCTGGCACCAGGCGCCGGTGAGCCACGCCGACCGGGAGGAGTTCGCGCTGCACCTGGAGCTTTTCACCGTCCGGCGGGCCTCTGGCAAGCTGAAGTACCTCGCGGGCACCGAATCCGGCATGGGCGCGTTCATGAACGACGTCTCGCCGGAGTCCGCGGCCGACAGACTCCGAGAGGTGGCAAGCAGTTGAGCAAGTACTTGGTGACGGGTGGGGCCGGCTACGTGGGCAGCACGGTCGCCGCCCACCTCCTGGAGGCGGGCCACGAGGTCACCGTCCTCGACGACCTCTCCACCGGCTTCCGCGAGGGCGTCCCCGCCGGCGCCTCGTTCGTCGAGGGCCGCATCCAGGACGCCGGGCGGTGGCTCGACGCTTCGTACGACGGCGTGCTGCACTTCGCCGCCTTCTCGCAGGTCGGCGAGTCCGTCGCCAAGCCCGAGAAGTACTGGGAGAACAACGTCGGCGGCACCATGGCGCTCATCGCCGCCATGCGCGAGGCCGGGGTGCGCAAGCTCGTCTTCTCGTCGACCGCCGCCACCTACGGCGAGCCGAAGAGCGTGCCGATCACCGAGTCCGCGCCGACCGCGCCGACCAACCCGTACGGCGCCACCAAGCTCGCCGTCGACCACATGATCACCGGCGAGTGCGCCGCGCACGGCCTCGCCGCGGTCTCGCTGCGCTACTTCAACGTGGCCGGCGCCTACGGGGAGTGCGGCGAGCGGCACGACCCCGAGTCGCACCTCATCCCGCTGGTGCTGCAGGTGGCGCTCGGCAAGCGCGAGGCCATCAACGTCTACGGCGACGACTACCCGACCCCCGACGGCACCTGCGTCCGCGACTACATCCACGTCGCCGACCTCGCCGAGGCCCACCTGCTCGCGCTCGACGCGATGACCGCCGGCGAGCACCTCGTCTGCAACCTCGGCAACGGCAACGGCTTCTCCGTCCGGGAGGTCGTCGAGACCGTCCGCAAGGTCACCGGCCACCCGGTGCCCGAGGTCATGGCCGAGCGCCGCGCCGGGGACCCGGCCGTGCTCGTCGCCTCCGCCGACACCGCGCGCGAGCGGCTCGGCTGGACCCCCTCCCGCCCGGATCTGGCGGCCATCGTCGAGGACGCCTGGGCGTTCGCACGGAAGAAGGAGCAGACAGAGGCATGAGCGGTGTCGGGGCGGGTGTCGCGGCCGGGTTCGAAGCGCTGTACGGGGCGGCCCCCGACGGGGTCTGGGCCGCTCCTGGGCGGGTCAACCTGATCGGGGAGTACACCGACTTCAACGAGGGCTTCGTGCTGCCGCTCGCCCTGCCCCACACGGCCGTGGCCGCCGTGTCCCGCCGGGACGACGGCGTGCTGCGGCTGCACTCCCGCGACATCGGGGGCGGCGTCGTCCAGCTCGACGTCGCCGCCCTGGAACCGGGCACGGGGGGCGGCTGGGCCGCCTACCCGGCCGGCGTGGTGTGGGCGCTGCGGGAGGCAGGGCACGCGGTGACGGGCGCCGACGTGCACCTGGCGTCCACCGTTCCGACGGGGGCGGGGCTGTCGTCCTCCGCCGCCCTGGAGGTCGTCGTCGCCCTCGCCCTGAACGACCTGTTCGGGCTGGGGCTCTCGCGCTCCGAGCTCGCCGTGGTGGCCCAGCGGGCCGAGAACGGGTTCGTGGGCGTGCCGTGCGGGGTCATGGACCAGATGGCGTCCGCGTGCGCCGTCGAGGGGCACGCGCTGTTCCTCGACACGCGGGACCTGGCGTACCGGCAGGTGCCGTTCGACCTCGCGGCCGAGGGCCTCTCCCTGCTCGTCGTCGACACCCGGGTCAGCCATGCGCTCGGGGACGGCGCGTACGCGGAGCGGCGCGCCGGGTGCGAGGCCGGTGCGCGGGCGCTCGGCGTGCGCGCGCTGCGCGACGTGCCGGCCGTGCAACTGCCCGATGCCCTCGGGCGTTTGACCGACGAAACGGTTCGTCGGTACGTCCGGCACGTCGTCTCCGACAACGACCGGGTGGCGCGGACCATCGCGCTCCTCGACGCCGGGCGGCCGCGGGCGGTCGGCGCGCTGCTGACCGAGGGCCACGCCTCGCTCCGGGACGATCTCCGGGTGTCCTGCGCGGAGCTGGACCTGGTCGTCGCCACGGCCGTGGCGACGGGCGCCCTGGGGGCCCGGATGACCGGGGGCGGCTTCGGCGGGTCCGCCGTCGTCCTGGTCGAGGCGGACCGGGCCGGCGCGGTCACGGCCGCCGTGGAGAAGGCCTTCGCCGACGCCGGGTTCGCCGCGCCCGCCGTCTTTCCGGCGGTGCCGTCGGCGGGGGCGCGCCGCGTGATCTGACGCGGCGCACGGCGACTTCGGCGTTTTCGCCTCCGGTGGGGGGCGCCGGCCGTACCCTGGTGCGCAGCGCCGGTGGGGGCCGGTGCTGATTCAGGGGTATCGAGAGCCGCCGGGTACGGCGTCCGGGGTGGGGTAACTGTCAAGGCACGGCGGCGGCCGTGCGACGACGGACCCGTCCCCGGCGCCGTGCCCGCGCCGGCCCGTTCCTCGATCACTTGGGGGTGTCCGTGGCCCGCATCCGGGTCCTGGTGGTGGACGACCACCGTGTCTTCGCCGAGTCGCTGGCCGCTGCCCTGGCGGCGGAGCCCGACGTGGACGTCGCCGCCGCGGGAAGCGGGCCGGCCGCTCTGCGCTGTCTGGACCGGGCCGCGGCCGAGGGCCGGCGCTTCGACGTGCTCCTGGTCGACGCCGATCTGGGCGGGGCCGACGGGGTCGAGCTGGTGAGCGAGGTGCGCGCCGGGCGGCCCGGGGTGCGGGCCGTGGTGCTCGCCGAGAAGGACGACGCCCGGCGCGCGGCGCTCGCCCTGCAGGCCGGGGCCTGGGGGTGGGTGGCCAAGGACTGCTCGCTGCAGCGGCTGCTCGCGGTGGTGCGGGGCGTGCTCCGGGACGAGACCCATCTGCCGCCGGCCCTGCTGACGGGGGTCCTGAAGGAGCTGACCGAGGCCCGCCGGCACCGTACGGAGAGCGAGCGGCTCGTCGAGTCGCTGACCCCGCGCGAGCAGGAGGTGCTGCGCTGCATGGTGGCCGGTCTCGGCCGCAAGGCCGTCGCCGAGCGCCTGTTCCTGTCGCCGCACACCGTGCGGACGCACATGCAGAACGTCCTGGGGAAGCTCGGGGTGCACTCCACGCTGGCGGCGGTCGCGCTGGCGCGCCGGGCCGGCGTGGGGCCGGCGGACGAGCCCGGGCCGGTCGGACCGACCCTGGGCTCGGTCGGCCAGGCCCTAGCCGGGGATGTTGTCGAACGGGGCGGTCAGCTGGCGTAGCAGGGCCGCCAGTTCGCCGCGCTCGGTGCGCGAGAGGCGGGCCAGGATCGCCCGCTCCTGGGCGAGCAGTCCCGCCAGGGCCTGGTCGGCGCGGTCGCGGCCCTCGGGGGTGAGCCGGACCAGGACCCCGCGGCGGTCGCTGGGGTCCGGGAGCCGCTCGACGAGGCCCTTCTTCGTGAGCCGGTCGATGCGGTTGGTCATGGTGCCCGAGGTGACCAGCGTCTGGGTGAGCAGCTGTCCGGGGGAGAGCTGGTAGGGCGCGCCGGCCCGCCGCAGCGACGTGAGCACGTCGAACTCCCAGGGCTCCAGCTGGTGCTCGGAGAAGGCGAGCCGACGGGCGCGGTCGAGGTGCCGGGCCAGGCGTGAGACACGGCTGAGCACCTCGAGCGGTTCCACGTCGAGGTCCGGGCGCTCACGGCGCCATGCAGCGACCAGTCGGTCGACCTCGTCCTCCATGGCGATCAGTGTAGAGGGTCTGTTGACATAAAGTCTCTTGTATTTGAGATTCTCGATACCAAGTATCTTGACGTCGAGATATAGTCTTCTTGACTATGGGGAAGGGACCGGGCCGGAACTCCGTTCCGCTTCGGCAACTCGTTCCAGCAAGGGGGCTTCGAACATGCATTCCGTGGACTCCGCCGCACCCACGTGGGACCCACAGCAGTACCTGCGCCACTCCAGTCACCGCACCCGTCCGTTCCTCGACCTGCTCGCCCGAATACCGCAACTGCCGAACCAGAGCCGTCCCGCCCGGGTCGCCGACCTCGGCTGCGGGCCCGGCAACGTCACGGCGCTCCTCGCCGACCGCTGGCCCGACGCCCACATCACCGGATTCGACCTGTCGCCCGAGATGCTGGAGCGGGCCGAGAAGGACTGGGCCGGCACGACCGGGGGCGGCGGCTGGCTCGACTTCAGGCCGGCCGACGCGGCGCACTGGACGCCGGAGGAGCCGTACGACCTGATCGTCTCCAACGCGGCCCTGCAGTGGGTGCCCAACCATCCCGAGTCCTTCGCGATCTGGATCGACGGGCTGCGGCCCGGCGGCACGTTCGCCTTCCAGGTGCCCGGCAACTTCACCTCACCCAGCCACGCCCTCCTCGGGGAGCTCTGCGAGAGCCCCGAGTGGCGGCACCGGGTCGGGGACCAGGGGCGACGCTTCGTGCACATCCTGGAGCCCGGCGAATACCTGCAGCGGCTCTCCGACCTCGGCTGCGTGACCGACGTCTGGGAGACCACGTACCACCAGATGCTGCTGGGGGAGGACCCGGTCCTGGAGTGGGTCAAGGGCACCGCGCTGCGTCCCGTGCTGACCGCCCTGAGGGACGACCGGGAGGCCACCGAGGCCTTCCTCGCCCAGTACCGGGAGAAGCTGCGCGAGGTCTACCCGCCGGGGCCCCACGGCACCGCGTTCCCGTTCCGCAGGATCTTCGCCGTCGCCACGAAGGGTGTCTGATGTTACGAGCCGTCGACCACGTGCAGCTCGCCGCTCCGGCCGGGAGCGAGCCGCTGCTGCGTGACTCCTACGCCGGGGTCCTCGGCGTGACCGGGATCCCCGAGCCGCCCGTGCTCGCCGCGCGCGGCGGCTGCTGGTTCGCCGCCGGAGCCGTGCGGCTGCGTCCGGGGGTGGAGGAAGACTTCCGGGCCGCCGGGAAGGCCCACCCGGGGCTGCGGGTCGAAGGGATCGCCGACTACGCGTCCCGCCTGGAGAGACGCGGCGCCCGGGTGGTCCGGGACGACCACCTGCCGGGGTACCGGCGCTTCCGCTCCGAGGATCCGGTCGGCAACCGGCTGGAGTTCCCGGAGCCCTGGGAGTGATTCGGGGGCGGGGCGCCTCCGGGCGCCCCGCCCCCGGGGTTCAGTTCTTCCGGTGCCCTATCAGCCGGGGCTTCTGCTCCAGACCGTCCAGACCGTGCCAGGCCAGGTTCACCAGATGGGCCGCCACCTCGGCCTTCTTCGGCTTGCGGACGTCCAGCCACCACTGCCCCGTCAGCGCCACACTGCCGACCAGCGCCTGCGCGTACAGCGGGGCCAGCTTCGGGTCGAAGCCGCGGGCCTTGAACTCCAGACCCAGAATGTCCTCCACCTGGGTGGCGATGTCGCTGATCAGCGAGGCGAAGGTGCCCGTGGACTGGGCGACCGGCGAGTCCCGCACCAGGATGCGGAAACCGTCCGTGTACCGCTCGATGTAGTCGAGGAGGGCGAACGCGGCCTGCTCCAGCAGCTCCCGCGGGTGGCCGGCGGTCAGCGCGCCGGTGACCATGTCCAGCAGCTGGCGCATCTCCCGGTCCACCACGACCGCGTACAGACCCTCCTTGCCGCCGAAGTGCTCGTACACGACCGGCTTGGAGACCCCCGCCTTCGCGGCGATCTCCTCGACCGAGGTGCCTTCGAAGCCCTTCTCCGCGAACAGCGTGCGACCGATGTCGAGGAGCTGCTCACGGCGCTCCGCACCCGTCATCCTCACCCGGCGGCCACGCCGGGGCTTCTGCTCGCTCGCGCTGGGGGAACTGCCGTCGATCGCCACATCCTCCATCATGCCGCGTCGGCGGGCGCGCTCCGGCGCCGGGCGTCGATCCTCGCCGCCGCCGGCCAGCGCACGTCGTACGCCCAGCCCAGCCGCTCGAACCAGCGGATCAGCCGCGCGCTGGAGTCGACCTGGCCCCTGAGGACCCCGTGCCGGGCCGAGGTCGGGTCCGCGTGGTGCAGGTTGTGCCAGGACTCGCCGCAGGACAGCACCGCCAGCCACCACACGTTGCCCGAGCGGTCGCGCGACTTGAAGGGGCGCTTGCCGACCGCGTGACAGATCGAGTTGATCGACCACGTGACGTGGTGCAGCAGCGCGACGCGCACCAGCGAGCCCCAGAAGAAGGCCGTGAACGCGCCCCACCAGGACATCGTCACCAGGCCGCCGACCAGCGGCGGGATCAGCAGCGACACCACCGTCCACAGGACGAACTGGCGCGAGATGGTGCGGATCGCATTGTCCTTGATCAGATCCGGCGCGTACTTGTGCTGCGGCGTCTGCTCCTCGTCGAACATCCAGCCGATGTGCGCCCACCACAGGCCCTTCATCAGGGCCGGCACCGTCTCGCCGAACCGCCACGGCGAGTGCGGGTCGCCGTCCGCGTCGGAGAACCTGTGGTGCTTGCGGTGGTCCGCCACCCAGCGGACCAGCGGCCCCTCGACGGCCAGCGAGCCCATGATCGCCAGCGCGATCCGCAGCGGACGCTTCGCCTTGAAGGAGCCGTGGGTGAAGTAGCGGTGGAAGCCGATCGTGATGCCGTGGCAGCCGATGAAGTACATCGCCGTCATGAGCCCCAGATCCAGCCAGCTCACCCCCCACCCCCAGGCCAGCGGCACCGCCGCGACCAGGGCGACGAAGGGCACCGTGATGAACAGCAGCAGCGTGATCTGCTCGATCGAGCGCTTGTTGTCCCCGCCCAGCGTGGCGGAGGGCAGGGCCTGAGCGGTGTCGAGCACCTCGGACTCCGAGGTCACCTCGGGGCTTGTCGTCATGGGTGTCCCCTGGGGGGTGAGGGTGAGGGTGTGTACGGAAAAGGGGCCGAGGCTACGGTCCCGTAACCTACGGCGACGTAAGTATGGCAGCGCGTCGGCTCGCGGCAAGAGCGCCAAAGCCGGGGCGTCCGCCGCGCCGCGAACACGGACACCTATCCTGGGTGCGTCGGACAGCGCGGTCCGCAAGCCTCCAGTACCCCTCCAGACGTGCTCAAACACTGCAAGGAGCCGCACCTGTGAGCAGTGCCGACCAGACCTCCACCGCCAGCGCCGAACTGCGCTCCGACATCCGCCGACTGGGCGACCTCCTCGGCGAGACCCTCGTGCGCCAGGAAGGCCCGGAACTCCTCGAACTCGTCGAGAAGGTCCGCCGCCTCACCCGCGAGGACGGCGAGGCCGCCGCCGAGCTGCTGCGCGGCGTGGAACTCGAGACCGCCGGCCGGCTGGTCCGCGCGTTCTCCACCTACTTCCACCTCGCCAACGTCACCGAGCAGGTGCACCGCGGCCGCGAGATGCGCGAGAAGCGGGCCGCCGAGGGCGGCCTCCTCGCCCGCACCGCCGACATGCTCAAGGACGGCGACCCGGCGCACGTACGCGAGACGATCAAGAACCTCAACGTACGGCCGGTCTTCACCGCCCACCCCACCGAGGCCGCCCGCCGCTCGGTGCTCAACAAGCTCCGCCGGATCGCCGCCCTCCTGGAGACCCCGGTCATCGAGGCCGACCGGCGCCGCCACGACCTGCGGCTCGCCGAGAACATCGACCTCATCTGGCAGACGGACGAGCTGCGGGTCGTCCGGCCCGAGCCGGCCGACGAGGCCCGCAACGCCATCTACTACCTCGACGAGCTGCACGGCAACGCCGTCGGCGACGTCCTGGAGGACCTCGCCGCCGAGCTGGAGCGCGTCGGCTTCGAGCTGCCCGCCGGCACCCGCCCGCTCACCTTCGGCACCTGGATCGGCGGCGACCGCGACGGCAACCCCAACGTCACCCCGCAGGTCACCTGGGACGTGCTGATCCTCCAGCACGAGCACGGCATCACCGACGCCCTCGAGGTCGTCGACTACCTGCGCGGCCTGCTCTCCAACTCCATCCGCTACGCCGGCGCCACCGAGGAGCTCCTGGAGTCCCTCCGCGCCGACCTCGAGCGGCTGCCCGAGATCAGCCCCCGCTACAAGCGCCTCAACGCCGAGGAGCCCTACCGGCTCAAGGTCACCTGCGTCCGGCAGAAGCTCCTCAACACCCGCGAGCGCCTCGCCAAGGGCACCCCGCACGAGGAGGGCCGCGACTACCTCGGCACCGCCGAGCTGCTGCGCGACCTCACCCTGATCCAGACCTCGCTGCGCGCGCACCGCGGCGGCCTGTTCGCCGACGGCCGGATGGACCGCACCATCCGCACCCTGGCCGCCTTCGGCCTCCAGCTCGCCACCATGGACGTCCGCGAGCACGCCGACGCCCACCACCACGCCCTCGGCCAGCTCTTCGACCGGCTCGGCGAGGAGTCCTGGCGCTACGCCGACATGCCGCGCGACTACCGGCAGAAGCTGCTCGCCAAGGAGCTCCGCTCCCGCCGCCCGCTCGCGCCGACCCCCGCGCCGCTGGACGCCGCCGGCCAGAAGACCCTCGGCGTCTTCCGGACCGTCAAGCGGGCCCTGAAGGTCTTCGGACCCGAGGTCATCGAGTCCTACATCATCTCGATGTGCCAGGGCGCCGACGACGTCTTCGCCGCCACCGTCCTCGCCCGCGAGGCCGGCCTGATCGACCTGCACGCCGGCTGGGCCGAGATCGGCATCGTGCCGCTCCTGGAGACCACCGACGAGCTCAAGGCCGCCGACGTCATCCTCAACGACATGCTGGCCGACCCCTCCTACCGGCGCCTCGTCTCGCTGCGCGGCGACGTCCAGGAGGTCATGCTCGGCTACTCCGACTCCTCCAAGTTCGGCGGCATCACCACCTCCCAGTGGGAGATCCACCGCGCCCAGCGCCGGCTCCGCGACGTCGCCCACCGCTACGGCGTCCGCCTGCGCCTCTTCCACGGCCGCGGCGGCACCGTCGGCCGCGGCGGCGGCCCCTCGCACGACGCGATCCTCGCCCAGCCCTGGGGCACCCTGGAGGGCGAGATCAAGGTGACCGAGCAGGGCGAGGTCATCTCCGACAAGTACCTGATCCCGTCCCTCGCGCGGGAGAACCTCGAACTGACCGTCGCGGCCACGCTGCAGGCCTCCGCCCTGCACACCGCGCCCCGCCAGTCCGACGAGGCCCTCGCCCGCTGGGACGCGGCCATGGACACCGTCTCCGAGGCCGCCCACGCCGCCTACCGGCGCCTGGTCGAGGACCCCGACCTGCCCGCCTACTTCTTCGCCTCCACGCCCGTGGACCAGCTCGCCGACCTGCACCTGGGCTCGCGCCCCTCGCGCCGCCCCGACTCCGGCGCCGGGCTCGACGGACTCCGCGCCATCCCGTGGGTGTTCGGCTGGACCCAGTCCCGCCAGATCGTCCCCGGCTGGTTCGGCGTCGGCTCCGGCCTGAAGGCGCTGCGCGAGGCCGGTCTCGACGCCGTCCTCGGCGAGATGTACGAGCGGTGGGGCTTCTTCCGCAACTTCCTCTCCAACGTCGAGATGACGCTGGCGAAGACGGACCTGCGGATCGCCCGCCACTACGTCGACACCCTCGTGCCCGACGAGCTCAAGCACGTCTTCGAGGCGATCGAGGCCGAGCACCGGCTCACCGTCGAGGAGGTCCTGAAGGTGACGGGCGGCGAGCAGCTGCTCGACTCCAACCCGGTGCTCCAGCAGACCTTCGCCATCCGCGACGCCTACCTGGACCCGATCTCCTACCTCCAGGTCGCCCTGCTGCACCGCCAGCGGGCCGCCGCCGAGCGCGGCGAGGAACCGGACCCGCTGCTCTCCCGCGCGCTGCTGCTCACGGTCAACGGCGTGGCGGCCGGCCTGCGCAACACCGGCTGAGATCCCTCCCGTACACACGACGGTGCCCCCGCCGGAGCCAGGCTCCGGCGGGGGCACCGTCGTCGTTCAGGCGCTGCCTCAGTGCTGCTGGGCCTTGCGGCGGCGGGTCACCAGGAAGGCGCCGGCGGCCGCGAGGGCCACGGCGACACCGGCGAGGATGCCGACGGGGGCGCTGGAGCCGGTCTCGGCGAGGTTGCCGTCGGAACCGCCGTTGGAGCCGCCGTTGGAGCCGGGCGCCTCGGTGGTGCCGGGCGTGGTGGCGGACGGCGACTCGGACCCGCCCGGCGTACCGGTGCTGGGCGTGCCCGACGGGGTGCCGGACGGCGTGCCCGACGGGGTGCCGCTCGGGGTGCCGGAGGGGGTGCCGGACGGCGTGCCGGTGGGCTCCTCGCCCGGCTTGCAGTCGGTCTTGAAGACCTTGTGCTTGGCGCGGCCGTTCTCGCCCTCGAAGTTCCAGAACAGCTTGTACTGGCCGTTCGGGAGGGTCATGTCCTCGGTGCGCTCGTGGCCCTGGCCGTCGAGGACGAGAGCGCCCTCCTTGACCGTGGTGCCCTTCTCCTGGTCGTTGTTGGCCCAGGCCTCGATGTGCCACAGGACCTTCTGCTCGGCGTCGAAGCCGAAGGCGTCCAGGTAGAAGGAGCAGACCTTGGGCTCGTTCTTCTTGAGCTCTTCGCCGGTCTTGGCATCGTGGATCTTCACGGTGCCGTTGTCGCCCTTGGGCTTTCCGGTGGCGGAGGCGACCGGGGCGAGCAGCAGGGAAGCCGCGGTGACGGTGCTGACCACCGTGGCGGCGGAAATGAGGGTACGTCGCATAAGGCTGCTGTCCATCTGAGAGATGAGAGGGATGCCGTGGGAGGTGGCGAGGGGCAGCCTATCCATCGCCTTAAGTCACCCTTAACCCAAAGGGCGATAACGATTCGGCGGGATCCGGCCATCGTGTCCGAAAACGCTTAGAGTGCGAAGAACGCGCCCAGTAGAACCGCCGCCCCCGCGGCCGCGAACCCCCACGCCGTCCGCACCAGCCGCAGACCGCCACCGACCAGCGGAGCCGCCAACAGCAGTGCCCCGCCCAGCGGAAGCCACGCGTGCAGACCCCCGCCCCAACCCGTACGGACCGCCTCCTCCGTACCCGGCTTCACCACCACCGGCAGCGTCTCGCCCTTCTCCGCCGCCACCGAGTGCCCGATCGTCAGCGTGTGATGCGACGACCCGGCGGAATCCGGCGTGTAACGGCCACTGCACGTCTCCTCGTTGCAGCCCGTCACCGTCAACGTGCCGTGCTCACGACCCTTCGACAGGAGGACGTGCTGGGCCGTCTCCCAGGACGACCACGCGCCCCCCAAGAGGAGCAGCAGGACGACCAGGGCCACGGCGGCGTTACGGACGTGCGTCATGACCCGCGATCGTACAGTCGTACGGCGCAGGCGCCAGGGGCCGGGCAGCGGCGGCTACCGCAGCCGGGCCGGGCCGATCAGAACGTCGTCGCCACAGACCTGCGCGGGCAGCGGGCGACCCTTCGCGTCGGTCAGCTCGGTCGGGGCGCCGGTGTCGCCCGGAGCGGGGTGGGGCGGCGTCACGTACAGCGACGGCGAGAGGAAGCCGTCCATGAAGCAGTACCCGCCACTCGGGTACGGGTCGTAGAAGAGCGGGAAGTCGACCGTACCGCCCGGCTTCAGGACCACCCGGGCCGCCGCCCCCTGCCCCGGCCGCGGCTTCGCCGTCGTGCCCTGCGCCTTCCCGACGTGCGCGTTGAGCTCCGGATACCCGTCGAGCGCGCAGCGAGCCGCGCCCTTGTTCGTGGCGCTCAGCACGGCGGCCGGCGCGTCCCGCCCGTCGCCGGACGTACGGGTCACCCTCCAGCTCAGGTCCGCCGTCCCGCAGTTCGCCGCGCCCTCCCGGCCACCGTCGCAGGCGACCGCGCCCGACAGCACCACCAGGCCCAGGACCACGACCGCGACCGTCCTCCGTGCCATCGAAACCGCCCCCCCGTCAGGCTCCGCGCCTCCACGGACAGGAAGATGCGGCACCGCCCGTCGAGGTTCCGGCCGCGACCGCCCCACGATCCGCCGGACCGTCCCTACGCGTTGTACGCCGACTGCGCCCGCTCCAGACCCTCCGTCACCAGACACTCCACGGCATCCGCCGCCCGGTCCACGAAGTAGTCGAGCTCCTTGCGCTCCGTCGACGAGAAATCCTTCAGCACGAAGTCCGCGACCTGCATCCGCCCCGGCGGACGCCCGATGCCGAACCGCAGCCGGTGGTACTCCGCGCCCATCGCCTTCGTCATCGACTTCAGACCGTTGTGCCCGTTGTCGCCGCCGCCGATCTTCAGCCGCAGCACCCCGTAATCGATGTCCAGCTCGTCATGGACCGCCACCACATGCGCCGTCGGCACCTTGTAGAAGTCCCGCAGCGCCGTCACCGGCCCGCCCGACAGATTCATGTACGACATGGGCTTCGCCAGCACCACCCGCCGGTTCGCCGGCCCCGGAGCACCCATCCGGCCCTCGACCACCTGCGCCTGCGCCTTCTGCGCCCGCTTGAATCTGCCACCGATCCGGTCGGCCAGCAGATCCACCACCATGAAGCCCACGTTGTGCCGGTTCCCCGCGTACTCCGGGCCCGGATTGCCGAGGCCGACGATCAGCCAGGGGGCGTTCGCGTCGTCCGTCATTGCGTCTCGTCTCCTCGTATCCGCACGTGCTCGGGACAGAAAGAAACGGGGTGACCGGCCCGTGGGCCCGTCACCCCGTCACGTCAGGCAGAGCCTACGACTCAGGCCTCGGCGCCCTCGGCGGCCTCGGTCTCGCCCTCGGCGGCCGGCTCCTCGGCCTGCGCGGCCAGGACCTGCAGGACGACGGCGTCGCCCTCGGTCACCAGGGTCACGCCGTTCGGCAGGGAGATGTCCTGCGCCAGGACGGAGGCACCGGCCTCCAGGCCCTCGACGGAGACCGTCACGGACTCCGGCAGGTGGGTGGCCTCGGCCTCGACCGACAGGGTGTTCAGAACGTGCTCGAGCAGGTTGCCGCCGGCGGCCAGCTCGCCCTCGGCGACGACCGGAACCTCGACGGTGACCTTCTCGCCACGCTTGACCAGAAGCAGGTCGACGTGCTCCAGGAAGCCCTTCAGCGGGTCACGCTGGGCGGCCTTCGGGATGGCCAGCTCGGTGCCCTTGCCCTCGATGTCCAGGGACAGCAGGACGTTCGGGGTACGCAGCGCCATGGCGGTGTCGTGGCCCGGCAGGGTCAGGTGGACCGGGTCCGTGCCGTGGCCGTACAGCACGGCGGGAACCTGCGCGTCACGGCGGATCTTGCGGGCGGCGCCCTTGCCGAACTCGGTACGGATCGACGCGGTGAGCTTCACCTCGGACATGTGCACTCCTCGTAATGTGGTGACGGATGCGACTGTCACCCGGCCCCGACTGGCGTGGGCCTGCTACGAAGAGCGCGTCGATAACGGACCGCCGGCACCACGTGCGACACGCACGGGCACGGCCTCCCTCGCCGAGCAACCACGACAGTCTAACCGGCCCCCTCCAGGCGCCCAAATGGATCAGACCCCCACCCGCGCCGCCCGCACCCGCGCGGCAGCCACCACCACGACCCCGCACGCGAAAGGGCCGCCTCCCGAAGGAAGCGGCCCCTGCTCACCAAACCCCTCTGAGGGTCAGTGCTCCTCGAACAGGCTCGTCACCGAGCCGTCCTCGAACACCTCACGCACCGCGCGCGCGATCGTCGGCGCGATCGACAGCACCGTGATCTTGTCCAGCTCCAGCGCACTCGGATCCGGCAGCGTGTCCGTGAACACGAACTCGCTCACCTTCGAGTTCTTCAGCCGATCCGCCGCCGGACCCGACAGGATGCCGTGCGTCGCCGTCACGATGACATCCTCCGCACCGTGCGCGAACAGCGCGTCCGCCGCCGCACAGATCGTGCCCGCCGTGTCGACCATGTCGTCCACCAGGACACACACACGGCCCTTCACGTCACCCACGACCTCGTGCACCGTCACCTGATTGGCGACGTCCTTGTCACGACGCTTGTGCACGATCGCCAGCGGCGCGTCCAGACGGTCGCACCAACGGTCCGCCACCCGCACCCGACCCGCGTCCGGAGACACGATCGTCAGCTTCGTACGGTCGACCTTCGCACCCACGTAGTCCGCCAGGACCGGCAGCGCCGACAGGTGGTCCACCGGACCGTCGAAGAAGCCCTGGATCTGGTCCGTGTGAAGATCCACGGTCAGGATCCGGTCCGCACCCGCCGTCTTCAGCAGATCGGCCACCAGACGGGCCGAGATCGGCTCACGACCACGGTGCTTCTTGTCCTGACGGGCATAGCCGTACGACGGAATGATCACGGTGATGCTCCGGGCCGAAGCCCGCTTCAGAGCATCGATCATGATCAACTGCTCCATGATCCACTTGTTGATCGGAGCCGTGTGGCTCTGGATCAGGAAGCAGTCCGCGCCACGCGCCGACTCCTGGAACCGAACATAGATCTCACCGTTGGCGAAGTCGAACGCCTTGGTCGGAACGATCCCGACGCCCAGCTGGTGCGCGACCTCCTCGGCCAGCTCGGGGTGGGCGCGGCCGGAGAAGAGCATCAGCTTCTTCTCGCCGGTCGTCTTGATCCCGGTCACAGCACTGTCTCCTCGACGGTTTCTCTGGCCGCGGATCCCCGCGCTCCCGTGCGCGCGTGCGAGCCAGCCGAATTTGTGTGCACGTATCACGGTACGCCGAGTTCGACGTACCCGTTTCCGGTCAGTCTTCGACAGAACCCGTCTCGGACGCCGTCAGAGCGGCCTGCGCAGCGGCACTACCCGGCCGCTTACGAGCCACCCAACCCTCGATATTCCGCTGCTGGCCCCGGGCGACAGCCAGCGCACCCGCCGGCACATCCTTCGTGATCACAGACCCCGCCGCCGTATACGCCCCGTCCCCGATGGTGACGGGAGCCACAAACATGTTGTCCGAACCCGTCTTGCAGTGAGACCCCACCGTCGTGTGGTGCTTCGCCTCACCGTCGTAGTTCACGAAGACACTCGCCGCACCGATATTCGTGTACTCGCCGATGGTCGCGTCACCCACATACGACAGATGAGGGACCTTCGTACCCTCACCGATCTGCGCGTTCTTCATCTCGACGTACGTACCCGCCTTGGACCCCGCGCCCAGAACCGTCCCAGGACGCAGATACGCGTACGGCCCCACCGACGCACCCTCGCCCACCACGGCCGAATCCGCCACCGTGTTGTCCACCCGCGCCCCACGACCCACCGACGTGTCCTGAAGACGAGAATTCGGCCCCACCACAGCATCCTCG
The DNA here is from genome assembly GCF_044544925.1 of Streptomyces sp. NPDC053431. Taxonomy (NCBI): domain Bacteria; kingdom Bacillati; phylum Actinomycetota; class Actinomycetes; order Kitasatosporales; family Streptomycetaceae; genus Streptomyces; species Streptomyces sp. NPDC053431. The sequence continues at coordinate 93,109 of NZ_JBITXX010000014.1, read as the reverse complement.
GCCACATGCGTCACACCCAGCAGCAGCGTGTTCGGCAGCACCGTCACGTCCGGCTCGAACGTCACCGTCACATCCACGAACGTCGACGCCGGATCCACCACCGTCACACCCGCCAGCATCGCCCGCTCCAGCAGCCGCTCGTTCAGCAACGCACGAGCCTCCGCCAACTGCACCCGGTTGTTGACCCCCAGAATCTCCCGGTGATCCGCCGCCACCGACGCACCCACCCGATGCCCCGCCTCACGAAGAATCGACAGCACATCAGTCAGATACTCCTCACCCTGACTGTTGTCCGTCCGCAACTTCCCCAGCGCATCCGCCAGCAGCACCCCGTCGAACGCGAACACCCCGGAATTGATCTCCCGGATCGCCCGCTGCTCCTCCGACGCGTCCTTGTGCTCCACGATCGCCGTCACCGCACCCGACGCGTCACGCACGATCCGCCCGTAACCCGTCGAATCCGGCACCTCCGCCGTCAGCACCGTCACCGCGTTCCCGTCGGCCGCGTGCGTGCCGGCCAGCGACCGCAACGTCTCCCCGGACAACAGCGGAGTGTCACCACAGACGACCACCACGGTCCCCTCCGGCGCCCGCCCCAGCTCCCGCAGCGCCATCCGCACCGCGTGCCCGGTCCCGTTCTGCTCCTCCTGCACGGCGGTCCGCGTCCCCGCGTAGAACGCGTCCAGGTGACCCTTCACCTGCTCCCGCGCGTGCCCCACGACCACGACCAGGTCCTCGGGCTCCAGCTCACGAGCGGCCGACACCACGTGACCGACGAGCGAACGCCCGGCGATCTCGTGCAGGACCTTGGGGGTCTTCGACTTCATGCGGGTGCCCTCACCCGCTGCGAGGACGACGACGGCTGCCGGGCGGTTGGCGCTCACGGGAATGCCCTTCGGCTTCGGGTGGTGGACTTCCGAAGGATACCGGGGGGTCCAGAGGGGGACATGAGTAAGGGTCCCGACCTGGGAGGTCGGGACCCGAACTGAGCAGCTCCCCTGCCAGGACTCGAACCCGGACATAGGACTCCAAAGGTCCCAGTGCTGCCGATTACACCACAGGGGATGGCAAAGTCGACTAAATCGGACATTACGTCGCGGTGATCGAGTCGACGGCACCTACTATGCCGCACCACCAGCCCTCGATGCGACGGTAAAGCTCGGCGCCTTGCGAGACGCGGATGACGAGGCACCCCCGATAGTCGGGGCCGACGTTCTTCCGGATCGTCTTCGGGTTGTGCGTCTTGATCGTGGTCTTCTGGAAGGAGGCCGGGTCGATACCGACGAGATCGGCCCAGTAGCGTCGCGCGCCTTCGACGTCTGCCGTCGCGTGGATCATGACGCGGAACGTCAGCCGCTCCGGCTCGACCCTCAGCAGGCGTAGCCAGGCCAGGTAGAGCTGAATGACACCCGGATCGCTGTTCACGAACTGGACGTTCTCCCGGCGCGAGTACGGCTTGTCCTTCGCGCCCTCCGCCCAGTAAAGAGCGGTCCCGGCGAACAGGAGCTCGCGCTCGGTCATCGAGCCGATCTCCAGGCTCGCGGCCTGCTTGGTCCTGCGGCGTTCCGCGTCGCGCACCGCCAGCTCGTGCTCCCAGCGCTTCCGTGCGGCGATCCTGGCCTGTTCGGTGGGATCGCGGCGCTCCGGCTTCGGCAGGTCCCGCACCCACAGCGAGATCGAGCTCTTCGAGCAGCCCAGCTCGAGCTGGATCTGGTCGTAGGTCTTGCCCTCCAGGCGGAGCTCGCGGGCGCGGGCGCGGAGGTCGTCCTTGGCGCGGGGTCGCTTCGTCCAGTCCGGAGGCGGCTCGCCCTTGACGAGCCGGTGAAGGAGGTCGTTGTTGTAGATCTGCAGGCGGTCGCGGATCTGGCGGAGGCTGAGGCCCTCTCGGCGTAGGGCGATGGCCTGGTCACGGAGGGCTTCGAAGTCGGCGTAGCGACTCGTTTCGGGTGTCATGCGAGAAAGCGTCGTCCGGAATGCGGACGTCCGGGTCGAAAACGCGGTCGATTCAACAGTTCGAGGGACTGGTGTGCGTGCGTGTTGACGGGTGGGGGTTCGGGGCCGGTGGGAGGCGGGTAATTCGGTGGCGGTCGCCCGTAGGGTGGAGGCATGACCACAACGGGGGCGGATCGGGACGCGGTGGTGCCGCGTACCTGGTGGTGGTGGGGGAGACGGCGCAGCGCGGTGCTGGATGTGACGCTGGGCGTCGTGTCCGCGCTGGAGTGCGGGCTCGAGGGGGTCGGTTTCGCGCAGCAGGCGTCGTTGCCGGTGCCGGCGGGGGTGCTGTTCGGGCTGCTGGTCGGGTCGGTGCTGCTGGTGCGGCGTCGGTGGCCGATCACGGTGGTGCTGGTGTCGATCGCCGTGACGCCCGCCGAGATGGGCTATCTGATGGGGATCGTCGGCCTGTATTCGCTGGCCGCGTCCGAGGTGCCCCGGCGGTTCACGGCGGCGTTGGCCGGTATGTCGACGGTCGCGGTGTACATCGTGACGGTGGTGCGGATGCGCCAGGATGTCGCGCAGGCGGACGCGGGGCGGCCTGATTTCGATCCGAGCGGCTGGTACGTGCCGGTCGTGTCGCTGTTCATGACCTTGGGGCTGAACGCTCCGCCGTTGCTGTTCGGCCTGTACATAGGGGCGCGTCGCCGGCTGATGGAGTCGTTGCGGGAGCGTGCGGACAGTCTGGAGCAGGAGCTGTCGCTGCTGGCGGACCGGGCGGAGCAGCGGGCGCAGTGGGCGCGGCAGGAGGAGCGGACGCGGATCGCGCGGGAGATGCACGACGTGGTGGCGCATCGTGTGTCGTTGATGGTGGTGCACGCGGCGGCGTTGCAGGCGGTGGCGTTGAAGGATCCGCAGAAGGCGGTGCGGAACGCGGCGCTGGTGGGGGACATGGGTCGGCAGGCGTTGACGGAGCTGCGGGAGATGTTGGGGGTGTTGCGGGAGGAGCCGTCGTCCTCCTCGTCGCCGGTGGTTCCGGCGGTGTCGTCGGTGGTGCCGTTGGCGGCGGTGGGTCGGGCGGCGGCTGCGGCGGCGGAGGCGGCGGCGGGGGGCGGGGCCGAGGCGGGGGGTCCGTGTCTGGACGCCTTGGAGGCGTTGGTGGAGCAGTCGCGGCAGGCGGGTGCGGTGGTGGAGCTGGTGGTGCTCGGTGAGGGGCGGCCGTACGGGGCGGAGGTCGAGCAGACGGCGTACCGGGTGGTTCAGGAGGCGTTGACGAACGTCCACAAGCATGCGGCGGGCGCGAAGGTGGTGGTTCGTCTGGCGCATCGTGAGGCGGAGGTCGCGATGCAGGTGGAGAACGGTCCGTCGGATGCGACGGCCGCGGACGCGCATCTGCCGAGCGGGGGGAACGGTCTGGTGGGGATGCGGGAGCGGGTGACCCGTCTGGGTGGGGTGTTCGTGTCGGGTCCGACGGACGCGGGGGGTTTCCGGGTGAGTGCGGTGTTGCCGGTGGCGGTCGTTTCGTAGAGCTGTCGCTCTTTCTGCGGTGCCGCCACCGGGCCTTACGGTGCCGCGACCAGGCGGGTGGGCTGGGTGCCGGTGACGAGGGTGGCGAGGGCCGTGTCGATGTCGCGGCCGAGGAACCAGTCGCCGGTGTGGTCGATGCTGTAGACGCGGCCTTCGATGTCCATGGCGAGGACGGCGCGTTGTGCGCCGTCCTCGCCCTCTTCTCCGAGCGGGGCGAGTTCGGTGTCGAGGGCGCGGCCGAGGTCGCCGAGGGTGCGGGCGAGGTGGAGGCCGGCGAGGGGGTCGAAGCGTACGGTCGCGGGGGCTATCTGGCGTCCGTGGCCGGGGGAGGTGACGCGGAGGCCGCCGAATTCGGCCCAGGCTTCGACGACGGCGGGGAAGACGCTGTGCCGGTGGCCGGCGGGTGAGACGTGGGCGCGCAGGAGGTCGGCCCAGTGTTCGGCGAGCTGTATGTCCCAGCGGCCGGGCTGCCAGCCGGCCTCGCGGAGGGCGGCGTCGACGTTGACCGGGAATCGGGTGCTGTTCAGGTCGGGCATGGGGTGTGGGTCAGCCGTTCTGGGCGGTGGTGCCGGTGGTGCCGGTGGTGGGGTCGACGGCGCGGACCCCGAAGTGCGCGAGCATGGCCGTACAGGAGCGGCAGGGGGCGGCGTAGCTGCCGTGCAGCGGGTCGCCGTCCTCGCGGATGCGGCGGGCGGTGAGTTTGGCGTGCTTGAGGGAGCGGCGGGCCTCGCTGTGGGTGAGTGGTTTGCGCTGGGCGCGTTTGGAGCGGGTGTTCTCGGCGGCGGTGAGGTGCCGGGAGAGCAGGATGGCTTCGGGGCAGCGTCCGGTGAAGCGTTCGCGCTGGCCGCTCGTGAGGGTGTCGAGGAAGTCCTGGACGAGCGGGTGGAGGGTGGGTGGCAGGTCGCCGCGGGCGGCGGTGCAGGTGAGGGTTTCGCCGCGGACGGAGAGGGCGGCGCCGACGGTGGGCAGGATGCCGTCGCGGCGGTGCCGCAGTAAGGGGGCGCGGTGGGTGTCGGTGGCGCTGCCCCAGCTGAGGCGTGGGTCACCCTGCGTGGGCGTCGGTGCCGGTGTTGCGCTTGCGTGCATGGTGCTCGTCTTCCCCTCCTGCAATCCCCCGAGTTGCGTGCACAGCCTGCCAAACGGGGTGCCCGATGGGGAAGCTGGGGCGCGGAAACGTGCTTTCGGTGTGTCGGAATCATGGCGTTGTTGTCATGCGGTGGTGACAGTTGGTCACCGTGGGCGGGGTGGTGGGGTCCGGGCGGGGCGGGCCGGGTCGGGGGCTTGTGGCAGCGCATAGGCTGTGCGGACCACCAGCCAGTAGAAGCCACAGGCAGAAGCAGCCAGCAGCCACTCAGGGGGCAACCGCCATGACGACAGGTCGGCTCGGCCAGGACACCGCGCCGCCGAATGCGGCGTACGCCGGTCAGGTCGTGCACTTCCCGGATCCGGTCCGGGCCTCCCGTCATCCCCGAGGGGTGCGGGTGGACGAGCGCGGCTACCCGGACTTCTCTCCGTACGCGCGTGCGGCGGCGGAGATCGCGGATCCGCCGGAGGGTTTCGGCGTCGACGAGCTTCGTCTGACGGATTACGTGTCGGCGAACGCGGCGCTGGCGGCGACGGGTCATGAGTTGTGGGACACGATTCCGGCGGTGGCGACGCCGCACGGCTGGACGTGGCATCACGTGGCGCATTCGCGGCGTCTGGAGTTGGTTCCGGTCGAGGTGAAGGCGTTGCTGCGGCATCACGGCGGGGTGGCGACGGCGCGGTCGGTGGATCACGCGAAGCGTGGTACGCGGCCGTTGGCGGAGACGCGGCCGGCGCATTTCGGGCTGCCGAAGCGTGTGGTGTCGGTGTCGGAGCAGCAGGTGCAGGGTGTGGAGGAGGACCTGGGGTACCGCCTGCCGGGCGCGTACCGCTCCTTCCTGAAGGCGGCGGGCGGTGCGGCGCCGGTGGGTACGGCGCTCGACGCGGAGCTGGGTCTGCTGGTGGATCAGCCGTTCTTCACGCTGCGCGAGGAGGCGGGGGTCAACGACCTCGTCTATGTGAACAAGTGCCTGCGGGACCATCTGACGAAGGACTACCTGGGGGTGGCGTTCGTGCAGGGCGGTCTGCTGGCGGTGAAGGTGAAGGGCGCGGCGGTCGGTTCGGTGTGGTTCTGCCCGTACGACGACGCGCGGGACGGCGGCGAGGTGGCGGCCGGGTGGACGGTGGACGAGCGGGTGGAGCGGTTGCTGTTGCCGTGCGGTGCGGACTTCGACGAGTTCCTGCAGCGTCTCGCGGGGCGTCCGCCGGAGTTGGAGACGGTGGCGAACCTGATGGTGGACGGCGGCTTCGCGCGTGCCGTGCCTGTGGTCCCGGTGGGGGAGTGAGCTGGCTGTGGTGACGTTCGCGCAGGCGCAGGAGCGCGCCGAGGAGTGGATCAACGGCGATGTGCCGGCGTATCTGCACCGTGAGGTGCGGGTGCGGGAGTTCGGGCTGGGTTTCGTGGTCTGGGCGGAGGACCGGGAGGAGGCGCCGACTCCGGACGGGGACCGGTTGCGTCTGGTGATCGCGCGGGACAGCGGTGAGGCGACGTTGTGGCCGGGGCTGCCGGTGGGTGAGGTGATCCGCCGTTACGAGGAGGAGTACGGGGCTGTGGCGGAGGCGGCTGCTCCGGTTCCGGCGCAGGCGGCGGCCCGTATCGATCTGAATCAGACGTCCTTCCTGCTGAGTCCGCCGGAGTGGTTGCAGGAGGCGGCGGACAAGATCGGTCTGCCGCCGGTGGAGTCGAACGCGTCGCAGGCGTCGGCGTCGGCTTCGGCGGAGGGTGCGTCGCCGACGCCGGCGGCTGGTGTGTCGCCGGTGGCGCCGGCCGTGGGGGCGTCGGGCCCGGGGTCCGTCCCGGCGGCTGCCGGGGTGTCGGGTGCGGAGTCCGTTCCGCCCACGGGGGACGTGGGCCCGGTTTCGCCGGCGGCCGGGGTGCCGGGTATCGGTTCTTCGGTGCCGGAGCCGGTGTCGACCGGTGCCGGTTCTTCGGCGCAGGAGGTCGTGTCGGCGTCGGTGGCCGAGTCGGTGCCGGAGTCCGTTTCAGAGTCCGTCTCGGAGTCCGTGTCGTCCGGGGCCGGTGCCGCCGGAGCCGGTGCCGCCGGGGCGGAGGTCCCGGGTGGCGCGGTGGCCGAGAGCGGTTCCTCCGCCGGCGGCGCGGGCCTCGGCGCCTCGGCCGAGGCGCCGGCGTCGGCCTCGCCGTGGGCGGCCGCCGCCGACCCTGCCCCCTCCGCGCCTGCCGCCTCGGCTCGCGCCGCCGAGGCGCCGGCTCATGAGCCCACCGCCAACGACGGTGTTCCGGCGCAGAGTCCGTGGGCGGACGCCAACGCCAGCGTGGGTGGGGCCGACGGGGCCGTGCCGTTGCCGGCCACCGTGTTCGCACCGCCGCTGTCGGGGGCGGACGACGAGGACGCGCCGCCGCCGTCGGTGGGGCCGGACGCGCCCACCGCGCTGATGAAGGGCGGGAGCGCGCTGCCGGCGACGGCGATCGCGCCGCGTCTGAACACGGACGGGTCGTTCGGGCAGGGCGTTCCGCAGACGCCGCCTCCGCCGCCGGGCGTGCCCGCTTCCGCGGGTGACATCGCCGATGCCGCGACGAGCAAGGCCACGCCGCCGCCCGCCGGGGGCTATGTGCGGACGCAGTTGGTGTCGCAGCTGCCCGACGGTCCGCCGGCCCCGCCGGGGCCTGCCGGGCCGCCGACCCCGCCCGGTCCTTCGGCGCCTCCTGGTCCTCCCGGACCTCCGGCGCCGACGCCTCCGCCCGCCGTGCACCAGGCGGCGACGATGCTGGCGCATCCGAGCCAGGGTGGGCCGGGTGCGCCGCTGCCGCCGCCTCCGCCGCCGGGTGTGCCGGGTGGTGCCACGCCTGCGGGTGGGGTGGAGCATGCGGCGACGATGCTGGCGCATCCGAGCCAGGGTGGGCCGGGTACGCCGCTGCCGCCGCCTCCGCCGCCGGGTGTGCCCGGTGGCGGTACGCCGCCGGCCGGTGTGGCGCACGCGGCGACGATGCTGGCGCAGCCCGGTCCGGCCGGGCCGCCCCCGCCGCCCGGTCCGGCGCCCGCGCCCGTACAGGGGCAGGCGCCCGCGTACGGGTACCCGCAGCCGCAGCCGACCGGGGTGCCGACCGTCGGTCCCGGCTATCAGGCCGTGCTGCGGTACCGCGCGCCCGACGGTTCGGAGCAGCAGATCATCCGCCGTTCGGCGCCGGGCACGCCGCATCCGGAGTGGCAGATCCTGCACGAGCTGCGCGCGATGAACGTGCCGCCGCAGCAGGTGCTGGAGCTGCACACGGAGTTGGAGTCGTGCGAGCTGCCGGGTGGCTACTGCGCGCGGATGATCCGGGAGACCTGGCCGCAGGCGCGGATCACCAACATCGCGCCGTACGGGCGGGATCACGCGGGCCGTCAGCAGGGGATGCGTCAGCTGCTCACGCATCAGGGTGAGTTGCATCAGGTCGCGGACGGCCCGGCGCGGCCCGCGCCGGTGCGGGCGCCGCTGCCGCAGGTGCAGCCGGCGCCGCCGCTGCCGCCGGACGGGGTGGCGCAGGAGCTGGCCGGGGCGTTCGGTCCGGGCATCCTGCGCTTCGACCAGCGTGCGGTGTCCCGGCAGGGCGTGCCGGAGCTGGTGGCGGTCACGCTGATGTGGGCGGGGCTGCCGGCGGACTTCGGGCCGTTCTTCTGGGCGCAGCCGGCGCTGCCCGTGGTGCCGACGCTCGCGGAGCTGGCGGCGCAGCGGCAGGTACAGCCGGCGCCGGACGCGAGTTCGTACCTGGTGCTCGGCTCGGACTTCGGCCGGGCGATCTGTGTCCAGTACGGGACGGCGAACATCGTGGCCGTGCCGGTGGAGGCGGGTCCGGGCGGGCAGTCGGTGCCGCCGCAGTTCGTGAACACCGGTCTGCCGGAGTTCGTGCGCTGCCTGGCGCTGCTCGGGCGGATGTGGCGGCTGCGGTTCGGGCTGAACCCGGAGCAGGCGGGGCGCTGGACGGGCGATTTCCAGGCGCAGTTGGCGATGCTGGATCCGGCCGCGCTGTCCTCGCCGGAGAACTGGTGGTCGGTGCTGCTCGAGCAGATGTGGGACGGTCTGCTCTAGTCGTACGGGCGGGTCGTGCAAGCGCCATGTGACCAAAGGCGCTCGATGTGTGTTCACGTCGGGCGCCTTTTGTCCGTTCTCATGACGCATCCTTGTTGTTTGAGGACATAAGGATTCGAAGGGGCGTCAGGGATGAGTTTCTCCGTCGGACGCGGGCGCGGGTACCGCCCCGAGCAGGTCGACCGCCACCTCGCCGCGCTCACCGCGGAGCGCGACGAAGCGTGGGAGCGGGCGGGGGATCTGACCGTCCTGGCCGAGGAGCTGGCGGACGAGGCCGCCCGGCTGCGCGAGACGGTCGCCGGCCTCGCCCCGCAGCGCTACGAGTCCCTCGGCGAGGCCGCGCGGAAGATCCTGGAACTCGCCGAGCAGGAGGACGAGCGGCTGGTACGCACCGCCGAGGCGGAGGCGCAGACCCTCGTGGAGGAGGCCGAGGCGGCGGGCCGCGAGGCCGGGGAAGCGGCCCGGGCCTACGCGGAGGGCGTCCGGTCGGCCGCCGAGGCGGCGGCCCGCGCGGGCCTGGCCGAGGCCGGGGCGCGGGCCGAGGAGCTGGACACGATCGCCCGCCGCGACGCGGAGGGCGTCACCGAGGCGGCGCGCGCGTACTACGAGGAGACCGAGCGGCGGGCGGCGGCGCTCCTCGCCGAACAGCGCGAGGAGCAGCGGGCCGTACGGGAGGAGACCGAGCGCGCGGCCGACGCGGCGGCCGCCGAGCTGGACGCCCGCCACCGGGAGCAGATCGCGGCGGCGGAGGCCCGGCTGGCGGAGGCCCAGAAGGCCCTGGCGCGGACCGAGGAGGCGGCCCGGCACGGCCAGGAGGACGCGCAGGCGCGGGCGGACGAACTGCTCGCGGAGGCCCGTCTGCGGCAGGAGCGGATCGAACGCGAGACGGACCGGGTGCTGCGCGAGCACGGCGAGGCCCGCGACGAGATCCACTCCCACATGGAACACATCCGCTCCTCCCTCGCCGCCCTCACCGGCCGCGTCACCGGACAGGAGCCGGCGGCCCCGGCGGAGGGCGCCGGGGCCGCGGAGGAGCCCGACGACTCCGACGCCGCCTAGGGCACGCCCGCCGGACGCGGCCGAGGGCGCGCCCGACAGACCCTGCTCGGAGCGCGCCCGACAGACCCTGCTCGGAGCGCGCCCGACAGACACTGCTCAGGGCTCGCCCGAACAGACCCCGCTCAGAGGGCGCCCGTCAGACCCCACCCAGGGCGCGCCGGACAGATGTCCCCGGGGGCGCGCCCGTCAGGAGCGCGTGGCCCGGTTCGCAGGCCCGGGGGAGCGCCGCCACCCGTGGGCGGGGCGGGGGCCGGGGCGGGGCCGGTCGTGATGTCTGTCGTGCGGCGTGCGGGGTAGCCGCCCCGCAGGCCACTCAGACACTCAGGCGTACCGGGCCGGCGCGCAGGGAGCGCCCGGCGCACCCGGCACGCGATCGCAAGGAGGCGAGCCATGACCACACCCGAGCGCGGCAGCAGCAAGTCCGGCCCCCGCCTCGACGACGCCCGCAAGAAGGAGGTCGAGGGCGAGGTCAGGTCCGGCCACCCCACCCGGGCGCAGGACTGGCACAACCCCGAGCCCCCGGCCGACGCCCCGCCCTACGAGCGCGGCGCGGACCAGGAGGACGAGGAGAAGGAGCGGTGACGATGCCCGAGAACACCTCGCAGGCACCGGCACCGGAACCGGCGGCGCCGTCGGACGGGGAAGGGCGTGGCGACGAGGTCTACCAGCCGGCCGGCTCCGACGCGGCCAACCGGCCGAGCGGGCCGTACGACCCCGAGAACGCGCTGCCCGCCGAGACCACGGAGGACCCGGAGGAGCCGGGGTACTCCCCGCCCGACCGGCCCCGGGCCGTCACCGGCCACGGCACGACCGTGCGGGAGGCCCACGAGGGCGCGTCCCTCGACGACCGCCTCGCCGAGGAGCGCCCGGACGCCGACGCCGGGGCGCGGGCGGACGACGACGGAGTCGGCGACCTGCCCGGCGGCGAGGGCGAGCCCCTGGACCAGGAGGCCGGCGCCCAGCGCGCCGGACGCCTCGTCAGGCCGTCGGACCTGCCGGCGTCCGGCAGCGTCACCGCGACGGACGTGGGCCCGGACGACGGCACCGCGCCCGCCGAGGAGGCCGCCGTCCACCGCGACACCGGCATCGACGAAGCGGGCTGAGGCGGTCGCGGCCGGCGTCGCGAGCCGGCCTGGCCCCGCAAGGCACGCTCTAAGGCGTGGAGTCCGGCCGAGCCGGAGCGCTCGGCCGGCGCTCCTCGCGCCGCTCCTGCTCCTGCTCCTGCCCCTTCGGCTTCTCCCGCTCCTCACGCCCCTCCGGCTCCTCAAGCCCCACCTGCTTCTCCCGCTCCTCACGCCCCTCCGGCTCCCCCCGCCCCACCTGCTCCCCCTGCTTCCCACGCCCCACCTGCTCCTCCCGCTCCTCGTCCTCCTCGTGCTCCTTCAGCACCGGGAAGCGGCGCGGCGCGACCGTGAGCAGGACGACGAGGGCGAGGGCGGCGGCGCCGGCCGCGCCCAGGTAGACGTAGTCGACCGCCGCGTCGACCGCGCGGCGCAGCTGGTCGGCGACCGGGTCGGTCAGGGCGCCCGGCGTCTCCAGGGCGCGCACCAGACCGTCCAGGTCGCCCTCGCCGCCCACCCGCGCGGCCAGGACGCCGTTGGCGATCGCCCCGAACAGCGCGGCGCCGACGCTCTGTCCGACCTGCCGGACGAACAGCACCGAGGCGGTCGTGGTGCCTCGTTCCTCGTACGGGACGGTCGACTGGACCCCGACGATCAGCGGCAGCTGGACGAAGCCCAGAGCGCCGCCGAGCAGCAGCATCAGCAGCGCCGGCTGCCACGGCTCGCCCGGGAACGGCAGCAGCGGGAACGCGAGCAGCACGAGGAGCGCGACACCCATGCCGAGCAGGGCCGTCTGCCGGAAGCCGACGCGGGTGTAGACCCGGTTGGAGAGGGCGGCGGTGACCGGCCAGCTCAGGGTCATGGCGGACAGTACGAAACCGGCCGCGACGGGGCCGAGGCCGAGGACGGCCTGGGCGTACGTGGGCAGGAAGACGGTCGGCGCGACCATGAGCAGGCCGAGCGCGCCCAGCGCCAGGTTGACGGCGGCGATGGTGCGGCGGCGCCACACCCAGCCGGGGATGATCGGCTCGGCGGCCCGCCGCTCGATGACGGCCGTGACGCCGGCGAGCACCACCGCCCCGCCGAACAGACCGAGCGACGGCGCCGACAGCCAGGGCCAGGCGACGCCGCCCTGCACGAGCGCGGTCAGGAGGAGGGTGCCGGAGGCGAAGATCCCGAGTGCCCCGGCCCAGTCGACGGAGACCCGCCCGCCCTTGCGGCCACCGGCGGCCGCCTCGTCCCGCGGAGGGCGGCCCGGCTCCACCAGATACCGCCCGATGAGCCACAGGGCCGCCGCGCCCACCGGCAGGTTGACCAGGAAGATCCAGCGCCAGTCCGCGTAGCCGGCCAGCAGGCCGCCCGCCGCCGGGCCCGCGACGGCGGAGGTGGCCCAGACCGAGGAGAGGCGGGCCTGGATGCGGGGGCGTTCCTTCAGGGGGTAGAGGTCGGCGGCGATCGTCTGGACGGTGCCCTGGAGGGCGCCGCCGCCCAGGCCCTGGACCACGCGGAAGGCGATGAGCGAGGCCATGTTCCAGGCCGAGGCGCACAGCACGGAGCCGAGGAGGAAGAGCACGACGCCCGCGACGAGCACCGGCTTGCGGCCGAAGGTGTCGCTGAGCTTCCCGTACACCGGGAGGGTCACGGTCACGGCGAGCAGATAGCCGGAGAACAGCCAGGAGAAGACCGAGAGGCCGCCCAGGTCGCCCACGATCTGCGGGACGGCGGTGGAGACGACCGTGCCGTCGAGCGCGGCCAGCGCCATGCCCAGCATGAGCGCGGCGACGACCGGGCCGCGCCGCGTGGCGTCCGGCCGCGGCGGTGCCGCGGCCTCTCTCGTGGTCGCCTCGGACACTCCCGGCCCCTCTCCCCGCCCCGCGCCATGACGGATGCTTCGTACATCTAAGTGCGCCCGGGTCAGCGTCTCACCCGTACCCAGGGTGGAGGAACCCCTAGGGGGCTCTCCCCCATACAGCCCAGGGGCGGTTCGTCCCGGCGGAGGACGAGGCGGAGGCCCCGCCGTCCTTAGCTTGGTCCTACGGAAAACCCCAGGGCGAAGAGTGCGCCTGGCACCAGTGCCACGGCCCCCGTCCCCGACCAGACTCGAAGGCGCCGCCACAGCGCCACCGACACGCGCAGCGCCACCGACACGCCTGCGGGCGTGCGGAAGACGTAGCAGAAGATCCCACTCATAGGAGACATACCGTGACTTCGGCTGTGACCATCCCCAGGCACGGGGGTACGGGAGGACATCCGGCCGTCGCCGCGCGGGCGCGACAGGTCGTCAAGGCGTACGGCTCCGGGGAGACCCGGGTCGTCGCGCTCGACCACGTCGACGTGGACATCGCCCGCGGTCGTTTCACCGCCATCATGGGGCCCTCCGGCTCCGGCAAGTCCACGCTCATGCACTGCCTCGCCGGGCTCGACACCGTCAGCGGCGGCCAGATCTACCTCGACGAGACCGAGATCACCGCGCTGAAGGACAAGAAGCTCACCCAACTGCGGCGCGACCGCATCGGGTTCATCTTCCAGGCCTTCAACCTGCTGCCCACGCTCAACGCGCTGGAGAACATCACGCTGCCGATGGACATCGCCGGCCGCAAGCCGGACGCGGCCTGGCTGCGGCGGGTCGTCGAGACCGTCGGCCTGGGCGAGCGGCTGAAGCACCGGCCCACCCAGCTGTCCGGCGGCCAGCAGCAGCGCGTCGCCGTGGCCCGCGCGCTCGCCGCCCGCCCCGAGATCATCTTCGGCGACGAGCCGACCGGAAACCTCGACTCCCGCGCCGGGGCCGAAGTGCTCGGCTTCCTGCGCCAGTCCGTCGACGAACTCGGCCAGACCATCGTCATGGTCACCCACGACCCGGTCGCCGCCTCCTACGCCGACCGTGTCCTCTACCTGGCCGACGGCCGGATCGTCGACGAGATGCACGCGCCGACCGCCGACCAGGTCCTCGACCGCATGAAGGACTTCGACGCCCGCGGGCGGACCTCATGACCGTGCTCAAGACCTCGCTGCGCAACTTCCTCGCGCACAAGGGCCGCATGGCGCTCTCCGCCGTCGCCGTCCTCCTGTCCGTCGCCTTCGTCAGCGGCACCCTGGTGTTCAGCGACACCATGAACACCACCTTCGACAAGCTCTTCGCCTCCACCGCCTCCGACGTCACCGTCAGTCCCAAGGACGCCGCCCGGAACGACGAGACCCCGCAGAGCGGCCGCCCCGCGACGCTGCCCGCGTCCCTGGTCGAGCAGGTCAAGGGCGTCAAGGGCGCCCGTAACGTCCGCGGCGCCGTCGTCTCGATGTCCGTCACCGTCGTCGACTCCCGCGACGAGAACGTCGGCCCGACCTCCGGCGCCCCGACCATCGCCGGCGACTGGTCGCCGAACGAGCTGCGCTCGGTCGAGATCGCCTCCGGCCACGAGCCGCGCGGCCCCACCGAGGTCCTCGTCGACGAGGCCACCGCCGACAAGCACCACCTGAAGATCGGCGACGAGCTGCGCACCATCGCCGTCACCGGCGACTTCACCGCGCGGATCTCCGGCATCGCCGCGTTCAAGGTCACCAACCCCGGCGCCACCGTCCTCTGGTACGACACCGCCACCGCGCAGCGGGAACTCCTCGGCAGGGAAGGCCTGTTCACCCAGATCACCGCCGACGCCGCGCCCGGCGTCAGCGACGAGACCCTGAAGGCGGACGTCGCCGCGAAGGTCGGCGCCGGCTACACACTGCAGACCGCCGCCGAGGCCGCCGACGCCGGCCGCGAGGACGTCGCCGGCTTCCTCGACGTCATGAAGTACGCGATGCTCGGCTTCGCCGGGATCGCCTTCCTCGTCGGCATCTTCCTCATCGTCAACACCTTCTCCATGCTGGTCGCCCAGCGCACCCGCGAGATCGGCCTCATGCGGGCCATCGGGTCGAGCCGCCGCCAGATCAACCGCTCCGTCCTCGTCGAGGCGCTGCTGCTCGGCGTCGTCGGCTCGGCCGCCGGTGTCGCGGCGGGCGTCGGCCTCGCCGTCGGCCTGATGAAGATCATGACGTCGATGGGGATGCAGCTGTCGACCGAGGACCTCACCGTCCGCTGGACCACCCCCGTCGTCGGCCTCGTCCTCGGCGTCGTCGTCACCGTCGTCGCCGCCTTCGTGCCCGCCCGCCGGGCCGGCAAGGTCTCCCCGATGGCCGCCCTGCGCGACGCCGGCACCCCCGCCGACGGCAAGGCCGGAGCCGTGCGCGGCGGGATCGGACTGCTCCTGACCGCGGCCGGCGCGGGCGCGCTGTGGACCGCCACCCAGGCCGAGAAGGCGGGCGCCGGATCGCTCTGGCTCGGCCTCGGCGTCGTCCTCAGCCTCCTCGGCTTCGTCGTCGTCGGACCGCTGCTCGCCGGCCTGCTCGTCCGGGTCCTCGGCGCCGTCGTCCTGCGGGTCTTCGGTCCCGTCGGCCGCATGGCCGAACGCAACGCGCTGCGCAACCCGCGCCGTACCGGCGCCACCGGCGCCGCCCTGATGATCGGCCTCGCGCTCGTCGCCTGCCTGTCGGTGGTCGGCTCCTCGATGGTCGCCTCGGCGACCGAGGAACTCGACCGCTCCGTCGGCGCCGACTTCATCGTGCGGTCCACCAACGGGCAGCCGATCGTGCCGCAGGCGCAGGCCGCGGTCGAGAAGGCCGCCGGCCTGGACCACGTCACCGAGTACAAGTGGCTCGAGGCCACCGTCACCGACCCGCACGGCAAGGCCCGGAAGACCGGCCTCGTCGCCGCCGACCCCTCCTACGCGCAGGACGTGCGCCGCGACACCACGGCCGGCGCGCTGCCCGACGCGTACGGGCCGGAGGCCATGTCCGTGGGCAGCGACTACGCCACCGAGCACGGGGTCAGGGTCGGCGACCGCCTCACCGTCGCCTTCCAGGGCGGCCGGCAGGCCACGCTGCGGGTCGCGGCGATCACCTCCGACGACAACAACATCGACAAGGGCGTGATGTACACGAACATCACGACGGCCGAGCGGTACGTGCCGGCGGAGAAGATGCCCAAGAGCATGATCGTCTTCGGTACGGCGAAGGACGGCCAGGAGACCGCCGCCTACCAGGCCCTCAAGGACGCCCTGAAGCCGTACCCGCAGTACAAGGTCGCCGACCAGGCCGACTACAAGAAGGACCTGCAGGACCAGGTCGGCCAGCTCCTGAACATCGTGTACGGGCTGCTCGCGCTCGCCATCGTCGTCGCGGTCCTGGGCGTCGTGAACACCCTCGCCCTGTCGGTCGTCGAGCGCACCCGCGAGATCGGGCTCATGCGCGCCATCGGCCTCTCACGCCGCCAGCTGCGCCGCATGATCCGGCTGGAGTCCGTCGTCATCGCCCTCTTCGGCGCCCTCCTCGGCCTCGGCCTGGGGCTGGGCTGGGGCACCGCCGCCCAGAAGCTCCTCGCGCTGGAGGGCCTGGGGGTCCTGGAGATCCCCTGGCCGACGATCGTCGCGGTCTTCGTGGGCTCGGCCTTCGTGGGCCTGTTCGCGGCCCTGATCCCGGCGTGGCGCGCGGGCCGGATGAACGTGCTGAACGCGATCGCGAGCGAATAGCGGCCGCGGGAGCGCGAACGGGGGAGGGCCGGGCCCGGCGGTGCGTTCCGCGGGGCCCGGCCCGCTGCGCGGAGGCCGGGGCGGGCGTCCGCCGAAGCCCGCTCACGCTCCAGGCCGAGCGTGCGGCGCCCACGAACGGGTGATCGTCACCGCCTCGTCGTAGGCTGGAGGCCCCGGCCCGTGACACGTGTCGGGCCGTTCGCGTTGCCCACCTCGCCGGGATGGACCCTCCATGAGCCTGCACGGTCTGCTGGACGTCGTCGTCAAGGACGCCGCACTCACCGAGGCGGTCAAGGCCGCCACGGACGGCCATCGCCACCACGTCGACCTCGTCGGCCCCCCGGCGGCCCGTCCCTTCGCCGTCGCCGCCCTCGCCCGCGAGGCGGGGCGCCCGGTGCTCGCGGTCACCGCCACCGGCCGCGAGGCCGAGGACCTGGCCGCCGCCCTGCGTTCCCTCCTCGACCCGGACACGGTCGTCGAGTACCCGTCCTGGGAGACGCTGCCGCACGAGCGCCTCTCCCCGCGTTCCGACACCGTCGGCCGCCGTCTCGCCGTCCTGCGGCGACTGGCCCACCCCCGCGACGACGACCCCGCCGCCGGCCCCGTCAGCGTCGTCGTCGCGCCCATCCGCTCCGTGCTCCAGCCGCAGGTCAAGGGCCTCGGCGACCTGGAGCCGGTG
Organism: Streptomyces sp. NPDC053431; assembly: GCF_044544925.1. Lineage (NCBI taxonomy): Bacteria > Bacillati > Actinomycetota > Actinomycetes > Kitasatosporales > Streptomycetaceae > Streptomyces > Streptomyces sp. NPDC053431. Next base: position 76,178 of record NZ_JBITXX010000014.1, on the reverse strand, counting down.
GCGCTCAGGAGCGGCCAGACCGCCGACCTGGAGGAGATCGTGGCGGGCCTCGCGGCCGCCGCGTACTCCCGCGTCGAGCTCGTCGAGAAGCGCGGCGAGTTCGCCGTCCGCGGCGGCATCCTGGACGTCTTCCCGCCGACCGAGGAGCACCCCCTCCGGATCGAGTTCTGGGGCGACGACGTCGAGGAGATCCGCTACTTCAAGGTCGCCGACCAGCGGTCCCTGGAGGTCGCCGAGCACGGCCTGTGGGCACCGCCCTGCCGCGAGCTGCTGCTGACCGACGACGTCCGGCAGCGGGCCGCCGCGCTCGCCGAGCGGCACCCGGAACTCGGCGAGCTGCTCGACAAGATCGCCGAGGGCATCGCCGTGGAGGGCATGGAGTCCCTCGCCCCTGTCCTCGTCGACGACATGGAGCTGCTGCTCGACGTCCTGCCCAAGGGGTCGATGGCCGTCGTGTGCGACCCGGAGCGGGTCCGGACCAGGGCCGCGGACCTGGTGGCGACCAGCCAGGAGTTCCTGCAGGCCTCCTGGGCCGCCACCGCCGGCGGCGGGGAGGCCCCGATCGACGTCGGCGCCGCCTCCCTGTGGGGGATCGCGGACGTACGGGACCGGGCGCGCGAGCTCGGCATGATGTGGTGGTCCGTGTCGCCGTTCGCGGCGGACGAGACGGCCGACGCCGACACCCTCAAGCTCGGCATGCACGCCCCCGAGTCGTACCGCGGCGACACCGCCCGCGCGCTGGCCGACACCAAGGGCTGGCTCGCCGACGGCTGGCGCACGGTGTACGTGACGGAGGCGCACGGCCCGGCCTCCCGCACCGTCGAGGTGCTCGGCGGCGAGGGCATCGCGGCCCGTCTCGACGCCGACCTGGCCGACATCTCCCCGTCCGTCGTGCACGTCGCGTGCGGCGCGATCGACTACGGCTTCGTCGACCCGGCGCTCAAGCTCGCCGTGCTCACGGAGACCGACCTGTCCGGGCAGAAGGCCGCCGGCAAGGACGGCCAGCGGATGCCGGCCAAGCGGCGCAAGACGATCGACCCGCTGACCCTGGAGGCCGGCGACTACATCGTCCACGAGCAGCACGGCGTCGGCCGCTACATCGAGATGGTGCAGCGCACCGTGCAGGGCGCCACCCGCGAGTACCTGCTCGTCGAGTACGCCCCCGCCAAGCGCGGCCAGCCCGGCGACCGGCTCTACATCCCCACCGACCAGCTGGAGCAGGTCACCAAGTACGTGGGCGGCGAGGCCCCGACCCTGCACCGGCTCGGCGGCGCCGACTGGACGAAGACGAAGGCGCGCGCGAAGAAGGCGGTCAAGGAGATCGCCGCCGACCTGATCAAGCTGTACAGCGCCCGGATGGCAGCCCCCGGCCACGCCTTCGCCCCCGACACCCCCTGGCAGCGGGAGCTGGAGGACGCCTTCCCGTACGCGGAGACGCCCGACCAGCTGTCGACGATCGCCGAGGTGAAGGAGGACATGGAGAAGACGGTCCCCATGGACCGTCTGATCTGCGGCGACGTCGGCTACGGCAAGACGGAGATCGCGGTCCGGGCGGCCTTCAAGGCGGTCCAGGACGGCAAGCAGGTCGCCGTGCTCGTGCCGACGACGCTGCTGGTGCAGCAGCACTTCGGCACGTTCTCCGAGCGCTACGGCCAGTTCCCGGTGAACGTCCGCGCCCTGTCCCGTTTCCAGACGGACAGCGAGGCGAAGGCGACGCTGGAGGGCCTGAAGGACGGCTCGGTCGACGTCGTCATCGGCACCCACCGCCTGTTCTCCTCCGAGACGAAGTTCAAGGACCTGGGCCTGGTCATCGTCGACGAGGAGCAGCGCTTCGGCGTCGAGCACAAGGAGCAGCTGAAGAAGCTCCGCGCCAACGTGGACGTCCTGACGATGTCCGCGACCCCGATCCCGCGCACGCTGGAGATGGCGGTCACCGGCATCCGTGAGATGTCGACGATCACCACCCCGCCGGAGGAGCGGCACCCGGTCCTCACCTTCGTCGGCCCGTACGAGGAGAAGCAGATCGGCGCGGCCATCCGCCGCGAACTGCTGCGCGAAGGCCAGGTCTTCTACATCCACAACCGCGTCGAGTCCATCGACCGGGCGGCGGCCCGGCTGCGCGAGATCGTCCCCGAGGCGCGGATCGCCACCGCCCACGGCCAGATGTCGGAGCAGGCCCTGGAGCAGGTCGTCGTCGACTTCTGGGAGAAGAAGTTCGACGTCCTCGTCTCGACGACGATCGTCGAGTCCGGCATCGACATCTCCAACGCCAACACCCTGATCGTGGAGCGCGGCGACAACTTCGGCCTCTCGCAGCTCCACCAGCTGCGCGGCCGCGTCGGCCGAGGCCGCGAGCGGGGGTACGCGTACTTCCTGTACCCCCCGGAGAAGCCGCTGACGGAGACCGCCCACGAGCGCCTCGCCACCATCGCCCAGCACACCGAGATGGGCGCGGGCATGTACGTGGCGATGAAGGACCTGGAGATCCGCGGCGCGGGCAACCTGCTCGGCGGCGAGCAGTCCGGCCACATCGCGGGCGTCGGCTTCGACCTGTACGTGCGGATGGTGGGCGAGGCCGTCGCGGACTACCGGGCCTCCCTGGAAGGCGGCGTCGAGGAGGAGCCGCCGCTGGAGGTCAAGATCGAGCTGCCGGTCGACGCGCACGTCCCGCACGACTACGCCCCCGGCGAGCGGCTGCGCCTGCAGGCGTACCGCGCCATCGCCTCCGCGAACTCGGAGGAGGACGTCAAGGCCGTGCGCGAGGAGCTCACCGACCGCTACGGCAAGCTGCCGGAACCGGTCGAGAACCTGCTCCTGGTGGCCGGCCTCCGCATGCTGGCCCGCGCCTGCGGCGTCGGCGAGATCGTCCTCCAGGGCCCCAACATCCGCTTCGCCCCGGTGGAGTTGCGCGAGTCCCAGGAACTGCGCCTGAAGCGCCTCTACCCGCGCACGGTCATCAAGCCGGCCGTCCACCAGATCCTGGTGCCCCGCCCGACGACGGGGAAGATCGGCGGGAAGCCGGTGGTGGGCCGCGAACTGCTGGCGTGGACCGGCGAGTTCCTGGCGGAGATCCTCGGATCCTGAACCGCCCCGCACCCCGCGCCGTCGAAGGGCGCGGGGTGCGGGGCGGGAGCGGCCGGGTGCGGACCGACCGGGTGCGGCCGGGTGGGACCGGGTACGGGTCGGGTGCGGCGCGCAAGGCGTTGCCGGGCGGCGGCGGTGTGCCGCGCGAGGCTCTAGAGCTCGTCGAGGTCGAGCGCCTCGGCCATCGCCCGGTAGCCCGCGTCGCCCGGGTGGATGTGGTCGCCGGAGTCGTAGGCCGGGAGGATGCGGTCGGGGTCGGCGGGGTCGGCGACGGCGCGGTCGAGGTCGACCACGGTGTCGTACGCGCCCGAGGTGCGCACCCACGCGTTGAAGGCCTCCCGCTTGGCCTCGTTCTCCGGGGTGTCGTAGAAGGAGCCCTTGATCGGGGTGAGGGTCGCGCCGACGACCTTCAGGCCGTGGGCGTGCGCCTGGCGGATGAGGGTGCGGTGGCCCTCGATGAGCCGGTTCACCGAGACCTCGGGGGTCGGGCCGCCCGGGAAGGCGGGGCCGCTGCCGCCGAAGTCGTTGATGCCCTCCAGCAGGATCACGGTGCCGACGCCCTTCTCCGTCAGCACGTCCTTGCGGAAGCGCACGACGCCCGCCTCGCCCGCCCAGGTGGTGTCGTTGGTGACCTCGTTGCCGCCGATGCCGTGGTTGAGGACGGCGCGCGGGCGGCCGGTGGCGGCGAGGCGCTCGGCGAGCTCGTCGGGGTAGCGGTTGTCGGCGTCGGTGGTGGAGCCGACGCCGTCGGTGATGGAGTCGCCGAAGGCGACGATCCCGTCCCGCCGGGCGCCGCGCGGGCCGCCGGAGACCTCGACGCCGGACAGGTAGTACCAGGACGTGCCGGTCTCGGTGAACGCGGCGCCCGAGGTGTCGGCCCGGTGGTCGCCGGACGCCCGGTAGCTCGTGGCGGAGGCCATGTGGTGGAAGGTCGCCGGGCCGGTCGGGCCGGCCAGGTAGAGGGTCACGGTGACCGACTCCAGCGCCCGGGTGCGGAACGGCACGCCGTCGCTGAGCAGGGTGCCGCCGGCCGGCACGGTGACGGAGCCGCGGCCCCCGAAGGTGAGCGCGCGGACCGAACCGGGCTCGACGGCCCCGCCCTCGGCGGTCCGGGCGACCGTCGCGCCGGTCACGCGCAGCGGGGTCGACCCGTAACGGTTGGTCAGTTCGATCCGCGCCCTGGCGCCGCCCGCGGTGACCCGCACGATCTGCCGGACGGTCTGGTTCTCGAAGCCCTGCTGCGACCAGTTGGCCCCGAAGGGCGCGGTCGGCGCCTGCGGCGACGCGGCCCACACGCCGCGCCAGGCACCGGAGGCGGCGGGCGAGGCCGTGGCGGCGGTCGCGGTGGCGCCGGTCGCGCTGTCGGCCGTGGCGGCGGTGGCCGGGACGGTGGCGAGGGTCAGGGTGGCGAGCAGGGCGATGCCCGCTCGCCGGAGTGTGCTGGTGCCGGTGGTCATGTCGCTGTCGCTTCCCCGTTGTCGTCAGTGCGTACGAAGGTGATCAAGCTCGTACTGACTTCAACTATTCCCGTGGTGGGCTGGGAAGTTGGCGATGCGTCAGGGCGCGGGGGCGGAACGATCCGTTCCGGCCGAGCCGCCCGCGGCGTCGGCGCTCTCCGTCCCGCCGGCGCTCTTCACTCCGTCCGCGCTCTCCGTCCCGCCCGCGCTCTCCGCTCCCTCCGCGCCGAACATCAGGCCGGTGAGGGAGTGGAAGAACTCGCCCGGCTCGCGGCCGGTCAGCGGGTCGTCCAGGTTGTGGGTGAGCAGCAGGGTCGCGAAGCCGTGGGCCAGGGACCAGGCGGCGATGCCCGTGGTGCGCGGGTCGGCGGTGGTGCCCGCCAGGCCGGTGACGCCCGCGCGGAGCTCGGCGGAGGCCCGTTCCTTGGCGGCGAGCAGTTCGGGGGCGTCGGCGCGGTGCAGGTCGGGCTGGAACATCACCTGGAAGTGGGCCGGGTGGGCGGCGGCGAAGCGGACGTACCGCACTCCGCGTTCCCGCAGGTCGGGGGCGTCGGCGAGGGCCTCCGCGAGCAGCTCGTAGCCCTGCGCGGCGATCGCGGTGAGCAGGCCGGTGCGGTCCTTGAAGTGGTGCGCGGGTGCCGCGTGCGAGACGCCCGCGCGACGGGCGAGGTCGCGCAGGCTCAGCGCGCCCGGGCCCTCGGTCGCGATGACGTCGAGAGCGGCGCCGAGCACGGCCTGCCGCAGGTCTCCGTGGTGGTAGGCGCGCCGACTGGTGCCAGTGGTCATGGACAGCAGCGTACGCGGAATCTAGGCATTGACAAGTTCGGGTGGCGGGGGCAATCTAGTCACTGACAAGATGAGCTGAGCGAGAAGCCGGTGCGACCGACCGGGGCCTGGGCCCCGTGGCCCCGGCGGGACCTGGGGAGGCAGTCATGACCGTGGAGACCCTGAGCGTGGAGCCCGGCCGCGTCCGTCAGATGTGGCACCTGCTCGAACCCCTGCACTCCGTCCTCTACTACGCCCCCGAGGCCTTCGAGGAGGCCGCCGCCCTCGGCTACGACGTCGACGAGCGCTGGCCGAGCTACTTCGCCTGGCGTGCCGCCGCGCTCGGCCCCGTCGGCGCCGAGCGGGTCGCCTCCGCCTTCTACAGCTTCAGCCCCGCCAAGGTGGCCCTTCACGTGCCGGCCGCCTGGGCCGTCGCCGCCCCCGCCGAGGTGCTCGCCGCCCGGCTCCGCGCCGCCGACCGCACGTACCGGAGGCTCCTCGGCGAGGACGTCCTCGCGAGCCCCGAGCTCGCCGAGGCCGCCGCCCTCGCCCGGCGCGCCGCGGAGGCCGCCTCGACCGCCGGGCGCCCGCTGGCCGCCGCCCACGCCGAAGTGCCCTGGTCCGACGTCCCCCACCTGGTCCTCTGGCAGGCCGCCACGATCCTGCGTGAGCACCGGGGCGACGGGCACCTCGTCGCCCTCCTCGCCGCCGGGCTCGACCCGGTCGAGTCCCTCGTCTCCTTCGCCGCGGTCGGCGCCGCCGCCGAGACCACCTTCGCCAGCCGGGGCTGGAGCGCGGACGACTGGGCCGCCGCCCGCGAACGCCTCGCCGCCCGCGGCCTGGTCCACCCCGACGGCACCGCCACCGAGGCCGGTCAGGCCCTGCGCGCCGAGGTCGAACGGCGTACGGACGAGCTCGCCGCCGGCCCCTGGGCCGCCGTCGGCCCGGAGGCCACGACCCGCCTCGCGGACCTGCTGGGCGGCCCGTGGCTCACGATCGTGGGCTCGGGTCTGCTGCCGAGCGAGAACACGCTGGGGATCGGCAAGGTCTGAGCCGGGTGCGGGTGCGGGTGCGGGTGCCGGTGGGGGTGCGGGTGCCGGTGGGGGTGCCGGTGGGGGCGGGGGTGCCCCTGCCGGTGCCGGTGTCGGTGCCCGTGCCCGTGCCGGCGGGCGTGGGGCCGAGGGGAGCGGGGGCGTGGGCCGCGCGGGGTGGGGGTGCGACGCGGCGGAAGGAAAATCGTTTCGTCTCGCTCTCGGCCCGCCCTTAGGCTCGCCGTCATGGAGCTGCGCATCACGACCCTCGCCGAACGTCCCGAGCTGGAGGGGCGAATGTGGGGCATGAAGGACCTCTGGCCGGAGTACATGATGTACGACCCGGTCGGCTGGGCGAACATGGGCCGCATCGTCACCGAGTTCCCGGAGTACGTCCTCGTCGCCACCGAGGTCACCGCCGACGGTGCCGACGACGGCGCCGAGGAGGACGTCGTCGCCCGCGGCTTCAGCGTGCCCTTCGAGCTCGGGGCCGAGGGCCGCGGCGAACTGCCCGCCACCGGCTGGGACCAGGTCCTGCTCTGGGCCTTCTCCGACCTCCGGCACGGCCGTACGCCCGACACCGTCAGCGCGATCGAGATCACCGTGGCGACGAACGCGCTCGGCCACGGCGTCTCGCACCGCATGCTGGCGGCGATGCGCGCCAACGCCCAGCGCCTCGGCTTCGCCGAGCTGGTCGCCCCCGTGCGCCCCAACGGCAAGCACCTGGAGGCCGCGTCCTCCATCCACGAGTACGCCTTCCGCACCCGCCCGTCGGACGGTCTGCCGCACGACCCGTGGCTGCGCGTCCACGTCCGGGCGGGCGGCACCGTGGAGAAGGTCGCGCCCGCGTCGATGACGGTCAGCGCGTCCGTGGAGCAGTGGCGCGAGTGGACGCGGCTGCCCTTCGACACCGACGGACCCGTCGAGGTCGAGGGCGCCCTGGTGCCCGTGCACTGCGCGGCCTCCCGGGGCTACGCGGTCTACGTCGAGCCGAACGTCTGGGTCCGCCACGCCCTGTGAGCGGACCCCGGTACACGCCGAAGGCGTGAAGGCCACCCCCCTCCGGAGGCCTTCACGCCCTTCGCGTCTTCGGATGCCGGCCGGCCCGTCCGTCCCCCGTACGGACGGGCCGGACCGTCAGCCGAGGCTCTTCTCGTCCACGACGTCCTTCTTCGCCGGCGCCTTCGCCACCACCGGCTTGTCGAAGCCGGAGAGGACGATCGTGCCGGGCTCCTTGCCGCCGGTCGTCACCACCTTCAGGAGGTACGGCTTGCCCTCGGTGGCCACGTAGTACGTGTTCTTCTCGCCGTCCAGGTCCTGCGTGAGCACCAGGGCCTTCTGTCCGCCGACCGTGGTCTCCTCGCCCTGCACCGTGCCGGTCGTGGTCTGCTCGAAGTCGGCGAGGAGGGCCTTCAGGTCGCAGAGGTCGAGCATGTCCTTGGCGTCGGGGTCCTTGGCGTCGGTCTTCACCCAGCGGCCCTTGAGCGCCGTGAGCATGGCCTCCTGGACCTCCGGCGACTCGCCCTTGCCCTGCTCCTTCAGGAACGCCTCGTCGAAGCGGAGGTAGACGGCCTTGTCGGCCGGCCTGACCAGTTCGGCCGTGCCCGTGGTGCCGATCGAGACCGTTCCCGCGCACTGCCCCTGGAGGTCCGTCGCCATGAACGCCTTCGTCGGCCCGTCCTCGGCCGTGAAGGAGACGTCCAGGGTAAGCGACTTCGCCGTCTTCGTGGTGGCGATCGCCTTGTCGACGATCTGCGGCCCGCTGAGGTCCCCGAAGGGGCCGGTGGCCTTCGTCTCGTCGCCGGAGAAGGGGCCGCAGGCGGTCGCGCCGAGCGCGACGGCGGCGCACAGGGCGGCGGCGAACACCGAACGGCGGGCCCGGGTGCGGGTGGCGGCGGGACGCGGCGTGCGGGGGAGGCGGACGGTGGCAGACATGATGGTTGGTTCTCCGAGGGGGATCGGGGTGGTGCGGGGACCGGGGGAGTTGATGGGTGCGGGGTGCGGGGTGCGGGGTGCGGGGTGCGGGGCGCCGGGGGGGCGCCGGGGGTGTCGGGAGCGGTGGGGTGACCGGCCGCGGGCGCGTCAGCCCGTCTTGACCCAGTCGCCGCAGCCCGAGCTCTTGAAGAAGGCGTCCGAGGCGGAGACCTTGACGATCGCCGTACCCGAGATGTTGTCGTTGGCGAGGATGGAGTCCGTGCCGTGGCTCGCGTCCTTCGACCGCTCCCAGTAGCAGCCGTCGTCCTTGTTGCCGGTCGACTTGTACGTGCCGGGGGCGATGTCGACGCCCACCTTGTACATGCCGCCGTCGCCCTTGATCTCCTTCTTCGGGGTGCCGGCGGCCTTTGGGTCCACGGCCTCCCACTTCTCGCAGTCGGAGGACTTGAAGATCTTGTCCGTGGCGGCCACCTGCACGTAACTGGTGCCGCTCACGGTGTCGTTGGCGAGGATGGAGTCGGTCTCGCCCGAGGAGTCCTTGGCGCGCTCCCAGTAGCAGCCGGCGTCCGCGCCGTTTCCGACGGAGCGGTACAGGCCGGGCTTCACGTCCTTGCCGACCTCGAAGTCGCCGTCCCCGCCGATCGTGGCGACCTTCTTCTCGTCGGCCTTCTTGTCCGTCCCCTTCTTCTTCGCCGGCTGCTCCTGGGCGCCGGTCTTGGGGGACTCGCTGCCGGCGCCGGTGCCGCAGGCGCTCACCGCCGAGCCGATCACGACGACGGCGACGACCGCGCCGAGCACCTTGTGGCGGGCGAGGCGGTGGTGCTGCTGCTTCTGCTGACCGTTCGTGATCCGAGACATGGCTGGGGCACCTTTCGGGCTGCTGTGAACTCCGATTGCGATGGGTCAATCACAGCAGAGCCTGTGAACCGAGTCAACACGGTTCACAGAAAACAGATCGGCTCACGCTGTGAAGTGGTGCGCGAGGCGTTCGCGCGTAAGATCGGCGTCACATCGGAGCCAGGGGACGGGAGACGGGCACGTGTCGGAGAGCGCAGCTGAGGTGACCGCCGCGGGCATCGCCCGCCTCGCGGGAGTCGGCCGGGCGGCCGTGAGCAACTGGCGCCGCCGACACGCCGACTTCCCCAAGCCGGTCGGCGGGACGGAGACGAGCCCGTCCTTCGCCCTCGCCGACGTGGAGTCCTGGCTGCGCGTCCAGGGCAAGCTCGCCGAGGTCCCGCTCCGCGAGCGCGTCTGGCAGGAGGTCGTCGGTCACCCCGCCGGTCCCGTCACCGCCCTCGTCCACGCGGGCAGCGCCCTCCTCCTCGTACGGGCCCGGGCGGCGGCCTGGCCCGCGCTCGCGACCGCGCCCGACGAGCGGCTCGCGGAACTGCTGCCGGTGCCGCTGGAGGAGACGCTGACCGAGCGCTTCGGTGTCGAGCGCGCGGTCCGCACCCCCACGGCCGGTGAACTCGCGCCCTCCGTGCCGCTGGTGCGCGGGGTCGCGGAGCTCGCCGCCGGGGCGAGCCCCCGCGAGGCCTTCGACTTCCTGCTCGGCCGCCACCTCGACGCCAACCCGCGCCAGTACACGCTCACTCCGGCCGGCCCGGCCGCCCTCATGGCCGCCCTCGCGGGGCCGGCGGCCACCGTCCTCGACCCGGCCTGCGGCACCGGCGCCCTGCTGACGGCGGCGGCAGCGGCGACCGCGGAGCCGGACACCCCCACCGTCACGGCCCTGCACGGCCAGGACGCCGACCCCGACCTGGCCGCGCTCACCGCCCTGCGCCTCGCGCTCGGCACCGCCACCGCCGTCGACGTCCGCGTCCTGTCCGGCGACACCCTGCGCGCCGACGCGTCCCCCACCCTCACCGCCGACGCCGTGCTGTGCCATCCGCCGTTCAACGAGCGCAACTGGGGCCACGACGAGCTGGCCTACGACCCGCGCTGGGAGTACGGCTTCCCGGCCCGCACGGAGTCCGAGCTGGCCTGGGTCCAGCACTGCCTGGCCCGGCTGCGCCCCGGCGGCACCGCCGTCCTCCTCATGCCGCCCGCCGCCGCCTCCCGCCGCTCCGGCCGCCGCATCCGCGCCGACCTGCTGCGCCGCGGCGCCCTGCGGGCCGTCGTCGCCCTGCCGGCCGGCGCGGCACCCCCGTACGGCATCCCGCTGCACCTGTGGGTGCTGCGCAGGCCCGTCCCGGGCGAGCGCCCGGCGGCCGAGCTGCTGCTCGTCGACACCGCGTCCGAGGCGACGGCGGCGGCCGGCGGCGGCCGGGACCGGCTCGACTGGCCGGCCGTCGAAACCGCCGTCCTGGGCGCCTGGCGGCCCTTCGACCGGGACGGCACCCTCGGCGAGACGCCCGGGGAGAGCCGGGCCGTCCCGGTCATCGATCTCCTCGACGACGACGTCGACCTGGCCCCCGCCCGGCATCTGCCGCCGCCCGCCGCCGCCGAAGGCGCGGCCCAGCTGACCGGGGTGCGCACCCGCCTCACGGAGACCCTGCGCCGCACCCGCGAGCTGACCCCGCCGCCCGCCGCCGACACCGGGGCCGCGCCGGGCACCGTCCGCTGGCCCGCGACGACCGTCGGCGAACTCGCCCGCGCCGGCGCCCTCACCCTGCGCGCGGGCGGGGCGGGAACGGCCGGCGCACACCCGGGGTCCGGGCCGGTCGCCGTCCTCACCGACACCGACGTCCTGGCCGGTCAGGCGCCGTCCGGCACGCTCCCCGAGGCCCCCGCCGACGGCCCGGCCGAGGAGCCGGTGCTGCTCGCCGCCGGTGACGTGGTCGTCCCGGTGCTCGGCGGCGGCTCGGTCGCCCGGGTCGTCGACGCGACGACGGCCGGCGCCGCCCTCGGCCGGAACGTGCACCTGCTGCGCCCCGACCCGGCGGCCCTCGACCCCTGGTTCCTGGCCGGCTTCCTGCGCGCCACCGCGAACAAGCGCAAGGCCAGCTCGTACGCCTCCACCGCGACCCGGCTCGACGTGCGCCGTCTCCAGCTGCCGCGGCTGCCGCTCGTCGAACAGCGGCGCTACGGCGCCCGGTTCCGCGCCCTGGCGGAGTTCGAGGAGGCGCTGCGGCTCGCGGGGCGGCTCGGCGAGCAGCTGGTGCAGGGGATGTACGACGGCCTGGCGGACGGCACCGTGGAGCCCTGAAGGTCTCGGTCCGGAGAACCCTGAGGTGCCTGTCGCAGCGGGTGTATACGCTCATCCCCGACAGAACCCTCGCAGGACGATCCGGGAGCAGCAATGTACGGCCACGGCTATCCCCAGCCCACGCCACCGCCGCGCGGCGTCCCGGCGAACGTCATCGTGCTGAGGGTGGTCTTCGCGGTGCTCCCGTTGCTCAGCTGCGGGCTCCTGACCTGGGTGACGGCGCTGCGCATCGGTCTGCTGACCCGCCGGGTGGCCGACTGGGTGCTGCTCGCCGTCTCGGTGGCGGTCGTGATCGCCGGCATGGTCCTGATGCCCGACGACCCGGAGACGACCCAGGCCGACTGGGCCGTGGGGATCGTCCTCCTCAACGCGGTCGCGTTCACGGCGTACTTCCTCGTCGTGGACATCCGTCACGGCCGCACGGGGATCAGCGGCCAGGTGCCGCCGCCGTACAACCCGTACGCGGCGACGGTGCCGCAGCAGCCCGGCTACGGCTACCCGCCGCAGTCCCAGACGCAGCCGCAGCCGCAGCCGCAGCCGCAGCCGCAGCCGCAGCCGCAGATGCAGCCGCAGCCCCCGCAGGTCGCGCCGCAGCAGCCGCCGGTGGCCAACCCCCGCATCGACCAGGTACGCGCCGAGCTCGACGAGCTCAGCCACCTGCTCCGCAAGGACCCCCGGGAAGGCGGGCAGTGAACGGACGCGTCATCGGCGGTCGTTACGAGCTGTCCACGCTCATCGGACAGGGCGGCATGGGCCAGGTCTGGACCGCCTACGACGGCCGGCTCGACCGGCGCGTGGCCGTCAAGCTGCTCAGTCCCGTCACCATCAGCGGCCCGGCCACGGCCGCGGAGGAGCTCCGGCGCCGCTTCGTGCGCGAGTGCCGGGTGACCGCCCAGGTCGACCATCCCGGCCTCGTCACGGTCCACGACGCGGGCAGCGACGGCGACGAGCTGTATCTGGTCATGCAGTACGTGGAAGGCGCCGACCTCGCCGACCACCTGGCCGAGCAGGACCCGTATCCGTGGCCGTGGGCGGTGTCCGTGGCCGCCCAGCTGTGCGCCGTGCTCGCGGCCGTGCACGCGGTGCCGATCGTGCACCGCGACCTCAAGCCGCGCAATGTGATGGTCCGCCCCGACGGCACCGTCACCGTGCTCGACCTGGGCATCGCGTCCGTCCTGGACACCGACACCGACACCACCCGCCTGACCCACACCGGCTCGCCCATCGGCACCCCGGCGTACATGGCGCCCGAGCAGGCCATGGGCGGCGTCGTCGGCCCGTACACCGACCTGTACGCGCTCGGCGTGCTGCTGCACGAACTCCTCAGCGGCAACGTGCCGTTCGCGGGCACCACGGCGCTCGGCGTGCTGCACCGGCATCTGTACGAGCCGCCCGTCCCGGTCCGCCGGCTGCGCCCCGAGGTGCCCGAGGCCCTCGAAGCGCTCGTGCTGCGCCTGCTCGCGAAGGACCCGCAGGCACGTCCGTCGGGCGCGCAGGAGGTGTACGAGGCGCTGCTGCCGCTGCTGCCGCCGCGCGGCGCGCCGGGTCCCTCGGGTCCGCTCGACCCGACCCGTCCCTTCCGGCGGCCGAACGCGCCCTGGCCCGACCGGGCGGTGCAGGTCGCCGCGCCCCCGCCGCCGGCGCACGCCCCGGCCAAGCCGGACGTGGCGGCGGCCGTCGACGAGGTGAAGCGGCTGCTCGCCGAAGGCTCGATCACCCGGGCCGTGGACATCCTCGGCGGCATCCTCCCGGCGGCGGCCGCCGAGCACGGCGAGCGGTCTCCGGTCGTCCGCATCCTGCGCAAGCAGTACGCGACGACCCTGCTGGACGACGGCCAGTACCGCCGCGCCCTGCCCGAACTGCGCCGCCTCGCCGAGGACCGCGCGGCGGAGGCGGGCCCGGCCGATCCGCAGACCCTGCAGTTCCGCTACGACGCGGCGCTGTGCCTGGAGCAGCTCGGCGACCCGGCCGCCGCGCTCACCGAGTACCGCGCGCTCCTGCCGTACTACGCGCAGGACGGCAACGACCCGGAGCGCCGGTCGCGCGCCTTCGACATCCGGCACCGGATCGGTCTGTTGCTGCTCGCGAAGGGGGAGCACGCGGCGGGCCAGGCCGAGTTGAGCGGGCTTCTGTTCGACGTGGAACGGAATTACGGCCCCTATCACCCGCTTGCGGCTGATTTGCGGCGGGCTTTGCAGCGTCAGCAGCAGATGGGGCGCGGATTCTGACGGGGCGGCAGGATCACGAGTCCGTATCCGATTGACGAACGGAAGGAAGACGTCCGATTTGGTCGTTTCGTGCTGTGTAACGTGCGCGTTTGATCGTGTCCACGCCTCCCCGTTCGAGGAACCCTTCATGACCACGCCTCAGCCTGCCGACCCGTTCGCCGCTGCCCCGGGTGCGCCCGCGCCGGCCCCCGCGCCCGAGAAGAAGGGCGGCGCGCTGAAGAAGATCGGCGGCTTCGTCGTCCTGCTGATCGTGGCCGTGGCCGTGAAGGTCGGCCTCCCGTACCTCACCGGCGACGCCCCCGTGCGCGCGAAGGCCGGCGACTGCATCACCATGAGCGGCCCCGAGAACGACCCCAAGGTGGACACCGCGGACTGCTCCTCGGGCAAGCCCGACCTGTTCAAGGTCGTCAAGGTCGTCGACAACACCTTCGACGTCAACCAGTGCCAGGAAGTGAGCGAGCAGGCGCTCGCCCAGCAGCTGGACGCCGACAAGTTCGTGCTCTGCGTGAACCCGGTCAAGAAGTAACCGCGCGCTGCGCAGCCGAAGGGGGCCGGTCCACAGGGACCGGCCCCCTTTCGTGTTCGGCGTCCGCCGCGGGTCGCGCCGGCTCGTCAGCCGTGCATCGCGGCGGCCTGGCCCGCCACGTAGTCGCCCGCCGGCACCTGGAGCATGACGTTCAGGCGGTTGAAGGCGTTGATGAGGGCGATCAGCGAGGTGAGGGCGAGAAGCTGGTCGTCGTCGTAGTGCTTGGCCGCGTTCTGCCAGACGTCGTCCGGGACGCCGTAGCCGTCGGCGAGGCGGGTGCCGTGCTCGGCCAGGGCGAGGGCCGCGCGCTCGGCCTCGGTGAAGACCTTGGCCTCCCGCCAGGCGGCCACCAGGGCGAGGCGGACGGCGGTCTCACCGGCCGCGACGGCCTCCTTGGTGTGCATGTCCAGGCAGCCGGCGCAGCCGTTGATCTGGCTGGCGCGGATCTTCACCAGCTCCTGGGTGGCCAGGGGCACCCCGGAGTCCTCGACGACCTTGCCCGCCGCGACGAAGTGCTTGATGAGCTTGGCGGAGGACGGGCTGCCGAAGATGTTGAGACGCGGTTCCATGGTGGGCTCCTCTTTCGTGGTCGCCGCCGCCTCGTCGAAGCGGCTTCACCCCTGAGACGAGACGGCCCGCCGGGCTGTGACACGCCCGGGTGTGACCCGCGTCACGCCCGGGCGTGCGGTCTCGGACAGCCCTTCCGCGCGGGTCACAGGCTGCGGGCGGTGATGTCGCCGTTGGAGGTCGTCGCGCGGATGGCGAGCTCCGGAGTGCCCTCGTTGCGAAGGGCGTTGCCGACGCGGCCGTAGGAGGTGCCGGCGTCGAGGGTGGCGGAGACGCCGCGGGCGGCGCCGACCTGGATGTCGCCGGACCGGGTGCTGAGGACGACCGTGCCGCGTACGGCCTCGGCGATCCGGATGGCGCCCCGCTGGGTGCTGACGTCGGCGGGGCCGCCCAGCCGCCCGACCTCCACGTCGCCGTCGGTCGCGGTGAGGCGGAGGCTCGCCGTCTCGTCGATCTTGATCCGGCGGTAGGCGCCCTCGAAGACGACGTCGCCGAGCGGGCCCTCCGTCCGCAGTTCGGCGGCGGCGGCCTTGCCCTCGACGCGGGAGCCGGCCGGCAGCTGGACGGTGACGGCGACCGAACCCGTGTCCCCGAGCATCCGGCTGTCCGCGGCCGGGGTCTCGATCCGCAGGACGCCGTCGGCGAAGGTGACCTCGACCCGCTCGGCGGCCTTGACGTCGCGCCCCTTGGAGGGGTCGGCGGGCAGGACCTCGACGGTGGCGTCCGACCGGTCGGCGGCGACGAAGCGGATGCGCCCGGCGGGGATCTCGACGACGGCGGTGACGGCGGCGGCGGTGGCGAACTGCAGCATGATGCTTCTCCTCGGTGTGCAGCGCGGGCCCTTGCGGCCCGTAGTTTCTGACATGAGAAACGCTACGTTGCGTTCGAAGGGTTGGCAATGAGTTCGTTGCGTGCGACGGATGTATCTGCAGGTCAAAGGCATGAAATCGTTGCAACTGGTGGGCATTTAACGCAATGTCAGGAGGGTGGCGGCTCCTCGTGCATTGCAATGAGGGACGGGTGAAGGCTACGGGCGCGCTGCCGGGACGCGCGGCTCCGTCCCGGCGGCCGATGTCGGCCGCGCCCCCGGGGCGGGCGGCCGACGGCGGCGCGGGCGGACCGCCGCCGCCCCCGTCGCGAGCAGCAGCATCAGGGCCGCCGCCCCCACGCCCAGTCCGGCCCTCAGCCCCGGCGGGCGGAAGGCGCACGCCACCTCCTTCTGACCGGCCGTCACCGGGACGGCCACCAGGCCCCCGTACGACACCGCCGGGCGGCCGTCGCAGCGCCAGCCCGCGATGCGCGGGGAGGAGAGGACGAGCGTGCCGGTGGTGCCGGGGCGCAGGGTGGCGCGGAAGCCGGTGTCCGTGACCCGGATCGAGGTGGGGGCCGTCGCCCGGAGCGCGGCGACGGCGGCGCGCAGGCGGCCGTGGTCCAGGCAGGCGACCTCCGCCTTCGGCGGGACCTCCGGGCGCAGGCCGGGGGTCCTCTGGATGCCGAGGGAGGTGGCGGTGGCGCGCCACTTCAGCAGGTGGCCGCGCAGTTTCACCGTACGGTCGCCCAGGCGGGCCCGGCCCGTGAAGTCGGGGGCCGAGAGGAAGACCTCGGTGCCGACGCGGCAGGCGCCGTCCGCCGCCGGGGGCTCGTACACCCGCGCGCCCAGGAGGAGTTCCTGGTTGCGGAAGGGCGAGCGGCCGTAGCGGGGGGCCGGGCCGGGCGGGCGGACGGTCACGAGGGGCAGGGCCGGGCCCGTACGGACCACGGTGCCGTCCCGCCAACGCGCGCCGACCGCGAAGAGGGCGTCGGTGACGGGGTTGTCCAGGCTCTGGAGGTTGCGGCCGCGGGAGGTCCAGCCGACGCCGAGCGCGGCCATGGTGCGGGTCAGCACGTCGGGGGTGAGGCTGCTGTAGTAGGCGCCGCCCTGGGTGCCGAGCAGCAGCGGCTCGTTGCCGGTCTTCTGCGTACGGCCCGAGTCCGTGCGGTAGGCGGGCCAGCCGTCGGCCTCGGCGAGGGCGGCGGCCCGGCGGGAGTCGGCGGCGCTCCACGCGGGATAGTCGTCCAGGCGCGCCAGGCGCTCCTTGTCGCCCCACGCGGTGGTCGCCGCGGCCTGGGCCACCAAAACCCCGGCGAGGAGCAGGGCGACGAGCCGTCCGCACCGTACGAACGGGACAGCGGCCACGGCCCCGAGGCCCGCCGCGAAGAGGACCCAGCCCCACGGCGTGGCCTGGTCGCTGCCCAGGGCCGCCAGTGCGGGGAGGCCCACCACCGCCACGCCGCCGAGCAGCGGGCGCCGGTCCGGCAGCCCGTCGGCGAGCGCCGCCCAGGCCGCGAAGGCCAGGACGCCGGTCAGGACGAAGGTCTGGCGGTACGGGCTGCCGTTCGGTGTGGCGAAGCAGTGCCACACCAGGTGCGTCGGGCCCCACTGGAGGGACAGCGCGACGCCGGCCACCACGGCGGGCCACCGCCAGAGGCGGCGGAAGAGCAGCGAGGCCGCGAGGACCGGGACCGCCGAGAAGACGAAGAGGGCCGGGGTGGAGAAGGCGTACGTGGCCGGCATCAGCCGGGCCGCCAGGTCCGGACCGTCCGCCGGCACGAAGTCCCTGACGACCCCCGGGAACGCCTGCCGCGTCCCGAGGAACACGGGGACCAGGACGGGGGCCGCGAGCCCCACGCCGACGAGCACCGTCAGCGCGCCCCGGAGCAGCACCCGCCACCGCGGCGCGGTGACGAGCAGCACCAGCGCGGCGCCCAGCGTCGCCATGTACGCGGTGTAGAAGTTGGCGGTCCAGCACACGGCGACGACCAGCGGCCCGAGCAGCGGGCGGCGCCCCTCCCGCACCCACACGCCCACCAGGCAGAGCAGCGGGAAGGCGATCAGGCCGTCCATCCACATCGGGTTGTAGACGGCCTCCAGGAGCGCCCAGCCGCACAGCCCGTACGCGGCGCCGAGCAGCCCCGCGCCCCACCAGGCGCCCGGCCGCGTCCGCAGCAGCGTGAAGGCCATCGCGGCGGCCGCGGCCGCCATCTTCAGGACGGTGACCGCGTAGAGCGCGTACGCGAGGTCCGCGCGCGGGGCGAGGGCGACGAGCGGGGCGAACGGGCTGGTCAGGTACGTGCCGAGGTCGGGAAGGAAGCTGGTGCCCCAGCCCGACTGCCAGTTCAGGAGCAGCCCGCCGTCGGCCCGGCCGTGCAGCAGGTCCCACAGGTGGGCGTGGAACGGCAGGTACTCGTTGCCCAGGTCGTTGACGCTCCGCCGGTGCGAGCCGAACGGGAACGTGTCGGCGACGGCGTCGCCCCCGCAGACGGCGAGGACGGTGAGCAGCCCGGCCAGCGCCGAGGCGCGCCCGGCCGGTGCCGCCGTGCGTCCGCCCGTCCCGCCCCGTGCGCTCTTCCAGATCTTCCGGATCTTCATCGTGGAACGAATATGGCAGTGATAATGCCGAAATCCGCCGCCGCGCCGGGCAGTTCATTCAATGGTCGCCTGGTGGTCACCGGTGGAATCCGGCATCGACACGCGCACCCGTTGTCGTGGCGTGCGTGCTGCTCTCGATCGTGGTTCCGTGTTTCAACGAAGAAGAGATCATCGGTCGCTTCCACGACCATGTGACGAAGGAACTCTCCCGATTCGAGGGAGAATTCGAGATCGTCTACGTGGACGACGGAAGCGGTGACCGGACGCCGGCCCTCCTGCGGGGGATCGCCGACGCCGACCCCCGGGCCCGCTACGTCTCCTTCAGCCGCAACTTCGGCAAGGAGGCCGCCATGCTGGCCGGCCTCCAGCACGCGGCCGGCGACGCCGTCGTGATCATGGACGCCGACCTGCAGCACCCGCCGGAGCTCGTGCACCGCATGGTGGCGCTGCACGCGGAGGGATACGACCAGGTCATCGCCCGGCGCACCCGCACCGGCGACCGGGTCACCCGCACGCTGACCGCCCGCGCCTACTACTGGGCGATCAACCGGCTCGTGGACGTCGAGCTGGTCGACGGCGTCGGCGACTTCCGGCTGCTGTCCCGCCGCACGGTCGACTCGATTCTCGAACTGACCGAATACAACCGTTTCTCGAAGGGCCTGTTCGCCTGGGTCGGATTCCGGACGACGACCTTCGAGTACGAGAACGCCGTGCGTGAACAGGGACGTTCGAAATGGACGTTCGGAAAACTGCTCAACTACGGCCTCGACGGCCTTCTCTCCTTCAACAACAAGCCGCTCCGCGCCGCCGTCTACCTCGGAATGATCCTGGTCGCGGTGGCTTTCGCGTACGCCGCCTGGATCGTCGGTGTCGCCCTGGTGAACGGCGTCGAGACGCCCGGCTACGTCACCCTGCTCGTGACGGTCACGGCGCTCGCCGGGGTCCAGATGGTGATGCTGGGACTGGTCGGCGAGTACGTCGGCCGTATCTACTACGAGGTGAAGCGGCGCCCGCACTACCTCGTGCAGGCCACCAACGTGACCGTTCCCCGACCGCGCGGCCGCGCCGCCGCACGTGACGAGGAGCTCCTCCGGCGATGACCCGAACCGCCGTGACCTGGCAGGTGGTGCGCTTCGGCCTGGTCGGCGCCGTCAACACCGGGACGTACTACGGCCTCTACCTGCTGCTCGACGCCCGGCTGCCGTACATCGCCGCACACGTCCTCGCCTTCGCGCTCTCGATGGTCGGCTCGTTCTTCCTCACCTCGTACTTCACCTACCGCACCCGCCCGACCTGGCGGAAGTTCCTGCTCTTCCCGCTCACCAACGCGGCGAACTTCGTGATCACCACGACCGGCGTCTACGTCCTCGTCGACCTCCTGGGCGTGGACAGCACCTACGCCCCGCTGATCGCCGCGGCGGCCGCGATCCCGGTCACCTTCCTGGTCTCCCGGACGATCATGCTGGGACCCGACACCACCCGAACACGTGAGTCGTTGACCGAAACAGTCGCTTCCAAGTAGTGGCCCGCGCCACGGCGACTGCCTAACATCGATCACCGCACGGTCGTCCCACTGACGCACGACCCACGCCGGGAGGCTCCTTTGCACCGCCGCACTGCGCTCTCCGTCTCCGCCGCCGCGTTGCTCGCCGCGGCCCCGCTGCTCACCGCCTGTGGCAGTGACGCCCACCCGGGGGCGGCGGCCGTCGTCGGCGGGCAGCGGATCGAGGTGTCCAGCCTGCAGGCCCAGGTCGCGGACGTGCGGGCCGCCCAGCAGGCCTCGCCGCAGGCCGCGACCCTGATCAGGGAGACCGGCGACCTCAGCCGGCAGAAGCTGCACGACATGATCTTCGACCGGGTGGTCGACAAGGTCGCGGAGACCAACGGGGTCACCGCGAACCGCGGTGAGATCCAGCGGACCCGGAGCGAGTTCGCCCGCCAGAGCGGCGGCGAGGAGCAGATGGCGGCCGTGCTGCTGCAGCAGCGGGGCGTGGCGCCCGACGAGATCGACGCCGTCGCGCGCCGTTCCGTCCTGATGAACAAGATCGCCGCGAAGCTGGGCGTCACCGACACCCCCG
Source organism: Streptomyces sp. NPDC053431 (assembly GCF_044544925.1). NCBI lineage: Bacteria > Bacillati > Actinomycetota > Actinomycetes > Kitasatosporales > Streptomycetaceae > Streptomyces > Streptomyces sp. NPDC053431. The sequence continues at coordinate 55,950 of NZ_JBITXX010000014.1, read as the reverse complement.
AGGGCCAGAAGAAGCTCACGGAGGCCTTCAGCCAGGCCTCCAAGGAGCTGAGGATCGACGTGAACCCGCGCTTCGGCAGCTGGGACGACGACAAGATCACCCTCGCCGCGTACACCGCGCCGTGGGTGCGGCAGATCAGCAAGGCCCCGGCGGCCGGCGCCTGAGGGGCCCTGCCGGGACGACGTAGGGTCGAGGGGTGAACACCGACACCCCCGGCACCGACACTCCCGACACCGCCCCTGGCACCGACGCCCCCGGCACGTCCGGCTCCGACGCCGCCGGCCGCATCGTCCTGCTCACCGCCAGCCACCGTGTGGCGCCGGGCCTGCTGTCCTGGCCCGCCTGGCAGGCGCTGCACGCGGCGGACCGGGTGCTGTGCGGGGACGCCGACCACCCCCAGCTGCCCTACCTGCGGGAGGCCGGGGTGGCCGTCGAGATCCTCCGGCCGTCCGCGCCGGAGCTCGTCGAGGCGTGCGCGGGCGGCCGGACGGTCGTCGTGCTGCCGTCGGGCGAGGGGGACCGGGCGCTGACCGACGGGCTCGCACGGATGGCCGGCTCGGGCCGGGCCGTCATGCCCGACCTGGAGCTGCTGCCCGGCTCGTACGACCTGCCCGGGGCCCGTCTGCTCGACCTCGTGCAGGTCATGGACCGGATCCGGCGCGAGTGCCCCTGGTCCTCCCGGCAGACCCACCAGGGCCTCGCGAAGTACGGCATCGAGGAGGCGTACGAGCTCGTCGAGGCCATCGAGGACGGCGACCGGGAGGCCCTGCGCGAGGAGCTCGGCGACGTGCTGCTCCAGGTGGTCTTCCACGCCCGGATCGCGCAGGAGGACGCCGAGGAGCCGTTCTCCGTCGACGACGTGGCCGGGACGATCGTCGAGAAGCTGATCCACCGCCATCCGCACGTCTTCGGGGACGCCACGGCGTCGACGCCGGAGGAGGTCAAGGAGCACTGGCTGCGGACGAAGGCCGTGGAGAAGCAGCGGGAGTCCGTGACCGACGGCGTGCCGCTCGGCCAGCCGGGGCTCGCCCTCGCCGCGAAGCTCGCGAGCCGGGTGCGGACCGCCGGGCTCGACGTGGCACCGCCGACGGGCGACGGCATCGGCTACGAACTGCTCGCCCTGGCCGTACGGGCGGAGGCCGCCGGGGTCGACCCGGAGGCGGCCCTGCGGGCGGCGGGCCGGCTCTACCGCGAGGCGATCCGCGCGGCGGAGGGCGTGGACCCGGCGTAGGCGCGGAGTCGGGGGAGGGCGTGGACCCGGCGTGGCGCGGGGTCGGGGGAGGGCGTGGACCCGGCGTAGGCGCGGGATCGGCGGCGGGCTCGCGCGCGGCGCGTGGCCGGTGTCCGTGAGGACGCCTACGGCTCGTACGGGGCGCGGGCGTCGGGGTTGTGCCAGTGGAGCGGGGGCGGGTCGAGCAGCCGTTCGGCGCTGCTGCCGGGCCGGGTGATGAAGCGGCCGACGGCCGGCAGGCGGTCGCGGAAGACGCGGGCCGGGTCGGTCCCGAGGTCCTCCAGCTCCTCGGCGACCTCGGTGAGGAAGGCCGGCGGGCCGGCGAGGTAGACGTCGTGCGCGGGCCAGTGGACGCAGGCCCGCAGGGCCTGGACGAGCCGCTCGGTGGCCTGGTCGCGGGGGCGGCGCGGGGCGGCGGTGATGTAGGTGACCTTCAGGCCGGGTATCGCCTCGCGGAGGCGTTCGGCGTCGGCCCGCCCGTACAGGTACTCCTTGGCACGGGCGACCACGAACAGGCGTCCCTCCAGCCGCGGTTCGTCCCGCGCGGCCTCTTCGAGCAGCGCGCGGACCGGTGCCCAGCCCGTGCCGGCCGCGATGTAGGTGCGCGGCTTGCCGGGCGGGGTGCGGGCGGTCACGGCGCCACCCGGCGTGCCGAGCCGCAGCGTCTCGCCCACCCGGAGCCGCTCGGTGAGCGCGGTGCTCATCAGTCCGCCCTTGATCCGGCTGACGTGCAGGTCGAGCGTGCCGTCGGGCCGGGGCGCGTTGGCGAGCGAGTACGTGCGCCAGACCCGGGGCACGTGCAGCGAGCTCACGCTGGCGTACTGGCCGGCGAGGTAGGGGTAGGGCTGCCGGGGCCGCAGGGTCAGCAGCGTCAGGTCCTCGCCGCGCCGCTCGTGCCCTACGACGTCCGCGTCCCACCAGGCCGGGTGACCGGCCGCGACGGACTCCTCGGCCCCGGCGATCATCAGGTCGGCGACCAGCCCGTACGCCTCGGTCCACGCCTTCTCCGCGTCCACGGTCCAGGCGGCGCCCGCGGCGTGCGCGAAGGCGGCGAGCAGACTGGCCCCGACCGCGCTGTAGAGCGCGGGCGTGGCCAGGAACTTGCGGTGGTCGCGGCCCAGCTGCCCGAGGTAGCCGGCGAGTCCGGGGTCCTCCAGGTGCGTCACCACATGGGTGAGCGCGGCGAAGAGCCGGTCCCGCTGGGCGCCCATCTCCTGGGGGAACAGCTCGCGGACGCCCGGGTTGTGCCAGAAGAGGTGCGAGTAGAAGAACGTGACGGCGTGCTCGGCCCGTCTCTCGACGACCGCGAACGTCTTTCTCAGCAACTGGGCATCCACGCGGTGAATCTAAGCCACGGAGCGTCACCACACGTGCGGATCCCGCGCGGACATGTCACCTCACGCGGTACCGCACGTGCGTGACCTTCGGCGAGCCGATCACGCGGACGGGCTCCAGGCGCAGGTCGGGGGAGACGCCGTCGAACAGGCGGGTGCCGGAGCCGAGGACGACCGGCGCGAGATGGATCTCCAGCTCGTCGAGGAGTCCCGCGGCGAGGAACTCCCGTACGGTCTCGGCGCCTCCGGAGACCTGGACGTCCTTCTCCCCGGCCGCCTCGCGGGCGAGCGCGAGGGCGGCCTCGGGGCCCTCGGTGACGAAGTGGAAGGTCGTGCCGCCCTGCCGGACCCACGGCTCGCGCGGGGTGTGGGTGAGGACGAGGACGGGAGCGCGGAACGGCGGCGGGTCGGGCCAGCCGAGCTCTCCCTCGGCGAACATGCGCCGCCCCATGACGTAGGCCCCGGCCCGCTCGAAGTTCTCCGCGACGATCGCGTCGTCGGGATCGCCGCCGGTGCCCCCGGCCAGGCTCTGGCGTTCCCGCCAGGTCTCCACGTCCTCGACCCACTCGTGGATGCGCAGGCCGCCGTCGCCGAGGGGGTTGCCGGGGCGGGCGTTCGGGCCCGCGACGAAGCCGTCGAGGGACATGCCCAGACTCGCGTAGACCGTGCTCATCTCCTCAGGCCTCCTTGCCGGAGAAGAAGTCGGCGAGGACGGGGGCGAGCAGCTCCGGGGCGATGGTGTGCTCCTGGCCGGGGAAGACCCGCAGGGTGTACGGGGCGCCCGACGCGGCGAGTTGGCGCGCGCCGGTCAGCATGTGCGGCGCGCCGGCGTCGCCGCTGCCGACGAGGACCGGCACGGTCACGGACGCCCAGCGCTCGGTGGGCAGGGGGCGGCCGGACATCGTGTCGCCCATGATCCGGCCGTCGTAGGGGAGGGTGTGCGCGACGGCTTCCATGCCCTTCCAGAACGGGGCCTGGCGCATGCCCGCGACGACCTCCTCGGGCAGGCCGACCGCCGCCGTCAGGAAGTACGCGACGGCGTCCCCGTACGCCTCGCGGCGCACGAGGTCCGTCAGGTGCGCGACGTAGTCGTCCGGCAGCGGCGGGCGGGAGGCGTCGGTGACGAACGGCGGCTCGTACAGGGCGAGGCGGGAGACGGCGCTGCCCCGGGCGGTGGCCTCCAGGGCGAGGACGGCGCCGGAGGACATGCCGAAGACCATGGCCGTCCCGCCGGCCGGGCCCTCGACGAGCGCGTCGAGATCCTCGACCTCCCGCTGCACGTCGTACGCGGGGGCATCCGCGCTGTCGCCGCGGCCGCGCCGGTCGTAGGTGATCACCGTGAAGCGCTCGGCGAGCAGCGCGGCGAGGCCGGCGGAGTCGCCGCGGGTCATGAAGGCGCCGCCGACGAGGACGACGGCGGGGCCGGAGCCCTGCCGCTCGTAGGCGATGGCGGTGCCGTCGGCGGAGACCACCGTCTTCACCGCGCGGTTCTCGTCGCTCTTGCTGTTCTCGTGCATGAAGGAACCCTTCCCCCTCGACTTGGGAACTGGACGGTACAGTACTCACGTGAGTACTGGTCAGTCCAGTACTGTTCCGGGAGGGGGGTGCGAACCGAGAAGGAGAAGGAGCAGAGGATGGACAGCCGCTCGGCGCTCAAGCATCAGGCGATCCTGGAGGCCGCCACCACGGTGTTCCTGACCAAGGGGTACTCGGGCACGAGCATGGACGACATCGCGAAGCTGGCGGCGGTGTCCAAGCAGACCGTGTACAAGCACTTCGCCGACAAGGAGTCGCTGTTCGCCGAGATCATCCACGGCGGACTCGACCGGATCGACGAACTCTTCAGCGACGTCACCGGCTCCCTCGCCGAGACCTCGGACCTGGAACGGGACCTCACCGCGCTCGCCCGGCAGTTCGTCACGATCCTCACCCGGCCGCGGCTGCTCCAGCTGCGCCGGCTCGTCATCGCCGAGGCCGACCGCTTTCCCGACCTCGGCCGCACCTATTACGAGCGGGGGCCCGAGCGCGTCCACGCGCTGCTCGCCGGGAGCCTCGCGGAGCTCGGGCGGCGGGGGCTCCTGAGCCGGCTCGGCGACGACGCGGTGCTCGCCGCCAACCACTTCACCTGGCTCATCACCTCCGTCCCCGTGAACCGGGTGATGTTCTGCGGCTCGCAGGAGGGTTTCGCGCCGGAGGAGCTCGACGGCTACGCCGACGCCGCCGTCCGCGTCTTCCTCGCCGCCTACCGCTGACCCGGCGCGAGCGCCCGCCCGTCCCCTTGTACGGTCGGAGCATGAGCACGCCCCCCGCCCCCGAGCTCTTCACCTGGGAGTTCGCCACCGATCCGTATCCCGCGTACGCCTGGCTGCGCGAGCACGCGCCCGTGCACAAGGCCACGCTGCCCAGCGGGGTGGAGGCCTGGCTGGTGACCCGGTACGCGGACGCGCGGCAGGCGCTGGCGGACCAGCGGCTCTCGAAGAACCCGGCGCACCACGACGAGCCGGCGCACGCCAAGGGGAAGACGGGCATCCCGGGCGAGCGCAAGGCCGAGCTGATGACGCATCTGCTCAACATCGACCCGCCGGACCACACCCGGCTGCGCCGGCTGGTGTCGAAGGCGTTCACGCCGCGCCGCGTGGCGGAGTTCGCGCCGCGGGTGCAGGAGCTGACCGACCGGCTGATCGACGGCTTCGCGGAGCGGGGCGAGGCCGACCTGATCCACGAGTTCGCCTTCCCGCTCCCCATCTACGCCATCTGCGACCTGCTCGGGGTGCCGCGCGAGGACCAGGACGACTTCCGGGACTGGGCCGGGATGATGATCCGGCACGGCGGCGGGCCGCGGGGCGGGGTCGCGCGCTCGGTGAAGAAGATGCGCGGCTACCTCCTGGAGCTCATCCACAAGAAGAGGGGAGAGCCGGGGGACGACCTGATCTCCGGGCTCATCAAGGCCTCGGACCACGGTGAGCACCTGACCGAGAACGAGGCCGCCGCCATGGCCTTCATCCTGCTCTTCGCCGGCTTCGAGACCACCGTCAACCTGATCGGCAACGGGGTGTACGCGCTGCTGCGCGACCCGGGGCAGCGGGCCCGGCTGCAGGAGTCGCTCGCGGCGGGGGAGCGCGGGCTCCTGGAGACCGGCGTCGAGGAGCTGCTGCGGTACGACGGGCCCGTTGAGCTGGCCACCTGGCGGTTCGCCACCGAGGCGCTGACCGTCGGCGGGCAGCGGATCCCGGCCGGCGACCCGGTCCTCGTGGTGCTCGCCGCCGCCGACCGGGACCCGGCGCGGTTCGCGGAGCCGGACGTGCTGGATCTGGCGCGGCGTGACAACCAGCACCTGGGGTACGGGCACGGCATCCACTACTGCCTGGGTGCGCCGCTCGCCCGTCTGGAGGGGCAGACCGCGCTCGCGACGCTGCTGACTCGCCTTCCGGACCTGCGACTTGGGGCCGATCCCGCGGAACTGCGGTGGCGGGGTGGGCTCATCATGCGTGGCCTACGCACCCTTCCGGTGGAGTTCACGCCTTCCCACAAAGACCCGCGGAGCTGACGGGCCGTCAAGAATGTGATCTTCGCGTGATCTCCGCTGCATCGACTTGTGACTCACGTTCGAATGCCGCTACTTTCACCCGCAGTCTCAGCTGTCACGCGAAAGGCACTCCGCATGCGCTCCGGGAACGGACGTCACCGCAGACCCCGCCAGGCTCCCGCGCTCGTCGTCGCGGCGGGAGTCACCGGCTCGGCCATGGCGCTGCCACTGCTCGCCACCGGCTCCGCCTCCGCCGCCGACGCGACGACATGGGACCGGGTCGCCGAGTGCGAGTCGGGCGGCGCCTGGAGCGCCAACTTCGGCAACGGGCTCTACGGCGGCCTGCAGTTCTCCCAGGAGAGCTGGGAACGCCACGGCGGCCTCGCCTACGCGCCGAGCGCCGACCTCGCGAGCCGCGCCCAGCAGATCGCCGTCGCGGACCGGGCGCTCGCCGCGGGCGACACCCAGTGGGCCACCTGCGCCCCCATCGCCGGTCTGACGAACGACGGCAAGGCGCCCGGGGTCGACCCGGGCCCCGGTGTCACGCCGAAGCAGAAGACGGGTCCCGTCCCCGAGTCCAACCGCACCGACGGCCTGCCCGCCGGCTCCGACCGGGAGACCGTCGAGCCCTCCGTGACCCCCGCGGCGCCCTCGGCCCCGGCCGGCTCGGTCACCCCCGCGACGCCGACCGGCCCCGCGACCTCGACCCCCGGGACCCCCACCTCCCCCGTGACGCCCGGCATGCCCGTAACACCCGATACGTCCACGACGCCGGGTCTGCCGGGTACGCCCGGTACGCCGGACGCGACCGCGCCGGGCACCGGCAAGCACCGGGGTGACGCGGCGCCGGAAGAGCCGGGCAACCCGGACACCTCATCCGATTCCGGGCGACACGCCGCGCCGACTGACGGGGCGAAGGGTGACGCGACCGACACGGCCACGACCGAGAATTCGGGCACCACGGACAAGGCGGACGAATACACCGTCAAGCCGGGTGACAGTCTGTCGGGCATTGCGGAGGAGAACGGGCTGCCGGGCGGCTGGACCGCCCTCTACGGCGCCAACAAGAAGACCGTCGGTTCCGACCCCGACCTCATCATCCCTGGTCAGAGCCTTGAGTTGGACCTCGGCCTGACGGAATCTCCTAAGTAGTTCGGGGGTGAATGTCCGTTCTGCGTAAGTGAGACATGGGTCTCTCTTCCCGAACTGGCGTGTCACGTCCGCAAACTTTGCTCGGGTCGCCCCTCACCTGCACAAACAGCCCCTGACGGCGTGCAAGTAGGGGCGATTTTTCCGGGTTGATGGACTTTGAACTTCCCCGGGGTCTGTGTCTACGGTCGTGACCGCTCGCCACCGCGGGCCCCACCGACCGGTACGCCGAATCCTGCCGCCGGACGGAGGGAACAGTCGTCGCGCAAGCGCCGAAGGCAGGAGCGGGGGACCCAAGGTAGGTGCCGTCCCCGGCCGTTGAGACAGACGGCCGGCGACCGGCTAGGGGTGGAGCCGCGTGCAAGGTCACGCGGCCGGGCAACTCACTCGCCCGAACCCGACAGCTCACCTCGCAGGCGTCGGTGAGGAGAACTTCCATGCTGCTTTCCGGCAAGGGCAAGCACCGTCGTGCCGCCAAGGTCACCCGTGTCGTCGCGCTCGCCGGTGTCGCCGGCGTCGCCGTCGCGGCCCCGCTGATGACCGCCGGCACCGCCTCGGCCGCCACCGCCTCCGAGTGGGACGCCGTCGCCCAGTGCGAGTCGGGCGGCAACTGGTCCATCAACACCGGCAACGGCTTCTACGGCGGCCTGCAGTTCACCAACTCCACCTGGGCCGCGTACGGCGGCACCGCCTACGCCGCGCGCGCCGACCTGGCCTCCAAGTCGCAGCAGATCGCCGTCGCCGAGAAGGTCCTCGCGGGCCAGGGCAAGGGTGCCTGGCCGAGCTGTGGCGTGGGCCTGTCCAGCGCCGCCTACGACGGTGGCTCGGCCGAGACCGCCGCCCCGAAGCCCGCCGCCCCGCAGCGCACCACCGAGCAGCCGGCGACCCGCAGCGAGCAGCGCCAGGCGCCGAAGAAGAGCGAGTCCAAGAAGACCGTCACCACCCCGACCGGCAAGAAGGTCAAGAAGGGCGACGGCGAGTACAAGGTCGTCGCCGGCGACACCCTCAGCAAGATCGCCGCGGCGCACGGCGTCAAGGGCGGCTGGGAGAAGCTCTTCCAGCTGAACAAGGACGTCGTCGAGAACGCCGACCTGATCTACCCGGGCCAGCAGCTCCACCTCAAGTGAGCCTGCCGACCCTCCCGCGGTGAGTGACCACCCCGGTCCGGAGCGCCCTTCCCCCGTGCGCTCCGGACCGGGGTTTCTCCGCTCCGCGCGGCTCCACGGCGCGCGGCTCCAGGCGCCTCCACGGCGCCGCTCCACCCGCCTCCATGGCGCGGCTCCACCCGCCTTCACGGCGCCGCTCCAGGCGGTCCGACGTGGTTACCCTCCGGTAGATCCGGGGCGTTTCGTCCCCAGATACCTGCCCTCGGGTCCTTTTTCGTCCCAGGGGGCGGGCGCCCGGCTGGCCGGAGCCCCCGAGCCGGTTAGGCTCTTGTCGCAAGGCGAACGAGACCTTGCCGCATGCGTCACAACCAGCGTCACATCCCAGAAGGAGATGCTCGTGCCGTCCATCGACGTCGTCGTAGCCCGGGAAATCCTGGACTCCCGAGGCAACCCCACGGTCGAGGTCGAGGTCGGCCTCGACGACGGCAGCACCGGCCGTGCTGCCGTGCCGTCCGGTGCCTCCACCGGTGCGTTCGAGGCCCTCGAGCTCCGCGACGGTGACCCCAACCGTTACCAGGGCAAGGGCGTGGAGAAGGCCGTGCTCGCCGTCATCGAGCAGATCGGCCCGGAGCTGGTCGGCTACGACGCCACCGAGCAGCGTCTGATCGACCAGGCGATGTTCGACCTGGACGCCACCCCGGACAAGTCCTCGCTCGGCGCCAACGCCATCCTCGGCGTCTCCCTCGCCGTCGCGCACGCCGCCTCCGAGGCCTCGGACCTCCCGCTCTTCCGCTACCTGGGCGGCCCGAACGCGCACCTGCTGCCCGTTCCGATGATGAACATCCTGAACGGCGGCTCGCACGCCGACTCCAACGTGGACATCCAGGAGTTCATGATCGCCCCGATCGGCGCGGAGTCCTTCTCCGAGGCCCTCCGCTGGGGCACCGAGGTCTACCACACCCTCAAGAAGGTCCTGAAGGACAAGGGCCTCTCCACCGGCCTCGGCGACGAGGGCGGCTTCGCCCCGAACCTGGGCTCCAACCGCGAGGCCCTCGACCTCATCCTCGAGGCGATCAAGCAGGCCGGCTACGTGCCCGGCAAGGACATCGCGCTCGCGCTCGACGTCGCCGCCTCCGAGTTCTACAAGGACGGCTCGTACGAGTTCGAGGGCAAGTCCCGCTCGGCCGCCGAGATGACCGAGTACTACGAGGAGCTCGTCTCCGCGTACCCGCTGGTCTCCATCGAGGACCCGCTGTTCGAGGACGACTGGGCCGGCTGGAAGGTCATCACCGAGAAGCTCGGCGCCAAGGTGCAGCTGGTCGGCGACGACCTGTTCGTCACCAACCCGGAGCGCCTGGCCCGCGGCATCGAGGAGGGCACCGCCAACGCCCTCCTGGTCAAGGTCAACCAGATCGGCTCGCTGACCGAGACCCTGGACGCCGTCGAGCTCGCCCAGCGCAGCGGCTTCAAGTGCATGATGTCCCACCGCTCCGGCGAGACCGAGGACGTCACCATCGCCGACCTCGCCGTCGCCACCAACTGCGGCCAGATCAAGACCGGCGCCCCGGCCCGCTCCGAGCGCGTCGCCAAGTACAACCAGCTCCTGCGCATCGAGGAGATCCTCGACGACGCCGCGGTCTACGCCGGCCGCAGCGCCTTCCCGCGCTTCAAGGGCTGAGCCTCTCCGTAGCGGCAGCTTCCGTACGTCCCCGCACTCGGTCCCGTACCGTGTGCGGGGACGCACGTTTGACCAGGGGAGGCGCACGACATGGCCGTGAAGGACCGGGACCGGTTCTCGACCGCGACCCGGATCAGGCTGCTCGGCGAGCAGACCGCCGCCCGTGTCTACCGCTCCCAGACCCGCCGCCAGGCGCGCCGCTCCCGGCTCACCGGCCGCGCCGCCTTCCTGGCCCTCGTCGTCTGCTCGCTGGTGGTGGCGCTCGCCTACCCGATGCGGCAGTACGTCTCCCAGCAGGGCGAGATCGCCGACCAGGAGCGCAAGGCCGCCGAGGCCGCCCGCCGGGTCGAGGAGCTGCGGGACGAGAAGGCCCGCCTCCAGGACCCGGCCTATGTGCGCCGGCTGGCCCGCGAGCACCTGCACTACGTGATGCCCGGCGAGACCGGCTTCACCGTCAACGACCCCGACGCGGAGCACCGGCCCCGCACCGACCAGGGCGCGACGGACCGCCCCTGGTACGACAACCTGTGGGACGGCGTGGACCACGCCGACCGCCCGTAGAGTCGTCACCACGCCCCGAGACCCCGAGCAAGGCAGACATGGAAACGCCCCCTCCGCAGACCGAACGCACCGAGCCCACCGACGCGGACGTCGCCGCGTTCGAGGCCCAGCTCGGCCGGCCGCCCCGCGGCCTGCGCGCCATCGCGCACCGCTGCCCGTGCGGCAACCCGGACGTCGTCGAGACCGCGCCCCGGCTCCCCGACGGCACGCCGTTCCCCACCACGTACTACCTGACCTGCCCGCGCGCCGCCTCCGCCATCGGCACCCTGGAGGCCAACGGGGTCATGAAGGAGATGCAGGCCCGGCTCGCGACCGACCCGGAGCTGGCCGCCGCCTACCGGGCCGCGCACGAGGACTACATCGCACGCCGTGACGCCATCGAGGTGCTGGAGGGCTTCCCGAGCGCCGGCGGCATGCCGGACCGGGTGAAGTGCCTGCACGTGCTCGTCGGGCACTCGCTGGTCGCCGGCCCGGGCGTGAACCCGTTCGGCGACGAGGCGCTCGCGATGCTGCCCGAGTGGTGGGCGAAGGGTCCCTGCGTCACCCCCTGCGTGGACGAGGACGAGGAGCAGAAGTGACCCGGGTCGCCGGAATCGACTGCGGTACCAACTCCATCCGCCTGCTCGTCGCGGACGTGCACCCCGAGACGGGCGAACTGATCGAGCTGGACCGGCGGATGACCATCGTCCGGCTCGGCCAGGGCGTGGACCGGACCGGCCGGCTCGCGCCCGAGGCGCTGGAGCGCACCTTCGCCGCCTGCCGCGAGTACGCGGCGGTGATCGAGGAGTTCGGCGCCGGGAAGCTGCGCTTCGTCGCCACCTCCGCCTCCCGTGACGCCGAGAACCGGGACGACTTCGTGCGCGGGGTCGTCGAGATCCTGGGCGTCGAGCCCGAGGTCATCACCGGCGACCAGGAGGCCGAGTTCTCCTTCACCGGCGCCACCGGCGAGCTGCACGGCGACGACCGGCGGCTGGTCGTCGACATCGGCGGCGGCTCGACCGAGTTCGTGGTCGGCAACAAGCACGTCGAGGCCGCCCGCAGCGTCGACATCGGCTGCGTCCGCCTGACCGAGCGGCATGTGCGCCACGATCCGCCGACCGCCGAGGAGATCGCCGCGGTCCGCGCCGACGTGCGGGCCGCGCTGGACCTGGCGGCCGAGACCGTGCCGATCACGGAGGCCGAGACCCTGGTCGGCCTGGCCGGTTCGGTCACCACGGTCGCCGCCGTCGCGCTGGGGCAGCAGGAGTACGACTCCACCGAGATCCACCACTCCCGGATCTCCCGTGCGCAGGTCGACGCGGTGGTGGAGCGGCTGCTGCGGTCCACGCACGACGAGCGGGCGGCGATCCCGGTCATCCACCCCGGCCGGGTGGACGTGATCATCGCCGGCGCGCTGGTCCTGGTCGAGATCATGGAGCGGACGGGGGCCTCCGAGGTCGTCGTCAGCGAGCACGACATCCTCGATGGGATCGCCCTATCCGTCGCATAGCGGGCAGCTATCGACCCCGGCCATGACCACATGGCGAGAAAGTTCGTGAAGTTCTTCACAAGAGAAAGGGCCCTGTGGGAGCCCGAGGAGCGCCTTTGGGGCCTCCGAGGGGTTCCCCGGGGCCCTTTCGCAGGTGTGGAGGCCACTTCGCTCGAAGTTTCCATCGTGTGAACGGGCCCCTTGGTTCAGCGTTAAGGAAGGCTCTCCGGGCCAGTTCACAAGGGGTGAACAACGTTCGCCCGCGCACCCTGGTTCCTTTGCTGGACCATGACCTGGGTCACGTGGGCGGCGGAGTGTAGCAGAGGACCCCCGGATGCTTGTGAAGGGGCGCACGAGCAACCCCCCTGGAGGGGGTGGATACTCGATGGCATGAGCACCACGGAGCGTCCCAGGATCCTCGTAGTAGGCGGTGGGTACGTAGGCCTGTACGCAGCTCGGCGCATCCTCAAGAAGATGCGCTACGCGGAGGCGACCGTCACGGTCGTCGACCCGCGGTCGTACATGACCTACCAGCCCTTCCTCCCCGAAGCCGCCGCCGGCAGCATCTCGCCGCGCCACGTCGTCGTCCCGTTGCGACGCGTCGTGCGCGGAGCCGAGGTGCTCACCGGTCGGGTCACCACCATCGACCAGGACCGCAAGGTCGCCACGATCGCGCCGCTCGTCGGCGAGGCGTACGAGCTGCCCTTCGACTACCTGGTCATCGCGATGGGTGCCGTCTCCCGCACCTTCCCGATCCCCGGCCTCGCCGAGCAGGGCATCGGCATGAAGGGCATCGAGGAGGCCATCGGCCTGCGCAACCACGTCCTCGAGCAGCTCGACAAGGCCGACTCGACCACCGACGAGGAGGTCCGCCGCAAGGCGCTGACCTTCGTCTTCGTCGGCGGTGGCTTCGCCGGCGCCGAGACGATCGGCGAGGTCGAGGACATGGCCCGCGACGCCGCGAAGTACTACCAGAACGTGTCGCGCGAGGACATGCGCTTCATCCTGGTCGACGCGGCCGACAAGATCCTTCCCGAGGTCGGCCCCAAGCTCGGCCAGTACGGCAAGGAGCACCTGGAGTCCCGCGGGATCGAGATCTACCTCGAGACCTCCATGGACTCCTGCGTCGACGGTCACGTCGTGCTGAAGAACGGCCTCGAGGTCGACTCCAGCACGATCGTCTGGACCGCCGGTGTGAAGCCGAACCCGGCGCTCGCCCGCTTCGGTCTGCCGCTCGGCCCCCGCGGCCACGTGGACTGCAACGAGAAGCTCCAGGTCAACGGCATGGACTACGTCTGGGCCGCGGGCGACAACGCCCAGGTCCCGGACCTGGCCGCGATCAAGGCCGGCGTCCCGGCCGAGCGCGCCTGGTGCCCGCCGAACGCCCAGCACGCCCTGCGCCAGGCCAAGGTCCTCGGCGACAACGTGGTGGCCGGCATGCGCGGCTTCCCGCAGAAGGAGTACAGCCACGCCAACAAGGGCGCGGTGGCCGGACTCGGTCTGCACAAGGGCGTCGCCATGATCGTCATGGGCAAGATGAAGATCAAGCTCAAGGGCCGTCTCGCCTGGTACATGCACCGTGGCTACCACGGCATGGCGATGCCGACCTTCAACCGCAAGATCCGCGTCTTCGCCGACTGGACCCTCGGCATGTTCCTCAAGCGCGAGGTCGTCTCGCTGGGCGCCATGGAGACGCCGCGCGAGGAGTTCTACGAGGCCGCCAAGCCCGCCCCCGCGCCGGCCGCCCCGGCGCAGGAGAAGGCCAAGGCCTCCTAAGCAGTACCGGTAGTACACGCAAGGCCGTAAAAGGGCCGTCCGCCATCCGTGGTGCGGACGGCCCTTCGCGTGTTTTTCCCAGCGTTTACGCGCGGGATGGGATGGCTTCGCCTACGGACGGTGTTCTCCTGGTGACAAGCATTTCTGGGGCACCGGATCACGGAGGTGTTGCACCATGGCCGACGCCGCGTCGCGGCTGACCGCCCTTGCCGAGGACGTCCTGGGAGCGAAGTTCCCGGTGCGGCTGCGGGCCTGGGACGGCAGCGAAGCTGGTCCTGCGGGCGGCCCCGTTCTGGTCGTCCGCGAGCGCCGGGCGCTGCGCCGGCTGCTGTGGAAGCCGGGCGAGCTGGGTCTGGCACGGGCCTGGGTGGCCGGTGAGATCGACGTCGAGGGCGACCTCTACGAGGTCCTGGACAGGCTCGCCGGCTTCGTCTGGGAGCGCGGCGAGGAGTCGCGCGGCGCCCTGGAGGCGGTGCGCGACCCGAAGGTGCGCGCGGCGGTCAGGACGCTGTTCAAGCTGGCCGGCCCCTTCCCGCCGCCGAAGCCGCCCGTGGAGGAGATGCGCGGACGCAGCGGCGCCTCGCACAGCAAGCGGCGCGACAAGCAGGCGATCAGTCACCACTACGACGTGGGCAACGACTTCTACGAGCTGGTGCTCGGCCCGTCGATGGTCTACTCGTGCGCGTACTGGACGGACGGCGGGACGCTGGAGGAGGCCCAGCGCGACAAGCTGGACCTGATCGCGCGCAAGCTGCGCCTGAAGGAGGGCGACCGGCTGCTCGACGTGGGCTGCGGCTGGGGATCGATGGCGATCCACGCGGCGCGGGAGTACGGAGCCCGGGTCGTCGGCGTCACGCTCTCGCGCGAGCAGGCCGCGTTCGCCCGCAAGCGGATCGCCGAGGAGGGTCTGACGGACCGGATCGACATCCGGGTCCAGGACTACCGGGACGTGGCCGACGGGCCGTACGACGCGATCTCCTCGATCGGCATGGCCGAGCACGTGGGCGCCGTGAAGTACCGGGAGTACGCGGACACGCTGTACCGGCTCCTGAAGCCGGGCGGGCGCCTGCTGAACCACCAGATCTCGCGCCGCCCGGAGCCCGACGAGGAGGCGTACCGGGTGGACCCCTTCATCGACGCGTACGTGTTCCCGGACGGCGAACTGGCCCCGATGGGCCGGACCCTGACGACCCTTGAGGACGCCGGCTTCGAGGTCCGGGACGTGGAGGCGATCCGCGAGCACTACGCGCTGACGCTGCGCCGCTGGGTGGGGAACCTGGAGGCGGAGTGGGACACGGCGGTCCGGCTCACCTCCCCGGGCCGTGCGCGGATCTGGCGCCTGTACATGGCGGCCTCGGCGCTCTCCTTCGAGCGCAACCGGATCGGGGTGAACCAGTTCCTGGCGGTGCGGACGCCGGGTTCGGGCGCCTCGGGGCTGCCGCTGCGGTCGCGGGTGTGGAGCGAACCGAGCGAACCGGGGGGAGGCGCCTCCGAAGGCCGTTGATACGTTCGGGGCTTCGGGCTCCGGGTAGGCGGGGTGCCGGCGACGACCGGCACCCCGTTCTTTGCGGGTCCGGTTTGTCATGTATATGCCGTTCTCGTGTCTCGAGGGGGAACCTTGCGCCGCACGACCCGTCTCCTGCTCGCCCTGACCGCCGCCGTCGGCCTGCTCGCCGTCCCGTCACCGGCCGGCGCCGCCGACGCACCGGTCACCACCACGGCCACCTTCAACGACCCGTCGGGTGACGCCACGGCACAGGACCGCATCCGGGCCCACGTCGTCGACCTCATCGGCCGGGCTCCGGCCGGCTCCACGATCACCGCCGGGCTCTACACCTTCACCGACGACTCCGTGACCGACGCGCTCGGCACCGCGAAGAGCCGTGGCGTGAACGTCAGGGTGATCGTCGACCACACCTCCGTCACCATGACCGGAGGCGAGTACGACCGCCTCGCCGCCCGCCTCGGCACCGACCGCACCCAGGGCTCCTGGGTCTTCGCCTGCCCCGCGGGACGCGGCTGCATCGGCTCCCGGCAGCTGCCCGGAGACGCCGACGGCGCCATCAACCACAACAAGTTCTGGCTGTTCTCCAGCACCGGCGGCGCGAGCGACGTCGTCGTGCAGACCTCGGCCAACATGACCGGCGTCCAGCGCACCGACCTGTTCAACAACGCCGTCACCGTCGTCGACAGCGGCCTCTACGGCATCTACCAGGACTACTTCGCCGACCTGCTCTCCTACGGCTCCACGACCGCCGGCGTGAGCCACTACTACAAGACCCCGGCCAGCGGCCCGTACAAGGCCTACTTCTTCCCGCGCAAGGAGGCCTCGGGCACCACGTACGACAACGACGCCTCCACGGACACGGTCAAGCTGATCCTGGACAACGTCGGTTGCGCGGGCGGCACCCAGATCCGGATGGCCGCCAACCTCTTCACCCGCGACGAGGTGGCGAGCAAGCTCGTCGCCCTGAAGAACGCCGGCTGCTCGGTGATCCTCGCGCACGACGGCTACCCCGGTTCCATGAGCTCCGGCGTCGAGTCGATCATCTCGGGCAAGCTCACCCAGCGCGTGCAGTGCTACGAGGACCGGGGCACCGGCGTCGCCAAGGCGGGGCTGCACTCCAAGTACCTGCTGGTCGAGGGCACGTACGACGGCGTGGCCGGCCGGAAGCTCGTCTGGACCGGCAGCCACAACTACACCTACCCCGCCCTGCGGGCCAACGACGAGACCCTGCTGAAGATCGACAACGGGGCGCTCTACGACCAGTTCAAGGCCAACCACCAGTATCTGATGAGCTACTGCGCGGGCAGCTGACCCGCGGGCACGCGCGAGGGCCGGACTCCCCCCGGGGGAGTCCGGCCCTCGTCGTGTTCCTCCGGCCGCTACTCGGCCTTGATCGCCTGCAGCATGTTCAGCTTCGCCGCGCTGCGCGCCGGCCACAGGGAGGCCAGGACGCCGACCAGTCCGGCGAGGAGCAGGAAGACCGCGATCCGGCCCCACGGCAGGACCAGCGCGTAGTCCGGCAGGCTGTCCCGCAGCGTCTCGCCGATCGCCCAGCCCAGGAAGGAGCCGAGGGCGATGCCGACCACCGCGCCGAACAGCGAGATGACCACGGCCTCCAGACGGACCATCCGCTTCACCCGGCGCCGGTCGAGACCGATCGCCCGCAGCATGCCGATCTCCTGCTGCCGCTCGAAGACCGACATCGCCAGCGTGTTGACCACCCCGAGCACCGCGATGATCAGGGCCATCGCGAGCAGGCCGTACATGATGTTCAGCATCATGTTGATGATGCCGCCGAACTGGTCGCGGATGTCCTTCTGGTCCATCACCGTCATGGCCGGGTTGTCGCCGAGCGACTTCGTCACGGCCTTCTCGGCGGCGTCCGACGGGCCGCCGTCCATCTTCACGAAGATCTGCGGGATGTACGGCTTGGGGTCGTGGACGTTGAGGATCCGGGCGTCCAGGACCAGCGGCGAGACGAACTCGCTGTCCTCGAAGACCGCGCCGACCTTCAGGGTGCCCTTCTTCTTGTCCGAGAACTCCACCGGCAGCGTCGAGCCGACCTTCCAGCCCTTCTTGTCGGCGGTCTTGTCCGCGACCGCGACCTGGCCGTCGGCGAGCGAGCCGAGCGAGCCGTCGACCACCCGGAGGTTCAGCACCTTCTCGACGTCACCCGGGGTGACACCGGACGCGGACGTGAAGTCGCCCTTCACCTGCAGCCAGCCGGCCTGCTGCGGGGAGACCGCGGTGGCGCCCGGGGTCTTGCGCACCGCGTCCAGCGCGGCCTGGTTGAGGCCGTCGCCGCTGGCCATGGTGATCATGTAGTCGGCCTTGATCTGGTCCGTCGTCATCCGGTCCACGGCCGAGCCGACCGTGGTGCCGAGCACCGACAGACCCGTGACGAGGGTGAGGCCAATGGCGAGCGCGGAGGCGGTGGCGCCGGTGCGGCGCGGGTTGCGGACCGCGTTCTGGCCGGACAGCGCGCCGGCCACGCCGAAGGGCTTCAGGAACGGGCGGGCGAGCGCGATCACCGGGCGGGCCAGCAGCGGGATCAGGATGATCACGCCGATGAGCGCGAGGAAGGCGCCCAGGCCGATGAGCATCCGGCCGCTGTCGCCGCCGGTGGAGGCGCCGCCGAGGATGGCGAGCACACCGAGGCCGGTGATGATGCCGCCGATGATGTTGCGCGTCACCAGGGACTTGGTGGTGGCCACCGCGTGGACGCTGTTCATGGCGGCGACCGGCGGGATCTTCGCGGCGCGGAAGCCGGGCAGCAGCGCGGCCACCATGGTGACGAGGACGCCGACGGCGAGGGCCGCGACCAGCGGGGTGCCACCGATGATCAGGTCACCGGCCGGGATCTTCAGACCGAAGGCGTTCATGCCGGAGCGCAGGCCCGCGGCGAGCCCGATGCCGAGCCCGAAGCCGATCGCGGAGGCGACCAGGCCGACCAGGCCGGCCTCGGCCAGCACCGAGCGGGTGATCTGGCCGCGGGAGGCGCCGACGGCGCGCATCAGGGCCAGCTCCTTGGTGCGCTGGGCGATGAGCATGGTGAAGGTGTTGGAGATCAGGAAGACGCCGACGAAGAGCGCGATGGCGGCGAAGGCCAGCAGCATCGTGCTGAGGTTGCTCAGCCCGCTCTCGATGTCCTCGGCCTGCTGGTCGGCGAGGGCCTGACCGGTCTGGGCCTCGGCGTGGTCGCCGACGATCGGCTTCACCGCGGCGAGGATCTTCCCGGCGTCCGCGCCGGGCTTGCCGGCGACGTTGACGTCCTGGAAGAAGCCGGGGCGCAGGAAGAGCTTCTGGGCGACGTCCGTGTCGAAGAGGACGAGGCTGCCGCCGGCGTTCACCGCGCCGTCCTCGGTGGTGAAGACACCGGAGAGCGTGTAGGTCTCGACCGGGCCGTTGGTGGCGACGCGCACCTGGTCGCCGACCTTGTAGCCGCCCTTCTCGGCGGTCTCCCGGTCCAGCGCGATCTCGTCGTCCTTCGCCGGACCGTCTCCGGAGGTGAAGGAGTACGCGCTGTCCTTGCCGTCCTGGCCGGGGGCGAAGTTGGTGCCCTTGTTGGACCAGCCGGCGCCGATCAGCTTGCCGTCCTTGTCCGGCACGCCGGCGAAGCCGTTGACGCGACCGGTGGCCGAGGCGACGCCGTCGATCGCGGCGATCTTCTGCCGGGTCTGCTCGGACAGGCCCGGGACGGCGTTCGGGTCCTTGCCGTCCGGCGTGGCCGAGACGGCGACGGCGATGTCGTCGTAGCTCTTGGCGGACTGGTTGCGGAAGGCGTTGGAGAGGGTGTCGGTGAAGACCAGGGTGCCGGAGACGAAGGCCACGCCGAGCATCACGGCGAGCACGGTCATCAGCAGCCTGGCCTTGTGCGCGAGCACGTTGCGCAGGGCGGTACGGAACATGGGGTGTCCTGAACGGAAGGTGGGACGGAAGGACGGGTGAGGGGCCCGGGGGGGCCGGGGCTCAGCTCGTGCGGCCCTTGGCGTCGAAGGCCTTCATGCGGTCGAGCACGCCGTCCGCCGTCGGGTGCAGCATCTCGTCGACGATCCGGCCGTCCGCGAGGAAGATGACGCGGTCGGCGTAGGACGCGGCCACCGGGTCGTGGGTCACCATGACGACGGTCTGGCCGAGCTCGCGCACCGAGTTGCGCAGGAAGCCGAGGACCTCGGCGCCGGAGCGCGAGTCCAGGTTTCCGGTGGGCTCGTCACCGAAGATGATCTCGGGCCGGGAGGCCAGGGCGCGGGCCACGGCCACGCGCTGCTGCTGGCCGCCGGAGAGCTGCGAGGGGCGGTGGCTCAGCCGGCCGGAGAGGCCGATCATGTCGATGACCTGCTGCACCCACTGCTTGTCGGGCCGGCGGCCCGCGATGTCCATCGGCAGCGTGATGTTCTCCAGGGCGGTCAGCGTCGGCAGCAGGTTGAACGCCTGGAAGATGAAGCCGATCTTGTCGCGGCGCAGCTGGGTGAGCTGCTTGTCCTTCAGGGTGCCGAGCTCGGTCTCGCCGATCCGGACGGAGCCGGAGGAGAAGGAGTCGAGGCCGGCGACGCAGTGCATGAGGGTCGACTTGCCGGAGCCGGAGGGGCCCATGATCGCGGTGAACTCGCCCTGCCGGAAGTCCACGGTCACCCGGTCCAGAGCGACCACCTGGGTCTCGCCCTGTCCGTAGACCTTCGAGAGGTCGGTGGCGCGGGCGGCCACCGCGGTGGCGCGGGGCACGGTGGGGGTGGTGGTCACGACGGCGACTCCTGTCACTGCGGCTGCTCGGGAACCACTCCATCGTTTCGAACGTTCTGGCGCCGGACGTCCGTCCACGTGCCCGTTCCCGGGGCAGTCTCGAGTCGGACCACCGGGGTGCTCCGTCATCCTGAGGTATGACGGCGACCCTGAGCCGGTGACTCCTTACGGGTGTGCCGGGGATGTGCCGGAGACGTGAGGGTGCCGTGCGGGGCGAGGTGACACAGTCCCGTCGATCAGGCGGCGAGTTTCCGTCAATCCAGGGGCCCCGCCTTTGCTGCCGCGAGCCCTGTCACACTTCGTCAGAAGGCCCCCCACCTGCACTGACACACCCTCAGGTGTCAATAAAATAAGACAACATCGGGCGGCCGTTCCGCTGAACGGGCGACGCGCCCCGATAGGCTCGTGTGCCAACGCGGAGCTTCGCGCCACGCCCGGATGGTGGAATGCAGACACGGCGAGCTTAAACCTCGCTGGCCTTCGGGCCGTACCGGTTCGAATCCGGTTCCGGGCACTCCTCGCCACCGCATCTCCCCCGCACTCCTCGACACGATCGTATAAAGATCCTCCCCCAGCACGAGGGAGTTCCTTTTGCCTTCGCATTACTCTTGACGCAAGGCCGCGCAGTGCGGCCATGGAGGAGTGAGATGAGGAGCAGCAACCCGGTCTTCTCGCGACGGGGGTTCAGCCGCGACAACGGCTACGCCGGCTTCAACGCGCAGCAGCCGCAGGCCGGGGGCCCCGCCGCAGGAACCAACCCGTACGCCACCGGCAACCCCTACGCCGAGGGCGCGACCAACCCGTACGCGACCAACCCGTACGCGCCGCAGGACACCCTGGGCGCGCCGCAGCAGGCCCGCGGCAACGTCATGACCATCGACGACGTCGTCAGCCGTACGGCGATGACGCTCGGCACGGTCGTGCTCACCGCCGTGCTGTCCTGGCTGCTGCTGCCGGTCGACCCGGCGAACCTGAACAAGTCGTACGCCATCGGCGTCGGCGCCGGTCTGGTGGCCCTGGTCCTGTCGCTCGTCCAGTCGTTCAAGCGCAGGCCGTCGCCGGCGCTGATCCTCGGCTACGCGGCCTTCGAGGGCGTCTTCCTCGGGGTGATCTCCGCCGCCGTCTCCACGTACATCGCCGACGGCGTGGTCGCCCAGGCCGTGCTCGGCACGATGGCGGTCTTCGCCGGTGTGCTGATCGCCTACAAGATGCGCTGGATCCGCGTCACCCGCCGCTTCTACGGCTTCGTGATGGCGGCCGCGATCGGCTTCGTGCTGCTGATGGCGGTCAACCTGCTGTTCGCCGTCTTCGGCGGCGGTGACGGCCTCGGCTTCCGCAGCGGCGGCCTCGGCATCATGTTCGGCGTCATCGGCATCATCCTGGGCGCCTGCTTCCTGGCCCTCGACTTCAAGCAGGTCGAGGACGGCATCACCTACGGCGCTCCGCGCGAGGAGTCCTGGCTGGCGGCCTTCGGCCTCACCATGACCCTGGTGTGGATCTACATGGAGTTCCTGCGCCTGCTGTCGATCCTCCAGGGCGACGACTGACGCACCGCGTGACACGGGAAGGGCCCGTCCGGCATCCGCCGGGCGGGCCCTTCCGCCTTCCCGGGTCTCCGGGGTGCTCCGGCGTTCTCCGGGGCTCTCCCGGGGCGCCTCAGGGCACGTAGGCGTCGAGCAGCACCCTGGCGGCGTCCTTGGCCTGCGCGGCGGGCTCCGAGGTGCCGTGGATGCCCGCGACGGCCATGGCTCCGTTGGCGAGCAGCGCCAGCTGGTCGGCGAGCGCGGGCGGGGCGTTCATGGCCGTGGTCTGCTCGGCGAAGTAGTCCCGCAGGGCCTGCTTGTGGCCGCGGGCGATCTCGGCGACGGCCGGGGAGATGCCGCCCATCTCGCCGAAGGTGTTGATGAAGGCGCAGCCCCGGAAGCCGGGGTCGGCGAACCAGCCGCCGAGGTAGTCGAAGACCGCCAGGGCCCGCTGGTAGGGGTTGGTGGCGTGGGTGGCGCCATGGGCCGCGATGGCCTCGCGCACGGCGCGGTCACGGCGCTGGAGGACCGCCCAGACCAGATGGTCCTTCGACGGGTAGAGCTGGTACAGCCGCTTCAGTGAGACGCCGGACGCGCTGCGGATGGCGTCCATCCCGACGGCCTGGACACCCTTCTCGTCGAACAGGGCCTCGGCCGTCTCCAGGAGTCTCAGCTCGGCGGTTTCGGTGTCCATGACCGGTCACCCCTCGCAGAGAACCGTCGTTCTCCCACTCTAACCGGGCGGGAGAACGACGGCTCCCGGTCCGTCAGAGCATGCGGCGGGCCGCCCGGCGGAGGTCGTACTCGTGGATGATCGCCTTGGCGTGACCGTAGGCGAGACCGTGTTCGCCGCGCAGCCAGCTGACCTTCTCTTCGAAGCGGATGAGGGAGGGGCCCTCCTCGACGGCCCTCAGCCAGTCGGAGATATCACGACCGGTGCAGTGCGGGATGCGGGCGAGCAGATTGCGATGGGTCTCTTCGGAGAATGTGTGGGACATCGGCGCCTCCGGACGCGTTGTGCCGTGTGCTCCTTCACGTCACCGTGCCCCAGCGTTCGCCCGTTGGCAATGGTCCCCGGACGGCGCGTAGGGTCGCGGAGTGCGCGATACGAGTGAACTGACCGCCGCCGCAGAGCGGTTCGCCGACCGGCTGCGGGCCGCCCCGCACAGCCGGCTCCAGCGCGGCGCGGCCGCCGAAGGACTGGCGCTGGCCAGGGAGTTGGCCGTCCGGGCGCAGCGGCTGGAGTTCCCGGACCGGGAGCCGCGGATCATGCCGGACGCGGGGCTCTTCGCGGTCGGGGACCAAGTGGTGGTCGCCGCCGCGGATCTGGCCGAAACATTGCGAACGGCCCCGGACGCCCCCGAGGGGGAGCTCGACGAGGCCGTGGGACTGGTGCGGGCGGCGGAGGCCCGCGCGGGGCTCTGACCCTCTCCCCTTCCGGGGAGGGGCGGGGGCGCGCCTCCGGGCGCGCCAGGGGCCTACAGGCTGGCGATCACGCGGTCGGCGAGGATGTACACGTTGTCCTCGGCCGCGTCGCCGCACGAGAAGGTCAGGGCGTAGGCGCCGGAGACGCCCGAGCCGCCGAGCAGGACCGGGCTGTGACCGGCCCGCAGGGCCTCGGCGAGGCGTTCGGCGGTCTCGCGGTGACCGGGGGTCATACAGAGCGTGGTGCCGTCGGCGAAGACGTACACGTCCAGCGTGCCCAGCGGGCCGGGGCGGACGTCCGTCAGGGCCGTGCGCGTGTCGGCGAGCTCCTCCAGGCGGGACACCGTCCGCTCGTGGTCGGTGACGACGGGCGTACGGACCGGCACGAAGTCGGGGTGCGAGGGGTGGCGGCGGCGGGCCGCGGCCAGCTCGGGGGAGTCCTCGGGGTACTCGCCGGCGCCGGTGAGCTCGGGGAACTCCTCCAGCTCCGCGTAGGTGTCGAAGGGGTCGAGCGCGTCCTGGGCGTCCCGGGCCTCGCGGCCGTCGAGCGCGGCGGCCTCCGCCTCCATGGCCTCCAGGGCCATCGCCTCCAGGCCCACGAAGTCGGCCTGGCGCGGCACGTAGTACGGACCCTCCTCGGCGGCACCGCCGAGGAGCGACGGGGCGTCGGCGGCGTCCCGGGCCTCCTGCGCGGCCCAGAAGGCGCGCGCCTCGGCGAGCTCGCGCTCGCGCTCCTCGGCCAGGGCCTCGGCGACCGCGGCCCGTATCTCGGCGGCGGGCGTCTGACGGGCGGCGGGCACGGACACGCCCCGCGCGGCGGCGAGTTCGCCACGCAGCGCGGTGACCTGCTTACGGAGAGCGTGGGCGGAGTGCAGGGCGGCGGCCCCCACGGCCGTGGCAGCGGCCGTGGTCACCAGCAGGGCAAGAGACAGTGCGCTCACTGACGTACTCCCGATTCCGAGTCGATCCCCCGACTTCCTACATCAGCTTGTCGTGGGGTGCCGCCACCTGTCAGTGCATTACGTCACGAATTGGACAGGTATTTCTGCCTGGTGTTTAGTCCCGTAACGGCCGTGACCTGCGAAAACGACTCTCCCCCGGGATGTATGTCACATCCTGGGGGAGATTCGGTCACGGCTTGGACGCGGGGTGGTTGGACCACCCGGCCCGTGGAGACGCCCGACCGGCTGGAACGGCTGTAGGACTCAGCTCAGCCGCTCGCTCTTCCGGTCGCGCTGAGCTTCGCCTCCGCTGCGGGCAGGTGCCGCCCTCGTTCCTCGGGCGACCCCTACCCTCCGCTACGCCTCAGCTCAGCCGCTCGGCTTTCCGGTCGCGCTGAACTTCGCCTCCGCTGCGGGCAGGTGCCGCCCTCGTTCCTCGGGCGACCCCTACCCTCCGCTACGCCTCAGCTCAGCCGCTCGATGACCATGGCCATGCCCTGGCCGCCGCCCACGCACATCGTCTCCAGGCCGAACTGCTTGTCGTGGAACTGGAGGCTGTTGATGAGGGTGCCGGTGATGCGGGCGCCCGTCATGCCGAAGGGGTGGCCGACGGCGATGGCGCCGCCGTTGACGTTGACCTTGTCCAGGTCGAAGCCGAGGTCGCGGTAGGACGGGATGACCTGCGCGGCGAAGGCCTCGTTGATCTCGACCAGGTCGATGTCGCCGGTGGTCAGGCCGGCCCGCTGGAGCGCCTGCTTCGACGCCTCGACCGGGCCGAGGCCCATGATCTCCGGGGAGAGGCCGGAGACGCCGGTGGAGACGATCCGGGCCAGCGGGGTCAGGCCCAGCTCGCGCGCCTTGGTGTCCGACATGATCACGAGCGCGGCGGCGCCGTCGTTCAGCGGGCAGCAGTTGCCGGCGGTGACCAGGCCGTCGGGGCGGAAGACCGGCTTGAGGCCGGAGACGCCCTCCAGGGTGACGCCGGCGCGCGGGCCGTCGTCCGTGGACACGACCGTGCCGTCCGGGAGCGTCACCGGGGTGATCTCGCGCTCCCAGAAGCCGTTCTTGATGGCCTGCTCGGCGAGGTTCTGCGAGCGCACGCCGAACTCGTCCATGTCCTGGCGGGTGACGCCCTTCCAGCGCGCCAGGTTCTCGGCGGTCTGGCCCATGGCGATGTACGCGTCGGGGACGAGGCCGTCCTCGCGCGGGTCGTGCCAGGTGGAGCCCTCGGACGCGGCGACGGCGGCGGTACGGGCCTCGGCGTCGGCGAAGAACGGGTTGTGCGTGTCCGGCAGCGAGTCGGAGTTGCCCTTCACGAAGCGCGAGACCATCTCGACACCGGCCGAGATGAAGACGTCGCCCTCGCCCGCCTTGATCGCGTGCATGGCCATGCGGGAGGTCTGCAGCGAGGAGGAGCAGTAGCGGGTGACGGTGCAGCCGGGGAGGTGGTCCATGCCCATCTGCACGGCCACGATGCGGCCCAGGTTGTTGCCCTGCTCGCCGCCGGGCAGACCGCAGCCCAGCATCAGGTCGTCGATGTCGCGCGGGTCGAGCTCGGGGACCTTGGCGAGGGCGGCCTGGATGATCGTGGCGGTCAGGTCGTCGGGACGCAGGTCCTTCAGGGAGCCCTTGAAGGCCCGGCCGATGGGGGAGCGGGCGGTCGAGACGATGACGGCTTCGGGCATCACGGCTCCAGGAGGGTCTGGGTGGGCGGACTGAAAGGGAAGTTACCCGTACGTACCGCGCGTGGTCACCGGGGACGGACTGTGATGCGGACCTCTTTTCTAAGCGCCCGCTCAGCTGCACCCCCGCGCTCCCCACCCCGCGCTCCCCACCCACGCTACGACCTGCCCGCCCCCAGCCGGCAAGCACCGCCCGCCCTCCCCGGGCGGCGCCCGCCTCGGGGCGGACGTCGCGGTGGCCGGCGTGGAGGGTCAGGTGTCCTGGGGCAGGGGGGTTTCCTGGGGGGTCGGGGTCGGGGCGGTGTCGTCCGGGGGGAGGGGGAGGCGGCGACGGCGGCGGTGTTTCAGGAGGGCCCACGGCGCCCGCGCGCCCGTGACCTCCGTACCGCCCTCCTTGACCGCCTCGGCCGCCGCCTTCGCCACCGGCAGCATGTCCTCGTCCCGGTCCACGTCGATCCGGTCCGGCTCCGGCCACACCCCGAGCGCCGCGCACACCGTCGGCAGCAGCGCCATCGCCGCCGTCGCGTAGCCCTCCGCCGAGGGGTGGAAGTTGTCGACCCCGAACATCTCGCGCGGATTCGCCGCGAACTCGGGACCCAGCAGGTCGCCCAGCGACACCGTCCGCCCGCCCTGCTCGACGACCACGATCGTCTGCGCCGCCGCCAGCTGCCGCGAGGCCCGCCGCGCCAGCCAGCGCAGCGGCTGGTAGACCGGCTCGATGGTGCCCAGATCCGGGCAGGTGCCGACCACCACCTCGGCACCCGCCGTCCGCAGCCGCCGCACCGCCGCGGCCAGACAGCGCACGGACTGGGTGGCCGGCAGCCGGTGGGTGACGTCGTTCGCGCCGATCATGATCACGCACACGTCGGGGGCCCCCGCCGGCGCCGCGAGCAGCAGCGACACCTGGCGCTCCAGGTCGTCGGAGCAGGCCCCCGACAGCGCCACGTTCCGCAGGTCCACCGGACGCTCGGCCACCGCCGCCAGCCCGGAGGCAAGCAGCGCGCCCGGGGTCTGTCCCGTGCGGCGCACCCCCTGGCCGGCGGCCGTGGAATCACCCAGAAGGGCCAGCCGCAGCGGCTGCCCGGGGTCGTACGAGCGCCCGTACCGGCCGTCCGCGCCCGGCGGCAGCGGCGCGACCCCGCCGCCGACCGACCTCTTGGCCAGCTGCACCTCGGCCAGGAGGACCCCCACGGCCGCGACGCCCAGCAGGCCGATGCTCCCGCCGCCGTACGCCGCACCCGCCGCGATCCGCCGTGCCACCCTCGCCCTGGACATCGGGGCGGTCACCTCCTTCAAGCCGTCTCTCGTGTAACTGCCCCGTAAGCGGCTCCGCCTACGCATTTCACGGAATACGCTGGCTGCACCATTACGGAGACCCCGGAGATTACGGTGCAATTCCACGACTCGATGATCAGCCTCGTCGGCAACACCCCGCTGGTGAAGCTCAACAACGTCACCACGGGCATTCAGGCGACCGTCCTGGCCAAGGTCGAGTACTTCAACCCGGGCGGCTCGGTCAAGGACCGCATCGCCCTGCGCATGATCGAGGCGGCCGAGGAGAGCGGAGCGCTCAAGCCCGGCGGCACCATCGTCGAGCCCACGTCCGGCAACACCGGCGTCGGCCTGGCGATCGTGGCCCAGCAGAAGGGCTACAAGTGCATCTTCGTCTGCCCCGACAAGGTGTCCACGGACAAGATCAACGTGCTGCGCGCCTACGGCGCCGAGGTCGTCGTCTGCCCCACGGCCGTCGACCCGGAGCACCCCGATTCCTACTACAACGTCTCGGACCGCCTGGTCCGTGAGACGCCGGGCGCCTGGAAGCCCGACCAGTACTCCAACCCGAACAACCCGCGCTCGCACTACGAGACCACCGGTCCGGAGCTGTGGGAGCAGACGGACGGGAAGATCACCCACTTCGTCGCGGGCGTCGGTACCGGCGGCACCATCTCGGGCACCGGCAAGTACCTGAAGGAGGTCAGCGGCGGCAAGGTCCAGATCGTCGGCGCCGACCCCGAGGGCTCGGTCTACTCCGGCGGCTCCGGCCGGCCGTACCTGGTCGAGGGCGTCGGCGAGGACTTCTGGCCCACCGCCTACGACGCCTCGGTCACCGACCGGATCGTCGCGGTCTCGGACAAGGACTCCTTCCAGATGACCCGCCGCCTCGCCAAGGAGGAGGGCCTGCTCGTGGGCGGCTCCTGCGGCATGGCGGTCGTCGCCGCCCTGGAGGTCGCGCGCGAGCTCGGCCCCGACGACGTCGTGGTCGTGCTGCTGCCGGACTCCGGCCGCGGCTACCTGTCGAAGATCTTCAACGACGAGTGGATGGCCGACTACGGCTTCCTGGAGGACACCACGTCCGCCACGGTCGCCGACGTGCTGCGCCACAAGTCGGGCGGCATGCCGTCGCTCGTCCACATGCACCCGGACGAGACCGTCGGCCAGGCCATCGAGGTGCTGCGCGAGTACGGCGTCTCGCAGATGCCGGTCGTCAAGCCGGGCGCCGGTCACCCCGACGTCATGGCCGCCGAGGTGGTCGGCTCGGTCGTCGAGCGGGAGCTGCTGAACGCCCTGTTCACGCAGAAGGCCTCCCTGGAGGACCCGATCGAGGACCACATGTCCGGCCCGCTGCCGCAGGTCGGCTCGGGTGAGCCGGTCGCCGACCTGATGACCGCGCTCGGCGACGCCGACGCCGCGATCGTCCTGGTCGAGGGCAAGCCGACCGGTGTGGTGAGCCGCCAGGACCTGCTCGCCTTCCTGGCCGCCAACGGCGGTACGAAGCAGCACTGACGCCGGGGCGTCCGCGGTGGTCCGGCTGCGGGTGCGGCGTTCGCGCAAACGGTACGAGCGCGACACGTACCCGCAGCACCCGCTTAACAAGGCTCCGGCAGAGTGATCCTCGTCGGCGTCACGGACATCCGGAGCGGCTCCCGGAACTCCACGCGCGTCGCGGACGCGGACCGGCCCTGACCCGGGCCCGTGTCCCTCGCGGGGACCGCCGTCGTCCCGCCCCCCGGAAACGGGGGTGCGGCGGTCCCCGCGCCATCCCACCCCTCGGTCCCCGGGGCCCCTTCCCTTGCCTGTCTGCATATGGTCATGCAGAGTTCCAGGTGGATGAATAGGTGGAGGAAGGGGGACGGCATGAGCGACAGCCCGGCCGGACGGCTGCAGGCGCTCTTCGAAAGGCACCGGCTGACGCCGACCCAGCGGAGGATCGCGCACTGCATGGTGCGGCGGGCCGCCGACGTCCCGTTCCTGTCCAGCGTCGAGCTGGCGGAGCTCGCCGGGGTCTCACAACCCTCCGTCACCCGCTTCGCCGTAGCCCTCGGCTTCGACGGCTACCCGGCCCTGCGCAAGCACCTGCGCGAGAGTGTGCCCGCGGCCGCCGAGGAGCGCGCCGAGCACAACGAGTACCAGCAGGCCGTGCTCGGCGAGATCGAGAACCTGCAGCACCTCGCCGAGCTGCTCGCCGACCCCACGCCCGTCGAGCGGGCCGGCCGGCTGCTCGCGGCCTCCCGGCCGCTGCCCGTGCTCGGACTGCGGGCCGCCTCCTCGCAGGCCCGGGGCTTCGCGTACTTCGCCGGCAAGGTCCACCCGGACGTGCGGCTGCTCGACGAGGGCGGCTCGATGCTCGACGACCGCCTCGACGCCGCCGTACGGGCCGGGGCGACGGCGCTGCTCTGCTTCGCGCTGCCGCGGCACCCGCGCGAGGTCGTCGACGCCCTGGCGTACGCCCGCTCGGCCGGCCTCACCGTGGTGACCGTCGCCGAGTCCGCCTTCGCGCCCGTCGCGGCCCACAGCGACCTGCTCATCCCGGCCGCCGTGGGCACCGGCCTCGCCTTCGACACCGCCTGCGCGCCGATGCTGCTCGGCCGGGTGCTCCTGGAGGCGATGGCGGACGAGCTGCCGGACGCACAGGCCCGCCTGGAGGAGTTCGACGTGAAGGCGGCGGCCCGCGGTCTGTTCGTCGACTAGGACCTAGATCTCCAGCTCCGCCTCGATCTTCTTCAGCTGGTGGCGGGCCATCGCCAGGTTCGCGCGGTTCTTGTCGAGGGCCAGGTAGAGGAAGAGGCCGGTGCCGCCGCGGGTCTTCAGCAGGCGGATGAGGTGGTACTGGCCGCCGAGGGTGATCAGGATGTCCTCGATGTCGTCGTTGAGGCCCAGCATCTCCATGGTGCGGACCTTGGCGCGGACCACGTCCGTGTTGCCGGCCGCCGCCATGTTCAGGTCGAGCTCCTTGCCGCCGCCGATGGTGCCGAGGGCCATGCCGCTCGTGTAGTCGACGAGGGCGGCGCCGATCGCGCCTTCGATCTGGGCCGCTTCCTTGAGGGAGGTCTCGGTGTTCGCCATGGTTCTTCCTTCGTGAGAGTGGGAGATGAGGGGCAGTTCGTTCAGTTCAGGTCTCTGCGTTCCAGGGCCCCGTCCACCAGCTCGCCTATCCGGGTGCTGGACCGGCGGGCCTCCAGGTGGAGCCGGCCGACGTTGATCCGCGGCTCGGCGAGCAGGGTGAGGACGGCCGAGCCGCCCGCCGCGTACGTCGCCACGTAGCCGTGCTCGCCCCGGACCAGGAGCTCGCGGAAGCCGCCCTGCCCGGTCATGTCGGCGAGCCGCTGCCCGACACCGAGGGCGGCGGCGGTCAGCGCGGCCACGCTCTCCGCCTCGCCGTCCACGGCGTCCTGGGCGAGCACCAAGCCGTCTGCGCTGGCCGCGAGGGCCCCACTGAGCTGCGGCAGCCGGGCCCGCAGCCGTCTCAGCTCGACGAGCACCTCGGCTTCTGCGGTCATCATTTGTCTCCTCTCGGCGCGCAGGCGCAGGGCACGCCTCATCACAGAGCTGCCTCCAGGGCGTCACGGAGCCGGCGGAGCAGGGCGATGTCGGGGTCGTGGGTGGCGACGTCGCCGACCCAGGCGGGTACGGCGGGCGGGGCCGGCGGGGGCGCTTCGTACGGGGTCTCCACCAGGCCGGCCGCGGCCAGCCGGCGAACGTCGAGCAGGGTGTGGAAGGCGGGCCGGCCGAGCAGCCGGGCGATGTCCGCCGGGGTGCGGATCCCGTCGGCCGCGGCGAGCAGGGCCCGCTGCCGGGCGCCCACCGGCTGCCCGGGAGAGGCGCGGCGGGGGACCACGGGCGCGGAGTCGACGGCCGGGTAGGGCCAGACGGCGTCGAGGAGTTCGCGGCGGCGCAGGGTCTCGCGCTCGACCGCCCCGGTGTCGACCGGCCGCACCGTGCCGAACCAGTGCCCCACCCCGTACCGGAAGCGGGTCGGGCCGCTGGCGGGGCCGAGGGCGAAGAAGGCCGCGTCGAAGACGGCGCCGAGGTGGCATATCTCCAGTTCGCCGTCGTGCAGCCGGCCGCTGTCGACGAGGAAGCGGCCGACGGCGCCGCGCGCCCCGGCCCGGTCCACGGCCTCGTCCCAGCCCTCGCGCGGCAGCCGCCCGCCCGCGGTGAGCAGCACGTCGACGCCGGGGGAGCTGGGGCTCTCGGCGTGCACGACGCGCCCGTCGACGAGGTAGAGCGTGCCGTGGTCGCGGAGCAGGGCGCCGGTGGCCTTCTCGGCGGCGAGGCGGGTGAGCATCGGGGAGACGGTCGTGGCCGTCGCGGTGGCGGTCATCCGAGCACCAGTCTTTCGGCGAGGTCGCCGAGCCTCATGCGGGCGAGGGCGAGGTTCCCGGTGTTCCGGTCGAGCCAGACGTGGAGGAAGACGCTGCTGTCGAAGGCGGTCTCGACGAAGCGGATGACGTGGTAGCCGGCGCGGGTGGTGACGATCAGGTCCTCGACGGGCGGGACGGCGTCCGCCCGTGCGGCGCCGGTGGCCGCCGGGTCCGTCGGCGCGGCGCCCGGGGCCGAGGCGTGCGGTCCGGCGGGCGACTCGAACTCGGCCGCGGCGCGGGCGAGTTCGGCGCTCTCGGCGGCGGTGGTCTCGTGGTCGCCGACCGGGGACTCACCCGCCGCCCCGAGGGCCAGTCCGCTGGTCCAGTCGACCAACCAGGCCCCGCGTGCCCCGGGCAGGCCCATGGCCTCCAGCAGGCACTCGTCGATTCCGGGCACGCGTGATCCCCTCCCGATGCGGCGTGCGGACGTACGGCAGTAACGGTGACGCTACTCAACGTCGTGATCGACGGGGGGAGTTCTGGCATTTTCCAAGGGAATTTGTCAGAGGCTGATCGGCGCTTGGCCGGGAGGCGATCGAAGCCGCTCCCGAGCGGCGTCCCGCGGGGCGGTCAGACGTGGCTCTCGACCGCCCGCGCGATCTCGTCCAGGTCCTTCCCGAGCGCCCGCGCCACGGCCCGCGAGCCGACGCGGCCGAGCAGCCGGGTCAGCAGGCCCGGGGTGCGGTCGTGGGCCGGGCGGGCGGTGAAGGTCATCCGCAGGGTCGTCGCCGTGGCGGCGACCGGGGGCCCCTCGGGCACGAGGGTGATCTCGGAAACGTAGTGCATCCCGTGCGAGTCGGCCACCGTGACGTAGCGGTCGGGCGGCTCGCAGACGGTCACGGTCATCTCCTCCGTGGCCTCCCGGCCCAGCATCCGCCGGGTCTCGCGCCAGCGGGTGCCCACCGCGAAGCCGCCCTCGGTGAGCACCTCGACGCGCTGGACGCCGCTGAGCACCCGCGGCATGTTCCGCAGGTCGGTGATGGACTCCCAGACCCGCCCGGGCGAGGCGTAGACCCGGCGCTCGACGACCACGGAGGTGCTGTGTGTCATGGCTCCATGGGAGCACCGGTCGCGGCCTCCCGCAGGGGCTGCCCGAGCAGCGCGTCGGGCCGGTCGCCGCCGGATTCGGCCACGATCTCGTCGAGGCTCTGGGCGCGGCGGACGGTCGCGAAGGCCACCCGGCCGTCCTCCGTCGGGGTGAATCCGTGGACGGCGGGCCGGGGCAGACTGTTGTACGCGTAGTGGTGCGCGAAGTAGTACGCGCCGGTGTCCGGCACCGCGACGACGTCGCCGGGCCGCAGCAGCGGCAGCGACCGGCCGGTGGAGAGCAGGTCCCCGGCGAAGCAGGCGGGCCCCGCCACGTCCTGGACGACCTCCTCGCCCCGCCGGGGCCGGCCCTCGGCGTCGTACGCGAGGACCCGCAGCGGCCAGGACTCGGGGGCGTAGACGGTGCGGGTGGCCACCTGGACGCCGGCGTGGGTGACGGCGATGGGCCGGCCGCCGGAGGTCTTGGTGTACTCGACGCGGGCCAGGACCGTGCCGTGCTTGGCGAGCAGGGAGCGCCCGAACTCGGTGACGAGGGCGTAGCGCCCGTCGAGCAGCCCGGGCACCGTCGCGGCGAGCAGGCGCGCGTAGTCGTCGTGGTCCGGGGTCTCCTCGTCCGAGGCGAAGTTGACCGGGAGTCCGCCCCCGATGTCCAGGGTGTCGATCTGCTGCCGGCCGGCCTTGGTGTTGATCTCCTCGGCGAGCGCGTACGCGGCGCCGACGCCTTCGGCCATCAGGGCGAGCGGGATGCCCTGGGAGCCGGTGTGGGTGTGCAGCCGGGTGAGCCAGGGCCGGTCCAGGTACGCCTGGACGACGGCCTCCCGCGCCCCCTGGTCCCGCAGCGCGACGCCGAACTTGGAGGTGGCGGTGGCCGTCGAGAGCGCGCCGATGGAACCCGGGCCGACCTGCGGGTTCACCCGGATCCCGAGCGGTGAGGCGGTGGGCGCGGAGGCGACCAGCGCGTCGAGCCGGTCCAGCTCC
Organism: Streptomyces sp. NPDC053431; assembly: GCF_044544925.1. Taxonomy (NCBI): domain Bacteria; kingdom Bacillati; phylum Actinomycetota; class Actinomycetes; order Kitasatosporales; family Streptomycetaceae; genus Streptomyces; species Streptomyces sp. NPDC053431. The sequence continues at coordinate 22,636 of NZ_JBITXX010000014.1, read as the reverse complement.
TGGAGGCTGTCCGCGTTGACGGCGATGCCGAGCGCGAGGGCCTGGCGCAGTTCGGCGGGGGTCTTGGCGGGCGAGTCGAGGACCGTACGGGTCGGCGGCACGCCGGCCGCCCGGGCCAGGGCCAGCTCGCCGGGGCTCGCGACCTCGGCGCCGAGCCCCGCCTCGTGCAGCAGGCGCAGGACGGGCACCAGGGGGCAGGCCTTCACCGCGAAGGCGTGCAGCACGGGGGCGTCGGTGACGGCGGCGAAAGCGCTGGTCAGGGCGGCGGCGGAGGCGCGGATGCCCTCGGTGTCGAGGAGGGCGACGACGGGCTCGGCGGGAGAGAGGAGCCCTTGCTCGACGGCGGCGCGGACGGCCAGGTCGCGGGCGTGCTCGCGACGGTCCGCGCGGGCGGAGGAAGTCATGGGTCCATGGCACCACCGGGTGGGGTGCGCCCGCAGCTGTTGACTAAGACTATTCATCAGGACAGGATGTGAATACCTGAATGAATAACCGAGCATCGAGGAGGCACCGCCATGTCAGGACCCCGACCCGTCCGAGCCCCGCGCGGTACGGAACTGAGCGCCCTGGGATGGCAGCAGGAGGCCGCCCTCCGAATGCTCCAGAACAACCTGGACCCCGAGGTCGCCGAGCACCCCGACAAGCTCGTCGTCTACGGCGGCACCGGCAAGGCCGCCCGCGACTGGCGCTCCTTCGACGCCATGGTCCGCACCCTGCGCACCCTCAAGCAGGACGAGACCATGCTGGTCCAGTCCGGCCGCCCGGTCGGCGTCATGCAGACCCACGAGTGGGCCCCGCGCGTCCTCATCGCCAACTCCAACCTGGTCGGCGACTGGGCCAACTGGGAGGAGTTCCGCCGCCTGGAGCAGCTCGGCCTCACCATGTACGGCCAGATGACCGCCGGCTCCTGGATCTACATCGGCACCCAGGGCATCCTCCAGGGCACCTACGAGACCTTCGCCGCCGTCGCCGCGAAGAAGTTCGGCGGCACCCTGGCCGGCACCATCACCCTCACCGCCGGCCTCGGCGGCATGGGCGGCGCCCAGCCGCTCGCCGTCACCATGAACGACGGCGTCGCGATCTGCATCGACTGCGACCCGCGCGCCATCGAGCGCCGCATCGAGCACCGCTACCTGGACGTGAAGGCCGACAACCTCGCCCACGCCCTCCAGCTGGCCACCGAGGCCCGCGACGCCCGCCGGCCGCTCTCCATCGGCCTGCTGGGCAACGCCGCCGAGCTGCTTCCGCAGATGCTCGCCGAGGGCGCGCCCATCGACATCGTCACCGACCAGACCTCGGCCCACGACCCGCTGTCCTACCTGCCGGTCGGCGTCGCCTTCGAGGACATGGCCGACGCCGCCGCCAAGGACCCGGCCGGCTTCACGCAGCGCTCCCGCGAGTCCATGGCCAAGCACGTCGAGGCCATGGTCGGCTTCATGGACGCCGGCGCCGAGGTCTTCGACTACGGCAACTCGATCCGCGGCGAGGCCCAGCTGGCCGGCTACGACCGCGCCTTCGCCTTCCCCGGCTTCGTCCCCGCCTACATCCGCCCCCTCTTCTGCGAGGGCAAGGGCCCGTTCCGCTGGGCCGCCCTGTCCGGCGAGGCCTCCGACATCCACAAGACCGACAAGGCGATCCTCGACCTCTTCCCGGAGAACGAGTCCCTCGCGCGCTGGATCAAGATGGCCGGCGAGCGGGTCCACTTCCAGGGCCTGCCCGCCCGCATCTGCTGGCTCGGCCAGGGCGAGCGCGACAAGGCCGGCGACATGTTCAACGACATGGTCGCCGACGGCACCCTCGCCGCGCCCCTCGCCATCGGCCGCGACCACCTCGACTGCGGCTCCGTCGCCTCCCCGTACCGCGAGACCGAGGCCATGCTCGACGGCTCCGACGCCATCGCCGACTGGCCGCTGCTCAACGCCATGGTCAACGTGGCCTCCGGCGCCTCCTGGGTGTCGATCCACCACGGCGGCGGCGTCGGCATGGGCCGCTCCATCCACGCCGGCCAGGTCACCGTCGCCGACGGCACCCCGCTCGCCGGCGAGAAGATCCGCCGCGTGCTCACCAACGACCCCGGCATGGGCGTCATCCGCCACGTCGACGCCGGCTACGACATCGCCGAGCGGGTCGCCGACGAGCGCGGCGTGCGGGTCCCGATGCGCGAGGGCGGCGCCGAGGAAGGCTCGGCGTGAGCCAGTCCTTCCACGCCATGTGGACGTCGCTGCGGCCGATCGGCCGCAGCGACGCCTCCGGCGGATACCGCCGCTACGCCTGGACCGGCGCCGACGCCGACTGCCGCCTGTGGTTCCGGATGCAGGCGGAGGCCCGGCGCCTCGACGTCGAGACCGACCGCAACGGCAACCAGTGGGCCTGGCTCGGCGACCCGACCGCCGGTGACGCCGTCGTCACCGGCTCCCACCTGGACTCCGTGCCCGACGGCGGTGCCTTCGACGGCCCCCTCGGCGTCGTGTCCGCCTTCGCCGCCCTCGACGAACTCCGCGCCCGCGGCGTCTCGTTCAAGCGGCCCCTCGCCATCGTCAACTTCGGCGACGAGGAGGGCGCCCGCTTCGGGCTCGCCTGCGTCGGCTCCCGTCTCACCTCCGGGCAGCTGACCAAGGAGAAGGCCTTCGAGCTGCGCGACGCCGACGGGATCAGCCTCCCGCAGGCGATGGAGGCGGCGGGCTACGACCCCGAGGCCATCGGCCACGACCCCGAGCGGCTGAGCCGCATCGGCGCCTTCGTCGAGCTGCACGTGGAGCAGGGCCGCGCCCTGGACCTGTCCGGGGACCCGGTCGGCATCGCCTCCGCCATCTGGCCGCACGGCCGCTGGCGGTACGACTTCCACGGCGAGGCCAACCACGCGGGCACCACCCGGCTCGTCGACCGGCGCGACCCGATGCTGCCGTACGCCGAGACCGTCCTCTCCGCCCGGCGCGAGGCCGAACTCGCGGGCGCCGTCGCCACCTTCGGCAAGATCGCCGTCGAGCCCAACGGCGTCAACGCCATCCCCTCGCTCGTGCGCGGCTGGCTGGACGCCCGCGCCGCCGACCAGGAGTCCCTGGACGCGGTCATCGCCGGCATCGAGGCCGCCGCCCGCGACCACGCCGTGCGGCAGGGCGTCGACCTGGCCGTCGTACGCGAGTCGTTCACCCCCGTCGTCGAGTTCGGGCACGCCCTGCGCGAGGAGATGGCGCGGATCCTCGGCGACACCACCGGCGACAAGGTGCCGGTCCTGGGCACGGGCGCGGGACACGACGCGGGAATCCTCTCCGCCTCCGTCCCGACCGCCATGCTGTTCGTACGCAACCCCACGGGCGTCTCGCACTCCCCGGCCGAGTTCGCGGCCGAGGACGACTGCGTGGCGGGCGTCCGCGCACTCGCCGACGTACTGGAGGGCCTGGCGTGCAGGTGACCACCTACTGGCTGGAGCACGCCTGGCTCGACACGAACGTCGAGCCCGGGGTGCTCCTCGAGGTCGCGGACGGGCGCGTCACGAGCCTCCGGACGGGGGCGGCGACGCCCCCGCCCGGCGCGGTCGTGCTGCGCGGCCTCACGATCCCGGGCCTGGCGAACGCCCACTCGCACGCCTTCCACCGCGCCCTGCGCGGCACCGTCCAGGTGGGCTCCGGCACCTTCTGGACCTGGCGCGAGGTCATGTACACGGTCGCCCAGCGCCTCACGCCGGACAGCTACTTCGCCCTGGCCCGTGCGGTGTACGCGGAGATGGCGCTCGCCGGCATCACCTCCGTGGGCGAGTTCCACTACCTCCACCACGCACCCGGCGGCCGCCCGTACGCCGACCCCAACGCCATGGGCGAGGCCCTGATCGCGGCCGCCGCCGAGGCCGGCATCCGCATCACCCTCCTCGACACGGCCTACCTCTCCTCCGGCTTCGGTGCGGCCCCCGAGCCGCACCAGCTCCGCTTCACCGACGGCACGGCGGACGCCTGGGCGGACCGGGTGTCGACGCTGAAGGAGCGGGACGGCGTCCGGATCGGCGCCGCCATCCACTCCGTCCGGGCTGTCCCGGCGGACCAGCTGAGCACCGTGGCCCAGTGGGCGCAGGCCCGTCGGGCCCCGCTCCACGTCCACCTCTCCGAGCAGACCGCGGAGAACGACGCCTGCCAGGCCGCGCACGGCCGGACACCGACGCAGCTCCTCGCGGACCACGGCGTCCTCGGCGCCCGCACGACGGGCGTGCACAACACCCACATGACGGACCAGGACATCGCGCTCATCGGCGGCACGTCCACCGGCACCTGCATGTGCCCCACCACCGAGCGCGACCTCGCCGACGGCATCGGCCCGGCCGTCGCCCTCCAGCGCGCGGGCTCGCCGCTGTCGCTGGGCAGCGACAGCCACGCCGTCATCGACCTCCTGGAGGAGGCGCGGGCGATGGAGCTCGACGAGCGCCTGCGCACCCGCACCCGCGGCCACTGGACGGCCGCGGCCCTCCTGCGCGCCGCGACGGCCGACGGCCACGCGGCCCTCGGCTGGCAGGACGCCGGCACCCTGCAGGCGGGCGCGCTGGCCGACTTCACGACGATCGCGCTCGACTCCGTCAGGACTGCGGGGCCGGTGCCGCGTCTGGCAGCAGAGACGGCGGTATTCGCAGCGTCGGCCGCGGACGTACGGCACACGGTCGTGGGCGGCCGTCACGTGGTGCGGGACGGGGTCCACCGGTCCGTCCCGGACGTGGGGCAGGCCCTCGCGGCCTCGATCGCCGCCCTGCGCGGCTGAAGGAGACACCTCTCATCATGGAAACGAGCCCCGCGGCGACGAACAGCCCGGCGCCGACCTCCGCGCCCACGAGCGCGAACAGCGCCGTGGCGACCACCGCCACGGCCATCGTCAACATCGCCAGCCTCGTCACCAACGATCCCTCCCTCGGTGATGGAACCCCCCTGGGCCTGATCCAGGACGCGGCCGTCGTCATCGACGGCGACCGGGTCGTCTGGGTCGGTGAGTCGAGCAAAGCACCCGCCACTGACAACCGGGTCGACGCGGCGGGCCGTGCGGTGATCCCCGGCTTCGTCGACTCCCACTCGCACCTGGTCTTCGCGGGCGACCGCACGGCGGAGTTCAACGCCCGGATGTCCGGCCGGCCGTACCAGGCCGGCGGCATCCGCACCACCGTCGCGGCCACCCGCGCGGCGACCGACGCCGAACTCTCCGCGAACGTCGCCCGCTTCATGCGGGAGGCCCTCCGCCAGGGCACCACGACCTTCGAGACCAAGTCCGGCTACGGCCTGACGGTCGAGGACGAGGCCCGCGCGCTCCGCATCGCCGCCGAGCACACGGAAGAGGTCACGTACCTCGGCGCCCACATCGTGTCCCCGGAGCACGCCGACGACCCGGCCGCGTACGTGGACCTGGTGACCGGCGAGATGCTGGACGCCTGTGCCCCGTACGCGCGGTGGGTGGACGTCTTCTGCGAGAAGGGCGCCTTCGACGGCGACCAGGCCCGCGCGATCCTCACCGCGGGCAAGGCGAAGGGCCTGCACCCGCGGGTGCACGCCAACCAGCTGTCGTACGGCCCCGGTGTGCAGCTCGCCGTGGAGCTGGACGCGGCCAGCGCGGACCACTGCACCCATCTGACCGACGCGGACGTGGACGCCCTGGCCTCGGGCGACACGGTCGCCACGCTGCTTCCCGGCGCGGAGTTCTCCACGCGCGCGCAGTGGCCGGACGCGCGCCGGCTGCTCGACGCGGGCGTGACCGTGGCGCTGTCCACGGACTGCAACCCCGGCTCCTCCTTCACGTCCTCCGTGCCCTTCTGCATCGCGCTCGCGGTCCGTGACATGCGGATGACCCCGGACGAGGCGGTCTGGGCGGCCACGGCCGGCGGCGCGGCGGCCCTCCGGCGCACCGACGTCGGCCGCCTGGCCGTGGGCGCCCGCGCCGACCTCGCGATCCTCGACGCCCCGTCCCACGTCCACCTGGCCTACCGGCCGGGCGTGCCGCTGGTGGCGGAGGTCTGGCGCGCGGGCGTGCGCACGGTCTGACCCGCTTCGCCGGGCCGGGCGCGGGCGGGCCGCCGGCGGGGCGCGCCGTCGGGGCGCCCCGCCCGGGAGGTCACTCGTCGAGCGTCAGGCCCCGGCGCAGCCGGGCGAGGGTCCGCGAGAGGAGGCGCGAGACGTGCATCTGGGAGATGCCGAGCTCCTCGCCGATCTCCGACTGGGTGAGGCCCGCGGTGAAGCGGAGCGACAGGATGCGGCGTTCCCGGGCCGGGAGCGAGGCGATCATCGGCTTCAGGGACGCGATGTACTCGATGCCCTCGATGCCGTGGTCCTCGTAGCCGAGCCGGTCGGCGAGCGTGGCGCCGTCGGTGTCGTGCTCCTCGGGCGGCGCGTCGAGGGAGCTCGCGGTGTACGCGTTGGCCGCGGCCATGCCCTCGACGACCTCGTCCGCCCCGATGCCCAGTTCGCGGGCGAGTTCGTCGACCGTGGGGGCGCGGTCCAGGCGCTGGGCGAGTTCGTCGCCGGCCTTGGCCAGGTCGATGCGGAGTTCCTGCAGCCTGCGCGGGACGTGCACGGACCACGAGGTGTCGCGGAAGAAGCGCTTGATCTCGCCCATGATCGTGGGCATCGCGAAGGTGGGGAACTCGACGCCGCGGGCCAGTTCGAAGCGGTCGATCGCCTTGATCAGGCCGATGGTGCCGACCTGGACGATGTCCTCCATGGGTTCGCTGCGGGTGCGGAACCGTGAGGCGGCGAACTTGACCAGGGCCAGGTTGAGTTCGATCAGGGTGTTGCGTACGTACGCGTACTCGTGGGTGCCCTCCTCCAGGTCGCCCAGGCGGGCGAAGAGGGTCTTCGACAGTGCGCGCGCGTCGTGCGGCGCGATCTCGTCGGCGGGCGGGATCCGCGGGAGTTCCGCGAGGCCCGGGACCGCCAGGTCCGGAACGTCGAGCCGGGGGGACATGGTCTCCTCCATCGTTGTCTCGCTGCGGTTTGCGGCGCCTCCAAAGCCGGCCAAGTGGAAGGTGTCCTTCTAGCCCTACCGGTTCCACCCCGATGGTTGCAAGTGTCAATTGTCCCGTTTGTAACCTTTGGGAGGGAGCTTGTGTGCGGGAGACGGCGGTGCGCTTGTATGGTTCGACGCATGTACCGCCAGCACATCGGCAGCGCAGCCGGGCGGTTCCGGGTCGAGGTCCGGACCGTCGGGGCGAGCGAGGTGCTCACCCTGGTGGGTGAGCTCGATCACCACACCGCCGAACTGTTGCGTGCGCCACTCGACCGCGCGCTCGACGAAGGCCGGACACGCCTCGTGCTCGACTGTTCACGGCTCGAGTTCTGCGACTCCACCGGACTGAACGTTCTGCTCGGCGCCCGGCTGAAGGCGGACGCCGCGGGCGGCGGAGTCCATCTGGCGGCGATGCGGCCGCCGGTGGCCCGGGTCTTCGAGATCACCGGAGCGGACGCCGTCTTCACCCTCCATGACTCGCTCGACTCGGCCCTCCCCGGCTGAGCGCGCACCCCGTCCGCCCGGTGTCGCGGCCCCCGGCCCGGCCCCGTGTCCTGAACTCGTCAATCGGTTGAATCGGTGAGGTGAAGCGTTGAAGGAGACCGCCTCCGGCGAGCCCGAGGTCCGCACCCTCGCCCTCGGAGCGGCCAGTGGCACCGTTCCACTCGCCCGTGACTTCACCCGCCAGGCCCTCTACGACTGGGGCTGGCTGCCCGCCGCGACCGCGGACCGCCGCGCCGCCGCCGAGGACGTCCTGCTCGTGGTCTCCGAGCTCGTCACCAACGCCTGCCTGCACGCCGAGGGTCCCGAGAGCCTGCGCGTGCTGCGGCTCGACGAGGTGCTGCGCCTCGAGGTCGTCGACCGCGGCGCGGGTCAGCCCGCCCCGCGCACCCCGCACCGCGCCGGCCGGCCCGGCGGACACGGCATGTTCATCGTCCAGCGCCTCTGCCGCGCCTGGGGCATCGACAGGGTGCCCGGGGCCCCCGGCAAGACGGTCTGGGCCGAGCTGGCCGCACCCGCGTAGGACTTTCACACCCCTCTCTCTTCCCTCCGCAACGCCCCGGGCGTACCTTGACGGCCAATCTGATAGACCGTCAGTAATTTTGCGGTGAGGGGTGCTTGAGGTGCCGTACCGGAGGAGAACAGCCTGTGCGCTCACGGCGGCGGTGGCGGTGGCGGGCTCGGCCGTCCTGCTCTCCGCGCCCACCGCCCAGGCCGAGGTCGTCGACGTCAACTACGCCTGCGAGACCAAGATCGGCCCCAAGAGCGCCGTCTCGCCCGTCGACATCAAGGCCGTCAGGAGCGGCGGCTCGTACACCGTCACCATGTCCTTCGAGAAGGGCGTCTCCGACAGCCCGGTCGACCTTCCCAAGGGCGTCATGACCCCGCGCGCCGACCTCGTCCTCGGCGGCGCCGAGAGCGGCCGGGTCCAGGTCAAGGGCGTCCCGAACGCCGCCCTCATCCCGGCCAACACCCCTATCAAGATAGGACAGTTGACGGGCGCCTATACGCCGAGGAAGAGCGGGAAGGTCACCTTCACCGCCGGCACGCTCACGGTCCACGCGCTCGGCATGGACGCGGCCGTCTGCAAGCCCACGAACAGCCCCAGGCCCGCTCTCGAACTGGACGTGACGGCGGCGGGCGGCTCGGGCGGATCCGGCGGCTCCGACGACTCCTCGGGCGGTACGGGATCGGGCGGCGAACTGCCCAGGACCGGCCCGCTCGACTCGGCGACCGCGCTCGGCACCCTCGGCGGCACCGTCCTGCTGACCGGCGCGGCCGGGGTGCTGTGGCTCACCCGGCGCACCGCACGGCACACGGCACGCTGATGCGGGTGGCACGGGCCGCGGCCGCCACCCTGCTCGCGGCGGCCGGCACGGCCGGCACGGCCGTGCCCGGGCCGGCCTCCGCCGCGGCGGCGGAACGCGTGGCACCGGTGGCCGCCGTGGCGCGTACGGGTCCGCCGCCGGCCGTGGGGCGTACGGCTCCGATGCCGGCCGGGGGGCGTACGGCCGCGGTCGAGGCCGTGGCCCGTACCGCTCCCGTCCCCGGCGCCGGCTGGAGCGCGGCGCCCGCCGCCGGGCGGCCGTACGTGTATCTGGAGGGGGCCGCCGGCAGCGTGCTGCAGGACACCCTGTCCGTGACCAACGCCGGGGCCGAGCCGCTCACCGTGCGGCTCAGCGCGGACGGCGCGCCCGTCGCGTTCGCCGCGCGGACCGTCACCGTGCCCGCCAGGACACGGGCGGACGTGCCGTTCGCCGTCACCGTGACCGCCGACACCCCGCCCGGGGACCACCAGGGATCCGTGCGGGCCGGCGCCGCCGGCCGGGAGGCGGTCGTCCCGCTGCATCTGCGGGTCAGCGGGCCGCGGCTCGCCGCGCTCACCGTCGAGGACGTCCGCGTCGAACCCTCCGGCACGCTGCGCTACACCCTGGTCAACCGCGGCAACACGGTCCTCGCCCCGCGCCTCGCCGTGCGCGCCGAGGGCCTGCTCGGCACCGTCCTCGACCGCCCCGAACACCCCCTCCCGCTCGTCCTCCGCCCCGGCGAGCGCGCCACCCGCACCGAACCCTGGCCCGACCCGCCCGCGCTCGACTCGGTCACCGTCCACCTCACGGCCGGCGCTCCCGGCGCGGCGCCCGCGAGCGCCCGCGCGGACGCCTCCTTCGCCTCGCCCGTGGGCGTCGGTGCCCTGGCGGCCGCCCTCCTGGCGGCGGCGGGCGCGGCCACGTACGCGATACGGAGGAGACGATGACGTACCTGCGTACGGCCGCGGGCGCGCTGCTCACCGCGCTGCTGCTCGCCCTGCTGCCGGCCACCGGCGCCACCGCGGCCGAGCGGCCCGGGGTCGCGCTCTCGAAGAGCGAGGGCGGCAAGGGCGGTGAGATCACCGTCAGCGGCTCCGGCTGGAAGCCCGGCGCCCTGCTCATGCTGCTGGTCTGCGGCCGGGCCACACCCGACAGAGGCGTCATCGGCGGCACCAACTCCTGCGCCAACACCGACGGCCGCGCCGCCACCGTCGACGCCAAGGGCGCCTTCAGCCAGAAGCTGCCGGTCGCCGAACCGCCCACCCCCTGCCCCTGTGTGGTCCACGTCGCCGGCGTCACGGGCCAACAGGACGTGGTCGACGTCGTGTTCACGGTCGCCGGGCACCCGACCGCCCCCCTGCCCGAGTCCTCGGGGCCCGGCTCGCTGCGCGTGCTCACCTCCGCCCGGCTCGAAGGCTCCGACGGCGTGCTGGTGTGGTTCGGCGCACCGGCCCGCCGCGAGGTCGTGGTGACCCTCGGCAACCTGGGCCAGACCGCGGTCAAGGACCCCGTCTTCGACATCGGCACCAGCCACGGCGTGTTCGCGCCGCGGTACGAGGAACGGCAGTGGCGCGGCACCATCGAGCCCGGCCGCAAGGCCCTGGTGAAGCTGCCCGTCGAGCTGACCGCGGGCGCCCACGGCGACTACCAGGTGTCCGTGCGGTACGGCGGCCAGGTGATCGTCGAGCAGCCCTGGGGCGTCGGACGCCCCTGGGGAGTGACCCTGTTCTGGCTGCTGCTCGCGGTCGTCGTCCCGGCCGCCCTGTTCCGCGTCGGCATGGCGATCGTCGACCGGGTCCGCCCGCCGGGCCGCCAACGGCCCCGGCCGGGCCACCCCCGTCCCCGTCGGCCGCGCCCCGCGGGCCGCGGGCCCGGCCCCGTATCCGTACCGGCGGCCACCGCCGGCGACGAACCGACGGCGGTCCTGCCGTGGTTCACCCCCGACTCCGCACCGTCAGAGAACAGTCCGACGACGAAGGGACAGTCGTGAGCCCGACACGCACGACACGGAGGATCAGCGCGGCGGGCGTCGCCCTGATGCTCGGCGGCGCGGGGATCCTGCTGGCCGCCGGCCCCGCCATGGCGGCGGAGGTCGCGTACAAGACCGAGTGCATCCCGCCCTCCATCTCCGGCCTCCCGCCGGTGCAGGGCACCACCAAGGTGCAGATCGTCGCACCCGCCGAGGCCAAGGTCGGCGACGAGGTGGAGGTGGTCTGGAAGACGGTCGAGGCCGCCTCCAAGAACCCCGACATCCTCGATCTGGACAAGGACACGGTGAAGCCGACCGGCGTCGTCAAGATCGGCGGAGCGGCGACCGGCACCCTGGCGATGGAGGGACCGCGGCAGAATCCGCCGATCAAGAAGAACAGCCCGATGGTCCTGCCGGACATGAAGGGCAGGCTGAAGCTGGACAAGGCGGGCGACATCACGCTGACGCCCGACAAGTACACGATCAACGTCTCCAAGCCGATGTCGACGGACACCAAGTGCTCCCCGAAGGAGACGGTCGCGGTCGGCGCCACGATCAAGGTGACGGCCGGCGGAGGCTCCTCCGGCGGCACCACCACGTCCGGCGGCTCCACGACCACCTCGGGCGGCAGCTCGTCCGGCGGTACGACCACCACGTCGGGCGGTACGACCACCTCCGGCGGGTCCACGACCTCGGGCGGGTCCACGACCTCGGGCGGGTCCACCACCTCGGGCGGGTCCACCACCTCCGGCGGGTCCACCACCTCCGGCGGCTCCACCACCTCCGGCGGCACCTCCGGCGGTGGCGGCGGACAGACCGACTTCCCCGGCAAGGAGGTCGCGGTGAGCTTCGCCTGCCAGCCGCCCGGCCCGGCGTCGATCACCTCCAAGGTGACCGTCAACGCCAGGAAGAGCGGCGGTTCCTACGCCCTCACCGTCAAGACCGCCAAGGGCGTCATGAACAGCCCGGCCGCCCTGCCCAAGGGCGCCCTCAAGCCGTCCATGGCCGTGCGGATCGGCGGCGCCGACAGCGGCACGGTCACGGTCACCGGCGCCCCCAACCCGGCTCCCCTGGAGGCGGGCAAGCCGGTCGACCTGACCGACATGACCGGCACCTACACGCCGGGGGCGAGCGGCAAGGCCACGCTGAGCCCCGGGAAGCTGACCATCAGCGTCTCGCTCGGCGGCTCGCCCATCGTGATCCCCTGCGAGGTCAAGGGCTCGGCGCAGGCCTCGCTGACCCTCGACACCGAGAAGCAGGCCGGCGGCGCCTCCGGAGGCGGCGGCAGCCCCTCGGGCGGTGCCGGGGGCTCCGGCGGCGAGCTGCCCCGGACCGGGGCCGGGGACGACGGCGCCCTGCGCGCCCTCGCCCTGGTCGCGGGCACGGCGATCCTGCTCGGCGGCGCGGTGTTCACCTTCACCCCGTGGGCCCGGCTGCGCCGCTGACGCCACCCGGGAAACGGCGGAGGGCCGCCGCACCGAGTCCGGTGCGACGGCCCTCCGTACGGGACCTACGAGGTCAGTGGACGCTGCCCATGAGCGCCTGGACCTTCTTGCGGTACATGTAGATCGCGAATCCGGCGACGACGGCCAGCGCCGCCTGCAGGGCGATGATCCCGGTCCCGTTGAGGTCCACGCCCGCGATGGAGAGCAGACCCGTGGTGCAGTCACCGGCGGTGACGGCGAGGAACCAGACGCCCATCATCTGGGAGGCGTACTTCTTCGGCGCCATCTTCGTGGTGACGGACAGGCCGACAGGAGACAGGCACAGCTCACCGATGGTCTGGATCATGTAGATCGAGACGAGCCACATCGGGGAGACCTTGGTGCCGTCGCCCGCCATGTTCATCGGGACGATGAAGACGAAGAAGGAGATGCCGACCAGGACGATGCCCATCGCGAACTTCACGATGGTGTTCGGCTCCTGGTTCTTGCGGGCCAGCCACAGCCACAGCCAGGCGAAGACCGGGGCCAGCGCCATGACGAACAGCGGGTTCAGGGACTGGTACCAGGTGGCGGAGAAGCCGAGGCCGAAGACCGTGTCGGCGGTCTTGTCGTCGGCGAAGAGCGACAGGGTCGAGCCACCCTGGTCGTAGATCATCCAGAAGACGGCGGCGGCCACGAAGAACCAGATGTAGCCGGTCACCCGGGACTGCTCGGACCGGTCGAGGTCCTTGTCGCGCTTGATGCGGGCGAGGACGGCGATCGGGATGATCAGGCCGGCGAGGGTGAGCGGCACCAGGGCCCAGTTGAGGGTGTACATGCCCAGGGCGACGACGGCGCCGTAGAAGACGGCGGCGAGGACCAGGACCAGGCAGACCTTGACCAGGATGCCCTTGCGCTCCGCCGGGCTCAGCGGGTTCGGGACCTCGCTGCTCTTCGGGTTGAGGCTCTTGCCGAAGGCCAGGAAGACGGCGAGACCCAGGCCCATGCCGACCGCGGCGAGGGCGAAGCCGAGGTGCCAGCTGACTTCCTTGCCGATCGTGCCGATGAGCAGCGGGGCGACGAAGGCGCCGAGGTTGATGCCGATGTAGAAGAGCGTGAAGCCACCGTCACGGCGCGGGTCGTCCGGGCCGTTGTAGAGGTGACCGACCATCGTCGAGATGTTGGCCTTGAGCAGGCCGGAGCCGACGGCGACGAGCGCCAGGCCCACGAAGAACATCGCCTGGCCGGGCAGGGCCAGCGAGATGTGACCGGCCATGATCACGAAGCCGGCGATGGCGACGGTCTTGCGGGCGCCCCAGACACGGTCGCCGAACCAGCCGCCGGGCATGGCCATGAGGTAGACCATCGACACGTACACGGAGTAGATGGCCGTGGCCGTGGCCGCCGTCATGGCGAGACCGCCACCCTGGCTGCCCTTGGCGGCGTCGACGCCGCCGGAGACCAGGTAGTAGACCAGCAGGGCCCGCATGCCGTAGTAGGAGAAACGCTCCCACATCTCGGTGAAGAAGAGGGTGGTCAGGCCGCGGGGGTGGCCGAGAAACGTCTTCTGGTACCGGGGCATTCCGGTGGAAGCCGTCGTCAGGCTGGACGCCATGTCGATCCTTGCTCTGTCGGGACGCGCGCTTTGTGAGCGGGATGCGCCCGGTGGGGGAGGCCGGCACCGGCGGGGAGCGGTCGCACCCCTCCGGGATCCACGCCCTGGCGCCTTCTCGCGCCGTAGGACCCGGCCCACAGGTCGTTCACTGTTCCCAAGGCCGCCGTGGCCGCCTTGTGCAGAAAAGAGACCCTTGGCGCACCAACACGACCAAAGGTCCCCGATTACCGCTACAGAACTCTCGACACCATACGACACGACAGTGCCCGATTAGGAAGGACTTGAGAGATGGATCACAGGCGTCGCCGGAACCAACTTCCCTCTTTCGAAGGTCATGAAGAGGTTACGCGCCAAGATCCAGAGGCGCCGACCCCGCCCTGTGGATCACGCTCCGGCCCCGCGTCCGTCCGGACTACCATCACCTCATGACCCGTGTACTGCTCGCCGAGGACGACGCCTCCATCTCGGAACCGCTGGCCCGCGCCCTGCGGCGGGAGGGGTACGAGGTCGAGGTCAGGGAGGACGGTCCGACCGCCCTCGACGCCGGCCTCCAGGGCGGGGTCGACCTGGTCGTGCTCGACCTCGGCCTCCCCGGCATGGACGGCCTGGAGGTCGCCCGGCGGCTGCGCGCCGACGGTCACACGGTGCCGATCCTGGTGCTCACCGCCCGCGCCGACGAGGTCGACACGGTCGTGGGCCTCGACGCCGGCGCCGACGACTACGTGACTAAGCCCTTCCGCCTCGCCGAGCTGCTCGCCCGCGTCCGGGCCCTGCTGCGGCGCGGCGCCACCGAGCCCGCCGCCGCGCCCACCACGCACGGCGTGCGGATCGACGTCGAGTCGCACCGCGCCTGGATGGGCGACGAGGAGCTCCAGCTCACCGCCAAGGAGTTCGACCTGCTCCGGGTCCTGGTCCGGGACGCGGGCCGGGTGGTCACCCGCGACCAGCTGATGCGCGAGGTCTGGGACACCACCTGGTGGTCCTCCACCAAGACCCTCGACATGCACATCTCCTGGCTCCGCAAGAAGCTCGGCGACGACGCGGCCAACCCGCGCTACATCGCCACGGTCCGGGGCGTCGGCTTCCGCTTCGAGAAGAGCTAGGGTCCGGTCCTTCGTGCGTCGCCGCCTGATCAACTCCACGCTCGCCGTGGTGCTCGTCGTCATCGCCGTCTTCGGCGGTTCGCTGGTGATCGTCGAGACCCGCACGGCCTCCAGCAGCGCCCAGGAGAGCGTGGATTCGGAGGCGCTGCGGATCGTGTCCATCGTGGACAGCCGGCTGATCGGGGGCGAGCCGGTCAACCCGGCGATCCTGGCCGACCAGAGCGGCGCCAAGCGGTACGCGCGGGTGCTGATCCCCGGCCGCGACCCGATCGAGATCGGCACCCGCCCCTCCGGCAGCGTCATCCGGGGCCTCGCCGAGGGCGAGCGCGGCGAGAGCGTGATCGTCGAGGAGGCCCGCTCGGTCGTGATGGCCGAGGTGGGACGCACCCTGCTGATCATCGCCACGGTGGCGCTGCTGTGCGTGGTGGCCGCCGTGCTGCTCGCCGTACGGGCGGCGAACAAGCTGTCCTCGCCGCTGACCGATCTGGCCGAGACCGCCGAGCGGCTCGGCTCCGGTGACCCGCGCCCCCGGCACAAGCGGTACGGGGTCCCCGAGCTCGACCGGGTCGCGGACGTGCTGGACGCCTCCGCCGAGCGGATCGCGCGGATGCTCACCGCCGAGCGCCGGCTCGCCGCCGACGCCTCCCACCAGCTCCGTACGCCCCTCACCGCCCTCTCCATGCGCCTGGAGGAGGTCGCCGTGGCCGGCGACCTGGAGACGGTCAGGGAGGAGGCGACGATCGCGCTCACGCAGGTCGAGCGGCTCACCGACGTGGTCGAGCGGCTGCTCACCAACGCCCGCGACCCGCGTACGGGCTCCGCCGTCGCCTTCGACCTGGACGAGGTCATCAAGCAGCAGATCGAGGAGTGGCGGCCGGCCTACCGCAGCGCGGGCCGGGCCATCGTGCACTCCGGCAAGCAGGGGATGCGGGCCGTCGGCACCCCGGGCGCGGTCGCCCAGGTCCTGGCGGCCCTGATCGAGAACTCGCTCATGCACGGCGGGGGCACGGTCGCGCTGCGCACCCGGGTCACCGGCAACCAGTCCGTGATCGAGGTCACCGACGAGGGCCCGGGCGTGCCCGCCGACCTGGGGGCGCGGATCTTCGAGCGGGCGGTCAGCGGCCGCAGCTCCACGGGCATCGGCCTGGCGGTCGCGCGGGACCTCGCGGAGGCGGACGGCGGGCGTCTGGAGCTGCTCCAGCAGCAGCCGCCGGTGTTCGCGCTGTTCCTGGGGCGCGAGGTCAGGAGCCGCACGGAGCCGGAGCCGGAGCGCCCGGTCCGCTAGGCCCACGGGAAACAGCCCCGGGGGGCCCGTCCCGGACCCGCTCCCGGAGCCGGTCCCGGACCGCGCGTCGGCCCCGGTCTCAGACCCGGTCGGGCTGGCGGCGGCTGGCCTGGCGGGGGGCCTGCTCCAGGAAGGACTCCGCGGTCTGCACCGCCTCCTTCGCGGGCAGCGCCCGGAAGACCCAGGTGCGGTACGACCAGAAGCGGAACAGGGTCGCGACGCCGATGCCGAAGAACTTGAAGAAGTTGCTCTGCAGCGGGGTGTCCCAGCCGAAGCCGTACGTCGCCGCGTAGAGCACGCCGTTCTCGATCACCATGCCGACGACGCTGAACAGCAGGAACAGGACCAGTTCCTTGGTGCGGCCCGACTTGTCGCGGTCGCGGTACGTGAAGTAGCGGAACCCCACGTAGTTGAAGAGGATCGCCACGACGGTGGCGATGATGCTGGCGCGCACCACCGGAAGTTCGGTGACGTGGCGCACCAGGTTGAAGACGAGCAGATTCACCAGGACGCCGAGTCCGCCGACCACGCCGAACTTGGCGACCTCGCGGACGAGCCGGTCCACTCGCATGCGCAGCGCGCCGGGTTCACTCATGGTGATGGGTCTGCCCCGTCCGTTTCGGAGGTGTTCCGCCGACGCCCGGACGGCGTCAACCAAGCCATGCTAACCACCGCGTCTGTCACTCGCCTGTGTTGGCGCCGATCCGTGTGCGATCCGTGTGCGAGCCCACCCCGACTGTGACAAGACACAGCCGGACGAGGCTCCGCCACTTGTGCGGATACCCTAAGAGGGTGACGTTCCCGGTAGTCGGCATGGTCGGTGGCGGTCAGCTCGCCCGTATGACCCACGAGGCGGGCATCCCCCTCGGCATCAAGTTCAAGCTCCTCAGTGACACCCCGCAGGACTCGGCGGCCCAGGTGGTCAGCGACGTCGTCATCGGCGACTATCGCGACCTGGACACGCTGCGTGACTTCGCGCGCGGCTGCGACGTGATCACCTTCGATCACGAGCACGTGCCCGCGGAGCACCTGGCGGTCCTGGAGGCGGACGGCGTCGTCGTCCGTCCCGGCCGCGGGGCCCTCGCGCACGCCCAGGACAAGGGGGTGATGCGGGCGAGGCTCGACGAGATCGGCGCGCCCAGCCCGCGGCACCGCATCGTGGCCGACCCGGCCGACGCGGCGGTCTTCGCCGCCGAGGTCGGCGGCTTCCCGATCATCCTCAAGACCGTGCGCGGCGGCTACGACGGCAAGGGTGTCTGGTTCGTGCGCTCGGAGGCGGACGCCCACGACGCCTTCAAGGCCGGCGTGGCGGTGCTCGCCGAGGAGAAGGTCGACTTCGCGCGCGAGCTCGCCGCGAACATCGTGCGCTCCCCGCACGGCCAGGCCGTCGCCTACCCGGTGGTGGAGTCGCGGCAGGTCGACGGGGTCTGCGACACCGTGATCGCCCCCGCGCCCGAGCTGTCCGACGAGCTGGCCGGCCAGGCGCAGGAGCTGGCCCTGCGGATCGCCAAGGAGCTCGACGTCGTCGGCCACCTGGCCGTGGAGCTCTTCGAGACCCGCGACGGCCGGATCCTCGTCAACGAGCTCGCCATGCGCCCGCACAACTCCGGTCACTGGACCCAGGACGGTGCGGTCACCTCGCAGTTCGCCAACCACGTCCGGGCCGTTCTGGACCTTCCGCTCGGCGATCCGCGCCCGCGCGCGAAGTGGACCGTGATGTGCAATGTTCTGGGAGGCGACTTCCCGGACATGTACCAGGCGTACCTGCACTGCATGGCCCGCGACCCGCAGCTCAAGATCCACATGTACGGCAAGGACGTGAAGCCCGGCCGCAAGGTGGGCCACGTCAACACCTACGGCGACGACCTGGACGACGTGCTGGAGCGCGCCCGTCACGCCGCCGACTACCTGCGAGGGACGATCGTTGAGTAACCCGACCGCTGCGAGCCCGCTCGTCGGCATCGCGATGGGGTCCGACTCGGACTGGACCGTCATGGAGGCCGCGGCCCAGGCCCTGGACGAGTTCGAGATCCCGTACGAGGTCAACGTCCTCTCCGCGCACCGCATGCCGCGCGAGATGATCGCGTACGGCGAGGAGGCCGCCGACCGCGGTCTCAAGGCGATCATCGCGGGCGCCGGCGGCGCCGCCCACCTGCCGGGCATGCTCGCCTCGGTCACCCCGCTGCCGGTCATCGGCGTGCCGGTGCCGCTGAAGTACCTCGACGGCATGGACTCGCTGCTCTCGATCGTGCAGATGCCGGCCGGCGTGCCCGTCGCCACCGTCTCGGTCGCCGGCGCCCGCAACGCGGGCCTGCTCGCGGCCCGCGTCCTCGCCGCGCACGACCCGGAGCTGCTCGGCCGGATGAAGGAGTTCCAGCAGGAGCTCAACGACCAGGCCACGGAGAAGGGCAAGCGGCTGCGCCAGAAGGTCGAGGGCTCGGGATCCTTCGGGTTCGCCCAGTGAGCACGGCGGCCGACCGCCTGGCGGAGGCCCGGGAGCTCCTCGCCTCCGCCCCCGTCGTCGACGGCCACAACGACCTGCCCTGGGCGCTGCGCGAGCACTGCGGCTACGACCTCGACAAGCTCGACATCGCGGGCGACCAGCGCGGCGCGCTCCACACCGACCTCGCCCGGCTGCGGGCCGGCGGCGTGGGCGCCCAGTTCTGGTCGGTGTACGTGCCCGGCCGGCTGGCCGGCGACCACGCGGTGAGCGCCACCCTGGAGCAGATCGACGTCGTCGACCAGCTGCTCACGCGGTACGCGGCCGACCTCGCGCCGGCGCTGACCGCCGACGACATGGAGGCGGCCCGCGCGGAGGGCCGGATCGCCTCCCTCAAGGGCGCCGAGGGCGGCCACTCGATCGACAACTCCCTCGCCACCCTGCGTGCCCTGCACACCCTGGGCGTGCGCTACATGACGCTCACCCACAACGAGAACAACGACTGGGCGGACTCGGCCACCGACGAGCCCCGGCACGGCGGCCTGACCGCCTTCGGCCGCGAGGTCGTCCGGGAGATGAACCGCTGCGGCATGCTGGTCGACCTCTCGCACGTCGCCGCGACGACCATGCGGGACGCGCTGGACGCCACGGCCGCGCCGGTGGTCTTCTCGCACTCCTCGGCCCGCGCGGTCTGCGACCATCCGCGCAACGTCCCGGACGACGTCCTGGAGCGGCTGCCGGCCAACGGCGGCGTGGCGATGGCCACCTTCGTGCCGAAGTTCATCCTGCCGGAAGCCGTCGACTGGACGGCCCGCGCCGACGACAACCTGCGCGCCCACGGCCTGCACCACCTCGCCACCACCCCCGAGGCGATGGCGATCCACCGGGCCTTCGAGGCGGAGCACCCGCGTCCGATCGCGACGGCGGTCACGGTCGCCGACCACCTCGACCACATGCGCGAGGTCGCGGGCATCGACCACATCGGCATCGGCGGCGACTACGACGGCACCGCGTTCACCCCGGACGGCCTGGACGACGTCGCCGGCTATCCGAACCTGATCGCGGAGCTCCTGGTCCGCGGCTGGTCGCGCGCCGACCTGGCGAAGCTGACCTGGTCCAACGCGGTCCGCGTGCTGCGGGACGCGGAGGCGGTCGCGCGCGAGCAGCGGGCCCTGCGGGGGCCGTCGGTCGCGACGATCGAATCGTTCACCTCCTAGGCATTCGCAGGGAGTTGACGGAACGTCATGAGGGGCCCGCCGGCGGCGGGCCCCTCGTCGTGCCGTCCGGCGCGTCGACGCGGCCCGTCCCCCGGACGGCCCAGTCCACCGCGCCCGGCGCGGGGCGCGGTGGCACGGTGGCCGTACTGCCTCAGGAGTACGGAGTGAGTCACCCATGGCAGATCTGCTCGACGATCCCACCACCACGCCCTTCAGCGCCGCCCGCGTCGCGTCCGCGGGCGACCTCGATCCCCCCGGACATCCCCGGCCCCTCGACGAGTCGGCGCGTGCGCGCGCCCTGCTCGCGGCGCAGCCGGTGGTCGAGGGGCACACGGAACCGCCCCAGGTGATCGACCCGGACCCGGAGGACCTTCCGCCGGCCCGGGCGCCGGAGACGGGAGCCCAGCTCTGGTCGCTGCGCGTGGACGCCGACGAGGGCGTCCTCGGCACCCTGCGCCGGATCGACGACGTCCGGGCGCTCGTGGCCGCCTGCCCCGAGGACCTGCGCCTCGCCACGACCACCTCGGAGATGGAGCACGCCCGCAACTGCGGCCGGGTCGCCGTCGTCCTCGGCACGGTGAGCTGGTCGGCCGTCGGCGGCTCGCCCGCCACCCTCCGGGCGTACCACGCGCTCGGCGTACGGGCGGTCAACCTCACCCGCTACGACCGCTTCGCCCGCGAGGCGGTGCGCGAGATGAACCGCCTCGGCCTGGCCGTGGACCTCGCGGGCGCCGACCCCGACACGGTCCGGCAGGCCCTCGCGGTGAGCCGGGCCCCGGTCCTGCTCACCCGCGCGGAGCCGGCGGGCACGGCGGACGACGTCCTGCGCCTGCTCGGCGAGAAGGGCGCGGTGTGCATGGTCCCGGTCGGCCCGGACCCGGCCGCCGCGGCCGACGCCCTGGACCGGATCCGCACCCTCGCGGGCCCCCGGTCCGTCGGTCTCGCCCACACCACGGACCCCGGCGCCGGGTACGTCCCGCTCTTCGCGGAGCTGCTGCGCCGGGACTGGCCGACCCCGGACCTGGTCGGCCTCGCCCACGGCAACGCCACGCGCGTGCTGCGGGAGGCCGAGTTCCGGGCGCGGGCGTCCCGTCCGAGGGCCGCCTAGCCGGTAGGGCGGAGCAGGGCCGGAGAGGCCCTGGCCGGAACGGCGCGGGGCCCGGCTCGTACCTTCGGGGTACGGGCCGGGCCCCGGGGCGTACGGGGGCGGGTCAGGCCTGCGGGCGGCCCATCGCGCGGTAGGTCCAGCCGGCCTCGCGCCAGCGGGCCGGGTCGAGGGCGTTGCGGCCGTCGAGGATGACGGGGGAGGAGACCACGAGGGCCAGCTCCGCGGGGTCGAGCGCGTCGCGGAACTCGCGCCACTCGGTCAGGTGGAGCACCACGTCCGCGCCCCGCACCGCGTCGAGGGCCGTCTCCGCGTAGCCGAGGGTCGGGAAGAGCCGGCGGGCGTTGTCCATGCCCTTGGGGTCGTAGACGGTGACCTGGCCGCCCTGCAGGTGGATCTGCCCGGCCACGTTCAGCGCGGGCGAGTCGCGGACGTCGTCCGAGTCCGGCTTGAAGGTCGCGCCGAGGACGGCCACCCGCTTGCCGAGGAAGCCGCCGCCCAGCGCCTCGCGTGCCATCTCGACCATGGACGCCCGGCGCCGCATGTTGATGGAGTCGATCTCGCGCAGGAAGGTCAGCGCCTGGTCGGCGCCCAGTTCGCCGGCCCGTGCCATGAAGGCGCGGATGTCCTTGGGCAGGCAGCCGCCGCCGAAGCCGATGCCGGCCCGCAGGAACTTGTTGCCGATCCGCTCGTCGTGGCCGATCGCCTCCGCCAGCTTGGCGACGTCGCCGCCGGCGGCCTCGCACACCTCGGCCATCGCGTTGATGAAGGAGATCTTCGTAGCGAGGAAGGAGTTGGCGGAGGTCTTCACCAGCTCGGCGGTCGGGTAGTCGGTCACCACGAACGGCGTGCCGTCGGCCACCGGCACCGCGTACACCTCGCGCAGCAGCTTCTCGGCCCGGTCCCCGCCCGCTCCCTCGGTGACGCCGATGACGATCCGGTCCGGGCGCAGGGTGTCCTGCACGGCGAAGCCCTCGCGCAGGAACTCCGGGTTCCAGGCCAGCTCCACGCCCTCGGGCAGCACACCGGCGAGCCGCTCGGCCGAGCCGACCGGCACGGTCGACTTGCCGACCACCAGGGCCCCTTCCCGTACCACCGCGGCGAGGGAGGCGAAGGCGGCGTCGACGTACGACATGTCGCAGGCGTACTCGCCGTGCTTCTGCGGGGTGTTCACGCAGACGAAGTGGACGTCGCCGAAGGCGCCGATCTCCTCCCAGGAGGTCGTGAACCGCAGCCGGCCGCTGGAGCCCTCGATCCCGTCGACGTGCCGTGCGAGCAGCTCCTCCAGGCCCGGCTCGTACATGGGGACGCGTCCGCCGGAGAGCATCTCGATCTTCTCGGGCACGACGTCGAGCCCCAGCACCTCGAAGCCCAGTTCCGCCATGGCCGCGGCGTGCGTGGCGCCGAGGTAGCCGGTGCCGATCACGGTGATCTTCAGGGCCATGCGGTCTCCAGTGAGGAGTCGAGGTCGGGCGGAATGCCTGCCCGAGCATAGTCGGGGCCTGGATCGGGGCCCGGTCACGCCCTACCATTTGGGTTACTTAACGGTAGTTAGCAAGCGTGGGAGTGAATGAGCGTGGCGGGTTCTGCCGATTTCGACCTGTATCGACTGTCCGAGGAGCACGAGATGCTCCGGGAGACGGTCCGCGCGCTGGCGGAGGCGAAGATCACGCCGTTCGCCGCGGCGGTCGACGAGGAGGGCCG
>NZ_JBITXX010000013.1:2332-239799 GCF_044544925.1 Streptomyces sp. NPDC053431 | reverse complement strand
GAGTTCGTCAACGAGATCAAGCCCTTCGCCCCCGCGGGCGGCGAGGCCGAAGAGGACGAGACCGGCCGCGAGACCATCGTCGTCGAGGTCGGCGGCAAGCGCTTGGAGGTCTCGCTCCCCTCGTCGCTGGGCATGTCCCTGGCCCGTACCGGCCTGGCCGCCGGTGCCAAGCCGAAGCGCCGCGCCGCGAAGAAGTCCGGCCCGACGGCCTCGGGCGACACCCTCGCCTCTCCGATGCAGGGCACCATCGTCAAGGTGGCCGTCGAGGAGGGCCAGGAGGTCAAGGAGGGCGACCTCGTCGTCGTCCTCGAGGCCATGAAGATGGAGCAGCCGCTCAACGCCCACAAGTCCGGCACCATCAAGGGCCTGGGCGCGGAGGTCGGCGCCTCGATCACCTCCGGCGCCGCGATCTGCGAGATCAAGGACTGAACCCGGCCCCGGAGCACCGGGGTACGGTACGAAGGGCCCGCAGGCGTCACCGCCGGCGGGCCCTTCGCCACACCGGACGCCACCGGACACCGCACGAGGGAGGACGCCGTATGCGCGCCGACGCGCGCCGCAATCACGAGCGACTGCTCGCCGAGGCCCGCGCCGCCTTCGCCGCGCACGGCACGGACGCCTCCCTGGAGGACATCGCGCGCCGGGCCGGGGTGGGCATCGGCACCCTCTACCGCCACTTCCCGAGCCGCGAGGCCCTGCTCGGCGCCGTCTTCCAGGAGGCCCTCACCGCCCTCCTCGACCGCTCGGCGGAACTCGCCGGGGCCCCCGACCCGTGCGCCGCGCTCGTCGCGTGGCTGCGGACCCTGATCGCCCACGCCGGCGAGTACCGGGGGCTGTCCGTCGCGCTCATGTCCGCCTCGCACGAGCGGAGTCCGGCGCTCGCCGAGTGCAGCGAGCCGCTGCGCGCGGCCGGCATGCGCCTCCTCGGCCGTGCCCAGGAGGCCGGCCGGGTCCGCGTGGACGTCTCCATCACCGACCTGATGAAGCTCACCAACGGCATCGCGCTGGCCGCCGAACGCTCGCCGGAGGATCCGGAGTTGGCGGACCGACTGCTGGACCTGACGGTACGGGGCCTGAAGGCGTAGGGAGGCTCCCGCGCGACGACGGCCGGACGTCCGCTCCGGTCCGGCACGGCGGCCTGACGCCTGGCTCCACGGCCGCGGCTCCACGGCCGCGGCGCCGCGCAGTGGGGGGTGCGGGCCGGTGGAGTTGCCGGAGGAGTCGGAGAAACCGGGGGAGCCGGGGGAGCCGGGGGAGCCGGTGGAGCCGGAAGAGCCGGTGGAGCCGGTGGAGCCGGAAGAGCCGGTGGAGCCGGAAGAGCCGGTGGAGCCGGAAGAGCTGAAGGAGCTGGAGGAGCTGGAGGAGCCTGAGCGCCGGCGGTGCGGACCGGGCCGTTCGGAGGCCCGTTCGCGCTCATCGGCGGCTGCATGTCCGCGACACGGACCGGCCGTTCGGAGGCCCGTTCGCGTTCAGCGGCGGCGCATGTCCGCGACGCGGACCGGGCGTTCCGGGGCGAGGACCTCGCTCGTAAGGGGGTTGCCCGGGCCGCCGCGGAACTGTCCGCCCGGCATCCGGCCGCGCTGCCCCGGCAGGGGGAGCTCACGGCGCGGGCGGCCGCCCGGGGGGTGCTGCTCGCCTCCGTGCCCGCCGGAACCCGTGCCGGCCACCGCGATCTGCACGCCCTGGTCGGCCAGGGCCTGGAGCTCGGTGGCGGCGCGCTCGTCGTGGGCGGGCGGCTCGTCCGTCACCAGGCGGGTGATCACGTCCGTCGGCACCGTCTGGAACATGGTGTCGGTGCCGAGCTTGGTGTGGTCGGCGAGGACCACGACCTCCGCCGCCGCCTGCACGAGCGCCCGGTCCACGCTCGCGGAGAGCATGTTGGACGTGGACAGGCCGCGCTCGGCGGTCAGTCCGCTGCCGGAGAGGAAGGCCCGGGAGACCCGCAGCCCCTGGAGCGACTGCTCGGCCCCGCTGCCGACGAGGGCGTAGTTGGAGCCGCGCAGGGTGCCGCCGGTCATGACGACCTCGACGCGATTGGCGTGGGCCAGGGCCTGGGCGACCAGCAGCGAGTTGGTGACGACCGTGAGCCCGGGCACCCGGGCGAGTCGGCGGGCCAGCTCCTGCGTGGTCGTGCCCGCGCCGACGACGATGGCCTCGCCCTCTTCGACGAGGCCGGCGGCGACGTCGGCGATGGCCGTCTTCTCGGCGGTCGCGAGATGGGATTTCTGCGGGAAGCCGGACTCTCGCGTGAATCCGCCCGGCAGTACCGCACCGCCGTGCCGGCGGTCGAGGAGTCCTTCTGCCTCCAGCGCCCGCACGTCTCGCCGTACGGTCACTTCTGAGGTCTGGACGACGCGGGCGAGCTCGCGGAGCGACACGGCTCCATTGGCGCGCACCATTTCGAGGATCAACTGGCGACGTTCTGCAGCGAACACGAAACTGACAGTAACGTGACTGGCCGATACTTTTCAGCAGTATGCGCCGAATTGCAGAAGATGCGCACAGGCGGGGCCCCCAAGTGATATAGGGGCCCCGCCGTTGATCGTTCTATGCCCCGGCTTGCCGGGGGTTGTCCGACTCGGTGAACCGTTCCCGCAGGCCGGGGCGGCGACCGGTCGGTGACAGCCGCGGTGCTCAGGCCTCGGCGGCGGTCTTTCGGGTGTGCAACTGCCGTGCCACTTCCGCGATCGAGCCCGACAGGGAGGGGTACACGGTGAAAGCGTTTGCGATCTGTTCGACCGTCAGATTGTTGTCGACCGCGATCGAGATCGGATGGATCAGCTCGCTCGCACGCGGGGCGACGACACAGCCGCCGACGACGATGCCGGTGCCGGGGCGGCAGAAGATCTTGACGAAGCCGTCCCGGATGCCCTGCATCTTGGCGCGCGGGTTACGGAGCAGCGGCAGCTTGACGACGCGGGCGTCGATCTTGCCGGCGTCGACGTCGGCCTGCGTGTAGCCGACGGTGGCGATCTCGGGGTCGGTGAAGACGTTCGAGGACACGGTCTTCAGGTTGAGCGGCGCCACGGCGTCGCCCAGGAAGTGGTACATCGCGATCCGGCCCTGCATGGCGGCCACCGAGGCGAGCGCGAAGACGCCGGTGACGTCACCGGCGGCGTAGACGCCGGGGGCGGAGGTACGGGAGACCTTGTCGGTCCAGATGTGTCCGGAGTCCTTCAGCCGGACGCCGGCCTCCTCCAGGCCCATCCCGGCCGTGTTCGGGATGGCGCCGACGGCCATGAGGCAGTGGGTGCCGGAGATGACCCGGCCGTCGGAGAGGGTGACCTCGACGCGGTCGCCGACCCGCTTGGCGGACTCGGCGCGGGAGCGGGCCATGACGTTCATGCCGCGCCGCCGGAAGACGTCCTCCAGGACGGCGGCGGCGTCCGGGTCCTCGCCGGGCAGCACGCGGTCGCGGCTGGACACGAGGGTGACCCGGGATCCGAGCGCCTGGTAGGCACCGGCGAACTCGGCGCCGGTGACGCCGGAACCGACCACGATGAGCTCCTCGGGGAGCTCCTTGAGGTCGTAGACCTGGGTCCAGTTGAGGATCCGCTCGCCGTCCGGCTTGGCGTCCGGCAGCTCGCGCGGGTGACCGCCGGTGGCGATCAGCACGGCGTCCGCGGTGAGCGTCTCCTCGCTGCCGTCGGCGGCGGTGACGATCACCTGACGGGAGCCGTCCATCGCCTGCCGGCCGTCGAGCCGGCCGCGGCCGCGCAGGACGCGGGCGCCGGCCCGGGTGACGGAGGCGGTGATGTCGTGCGACTGGGCGAGCGCGAGCCGCTTCACACGGCGGTTGACCTTGCCCAGGTCCACGCCGACGACGCGGGCCGCCTGCTCGATGTGCGGGGTGTCGTCCGCGACGATGATGCCCAGCTCCTCGTAGGAGGAGTCGAAGGTGGTCATCACCTCGGCGGTGGCGATCAGGGTCTTGGAGGGGACGCAGTCGGTCAGGACGGAGGCGCCGCCGAGGCCGTCGCAGTCGACGACGGTCACCTCCGCGCCGAGTTGGGCGCCCACCAGGGCCGCCTCGTATCCGCCGGGTCCGCCGCCGATGATCACGATCCGGGTCACTGGGATCTACGCCTCGCGCTCTCGTTCTGCCGGGGAGGTCCCCCCGCTGGGCTGCAGTGCGTACGCCATTGTCCCGCACGCTTCAAGTGCGTGCTCCATTCTCCCGCACGCGGGGGCGTGGCACGCGGCGGGGGCGGAATGGCGTGTGCGGGTGTCGCACCGCGGACCGCGAAGCCCACCGGCCGAGGGCCTGCCCGCCGCGTATCGGCGGTGGCGGGAGGGCCTGCCCGCCGCGCCTCGGCGGTGGCGGCAGGGCCTGCCCGCTTGCCACCGGGCGGGGGCTGGAGGGGGCTGCCCTCCACGCACCGGCGGGGCCGGGAGGGGCTGCCCTCCCGCACCGGGGGGCCGGAATGGGGGCTGCCCGCTTCGCCACCGGCAGGGCCGGAAGGGGGCTCCCCTCCTCCCACCGGCGGAGCCTGAAGGAGGCTCCCCCTCGCACCGGCCGGGCCGGACGGGCCTGCCCTCCGCGTACCGGCGGGGCCGGGAGAGGGCGGCCCCTGCCCCCACACTCCGGCGGGCCCGGGCGCGGGGAAGCCCACCTGGCCCCGACGGCCCCCCGAGGCCCCTCGGGGGGCCGCGGAGGGCCGTCCGGACCCGCGCGGATCGGGCCGGTCGGCTTCCCGCCCCAGGACTTCGCCACCCACCCCGCGCCCTCCCGTACCCTCGACCCCATGTCGCTCTACGCCGCGTACGCCGGCAACCTCGACGCGCGGCTCATGTCCCGCCGCGCACCGCACTCCCCGTTGCGCGGCACCGGCTGGCTCAACGGCTGGCGGCTGACCTTCGGCGGGGAGCAGATGGGCTGGGAGGGAGCGCTGGCCACCATCGTGGAGGCGCCGCGGTCCCAGGTGTTCGTCGCGCTGTACGACATCGCGCCGATGGACGAGGACTCGATGGACCGCTGGGAGGGCGTCGGTCTCGACATCTACCGCCGCATGCGGGTCCGGGTGCACACGCTGGACGGCGAGGAGCCGGCCTGGGTGTACGTGCTCAACGCGTACGAGGGCGGCCTGCCCTCCGCCCGCTACCTGGGCGAGGTCGCCGACGCGGCCGAGTCGGCGGGCGCGCCGCACGACTACGTGATGGAGCTGCGCAAGCGCCCCTGCTGAGGGCCGTGCGGGCGGCGGCCGGGATCTCTTCGTCGGAAACGACAAGACAACGATCGCAGCTCCGTCCGCAACGTCATCTACGCGCGTAGGGATTCTCGGGCTACGCTTCTGGGCGTATCAAATCCGTCCGGGGCTCCCCTCGGACCCCCCTCCCCGAGGCGAGAGAGTCAGTGAACGCTACTGCCACCCCGTACGAGGCCGCCGAGGCCGCCGCCGCACGCCTTCGCGAGCTGACCGGCGTCGAGAACCACGACGTCGCCCTGGTCATGGGCTCCGGCTGGGCGCCGGCCGTCGACGCGCTCGGCGCGCCCGAGGCCGAGTTCCCGGTCACCGAACTGCCCGGCTTCCCGCCGCCGGCCGTCGAGGGCCACGGCGGCAAGATCCGCTCGTACAAGATCGGCGAGAAGCGCGCCCTGGTCTTCCTCGGCCGCACCCACTACTACGAGGGCCGTGGCGTCGCCGCCGTCGCGCACGGTGTCCGCACCGCCGTCGCCGCGGGCTGCAAGACGATCGTCCTGACCAACGGCTGTGGCGGCCTGCGCGAGGGCATGCGCCCCGGCCAGCCGGTCCTGATCAGCGACCACATCAACCTGACGGCCGCGTCGCCGATCGTCGGCGCGAACTTCGTCGACCTCACCGACCTGTACTCGCCGCGGCTGCGCGCGCTGTGCAAGGAGGTCGACGAGACGCTGGAGGAGGGCGTGTACGTCCAGTTCCCCGGCCCGCACTACGAGACCCCGGCCGAGATCAACATGGTCCGCGTCATGGGCGGCGACCTGGTCGGCATGTCCACCGTCCTGGAGGCCATCGCGGCGCGTGAGGCCGGCGCGGAGGTCCTGGGCATCTCCCTGGTGACCAACCTCGCGGCGGGCCTCTCCGGCGAGCCCCTGAACCACGAGGAGGTCCTCCAGGCGGGCCGCGACTCGGCGGCGCGCATGGGTGAGCTCCTGACCCGGGTCCTCGACCGCATCTGACCCACCCCCGCGACCCGTCTCTCTCCCCCCCACCCCGCCCTCCCGGAAACCGGCGCCAAGCCCCGGCCCCCGAAGACCGGCGCCTCCACACAAGCGCCGTGCCCATCCCGCACCCTGCGGGGCCGGGCACGGCCCGTGCAGCCGCAGAGTCGCCAGTCCACGCGGGGCGGGGCGGGGCAAGCCCACGGGGCCGGCGGGGGCGGGAGCCCGAGGCCGGAACTCCCCGGGCCGGGACGGACCTTAGGGGCCCGGTTCGGGGAAAGCCGGGGCACAGGCCCGGGCGAAAGCCAGGGCCCCAGCTCGTGGACGAAGTCCAGCCGGCGGGGAACCAGGGGCGAAGAGCCCCCGCCCCCGGGCCGGGGTGGAGGCCACCCCGCCTCGGGGTCCGGCCTCCACCGGGGCACCGGCCAGGCTCCCGACCCGAACTCCGGTCCGGCACGGGGGAGGCGGGGCGCGACCCCGGACCTGTCCGGGCCCGTTCCCCGGCCCTGGGGTTGGGACGAACGCCCTGCCCCACCCCGTACGGGTCCGTCCCCAGCCCCTCGGGCCGGGGACGAGCCCCCGCCCACACCACCCCCGGACCCCGCAGGGGTCCGTCCGACTCCTCCGGGGGAGCGGGACGTACGTCCCACCCGCGCCGGACCCCGCAGGGTCCGTCCGTGGCCCCAGGGACCGGGACGCACGCCCCGGTCCGCACCGCCCCGTTCCCGGGGGTCCGGGGGTGGAGCCCCCGGTTACGGGAAGGGGCGGGGTGGGGAAGACAAGAGACCTCGCTCGAAACGCCCGCACGCTTCCGCTCCGACCGCACACACTCCGAAAGGCACACCACCGTGACGCAGGACGACCTCCTCGCCCGGGCCCAGGCGTGGCTCGCCGAGGATCCCGATCCGGAGACCCGTGAGGAGCTCGGCGCGCTCCTCGACCGCGGCGCCGACGACGAGCTCGCCGCCCGTTTCGCCGGCACGCTGCAGTTCGGCACCGCCGGGCTCCGCGGCGAGCTGGGGGCCGGCCCCATGCGCATGAACCGCGCCGTGGTCATCCGGGCCGCCGCCGGCCTCGCCGCGTACCTCAGGGCCAAGGGCAGCACCGACGGCCTCGTCGTCATCGGCTACGACGCCCGTTACAAGTCCGCCGACTTCGCCCGTGACACCGCCGCCGTGATGGTCGGTGCCGGCCTGCGCGCCGCGCTGCTGCCCCGCCCGCTGCCCACGCCCGTACTGGCGTACGCGATAAGGCATCTGGGTGCCGTCGCCGGTGTCGAGGTGACCGCGAGTCACAACCCGCCCCGCGACAACGGCTACAAGGTCTACCTGGGCGACGGCTCGCAGATCGTCCCGCCCGCCGACGCCGAGATCGCCGCCGAGATCGCCGCCGTGCGCGCGCTCGCCGACGTGCCCCGCCCGGAGAGCGGCTGGGAGGTGCTCGGCGACGAGGTCCTGGAGGCCTACCTGGCCCGTACCGACGCCGTCCTCTCCCCCGGCTCCCCCCGCACCGTGCGGACCGTCTACACGGCTATGCACGGCGTCGGCAAGGAGGTCCTCACGGCCGCCTTCGCCCGGCACGGCTTCCCCGCCCCGGCGCTCGTCGCCGAACAGGCGGACCCCGACCCGGCGTTCCCGACCGTCGCGTTCCCCAACCCGGAGGAGCCCGGCGCCATGGACCTCGCCTTCGAGGCGGCCCGCGCCGTGGACCCCGACATCGTGATCGCCAACGACCCGGACGCCGACCGCTGCGCCGTCGCCGTCCCGGACGCCTCCGTGGACGGCGGCTGGCGCATGCTCCGCGGTGACGAGGTGGGCGCGCTGCTCGCCGAGCACCTGGTGCACAAGGGCGCCCGGGGCGTGTTCGCCGAGTCGATCGTGTCGTCCTCGCTGCTCGGCCGCATCGCCGAGGCGGCCGGAGTCGGCTACGAGGAGACCCTCACCGGCTTCAAGTGGATCGCCCGTGTCGAGGGCCTGCGCTACGGCTACGAGGAGGCGCTGGGCTACTGCGTCGACCCCGAGGGCGTCCGCGACAAGGACGGCATCACGGCGGCGCTGCTCGTCGCCGAGCTGGCCTCGGAGCTGAAGGAGCGCGACCGCACGCTGACCGACCTGCTGGACGACCTGGCGGTCGCGCACGGCCTGCACGCCACCGACCAGCTGTCGGTGCGCGTCGACGACCTGAGCATCATCGCCAACGCGATGGCCGCGCTGCGCGACCGGCCGCCGGTCAAGCTCGCCGGTCTCACCGTCGTCTCGGCGGAGGACCTGACGAAGGGCACCGAGTCGCTGCCGCCGACCGACGGTCTGCGCTACCACCTGGAGGGCGACTACAAGGCCCGGGTGATCGTCCGCCCGAGCGGCACCGAGCCCAAGCTCAAGTGCTACCTGGAGGTCGTGGTCCCGGTCGCCGACGCGAGCGAGCTGGCGACGGCCCGCGCGACGGGCACCCAGGTCCTCAACGCGATCAAGAAGGACCTCGCCGAGGCCGCCGGCCTCTGATCCCGCGCGGGATCACCGACGCGCCGGCACCCGGGCACACCGGCACACCGACGCACGGAAGGCCGGCACACCGACGCACGGACGCACCGACGCACGGAGGGCCGTACGGAAACGATTCCGTACGGCCCTCCGGCCGTCCCGTCCGAGTGAATTCGATACGGCAGACGTCCTAACGCCGCCCCCGCCTCCGCGTGCACCGGGCCAGGGTGACCCGGTGTCCCCCGTGCCCCCGGTGCTGACGCCGCGTCCCTCCGTGCCCGCCGCGCGCAGGTCGGCTCCCCGCCCGCAACCCCGGCTGCTCCGGCGGGCCGCCCCCGCCCTCGCCGGCTATCTGGCCGTCCGGCTCCTCGGACTTCTCGTCCTGGGCCGCTGGGCGCACCTCAAGGGCTACGGGGTGTGGCCCACGATCGCCACGTCGTGGGACTCGGGCTGGTACCTGGGGATCGCCGACCACGGCTACGACCACGAGCTCGGCACCCGCACCAACCACAACAACCTGGCCTTCTTCCCGCTCTACCCGGCCCTGATCAAGGCCTTCGCCGCCGTCACGCCCGGCTCCCGCGCCTCCGTCGCGCTGGCCCTCGCCGGGGTCTGCTCCCTGCTCGCCGCCCTGGGGATCTTCGCCGTGGGCGAGCGGCTGCACGGGCACCGTGCGGGCACGGCCCTCGCGGTCCTCTGGGGCGCGTCGCCGGCCGCCGTGGTGCAGTGGATGGGCTACACCGAGTCGCTGTTCACGGCGCTCGCGGCGGGCGCGCTGTACGCCGTCCTGAGCGGCCGCTGGGACTGGGCCGCGGGCCTCGCCGTGGCGGCCGGGCTCACCCGCCCCACGGGGATCGCGGTGGCGGCGGCCGTGTCGGTGACGGCGGCCCTGGCCGCCCGGCGCGGCGACCGGCACGCCCTCGCGGCCGCCCTCACGGCCCCGCTGGGCTGGCTGGGCTTCGTGGGCTGGGTGGGGCTACGGCTCGGCCGCTGGGACGGCTACTTCGCGGTCCAGCGGACCTGGCGCAACGAGTGGGACGGCGGCGCCGGCACCCTTCGCGTCCTGCGCGAGCTGCTGGTCTACTCCCGCCACCCGCAACTCTTCCTGGTGGCGGTCTCCGCCGTCCTGGTCCTCTCCGCGGCCCTCTACGTGCTCTGCGTGGCGGACCGCCAGCCGCTGCCGCTGCTCGTCTTCACCGGGGTGCTGCTGCTGGTCGTGCTGGGCAGCGACGGCGTCTACTTCCCGCGCGCCCGCTTCCTCGTCCCCGGCTTCCCGCTCCTGCTCCCGGTGGCCCTGGCGGTGTCCCGCGCCCGCGTCGCGGCCGCGGCCGTGGTGCTGGGCGGCGCGGCCCTGTCCTCGGCGTGGCTGGGCGGCTACATGCTGCTGGTGTGGCCCGGCCCGCCGTGAGACGGCGCGCCGGGCTGCCATGGGGCGGTGCCCCGGGCTCGCCGGGCCGTTGCGGTCGCCGCCGCCCGTGCCGTCGGGGTCTGCTCAGCCGGTCGCGGAGAGGATGACGAGCAGCACGAGCCCCGCGACGGCCGGGGCGATGATCTCGTACGCCCAGCGGATCCGCTGTTCGCCCTGGGCCTCCGGGCTGTCGGCGAACCGTTCGGCGAGCTCGCGGATGTCGGCCACCGTCTGGTCGGCGGGGGCGGTACGGGCCTTGCTGTCCCGGACGTCGGCGGTCGAGGAGGTGCGCCCGTGCGGGTCGTCCTGCGAGGCGGTGGCGGCGCGCCGGGCGGCGCGCTTGCGCTGGCGCAGGGAGACGGGGACGGCCCACAGCTGGTACCTGCCGCCGGCGTGCGTGAAGGCCTCGCTGGAGTAGCTCGCCCGGACGTCGGCGACCGTGCCCCAGGGCAGCCAGATGGTGCGGAAGGGGTTGCGGATGCGCAGCCGCCGGTTGTTGGCGTAGACGGCGGGCCGGATGGTGAAGGCCACGATCAGCGGGATCACGAAGATCATCGTGGCGAGCGCCAGCCATGGCGTGCGGCCCTCGCCGCGGATGATCGAGTCGCCTCCGAACACCACGGCGAGAACGATCAGGAAGACCCCGCCCGCGATGCCGAGGGGCGACCGGAAGACACGGTCCTGCTCGGCGGGCTCGGAGGGCTGTGCGGCGGGCGGCTCGGGGGTCGTCATGCGCCCGATTCTGCCTCAGCCGCGCGAGGAGGACGTAGGGGGCTCGACGGGGACCGCGGCCCCCGGCCCACCGGCCCGCTCCACCGAGCCGCCGCACCGACGCGCCCCCAACGACGCGCCCCACCGACGCGCCCCCGCGGCTCGGCCCCGCCCGCACATCCGGCCCCGCCCCCGCGCCCCGGCTCACGCCGTCGAGGGCGTCACCAGGTCCGCGTACACCACGATGTTGTCCGGGCGGTGCCCGTCGACCAGTTCGCCGCCGCACGTGATCAGGCGGAGTTCGGGGCGGGTGGTGTCGCCGTAGACCTCGTCCGTCGGGAAGGCCTTCTTGTCGACCTGCTCCAGCTCGCGCACGCGGAACACCGCGTCCGTGCCGTCGGCGCGGGTGACGGTGATCCGGTCGCCGACGTGGAGGCGGCCGATGTCGCGCAGGACGGCGGGGCCGTCGGCGGTGTCGTAGTGACCGATGAGGATCGCGGGGCCCGTCTCGCCGGGCGTGACGCCCTTGTCGTACCAGCCGATGCGGTCCGCCTGGGCGACGGACGGCACCTGGACGCTGCCGTCCTGTTCGAGGCCGAGCCTCAGGATCGGCCCGGTGTCGACGCCGGCGGCGGGGACCCGCACGCGTACGGGTTCGGAGCGCGCCAGCGGCTTGGTCGCGAGCTGTTCGGCCGGGGCGGGCGCGGCGGTCGTCGTGACGCGCGGGGCGGGAACGGCCGACCGCGCGGGCGAGGCGGCGGGGCCGGCGGTCCCGGCGCAGCCGGAGAGCGCGAGGGCGGCGGTGGCGCCGGCCAGGGCGAGGAGGAAGGGGCGGGGGCGGGTCATGGTCGTGCTCCGGAAAAGAGGTGCGGCGGGCCGCCTGAGGAGGAGGGCGGCCCGCCGAGGGGTGTGCGGCGCTGTGAGGGGTGTGCCGCGAGGGAGTGCTGCCGGCGGTCAGCCGCGGGTGGTGGCGCGGCGACGCAGGACGGTGAGGCCGACGCCGGCGCCGACGAGCGCGGCGGCACCCGCGGAGGAGGCGAGCAGCGCGGTGTCGTTGCCCTGCTCGACGGTGCCGAGCTCCGCGCCGGCGGCGACCCCGCCCTTGGGGACGACGGTGGTCTGGCCGCCCTGGGTGCCGGTCTGCGGGGCGCTGGTGGCGGGGGCGGGCGTGGCGGTGGCCTTGCCGCAGTCCTTCGGGAGCTTCGGGAAGTCGTTCCAGCGGTACGGCGCGGTGTCGCCGCCGTTGGTGTGCTGCCCGAAGCGCGGGGTGCGGGTGTCGGCGCCCACGATCTTCGAGCCCTGACCGGTCGGGCCGGGGTGGGCGCGGTCGACCGTGTCCAGGACCTTGCCGTGCTCGTCCTTGAGGACGGCCTTGGGGCCCTTCTTCAGGTCGTTGGTGAGGGTGACGGTCCAGCCGTTGCCGTAGGACGAGGCGATGACCTCGGTGACGGTGCACGGGCCGGTGGCGGTGGGGCCGCTGATGATCTCGGCCGGCGGCGGGGTGGGCGCGGGCTTCGAGGGCTTGGCCGGGGAGGGGGTCGGCTTGGGGCTGCCGGTGGCCTTGCCGAGGTACTCGGGCTTGCCCTGCTTGGCGGCGCCGGGGACGTAGTCGGCGAGGCCGCCGTCGAACTCCAGGACCACCACGGCCTTGCCGTAGGTCCACACCGAGCGCACCGGGTGGTAGGCGTAGGTGAAGCCGCCGCCCTTGCCGTTCTTGTCGATCAGCTGGAGGCCGAAACGGCCGTCCTTCGGGTTCTTGCCGAGCTCCACGACGGTGCCGTCGGCCAGCCGGTACAGGCCGAGGGGGGCGGGCGTGGTGAAGTTGCCCTGCCACGCGAGCGTGCGGCCGTCCTCGAAGAGGACGAAGAAGTTGCCGTTGTCGTTGCCGGCCGCGGGACGGCCGGCCGCCTCGATGGTGCCGATCGACTGGCCGCCCTTGAAGCTCTCGGCGCGGTACCAGGTCGGGCCGAGCTTGTAGATCTTGGCGACGGTGCCGTTGGGGAGGGTCTCGGTCCGAACGAGGGTGCCGCTGTTCTCCGCGGTGGCGGCCGGGCCGTCCGCCGCGAAGGCGGTTCCGGCGACGACCGGGGTGATCGCGAGGCCCGTGAGGAGGGCGGCGGCGACGGCGGTGCGAAGGGCGGTGCGCATAACGACTCCTGAGACAGTCAGGTGGTGGATGAGAGAGCCGCATGCCGCTGACATCTCGTTCGGTGGAGGCCGGTGAGTTCTGGCTGGCTGCAGAAGAAACGTTATTGATCTTGCGTACGGGACTTGTCCGCTCCATGTCACGGGCGTGTGACAGGACTCACCCGCCCCCTCGCTCCCCCGCACTCACCTGCGCTTTCGCACGCACGGACGAGCGTCCCCCTGTACACGCCGCTACGCGCGTAGATATGCTCGACTGGTGACCATGCCCACCACTGCAACCGCAGCAACTGCTTTCGCCGACGTGACCGCGTCCGACAGCACGCTGCGCCGCTTCCTCCACGGGCTGCC
Source organism: Streptomyces sp. NPDC053431 (assembly GCF_044544925.1). NCBI lineage: Bacteria > Bacillati > Actinomycetota > Actinomycetes > Kitasatosporales > Streptomycetaceae > Streptomyces > Streptomyces sp. NPDC053431. The sequence continues at coordinate 226,565 of NZ_JBITXX010000013.1, read as the reverse complement.
CGGCGTCGACGCCGTCGGCCTGGAGGCGCGCGCCGCGTCCCTCGGTACGCGATCGATCAAGACCACGGCCAAGGCCTACGCCATCGACCTGGCCATCTCCATGATCGACCTGACGACGCTCGAAGGCGCGGACACCCCGGGCAAGGTCCGGGCGCTCGCCGCCAAGGCCGTCAATCCCGATCCCACCGACCGCACGACCCCGACGACCGCCGCCGTCTGCGTCTACCCCGACATGGTGGCCACCGCCAAGGCCGCCCTGAAGGGCTCCGGCGTCAAGGTCGCCTCGGTCTCCACCGCCTTCCCTGCCGGGCGCGCCGCCCTGCCGGTGAAGATCGCCGACACGGCCGACGCCATCGCCGCCGGCGCCGACGAGATCGACATGGTCATCGACCGTGGCGCCTTCCTCGCCGGCCGCTACCTGGAGGTGTTCGAGCAGATCGCCGCCATCAAGGCCGAGTGCGGCGACCGCGCCCGCCTGAAGGTGATCTTCGAGACGGGCGAGCTGTCCACGTACGACAACATCCGCCGCGCCTCCTGGCTCGGCATGATGGCCGGCGCGGACTTCATCAAGACCTCGACCGGCAAGGTCGCGGTCAACGCCACCCCCGCCAACACGCTCCTGATGCTGGAGGCCGTGCGCGACTTCCGCGCCCAGACCGGCGTGCAGATCGGCGTGAAGCCGGCCGGCGGCATCCGCAACACGAAGGAAGCCATCAAGTTCCTGGTCCTGGTCAACGAGACCGTCGGCGAGGACTGGCTGGACAACCACTGGTTCCGCTTCGGTGCCTCCAGCCTGCTCAACGACCTGCTGATGCAGCGTCAGAAGCTGGCGACCGGCCACTACTCCGGCCCCGATTACGTGACGGTGGACTGATCAACATGGCATCTGCATTCGAGTACGCACCGGCGCCCGAGTCCCGGTCCGTCGTCGACATCGCGCCCTCCTACGGCCTGTTCATCGACGGCGAGTTCGTCGAAGCGGCCGACGGCAAGGTCTTCAAGACGGTCTCCCCGTCCACCGAGGAGGTCCTCTCCGAGGTCGCCCAGGCGGGCGCCGAGGACGTGGACCGCGCGGTGAAGGCGGCCCGGAAGGCCTTCGAGAAGTGGTCGGCGCTGCCCGGCTCCGAGCGCGCCAAGTACCTGTTCCGGATCGCCCGGATCATCCAGGAGCGCAGCCGCGAGCTGGCCGTCCTGGAGACCCTGGACAACGGCAAGCCGATCAAGGAGACCCGCGACGCGGACCTCCCGCTGGTCGCCGCCCACTTCTTCTACTACGCGGGCTGGGCCGACAAGCTCGACCACGCGGGCTACGGCGCGAACCCGCGCCCGCTGGGCGTGGCCGGCCAGGTCATCCCCTGGAACTTCCCGCTCCTGATGCTGGCGTGGAAGATCGCCCCGGCGCTGGCGACCGGCAACACGGTCGTCCTGAAGCCGGCCGAGACCACCCCGCTCTCCGCCCTGTTCTTCGCGGACATCTGCCGCCAGGCGGGCCTGCCCCGGGGCGTCGTCAACATCCTCCCCGGCTACGGCGACACGGGCGCGGCCCTCGTCGGGCACCCGGACGTCGACAAGGTGGCCTTCACCGGTTCGACCGCGGTCGGCCGCGCCATCGCCAGGACCGTGGCCGGCACGGACAAGAAGCTCACCCTGGAGCTGGGCGGCAAGGGCGCCAACATCGTCTTCGACGACGCGCCGATCGACCAGGCCGTCGAGGGCATCGTCAACGGCATCTTCTTCAACCAGGGCCAGGTCTGCTGCGCGGGCTCCCGCCTTCTGGTGCAGGAGTCGGTCCACGACGAGCTGCTCGACTCGCTCAAGCGCCGCCTGAGCACCCTGCGCCTGGGCGACCCGCTCGACAAGAACACCGACATCGGCGCCATCAACTCCGAGGAGCAGCTGGCCCGGATCACCACGCTCGTCGAGCAGGGCGAGGCCGAGGGCGCCGAGCGCTGGTCGGCCGCCTGCGAGATCCCGACGGCCGGCTACTGGTTCGCCCCGACGCTCTTCACGAACGTCACCCAGGCGCACACCGTCGCCCGCGACGAGATCTTCGGCCCGGTCCTGTCGGTGCTGACCTTCCGTACGCCGGACGAGGCCGTCGCCAAGGCCAACAACAGCCAGTACGGCCTGTCGGCGGGCATCTGGACGGAGAAGGGCTCCCGCATCCTCGCGGTGGCCAACAAGCTCCGCGCCGGCGTCGTGTGGGCCAACACGTTCAACAAGTTCGACCCGACCTCGCCGTTCGGCGGCTACAAGGAGTCGGGCTTCGGCCGCGAGGGCGGCCGTCACGGTCTGGAGGCCTACCTCGATGTCTGAGTCGTCGGCGCGGCTGAGCGTCTTCAAGACCTACAAGCTGTACGTGGGCGGGAAGTTCCCGCGTTCCGAGAGCGGCCGGGTGTACGAGGTGACGGACTCCAACGGCAAGTGGCTGGCCAACGCCCCGCTGTCCTCCCGCAAGGACGCGCGTGACGCGGTCGTCGCGGCGCGCAAGGCCTTCGGCGGCTGGGCCGGCGCGACGGCGTACAACCGCGGCCAGATCCTCTACCGCGTCGCCGAGATGCTGGAGGGCCGCCGGGGTCAGTTCGTCCACGAGGTCGCCGAGGCCGAGGGCCTGTCGAAGTCGAAGGCGGCGGCGGTCGTGGACGCGGCGATCGACCGCTGGGTCTGGTACGCCGGCTGGACCGACAAGATCGCCCAGGTCGTCGGCGGGGCCAACCCGGTCGCCGGTCCGTACTTCAACCTGTCGACCCCGGAGCCGACCGGCGTCGTCACGGTCGTGGCCCCGCAGGAGTCGTCCTTCCTGGGTCTGGTCTCGGTGATCGCCCCGGTCATCGCGACGGGCAACACCGCCGTCGTCATCGCGAGCGAGAAGTCCCCGCTCCCGGCCCTCTCGCTCGGCGAGGTGCTCGCCACCTCCGACCTGCCCGGCGGCGTGGTCAACATCCTGTCCGGCAAGGCCGCCGAGATGGGCCCGCACCTGGCGGCCCACCTCGACGTCAACGCGATCGACCTGACGGGCGCGGACGCCGACCTGGCCCGTGAACTGGAGATCGCCGCGGCGGACAACCTGAAGCGCGTCCTGCGCCCCCGCACCGAGGACTTCACCGAGCCCCCGGGCACGGACCGCATGACCGCGTTCCTGGAGACGAAGACCGTCTGGCACCCCACGGGTTCGCTGGGCGCGAGCGGCTCCTCGTACTAGTCGCACACGTGCCGGAGGCCCCGACCGCGTCGGTCGGGGCCTCCGCCGCGCGTCCCTAGGGCAGCAGCCCCTGCGTGAGCGGACCGGCCACCGGCAGGTCAGCGAGCGCGCCGCCCCTGGTGACGAGGTCGGTCGCCATGTTCGTGCCCACCGGCTTGAAGTCGGCGACCTGCGTGCCGAGTCCGTTGTCGAGCGGGTCCACGCCCGTGTTGGCCAGCGGGTCGATCTGGAGCTGCGTCAGCGGCGCCACACCGTGACCGACGCCCTCCAGGGCGGCCGCGCCGTCCACCTGGGTCAGCGAGTCGGCCGGCAGCGGCACGCCGACCCCCTCGACGGCCTGGGCCGCGGCGCCCGCGCCGAGCAGGGCGGCACCGGCCGCCGTGACGGTGAGTCCGGCCTTCAGCAGAGCGCTGCGACCGGGGGTCCGGGACTGTGCGTGACGCGCCATGGAGATCCTTCCAACGGCTTCGTGGGGTGACAGAGCGGCCACAGACGGTAGCGGAGGTGTGATGCTCGATACCAACGGGTCACCTCGGTGGTCCCCTTTTCGGGGTAATGGTTCACACTGGTGTCCCGTGAGTTCCCAACCGATCCCGACCCGGGTCGTCCTGCTCGCGGGCCCCTCCGGCTCCGGCAAGTCGTCCCTCGCCGCCCGCACCGGACTGCCGGTCCTGCGCCTCGACGACTTCTACAAGGAGGGCGACGACCCCTCCCTGCCCACCGTCATGGGCAGTTCGGACATCGACTGGGACTCCCCGCTCTCCTGGGACGCGGACGCCGCCGTGGCGGCCATCACCGAGCTGTGCCGTACGGGACGGACCCATGTGCCCGTCTACGACCTCGCCACCAGCGCCCGGGTGGACCGCGAGACCCTCGACATCGAGCGGACCCCGCTGTTCGTGGCGGAGGGGATCTTCGCCGCGGACATCGTGGAGCGCTGCCGCGAGCTCGGCGTCCTCGCCGACGCGCTGTGCCTGCGCGGCCGCCCTTCGACGACCTTCCGCCGCCGGCTGCTGCGCGACCTCAAGGAGGGCCGCAAGTCGGTTCCGTTCCTGCTGCGCCGCGGCTGGCGCCTGATGCGCGCCGAACGCTCCATCGTCGCCCGCCAGACCGCGCTCGGCGCGCACCCCTGTGCCAAGGACGAGGCCCTGGGTCGCCTGGCCGCCGCGGCGGCCGGCCGCCGCCGCACCCCGGCGACCCGCTGACGCCACCGCTCAGCGACCGGCGGCGCCGACCGCCGACCGCCGAACCCGAACGCGCCGAGGGCCGGACAGGATCCCCCGATCCTGCCCGGCCCTCGCCGTTTTCCCCCGTACCCGTACCCCCGTACGGTCCCCCCGTCGATTCCCCCGTAGGGTCCGCGATTCCCCCGTGGACCCCGCGTTTCCCCCCTCGCCTTCAGGCCACCAGCTCGCCGAAGGACTCCTCCTCGTCACGGCCGAAGCTCAGCACCTCGTCCTCGCGCAGTCGCCGCAGCGAGCGCCAGATGCTCGACTTCACCGTGCCGACACTGATGTCCAGGATCTCCGCGATCTCCGGGTCGGTCCGGCCCTCGTAGTAGCGCAGGACCAGCATCGTGCGCTGGAGCTCGGGCAGACGGGCCAGCGCCTGCCAGAGGACCGCGCGCAGTTCGGTGCCGCGCATCGCGTCCGTCTCGCCCACCGTCTCCGGGAGCTCCTCGGTCGGGTACTCGTTGAGCTTGCGCCGCCGCCAGGCGCTGATGTGCAGGTTCGTCATCGTGCGGCGCAGGTAGCCGCCGACCGCGGCCTTGTCGCTGATCCGGTCCCAGGCGCGGTACGTGGAGAACAGCGCGCTCTGGAGCAGGTCCTCGGCCTCGAAGCGGTCACCGGTCAGGTGGTAGGCGGTGGCGTACAGGGAGGCCCGGCGCTCCTGGACGTAGGCCGTGAACTCGGCCTCCGAGCAGGAACGCTCCCCCGTGACCTCCCCGTACGCCGCTGCCCCGTCAGCGACGGCGACCATGTACGGCGCCTTGTGCTGACGCCCGACGCCGCGAACGCACCCCCGCCCGCTCACGGCCCCGGACTTCTCGGTGCTCCGCGTGACGTCGTGGAGGCGCGTGACAACTGCGCTTGAGGTGGTGCTGTGCAGTGCGTTCATCTCGCGCCCCCCGTCGGTTGGAGTCCGTACGTCCTTGATGTCGAAAAGCCTGCCCGGCCGACTTCATGGCGGTGTCCGCCGACTGTCACAGCCGTGTCACAGGCCCAGGGCCGGGCGGGGGCGGGAGGGAGGAGCGACGGGACGGTCGAACTCGGACGGCCCATGCGACAGAATGAGGCCGTGCCTTTCCTGTTGCTGATCGAGGACGACGACGCCATCCGCACGGCCCTCGAACTCTCACTGTCCCGTCAGGGCCACCGTGTGGCCACCGCGGCGACGGGAGAGGACGGTCTGAAGCTGCTGAAGGAACAGCGGCCCGACCTGGTCGTGCTGGACGTGATGCTGCCCGGCATCGACGGTTTCGAGGTGTGCCGCCGCATCCGGCGTACGGACCAGTTGCCGATCATCCTGCTCACGGCCCGCAGCGACGACATCGACGTGGTCGTGGGCCTGGAGTCGGGTGCCGACGACTACGTGGTCAAGCCGGTGCAGGGCCGGGTGCTCGACGCCCGGATCCGCGCCGTGCTGCGCCGCGGCGAGCGCGAGTCCACCGATTCGGCCACCTTCGGCTCGCTGGTGATCGACCGCTCGGCGATGACCGTGACGAAGAACGGCGAGGACCTCCAGCTCACCCCGACCGAGCTGCGGCTGCTGCTCGAGCTGAGCCGGCGGCCCGGACAGGCCCTGTCGCGCCAGCAGTTGCTGCGGCTCGTGTGGGAGCACGACTACCTGGGCGACTCCCGCCTCGTCGACGCCTGTGTGCAGCGGCTGCGCGCCAAGGTGGAGGACGTGCCGTCCTCGCCGACCCTGATCCGTACCGTACGAGGTGTGGGCTACCGGCTGGACGTCCCTGCGTGAGCAAAGGGATCATCTCGGTGCTCCGGTTCACCAGCCTGCGGCTCCGGCTCGTCGTCGTCTTCGCCCTGGTCGCGCTCACCGCGGCCGTGTCGGCCTCCGGCATCGCGTACTGGCTGAACCGCGAGGCCGTGCTCAAGCGCACCCAGGACAGCGCGCTGAACGACTTCCGCCAGGAGATGCAGAACCGGGCGGCCTCCCTGCCCCTGCGGCCCACCGAGGACGAGCTGCGGCGCACCGCTGAGCAGATGGCGAGCGGCAGCGCCGGCTACAGCGTGCTGCTGATCGGCGAGCGCGACGCGGGCAAGCCGATCGTCGGCGCCTCGAATCCTGACAGGTTCACGCTCGCCGACGTGCCGCGTTCGCTGCAGACGGCCGTGGAGACGAAGCGCCCGGTGTCGGAGGCCAACGCCTACCCGTACCACCTGTTCTGGCAGCGGACCCAGCGCGGTTCGACGCCGTACCTGGTCGGCGGGACGAAGATCGACGGCGGCGGCCCGACCGGCTACATGTTCAAGTCGCTCGCGGCGGAGAAGGCCGACCTCAACTCGCTGGCCTGGTCCCTCGGCATCGCCACCGGCCTCGCCGTGATCGGCTCCGTGCTGCTCGCCCAGGTCGCGGCGACCACCGTGCTGCGCCCGGTGCACCGGCTCGGCGAGGCGGCCCGGCAGCTCGGCGAGGGCAAGCTGGACACCCGCCTGCGGGTCTCCGGCAACGACGAACTTGCCGACCTCTCCCGGACGTTCAACAGCGCGGCCGAGTCGCTCCAGAAGAAGGTCGCGGACATGAGCGCGCGGGAGGAGGCGAGCGCCCGCTTCGTCGCCGACATGTCGCACGAGCTGCGCACGCCGCTGACCGCGCTGACCGCCGTGACGGAGGTCCTGGAGGACGAGCAGGACGCGCTCGACCCGATGATCGCCCCGGCCGTGGCCCTGGTGGTCAGCGAGACGCGCCGGCTCAACGACCTGGTGGAGAACCTGATGGAGGTGACCCGCTTCGACGCGGGCACCGCCCGGCTGGTCCTCGACGACGTCGACATCGCCGACCAGATCACCGCGTGCATCGACGCGCGGGCCTGGCTCGACGCGGTGGACCTGGACGCCGAACGCGGCATCGTGTGCCGGCTCGACCCCCGCCGCCTCGACGTCGTCCTCGCCAATCTGATCGGCAACGCGCTGAAGCACGGCGGCTCGCCGGTGCGGGTCTCGGTGCGGACCGAGCGGACCGAGGACGATGAGACCGGCGAGACCTCGGAGGAGCTGGTGATCGCCGTGCGCGACCACGGCCCCGGCATCCCCGTGGAGGTCCTGCCGCACGTCTTCGACCGCTTCTACAAGGCGAGCGCCTCCCGGCCGCGGTCGGACGGCAGCGGTCTCGGCCTGTCGATCGCCATGGAGAACGCGCTGATCCACGGCGGTTCGATCACGGCCGCCAACTCGACGGACGAGAACGGCGAGGTGGACGGCGCGGTGTTCGTGCTGCGACTGCCCCGGGACGCCTCGGGGATCGCGCGGGAGCTGCAGACCCGCAGCAGCCAGGGCGAGGTGGAGGAGAGTTGAGACGTCGGCGTACAAGTGCGCTGCTCGCCCTGGGCGCGACCCTGGCCGCCGGACTGGTCACCGGCTGCGGCATCAGGACGACCTCGGTACCGGTGGACGCCGGCGCGGCGCCCTCACGCGTGCCGTGCAGCGTCACCGGCGGCGCGGACCTGTCCGCGGCCCAGGGAGTGCCGCTGCGGGTGTACCTGCTGTGCGGGGCCCAGCTGGAGGCGGTGGAACGCAGGTCGCCGCTGCCGGAGGAGAAGGTCTCGGGCGATCCGCTGCGCACGGCCTCGGCGCTGCTCGCCCAGTTGTGGAGCGAGCCCTCGGCCGAGGAGCGCGAGGCCGGGTTCACCACCGCGGTGAAGGGCCCGCTCGTGGTGACGGCCGGCCACAAGGGAGACCCGGCGGGCACGCTGCGGCTGAGCCGCCAGCCGGAGGACCTGCCGCCGACGGCGCTCGCGCAGATCGTCTGCACGTTCGCGGAGAGCGCGGCGGGCGCGTCCGGCACGGGCGGCCCGGCCGGCGACTCGGTCGTCCTCGGCGGCCCCGGCACGTACCAGCCGCGCCGCTACAGCTGCCCCCGGGAGCTGAAGGAGCGCCCGGAGTCGGCGGTTCCGTCGACGCCGGCCACGGCCTCCTGACCGGTCGCGGACCTGCTCGGGGGCCTCGGCCGAAACCCTTCGGGCGAGCGGCGGAACCGATTCCGCCGGAGCTCGCGTCTTGGGGGGCGTGCAGCGTCAAGGTTCGGGCGGTTCGAGCAGTTCCGGCGGCAGTGTCGCCGTGGTCGTACGCGTGGCGGGGTTCGTCCTTCTCCTCGCCCATCTGCTGCTCGTCGCCTGGGTGACGCTCCGGCCGCGCGACGTGGCCTGGATGACCGCGCCCAACCTGACCCCGCTGGCGGGGCTCCGGGGCGACCTGGCGCTCGGCCCGGCCGAGGCCGCCCGGCGGATCGCCGGCGGACTGCTGCTCCTGGCCCCGCTCGGGGTGCTGCTCCCGATGGCCGACGGCCGGCTGACCGTCTCGCCGTGGGCGTCCCTGACCCGTACGACGGCGGCCGGGGCACTGGTGTCGCTGGCGGTCGAGCTGCTGCAGACGGCCGTTCCGGGGCAGGTCGTGGACGTGGACTCGGTGCTCCTGAACACCCTGGGCGTGGCGCTGGCGCACGTCCTGGTCGTCCCGGCCGCCCGGGCGCGCCTGCGCCGCGGTCCGCGGGGGACGGCCTCCCGGAAGCCCGCCCCAGGCGCGTCGCCGGGGGCCGGTCCGGGCGCGTCCCAGGGGTCCCGTCGGGGTTCGGCCCGGGGTTCCGCCGCCGCTCCCGGACGCGGCTCCGCCGAGGGGTCCTCCTCCGGCAGGAGGAGGAAGGAGCGGTCTTCTCAGGGGGCGACCCCGACGATTCCCAGGGTCGGGATCGCCCCGTAGACCAACGTTTTGTCCGGCGCGCCGGGCCAGGATGGAGACAGATCGGGAGCCGGACGGACGGCCCCCGCGAGACTCCGAAGGAGCCCACCATGGCCGCACTGACCCGCCCCCGTGACGGACGCGTGATCGGCGGAGTGTGCGCGGCGCTGGCACGGCGCTTCGGCATCTCCGCCTGGGCGATGCGCGCGATATTCCTGGCCTCGTGCCTGCTGCCCGGCCCGCAGTTCCTGCTCTACCTGGCGCTGTGGGTGCTGCTGCCGGCGGAGAAGTCGCCGAGCACGGCCTGGTAGCCGACGAGGTACGCCGAGGGCGCCCATCCCGGTCACGGGGTGGGCGCCCTCGGGCGTGTCCGCGGGAGGCCTTACAGCGGCAGGCCGCCCAGCGCGGAGCCCACCGGCAGGCCGCCGAGGAGGCCGCCGGCCGCGCCGAGCGGGGTGGCGGCGAGGCCGCTCTGGGCGCCCTGGAGCGGGAGGTCGCGGGCCTGCTTCTGGACCTCGCCCGGGAGGTTCTGGGCCTGCTCGACCGCGCCCGGCAGGGTGTTCACGCCCTGCTCGACGCCGTTGCCGAGGGCGGTCTCGCCGCCGCCGAGGGCCTCGGCCGCGCCGTCGGGGAGCTCGGTGAGGCCGTCGCCCAGCGGCACGGTGCTGGTGACCAGGCCGAGCACGTCGGGGCCGGCCGGCAGCGAGGCCGGGGCGGCGGTGGCCGTTCCGGCGGCGGCAGCGGCGAAAGCGGCACCGAGGGCGGCGACACCGAGCGTCTTGGCGGCAGACTGCTTCATCAGAAAATCTTCCTCAGGGAATCTCGGGTGCGTCTCGGGCGACGGGAAGGCCCGGAGAGCATGGGGAACGCGGAGAATGCGGAGCGGCTACGCAAACTAACGAGCAAAATTGCGCACCGCAAACACCGAAATGCGGCCGGGCGTGGTGCGCCCGGCCGCTCCGCACTCCGTTCCGAGGGCTCCGGTCAGCCGGCCTGACGGGAAGAGTCGCTGGTGGTGGCCGTCTGCTGGAACAGCCATTCGGACTTCAGCTCGGCATAACCGGGCTTGATCACGTCGTTGATCATCGCGAGTCGTTCATCGAAAGGAATGAACGCTGATTTCATCGCATTGACCGTGAACCACTGCATGTCGTCGAGCGTGTAGTCGAAAGCCCCGACCAGGAATTCGAATTCCCGGCTCATGCTGGTGCCGCTCATCAGACGGTTGTCGGTGTTGACGGTGGTCCGGAAGTGCAGCTTGCGGAGCAGCCCGATGGGGTGCTCCTGGTACGAGGCCGCCGCACCGGTCTGCAGGTTCGAGGTGGGGCACATCTCCAGCGGGATGCGCTTGTCCCGGACGTACGCGGCGAGCCGGCCCAGGGTCACCGAGCCGTCGGCGGCGACCTCGATGTCGTCGATGATCCGCACGCCGTGCCCGAGCCGGTCGGCGCCGCACCACTGCAGGGCCTGCCAGATCGACGGCAGGCCGAAGGCCTCGCCGGCGTGGATGGTGAAGTGGTTGTTCTCCCGCTTCAGGTACTCGAAGGCGTCGAGGTGGCGGGTGGGCGGGAAGCCGGCCTCGGCGCCCGCGATGTCGAAGCCGACGACGCCGGAGTCGCGGTAGCGGTTGGCGAGTTCGGCGATCTCCAGGGCACGGGCGGCGTGCCGCATCGCGGTGAGCAGGGCGCCGACCCGGATGCGGTGCCCGTTGGCCCGGGCCTGGCGCTCCCCCTCGCGGAAGCCCTCGTTGACGGCCTCGACGACCTCTTCGAGGGTGAGACCGCCCTCCAGGTGCTGCTCGGGGGCGTAGCGGACCTCGGCGTAGACGACGCCGTCCTCGGCGAGGTCGACCGCGCACTCGGCGGCGACGCGGACGAGGGCCTCGCGGGTCTGCATGACGGCGCAGGTGTGCGCGAAGGTCTCCAGATAGCGCTCCAGGGAGCCGGAGTCGGCGGCCTCGCGGAACCAGATGCCGAGCTTGTCGGGCTCGGTCTCGGGGAGGCTCTCGTAGCCCTGGGCCCGGGCGAGTTCGATGATCGTGCCGGGGCGCAGACCGCCGTCGAGGTGGTCGTGCAGAAGGACCTTCGGGGCGCGGCGGATCTGGTCCGCCGAGGGGGTGCTGGGGATCTGGCTCGTCATTTTCGCACTCTAACGCCTACGCGCGTAGAGCGCGCCCCTTGGCACCGCATCGTCCCGCCGCGTTTTTCCCGTGCGGGCGCCCGTGGCGGCCACCTAGCCTGCCCGTATGACCACTTCATCGGACGCCTCCGCCACCGACCGCGAACTGCGCCGGATCCGGGGCTTCCTGTCCACGTTCGCCCGTCGGCAGGCCGAGCGGACGATCGACTTCCCCGGCGGGTTCGCCGCGCTCGACGACACCTTCGCCCTGTCCTACGCCAACAACCACGTCCTGGTGGACGGCACGCCCGACCCCGAGACCCTGCCCGCCGTGGTCGACGAGGTCATGTCCCACCTGACGCACCGCAGCGTGTACATCCCCGACCCGGCGGTCGCCGAGGCCTGCTCCGGCCCCCTCACCCGGGCCGGCTACACCCGCACCACCGCCGTCGTCATGCGCCACACCGGCCCGGTCCCGGAGCTCGGCGGCGCCCGCGAGGTGGACCTGCCCGCGCTGCGCGGCCCTCTCCTCGAGAGCCAGCGGCGCTTCCTGCCGGACGCCGCGGACGAGGTGATCGAGACCCTGGTGGAACGCCGCGCGGCCCGCCGCCGCGGCGCCGACGACGTCCGCTTCCTCGCCTCCCACGACGAGTGGGGCGAGGTCGCCTCCTGGGCCGACCTCTACGTCGACCGGGCCACGGGCGTCGCCCAGATCGAGGACCTCGTGACGGCCGGGAGCCACCGCGGCCAGGGCCACGCCGGCGTCGTCCTGGACACCGCCCTCCGCCTCGCCGACGCTGCCGGCTGCACCACGGTCTTCCTCATCGCCCTCGCCGACGACTGGCCGCGCCACTGGTACGCCCGCCGGGGATTCGCGCCGGTGAGCGAGCTGTACTGCTTCGACCGGGCCTAGGAGGGACGGGCGTTCGCTGAGCGGACGATACGTAACAGAGATCGCGCGTACGGCTTCCGTACACCTTGGCTTCTGAGACTGTTCTGCCATGGCGCACTACGCACTCGTGGGACCGGCCGACGCCCCGACACCCCGGCTCGGTCGGCCTGTTGGAGCGACGAACCCGGTGACCGAGGCGGGCGGAGTGGTTCTGCTGCTTCCGGACGGTGAACCGGTGTCGGGGCGGCGCGCCTCCGTGCGGGCGCACGCGGCCGTGCTGCCGTGGGGGCGGCGGCTGGTGCGGGCCGGGCGGGAGGACGGGCTGGTCGCGCACGTGGTGCGCTACCGGGGACGCGGATGGAACGGCGCGGACGCCCAGTTGGCGGCGGACGCCTCATGGGCGGTGGCGGAGGCCGTACGGCGCTACGGGGACGTGCCGGTGTGCCTCGTGGGGCGCGGGATGGGCGCGCGGGCGGCGCTGCGGGCGGCCGGGCATGCGGCGGTGACGGCGGTGCTCGCGGTCGCGCCCTGGCTGCCGGAGGACGACCGGGCGGCGGAACCGGAGCCGGTGCGGCAGCTGGTGGGCCGGCGGGTCCTGCTCGTGCACGGGACGAACGACGCCCGGACGGATCCCGAGCTGTCCTATCGCTTCGCCGAGCGGGTCAAGAAGTCGAACCGGGACACCTGCCGCTTCGAGGTGCACACGGACGGGCACGCGCTGCGCCAGTACCAGGACGAAGTCCAGGCGCTGGCGGCCGACTTCGTGCTCTCGGCGCTGTTCGGGCACGTACCGAGCCGGCCGCTCGCGGACGCGATGGCCGCGCCGCCCCCGCTGGGGCTGCGGATGCCGCTGGCGGCGGGTTTCGGGCGGTCGATGCGCTAGTCATGCGGGCAGGCGCTGGTCATTCGGGCAGCAGGCTGCCCCGCTTGCTCAGCAGGAACTTCTTGAAGGCCGCGACCGGCGGGGTGTCCGGGTGGCCGTCGAGCCAGGCCACGCCGATCTCGCGGACCGCGCGCGGGGAGGTCACGCCGAGTTCGACGACGCCGGGGCGGGCGACGGCCGGCGGCGGCAGGAGGGCGACGCCGAGGCCCGCGGCGACCAGGCCGCGCAGGGTCTCGGCCTCCTCGCCCTCGAAGGCGACCCGGGGCTTGAAGCCGGCCTGGGCGCACAGGTCGTCGGTGATGCGGCGGAGCCCGTAGCCGGGTTCCAGGGTCACGAAGGTCTCGTCGGCGGCCTCGGCCAGGCGGATGCGCTTGCGGGCGGCGAGGCGGTGGTCGTCGGGGACCACGAGGCGCAGCCGCTGTTCGTCCAGGCGGCGGGCCACCAGGTCGGGGGCGTCCGGGACCGGCGAGGTCAGGCACAGGTCGAGGTCGCCGGCGCGCAGGCGTTCGATCATCGCCTCGCCGTAGTTCTGCACGAGGGTGAAGCGGACCTTGGGGTGGTCGACCCGGAAGGCGCGGATGAGCCCGGGCACGGTCTCGGAGCCCATGGTGTGCAGGAAGCCGAAGGCGACCCGGCCGGCGGTGGGGTCGGCGTCGGCCCGTACCGAGTCGGCGGCCCGCTCGACCTCGGCGAGGGCGCGTTCGGCGGAGGAGAGGAAACGGCGGCCGGCCGGCGTGAGGGAGACCGTGCGGCCGCGGCGGGCGAAGAGGGCGACGCCGAGGTCCTCCTCGAGGCGGACCATGGCCCGGGAGAGGGTCGACTGCGGCACGCCCATCTCGGCGGCGGCGCGGGTCACGTGCTCGTGCCGGGCGACGGCGGCGAAGTACGCGAGCCGGGGCGCGAGCAGCAGTCCCATGTCTTCTTCGTTACTGTTCGGTGACAGGCGAGGCTGTGACCTGTACTCATGCACCATGGGAACGATTACAGCAGTTCCGTGCATTGGACGCATGAAGCGGGGCGGCCTACGTTCGAGACATGCCTGATGCCAGTACCGAGGCGGCCGCCACCAGCACGGTCGCCGACTCCAGTGCCGCCGATTCCCGTCTCGCCCCCGGCGCCTCCGGCTACCGCCGGATGAGCCTCGCGCTGTTCGCCGCCGGAGTGGCCACCTTCGCCCTCCTCTACTCCACGCAGGCGCTCCTCCCCGCCGTCACGGCCGCGTTCGGCGCCACCGCCTCGGCCGCCTCCTGGACGGTGTCCGCCGCGACCGGCGCGCTCGCCCTGTGCGTCCTCCCCCTCAGCGCGCTGTCCGAGCGCTTCGGGCGCCGCTCGATGATGACGGCCTCGCTCGCCGTCGCCGTCGCCGTCGGCCTCCTCGTGCCGCTGGCGCCGAACCTGGAGAGCCTGGTCGCGCTGCGCGCGGTGCAGGGCGCGGCCCTGGCCGGTGTGCCGGCCTCGGCGATGGCCTTCCTGGCCGAGGAGGTGCGCCCGCGGGCGCTGATCGCGGCGATCGGTCTGTTCGTGGCGGGCAATTCCATCGGCGGCATGAGCGGCCGGATCGTCACCGGCTGGGTGGCGCAGCTGTGGGGCTGGCGGGCCGGCCTGGCGGCCGTCGGGGTGCTGGCGGCGGTGTGCGCGCTGGCCTTCCGGGCGCTGCTGCCCAAGGCGCGGCACTTCACGCCGTCGACGCCCGCCCCGAAGGCTCTCCTCCGGACCGTCCGCGGTCACCTCGCCGACCCGCTCCTGCTGCGCCTGTACGCGATCGGCGCGCTGTTCATGACGGTGTTCGGCGCCGTGTACACGGTGATCGGCTACCGCCTGGTCGAGGCGCCGTTCTCGCTGCCGCAGGGCGTGGTCGGCTCGATCTTCCTGGTCTATCTCGTCGGTACGGTCGCGTCGGCGGCGGCCGGCCGGCTGGTCGGGCGGCTCGGCCGGCGCGGGGCGCTGTACCTGGCGGTCTCGACGACGGCGGCCGGTCTGCTGCTCTCGCTCGCCGACGAGCTGCCCGCGGTCCTCGCGGGTCTGGTCCTGATCACGGCCGGCTTCTTCGCCGGACACGCGGTCGCCTCGTCCTCGGTGAGCCGTACGGCGAGGACGGGCCGCGCGCAGGCCTCGGCGCTCTACCAGTCGGCCTACTACCTGGGCAGCAGCGCGGGCGGCACGCTCGGCGCGGTGGCCTTCCACGCGGGCGGCTGGGCCGGAACGGTGCTGATCGGCCTGGTGGCGGTGCTCGGCGTCGTGTCGATCACGCTGTACGGGACGCACAGCGCGCGGGTCGAGGCGCGCCGTGTGGCGGCGGGACGTCACGAACTGGCCACGGCCGCCTGAGGCACTGCAACTGTCGGGCTCCCCCGAGCGTCAAACGCATCAGGACTCTAGGGGGAGTTGACGATCATGAACGGGATACGCAGACGCGCGGGCATCGGGCTCGCCGTCACGTCTCTGGTGGTACCGATGACGGTGGCGCTCACCGCCGCCCCGGCGCAGGCCGCGTCGTGCAACGTCACGACCGGCCCGTACCAGAAGCAGGTGGAGAAGTTCCTCGGCCGGCCGGTCGACGGGAAGCAGTCGCTCGCCGACTGCAAGGCCATCCAGGCGTTTCAGGCCAAGCACGGGATCACCCCGACGCAGGGATACGCCGGGACGATCACCTGGCGCACGATGTCCACGATGCTGGCGCAGCGGGCGGCCGGGACCAATCCGAACAAGGACCACAAGTGTCCGACGAACAAGGGCCGGATCGCCTGTGTCGACCTGACCCGCCAGCTCAGCTGGATCCAGGACGGCGCCAAGCTGAAGTACGGCCCCGTGCCGGTACGGACGGGCCGGGACGGCTCGGAGACGCGCACCGGCGCCAAGAAGATCTACTGGCGCAACATCAACCACTGGTCGACGCTCTACCACGTGTCGATGCCGTACGCGCAGTTCTTCGACGGCGGCCAGGCCTTCCACTCGGTCACCAAGTCGATGTGGAACCCGCCGGGTTCGGCCGGCTGCGTCAACATGACGCAGAAGGACGCCAAGGCGTACTGGAGCCTGCTCCGCAACGGTGACGACGTGTTCGTGTACGGGCGCAAGCCGGGCACCTGACCGGAACCGGCCCCGGTTGTCAGTGGGCTGCGATAGCTTCCCCCCATCGGCGTCGAACGGGCGCCGATGAGGGGCGACCGGGGTGGACCGATGGCTGCGCAGATGACCGAGGACCTGGAGAAGTACCGCACCGAGCTGACCGGTTACTGCTACCGGATGCTGGGCTCCGCCTTCGAGGCGGAGGACGCCGTGCAGGACACGATGGTCCGCGCCTGGCGGTCGATCGACTCCTTCGAGGGCCGCTCCTCCTTGCGTTCCTGGCTCTACCGGATCGCCACGAACGTGTGCCTGGACTCTCTCAACGCGGGCAACCGGCGGGCCCGTCCGATGGATCTGACGGATCCGACGCCGGTCGCCCAGGCCCGGCTCAACGAGCGCCCGGAGGTCACCTGGCTGGAGCCGGTGCCGGACGGCCGCGTGCTGCCGTCGGTGGCCGACCCGGCGGAGACGGCGGTCTCGCGCGAGACGGTGCGGCTGGCGTTCGTGGCCGCGCTGCAGCACCTGCCGCCGAAGCAGCGGGCGGTGCTGATCCTGCGCGAGGTGCTGGCCTGGAAGGCGAGCGAGGTGGCCGAGCTGCTCGGCCTCACCGTCGCCTCGGTCAACAGCGCGCTGCAGCGGGCCCGGGCGACCATCGCGCAGCAGGCGCCGGCCACGTCCGACGCCGCCGACCCGCTGGACGAGGAGCAGAAGGCGCTCCTCGACCGCTATGTGGCGGCCTTCGAGGGGTACGACATGCAGGCCCTCACCGCGCTGCTCCACGAGGACGCGACGATGTCCATGCCGCCGTACGACCTGTGGCTGCGCGGCCACGAGGACATCGTGGGCTGGATGCTCGGCGTCGGCGAGGTGTGCCGCGGATCGAAGCTGGTGCCGACCGTGGCGAACGGGCAGCCGGCCTTCGCGCACTACCACCCGGACCCGGAGGGCGGCTACGCGCCGTGGGCGCTGATCGTCCTCCAGCTGAGCGACGGGAAGATCGGCGGGATGGACTTCTTCCTGGACACGAAGCGCTGGTTCCCGCTGTTCGACCTGCCGGAGCGGCTCGACGCCTGACGTCCGCCGTCACAGCAGCTCGCCGAGTCCTACGAGCTCGAGGATTCCGCGTAGTTCGGGCGCGGCGCCCCGGAACTCCAGCCGGTGCCCGCGCCGCCGGGCCGTGAGCCGCAGCCGGGCGAGCGCGTCCACGACGGCGAGATCGGCCGGGCCGAGCCCGCCGATCTCGCAGACGACGCGACCGGGCTCGGCCGCTTCGAGCAGGGCGCAGAGCCGGCCCACGTCGTCCGGGGCGGGCCGCCCGGCGAGGCGCAGTTCGAGCGTGCGAGAGGTGTCCACACCAGGGAGACCGCCGGCGTGCGCGGAACTCATCGCCCCTTAGGCTCGGCGCCATGACTCATGATCGCGTCGAACTGGTGATCTTCGACTGTGACGGTGTTCTGGTGGACAGCGAGCGGATCTACTGCCGGGTGGACCGGGAGGTGTTCGCGAGCGTCGGCGCCGAGTTCAGCGAGGAGGAGATGGTCGACCTGTTCGTCGGCTCGTCCCACTCGCGGCTCACCGCCCTGGTCGAGCAGCGCGCCGGCCGTCCGCTCGCCACCGACTGGCAGCGGCCGTTCCGGCACCTGTACGAGGAGGCGCTGGACGCCGAGCTGACGGTCGTCGAGGGCATCACGGACGTGCTGGACGCGCTGGAGGTGCCCTTCTGTCTCGCCTCCAACGGCAGTCCCGAGAGCATCTCCGCCAACCTGGCCCGCACGGGCCTGCTCGACCGCTTCGAGGGCCGGGCCTTCAGCGCCCGGCACGTCCCCCGCCCCAAACCGGCTCCCGATCTCTTCCTGCACGCGGCCGCCTCGATGGGCGTCCCGCCCGAGCGCTGCGCGGTCGTCGAGGACAGCCCGTACGGCGTCCAGGCGGCCCGCGCGGCCGGCATGCGGGCCTTCGGCTACTGCGGGGGGCTGACGCGGGCGGAACGACTGGAAGGGCCGGGCACCCGGGTGTTCGGCCACATGCGGGAGCTGCCGGGGCTGCTGCTCAGCTGACGGGGAACTCGGCGGTGTCGAGGGTGAGGTCGAAGGGGGCGGGGAGGTGGAGCTCCTCGCCGAACGGGACCGCGCTCAGAACGCGGTAGACGTCTCCCTTCGGCTCGCCGTAAAGGGTGACGGTAGGACCGCCGGGCGCGAAGGAGTCGACGAGGAGGAAGAGCGGCACGCCGGCCTGCGCGTATCCCGCTGCCTTGGTGATCCGGTCCGTGCCGGCGTTGGACGGTGAGGTGATCTCGACGATCATCTCCGCTCCGGCGGCCGAGACGAAATGCCCCCTTTCGGTGCGCAGCACCGCCCTGGGCACTACGGCAAGATCGGGGATGAACAGGCCCTGTCGGGACGGGACGGCAGTACCGAGCGTCTGGTAGACGCCCCAGTCCTGAGGAATGGCAGTGTAGAGCGCTCGATGGATCTGGTCGGCGATGTCGTTGTGGTTGTTGGCCGGCGGCGGTGACACGGTGATGATCCCCGCGATGATCTCCACCTTGCAGCCCTCGGGCGCGTCCGTCTCCTCCCAGAGCCGGACGAGGTCGCTCCACTCGTAGCCAGGGGACGAGTGGTCGACGGTGAGTGCGCTCATGGCGGTCTCCTCTATCGATGCGTCACCGATCCCAGCATGCCGAACGGGGCCGATGGACGTCCATCGGCCCCGTTCACCTGGAGGTGTCACAGGCATATGCCTATGCGATGCGGTCCAGCACGATCGGGTTCGGCGTGAACGCCGTGCCCGGAGCCGCGATGTCCCACGCGCCTTCGAGGGACTTCAGGGCGTAGTCGAACTTCTCCGGGGTGTCCGTGTGGAGGGTGAGGAGGGGCTGGCCGGCGGTGACCGTGTCGCCCGGCTTGGCGTGGAGCTCGACGCCCGCGCCGGCCTGCACCGGGTCCTCCTTGCGGGCGCGGCCGGCGCCGAGGCGCCAGGCGGCGATGCCGATGTCGTAGGCGTCGAGGCGGGTCAGGACGCCGGAGGCCGGGGCCGTGACGACGTGCTGCTCGCGGGCGACCGGGAGGGTCGCGTCCGGGTCGCCGCCCTGCGCGGCGATCATGCGGCGCCAGACGTCCATCGCGGAGCCGTCCGCGAGGGCCTTGGCCGGGTCGGCGTCCTTGATGCCGGCCGCGGTCAGCATCTCGCGGGCGAGGGCGACGGTGAGCTCGACGACGTCCGCCGGGCCGCCGCCCGCGAGGACCTCGACCGACTCGCGGACCTCGAGCGCGTTGCCGGCGGTGAGACCGAGCGGGGTCGACATGTCGGTGAGCAGCGCGACCGTCCTGACGCCGCTGTCGGTGCCGAGGGCGACCATGGTGGAGGCGAGCTCGCGGGCGTCCTCGATGTTCTTCATGAAGGCGCCGGTGCCGACCTTGACGTCCAGCACCAGGGAGCCGGTGCCCTCGGCGATCTTCTTCGACATGATGGACGACGCGATCAGCGGGATGGCCTCGACCGTGCCGGTGACGTCGCGGAGCGCGTAGAGCTTCTTGTCCGCCGGGGCCAGGCCGTCGCCCGCCGCGCAGATGACCGCGCCGGTCGTGTCGAGGACGTGCAGCATCTCCTCGTTGGAGAGCAGCGCGCGCCAGCCCGGGATCGACTCCAGCTTGTCGAGGGTGCCGCCGGTGTGGCCGAGGCCACGGCCGGAGAGCTGCGGGACGGCCGCGCCGCAGGCGGCGACCAGCGGGGCGAGCGGCAGGGTGATCTTGTCGCCGACGCCGCCGGTGGAGTGCTTGTCGGCGGTGGGGCGGGAGAGCGCGTCGAAGTTCATGCGCTCACCGCTCGCGATCATCGCGGCGGTCCAGCGGGCGATCTCGTCGCGGTTCATGCCGTTCAGCAGGATGGCCATGGCCAGGGCGGACATCTGCTCGTCGGCGACCACGCCGCGGGTGTAGGCGTCGATGACCCAGTCGATCTGCTCCGGGCTCAGCTCTCCCTTGTCCCGCTTGGTGCGGATGACGGAGATGACGTCCATGGTGGTGCCTCTTTCTACGCGCATAGAGGGTGGTGCGGGGAGGGAAGACAGGAGCGGCCCTTCCATGGTGGCGGAAGGGCCGCTCCTCGGTGCTACTTCGACAGATGGTGCGGGCCGAAGGCCTGCGGCAGCATCTCGTCCAGGGTGAGGAACCCGGTGGGCGTCTCCAGGACGAGCTCGGGGCCCCCGAACTCGTACAGCAGCTGCCGGCACCGGCCGCACGGCACCAGCGGGTCGCCGCCGCCGTCCACGCACACGAAGTGCGTCAGCCGGCCGCCACCGGTGGCCTGCAGCTGCGAGACCAGGCCGCACTCGGCGCACAGGCCGAGTCCGAACGAGGCGTTCTCGACGTTGCAGCCGGAGACCACCCGGCCGTCGTCGACCAGGGCCGCCGCGCCGACCGGGTAGCCGGAGTACGGGGCGTAGGCGTGGGACATCGCCTCGCGCGCCGTCGTACGCAGCAGCTCCCAGTCCGGCTCGGGGCGGGCCGGGGTCACTTGCCCTGGCCCTTCCGGTACGGCAGGCCGTCCGCCTTCGGCATCCGCAGCCGCTGCGCCGACAGGGCCAGCACGAGCAGCGTGGTGACGTAGGGGGCGGCGTCGACGAACTGGCTCGGGACCTCGTCGGTCAGCGCGTACCAGAGGAAGAAGCCCACGGCGAAGACGGCGCCGATCGCCGCGACCACCCACTTCTTCCGGTACATCTGCCACAGCGCGGCGATCACCAGGAGGATGGCCACGAGCAGCAGCAGCGCGTGGACGTTCTCGGCGCCGCCACGGATCTTGAGGCTGTCGGTGAAGCCGAACAGGCCGGCGCCCATCGCCATGCCGCCCGGCATCCAGTTGCCGAAGATCATCGCGGCGAGACCGATGTAACCGCGGCCGCCGGTCTGGCCCTCCTGGTAGATGCCCGTGGAGACGATCGCCAGGAACGCGCCGCCGAGGCCGGCGAGGGCGCCGGAGATCGCGACGGCGATGTACTTGTACTTGTAGACGTTGACGCCGAGGGACTCGGCCGCGACCGGGTTCTCGCCGCAGGAGCGCAGCCGCAGGCCGAAGGCCGTCCGCCACAGCACCCACCAGGTGCCGGGGATCAGCAGGATCGCGACGACGGTGAGCAGCGACAGGTTGGTCACCAGGCCGCCGAGGATGCCGGCCACGTCGGAGATCAGGAACCAGTGCTTGCCCTGGAGGTCCTCCAGCCAGCCGGAGAGCCCGGGGATGGTGATCTCGGTGATCTGGTCGATGCGCGGGGACTGCTTGGAGGAGCCGCCCTCGGCCTCGGCGAACGTGAAGTTCGACAGGTACTGGGTGAAGCCGACCGCGAGGATGTTGATCGCGACACCGGAGACGATGTGGTTCACGTTGAAGGTGACGGTGATGATCGCGTGGAGCAGACCGCCCAGCGCGCCGCCGAGCAGGCCGACGACGACACCGGTCCACGGGCCCCACTGGTAGCCGGCCCAGGCGCCGAACCAGGTGCCGAGGACCATCATGCCCTCGAGACCGATGTTGACGACGCCCGCGCGCTCGGACCACAGACCGCCGAGACCGGCGAGGCCGATCGGCACGGCGAGCTGGAGCGCGCCGGAGACCTGGCCGACCGAGGTCAGGTCGTTGGCCCCGGAGATGACCCGGACCAGCGAGAAGAGGACGAGAGCGGCCGCGACGAACAGCAGGATCCAGGGCCAGGTCAGCTTGCGGCGGCCGGCCGCCTTGGGCGCGGCGCTCGGCTTGGTGGCGGTGCCGGTGCTCATGCCGCAACCTCCTTGTCGGTCTTGAGGGCACCGCCGGCGGCCAGCTGCTCGCCGACCTTCTGCTGCTGGCGGCGGAGGCCGTAACGGCGGACGAGTTCGTAGGAGACGACCACGGCGATCACGATGATGCCCTGCATGATCTGGGTGATCTCCTTCGGGTAGCCCGCGATGTCGAGAGACGACGACGCCTTCTCCAGGAAGGCGAAGAGCAGGGCCGCGAAGAGGATGCCGACCGGGTGGTTGCGGCCGAGCAGGGCGACGGTGATGGCGGTGAAGCCGACGCCGACGGGGAAGTCGAGGCTGTACGTGTGCGTCTCGCCGAGCAGGGTCGGCATGCCGGACAGGCCGGCCAGGGCGCCGGAGAGCAGCATCGAGGTGAGGATCATCTTCTTGGCGTCGACACCGCTCGCCTGGGCGGCGGACTCGCTGGCGCCGGTGGCGCGCAGGTCGAAGCCGAACTTGGTCCGGTTGAGGACGAACCAGTAGACGACGCCGAGCGCGAGCGCGACGAAGGTGAAGCCGTAGATCTCGCCGTTGCCCTCGCCCATGTCGATCCCCGGGAACCAGCCGGACTCGGCGATCTCACCGGTGGTGAGGTTGTTCGAGCCGGCGGGCTGGACGCCGAAGTTCTTCGGCAGGATCAGCCAGGCCACCAGAGAGGTGGCGATGGCGTTGAGCATGATCGTCGAGACGACCTCGGAGACACCGCGGGTGGTCTTCAGGATGCCGGCGATGCCGGCCCAGAAGGCGCCGGTGAGCATGGCGGTGAGCACGATCACGAGGATGTGCAGCGGACCGGGCAGCTCGATCGAGGCGCCGACCAGGGCGGAGATCATCGCCGCGAGCCGGTACTGGCCGTCGACGCCGATGTTGAAGAGGTTCATCCGGAAGCCGATGGCGACCGCGAGCGCCGCCAGGTAGAGGATTCCGGTGTAGTTGACGATCAGGACCTGGATGTCCGAGTACCCGGCGTTCTCGATCATCAGCCGGATCGGCTCGATGGGGTCGAGGCCAGTCGCGAGCAGCACCAGCACGGTGAGCACGAACGAGGTGACCAGGGCGAGCACGGGACCCGCGGCCCCGATGATCAGCTTGTCCTTGTCGATCTTCATCATCGGGCGTCACCGTCTTCGGGCTGCTCTTCGGTGCCTTCGAGCTGGCCGGTGGCCGCGCCGGTCATGGCGGAGCCGAGCTGCTCGGGCGTGATGGTGGCGGGGTCGGCGTCCGCGACGAGCTTGCCGCGGTACATGACCTTGAGGGTGTCGGACAGGCCGATGAGCTCGTCCAGGTCGGCCGAGATCAGCAGCACGGCCAGGCCCTCGCGGCGGGCGTCGCGGATCGCGTCCCAGATCTGCGCCTGGGCGCCGACGTCCACACCACGGGTGGGGTGGGCGGCGATCAGGAACTTCGGGGCGTGGCTCATCTCGCGGCCGACGATCAGCTTCTGCTGGTTGCCGCCGGACAGCGAGGCCGCGGTGACGTCGATGCCGGGGGTGCGCACGTCGTACTCGCGCACGATCCGCTCGGTGTCCTTGCGGGCGGCCTTCGGGTCGAGGATGCCGCGCTTGGAGTTGGGCGCCTCGGTGACGTGGCCGAGGATGCGGTTCTCCCAGAGCGGGGCCTCCAGGAGCAGGCCGTGGCGGTGCCGGTCCTCGGGGATGTAGCCGATGCCGCCCTCGCGGCGCTTGCGCACCGAGACCGCGGAGATGTCCTCGCCGTCGAGGGTGATGACGCCCGTGTCGGGGCTGTTCATGCCCATGAGGGCCTCGATGAGCTCGGTCTGGCCGTTGCCCTCGACGCCGGCGATGCCCAGGATCTCGCCCTTGTGGATGGTCAGGGAGACGCCGTCGAGGAGCTTGCGGCCCTCGCCGGCCTCCTGCATCCCGACCGCGCCGGACGGGTCCGGCGGTGCGGCGGTGGTGAGCGGGGCGGCGGACGCGGCGCCGGCCTCGGTCAGCGTCAGCTCCTTGACCTGGAGCATCGGCACGTCGGTGACGGTCGACTCGCGGGTCTCCGGCGACGGCAGCTCGGTGCCGACCATCAGCTCGGCGAGCTGCTTGGTGGTGGCCGTCTTCGGGTCGGCGGTGCCGACGGTGGTGCCGCGGCGGATGACGGTGATGTCGTCGGCGACCTTCAGGACCTCGCCCAGCTTGTGCGAGATGAAGATGACGGTCAGGCCCTCGGCCTTGAGCTCGCGCAGGTTGTCGAAGAGCGCGTCGACCTCCTGCGGGACGAGCACGGCGGTCGGCTCGTCGAGGATGAGGATCTTGGCACCGCGGTAGAGGACCTTGAGGATCTCCACGCGCTGCCGGTCGGCGACGCCGAGGTCCTCGACCAGCGCGTCGGGGCGGACGCCCAGGCCGTACGCCTCGGAGATCTCCTTGATCTTCTTACGGGCCTTGGCACCGATGCCGTAGAGCTTCTCGCCGCCGAGAACGACGTTCTCCAGGACGGTGAGGTTGTCGGCGAGCATGAAGTGCTGGTGCACCATGCCGATGCCGCGCGCGATGGCGTCGCCGGGGCTGGAGAAGGTGACCTGCTCGCCGTCGATGGCGATGGTGCCCTCGTCCGGCTTCTGCATGCCGTAGAGGATCTTCATCAGGGTCGACTTGCCGGCACCGTTCTCGCCGATGAGGGCATGCACGGTGCCCTTGCGGACGGTGATGGCGATGTCCTTGTTGGCGACGACGCCGGGGAAGCGCTTGGTGATGCCGTGGAGTTCTACGGCAGGGGGGCTGGACGCGTTGATGGCGCACTCTCCTTGGCCGGAAGGAGCGGGAGCGGACGGGCAGGGCGGGGCGAAGTTATCGTGCCGCTGGGACATCTACACGCGTAGCACTGCCGAAAATTGAAAACCCGTACGGGAATGGGGCCGGGGCCCGGTTCCGGTGGGGGCGTCCCACCGTCGCCGGGCCCTCGGTTCAGGTCTGACCTGGGCGCCGTTACGGCGTGGTCTTGACCGTGATCTTGCCGTCGACGATCGCCTTCTTCGCCTGCTCGACGGCGGCGGTCACGTCGGTCATCTTGGTGTACGCCGGGTTGGAGTCGGCCAGGCCGACGCCGTCCGTGGCGAGACCGTAGCGGATCTCACCGGTCTGCGGCTTGCCGTCCTTGACCGACTTGATCAGGTTGAAGACGGAGTCGGAGACGTCCTTGGTGACCGAGGTCAGGATGTGCTCCTTGTAGGCGGCCAGACCCTTCTGGTTGTACTGGTCCGAGTCCACGCCGATGGCCCACTTGCCGGCCTTGGCGGTGGCCTCGATCGCGCCGGAACCGGCGAGACCGGCGGCCGCGTAGATCACGTCGGCGCCCTTGTCGAGCTGGCCCTGCGCGGCGGCCTTGCCGAGGTCCGGCTTCGAGAAGCCGTCGAAGTTCGGCGGCTGGGTCAGGTACTGGGTGAGCACCTCGACCTTGGGGTTGGTGTCCTTGACGCCCTGGGTGAAGCCCGCCTCGAACTTCTTGATCAGCGGAACCTCGACACCGCCGATGAAGCCGACCTTGTTGGACTTGGTGGCCTTGGCGGCGGCGACGCCGGCCAGGTAGGAGCCCTGCTCCTCGTTGAAGACCAGGTTGGCGATGTTCTTGCCGGTCTTCGACGTGTCGTCGATGAGGCCGAAGGTGGTCTTCGGGTAGGCCTTGGCGACCTTCTCGATGGCCGGGGCGTAGGCGAAACCGACACCGATGACCGGGTTGTTGCCGGCGCGGGCCAGCGCGGTGAGGCGCTGCACCTTGTCGGCGTCGCCCTCACCGGCGGACGGCTCGGCCTCGGCACCCTTGACGCCGAGCTCGTCCTCGGCCTTCTTCAGGCCCTCGTAGGCGGCGTCGTTGAAGGACTGGTCGCCGCGACCGCCGATGTCGTAGGCGATGGCGGCCTTGATGGCACCGGAGCTGGAGCTGCTGGGGCTCGAGCCGGCGTCCGACGACGACTTGCCACACGCGGTGGCGGACAGCGCGAGCGCCGCGGAGGCGATGCCCACGGTGGTGATCCTGGTGATCCGGCGCAAGAGGAGGGTCCCTTCGAGACTGACCGAAAGCGCCTCTTCCGGCGCTGGTTTCGCGGCGATCGTAACGCGCGTAGATGTCAGTTAAAGACCCGTTCATGAGTCGTTATCGGATCGACGCGAACCAGCCAGGGGGCCACCCCTGGCGTCCGGCCCGATACGGCCCGTCATACACGCTGGTGCGGGCCTACGGACCGGGCCCCGATTCGACACGCCGAGAGGTGGGCCGGACGGATGAACACAGTCCGGCCACCTAAAAGTCGTACTTAAAGTCCGGGTTGCGGCGGTTGCTCCGACACGGGATCGGCGCGTCGGGCCTCGCCCGGATCAGCGCTTCGGCTCGGCGTCGATGAGCGCCGCCGCGGTGAAGAGCTCGACCGCGACCCCGATGGACCGCTCGTCCACGTCGAAGTCCCCCGCGTGCAGATCGCGCACCCGGGAATCGCCGGGGGCCCGGACGCCGAGCCGGGCCATGGCGCCGGGGACGTGCTCCAGGTACCAGGAGAAGTCCTCGCCGCCGAGGGACTGCTCGGTGTCCTCGATCGCGTACGGCCCGCGCCGGGCGGTCATCGCGTCGCGGAGCAGCTCCACGATCACCGGGTCGTTGACGACCGGCGGCACGCCGCGGACGTATTCGACGGTCGACTTGGCCCGGTGGAGGGCGGCGACCTCGTCGATCGCCGCGTGCACCAGGTCGGGCGCGTCACGCCAGGCGGGCAGGTCGAGGCAGCGGACGGTGCCGGAGAGCTCGGCGTGCTGCGGGATGACGTTGGGGGCGTGACCGGCCTCGATCCGGCCCCAGGTGACCGACAGGCCGGACCGGGCGTCCACCCGGCGGGCCAGCACCGCGGGGACGTCGACGGCGACCCGGGCGGCCGCCGTGACCAGGTCGGTGGTCAGGTGCGGCCGGGCGGTGTGGCCGCCGGGCCCGTCGAGGGTGATCTCCAGGCGGTCGCAGGCGGACGTGATGGGCCCGACCCGCAGGCCGATCTTGCCGGCGTCGACCCTCGGGTCGCAGTGCACCGCGATGATCCGCCCGACGCCGTCCAGGACGCCCGCCGCGACGGCGTCGGCGGCGCCGCCCGGCAGCACCTCCTCCGCGGGCTGGAACAGCAGCCGTACGGCCGCGGGCAGCCTGCCCTGGCGGTCCAGCTCGGCGAGCACGAGTCCGGCCCCCAGCACGGCCGTGGTGTGGACGTCGTGGCCGCAGGCATGGGCGCGGTTCGGCTCGGTGGACCGGTACGCGACGGTCTTGACGTCCGGGATGGGCAGCGCGTCCAGGTCGGCGCGGATCGCCAGCATGGGCCGCCCGCCGTCCCAGGTCCCGATGTCACAGATGAGCCCGGTGCCCCCCGGGAGTACCTGGGGGCGCAGCCCGGCCGCCTCCAGGCGGGCCTTGAGCGCGGCGGTGGTACGGAACTCCTGGTTGCCGAGCTCGGGATGCATGTGCAAGTCCCTGCGGAACGCGATCAGTTCGGCGCGCAGGGGTTCGGACAGCGTTCCGGGCAGCGCTGCGGGCGCCGCTCCGGGGCCGGGCTCACGGGACTTCAACTGGTTCACCTTTTGAAGGGTAGGCCCACCAGGTGATCAACTGCCCGTTGATCACGAAAAGTTCAGCCCGATAGGGGAAAGAAAACGCGTTCCGTGGGCATGACGGTCACCCTCTGTGGGTATGGTTACCCGAATTCGAGCCTTTCGGTGAGTGTCGCGGTGCCGGCGACCCCCGCCAGGAAGCCCTGCGCGCGCGGCGAGGCGTTGGCGCGGAGCCACTCGGGGGCGATCTCGCAGACGGCGACCTTCACGCCCGTGCCGACGAGGGCCAGGGGCAGGGTGTGCACGACCGTGGACGGGAAGCTGACGATCGTGCGGCCGATCGGGCCGCGGCGCGCGATCAGCTCCAGCGGGAGGTCCGGGCGGACCACCTCCAGGCCGGTCTCGACGGCGATCCGGTGCAGTTTCTCGGTGCTCTCGCGGCGGTGGGCGAAGTAGCGGGTGGCGCCGTGGGTGCGGGCCAGCACGGTGACGGCCCGAAGGTACTCGTCGGGGTCGACGACCCCGGTCTCCACCAGCGAGGTCCCCACCAGGTCGGCGCCGCGGGTGAGCCGGGGCGGCCCGAAGCGGGACCGGGTCCAGGCGAGGTCGTTGGCCGTGACGGTCGTGCCGGGCGGCGGCTCGACCGGCAGCGAGGTGAAGATCTCCACGGTGCGGCCGCGGCCGGGCGCGAGCTTGCGGCGGGCGACCGAGGTCACCGGGGCGAGGACCAGCTCGCGCGGGCCTGCGCCGCCCCGCCGGTGCCAGCGCACCAGGCGCTCGCCGCGCGCGAGTTGGGCGGCGAACTCCATGGTGGCGGTGCCGTCGTCGACGACGGTGACCCGGCGGGGGCCGAAGAGGCCGAGCAGCAGCTGGACGTAGCGCGAGAAGGGGTCGCCGACGATCACGCGCTCGGCGGCGCGCAGCGGCCCGGCGAGCTCCCGGAGCGTCTTCGCCACGGCTCCCCTGCCCTGCCGCGCGTCCTGCCACTTCACGGTGACCCCCTCGTCCCTGGCCAGCTGCGCCATCCGGCGCAGCTGGCCGCGGGACATGGGGTCGGTGGGCGACAGGACGACCACGGTGAGGCCGGCGTGCGCGAGCGAGGGGTCGGCCGGCGTGGCCGGCGCGGGGCTTCCCGCGCTCCGGCGCCGGTCCGGCTGGGGCGGGACCGCGCCGAGGCGGGCCGGGGCGCCCTGGAGCGCCGTGGCGTGGGCCCACTCCAGGACGTTCAGGAGCTGGACCGGACTCTCGACGAACGCCAGCCGGGCGGTCATGCGGCGACGAGTCCCTGGACCCGGCGGAGCTTCTTCATCGGGCCGAGCTCCGACTCGTAGACCTTCTTGACGCCGTCGCCGAGCGCGGTCTCGATCGTGCGGATGTCGCGGACCAGGCGCTGCAGGCCCTGCGGCTCGACGGAGGCGGCCTGGTCGGAGCCCCACATGGCGCGGTCGAGGGTGATGTGGCGCTCGACGAAGGCGGCGCCGAGGGCGACGGCGGCGAGGGTGGTCTGCAGGCCGGTCTCGTGGCCGGAGTAGCCGATCGGGACGTTGGGGTACTCCTCCCGCAGCGTCTGGATGACGCGCAGGTTGAGCTCCTCGGCCCTGGCCGGGTAGGTCGAGGTGGCGTGGCAGAGCAGGATGTTCTCGCTGCCGAGGACCTCGACGGCGTGGCGGATCTGCTTCGGGGTGGACATGCCGGTGGAGAGGATCACGGTGCGGCCGGTGGCGCGCAGCTCGCGCAGCAGCTCGTCGTCCGTGAGGGAGGCGGAGGCCACCTTGTGGGCGGGGAGGTCGAACTTCTCCAGGAAGGCGACGGCCTCGGTGTCCCACGGGGAGGCGAACCAGTCGATGCCGCGCTTCCGGCAGTGCTCGTCGATGGCGCGGTACTCGTCCTCGCCGAACTCGACGCGGTGGCGGTAGTCGATGTACGTCATCCGGCCCCAGGGGGTGTCGCGCTCGATGTCCCACTGGTCGCGCGGGGTGCAGATCTCGGGGGTGCGCTTCTGGAACTTGACGGCGTCACAGCCCGCCTCGGCGGCCACGTCGATGAGCGCGAAGGCGTTGTCCAGGTCACCGTTGTGGTTGATGCCGATCTCACCCGTGATGTAGACGGGCCGGCCCGGTCCGGCGGTCTTGCTGCCGAGGGTGCGAAGGCGGTTGCTCATGATGGTGGTTCCTTATGCGTCGGGGGTGTGGAGCTCAGGGGTGTGGGGCTCGGGGGTGTGGGGCTCGGGGGTGTGGGGCTCGGGGACGCGGAGCTCGGGTCCGAGGAGCCAGGCGGCGATCTCGCGGATCGCTCCGGAGCCGCCGGGCGTGTCGGTGACCGCGCGGGCGGCGGCCCGTACGGAGTCGTGGGCGCTGCCCACCGCGACGGGCCAGCCGACGAGGTGGAAGCAGGGCAGGTCGTTGACGTCGTTGCCGGCGTAGAGCACCCGCTGCGGGTCGACGCCCTGCTCGTCGCACCACTGCTTGAGGGCGAGGTCCTTGCGGTCCACGCCGTGCAGCACGGGGATCCGCAGCTTGCGGGCGCGGGCGGCGACGACGGGGTTCTGCTCGGTGGAGAGGATGAGCAGCGGCACGCCGGCCCTGCGCAGGGCGGCGATGCCGAGGCCGTCGCCACGGTGCACGGAGACGAACTCGCGTCCGTCGGCGTCGATGTGGACGCGGTCGTCGGTCTGCGTGCCGTCGAAGTCGAGGACCACGGCGTCGACGTCGGCGAGCGCGGGCGTGGTCGGTGTGTCGAGGAGCGGGGCCAGGGCGCGGGCCCGGGCGAGGTCGTGCGGGTCGTCGATCTCCAGGACGCGGGCCGGGTCGGTGACGACGAGCGCGGTGCGGCCGAAGAAGCGGTGCCGGTGGGTGCGGAAGGCCTCGGCGGCCATCGCGTAGACGGCGCCGGTCTCCAGGTATTCGGGCTCGCGGTCCTGGCGGCGCGGCCGGTGGGCCTTGTCGTGGTTGACCCCGGTGGCGCCCTCGGCCGAGTCCTTCCAGAGGAAGCCGTGGCTGGGGGCGGCGGTGAAGGCGGTGTCCGCCTCTCCCGAGACGATCTTCGCGGCCGTCTCGTCGACCTCGCCCGGGGTGAGGAAGGGGCTGGTGCACTGGACGAGGAGGACCACGTCGGCGGCGCGGCCGTGGGTGGCCTCGAAGGCGTCCATCGCGTGCAGCACGGCGGACTCGCTGGTGGCGGTGTCACCGGAGAGCTCGGCGGGACGCCGTACCACCTCCGCGCCGAAGGCCCGGGCGGCCGCCGCGATGCCGGGGTCGTCGGTGGAGACGACGACATCGGTGACGTGCGGGGCGCCGAGGCAGGCGCGGACGGCGCGGCCCACCAGCGGGACGCCGGCCACGGGGGCGGCGTTCTTGGCCGGGACGCCCTTGGAGCCGCCTCGTGCGGGGATCACGGCGAGCACGGTCGGGGTGGGCATCACAGTTCTCCCAGGCGGCGGATGACGGGGGCGACGCGCTGCACGCCGTGGCGGTAGGCGCCGCGCGCCGCCTCGCGGACGATCCGGCGCACCCCGCTCTCCCGGGGCTCGGGCGCGGTGACGTCCAGGCGGTGGCGGGCGAGGACGCCGGGCAGGTAGCCGCCGGCGGTCTCGGGCGTGTAGTAGGGGGCGATCGGCGGCAGCGCGGGGCCGTCGAGGAGTTCGGCGACGCGCGCGCGGGCGGCGTCGAAGGCCTTCTCGTAGTCGCCGTCGGCGCCCACGCCCTGGCGGGCCAGCCACGCCTCGTCCGGCTTCGGCACGGCGCCGCCGTCGAGCCGGTCGAAGGAGGTGAGGAGGCCGGAGCCGATGAAGTGGTGGTTGCCGAGCGCCTCGCGCACTCCCAGGTCGGTGAGGACCGCGGTGGGGATCCGCCGGTGCAGGGCTTCGAGGGCGGCCGTGGAGGAGACGGTGACCAGCAGGTCGGTGCGGTCCAGGACCTCGCCCATGTGCCCGTAGACGAGACGGAGGTTGGGCGGGACGGACAGGTCGCGCACCAGCTTCTGGTACGGGAACTCCTCCAGGTGCGTGGTGTGTTCGCCCGGCCTGGAGCGCAACTTGAGCAGCACCTCGCGGTCCGGGTGGAGCCGGGCGTGCTCGACCAGCCGGCGCAGCACGTAGGCGCGTTCGGCCCGGGTCACGGGCACGGAGGGCTGGGCGGCGAAGACGAGCGTGTCGCGGCCGGGCTCGGGGGCGTACGGGGCGCCGCCCAGGAAGGGCAGCGCGGCCTCGACGACGGCGCCCGGGTCGGCGCCGACGCCCTCGTACACGGCGCGGAAGCGCTCCGCGTCGTGGCGGGAGTTGGCGAGCACGACATCGGCGCCGTGGCGCAGCAGGAGTCCGTCGGCGAGCTTCTCGTAGACGACGCCGACGTAGCCGGTGACGAGCACCGGGCGGCGGTCCAGGGCGAGTTCGGCGAGGCCGTGGAGCAGGGCGCGGACGGTGCCGCCGACCAGGGCGAGGACGATGACGTCGTATCCCTCGCCGCGTGCCGCGGCGTCCCGTACCTCGCGCAGGAACTCCGTTCCCGTCACCTCGCGCGGGGCGGTGTCGGACACCGCGGTCTCGGCGAGCTGGCGGGGGGTGGGGGTGGCGCGGCCGCGCAGGACGAATCCCCGGGCATCGCTTCCGGCGTTTTCCGCGGTGATGCGGCGCGCGGTGAGCACGCCCCATTTCCACCGGGTGTCGGAGTCGGCGAGTACGGCGACGCGCGCCGCTCGTTCGGTACGTGAGGGCACGTCGAGGACGCTAGGAGGGCCGGGGGATTCGCGGCCCAACTGGGCCGCAACAAATGGTTAACAGCGCCATGACGCATTGCGGGAAACGGACAGAAAGGGAGACCGGTCCGGGGTGGTTAAGGGGCCCGCCGCCTCGTGTTCACCGGGCATCCCCTTGTGGGTCAGGACGAATGCCGGGGCGCCGCCTAACGTCGGCGGCGTGGTCAAGCTCTCCGTCGTCGTGCCGTTCTACAACGTGCAGACATACGCCCCCGACGCCCTCAGAAGCCTGCGTGCGAACGCCCGTGAGGACTTCGAGTTCCTGCTGGTCGACGACTGTTCGACGGACGGGACCCCGGAGCTCCTGGCACGGGCGGAGCGCGAGATTCCCGGGGCGAGGCTGATCCGGCACCCGCGCAACGAGGGACTCGCCACCGCCCGCAACACCGGCCTGGACGCGGCGCGCGGCCGCTACCTGGCGTTCCTCGACGGGGACGACTGGCTCTCCCCCGGCTTCTACGCGGGCCTGGTGGCCACCATGGACCGGCTGGACTGCGACTTCCTGCGCACCGACCACGTCCGGGTGACCGGCCGGAACAGGTCGGTGCGGCGGGCGCCGGTCGGGCGCCGGCACGAGCTGCTGCGGCCCCGGGACGCGATCCTGCCGGCCGACCGGACGACCTCGGTCGACTACCCGTACGCCTGGGCCGGGATGTACCACCGGCGGCTGCTCGACCGCGGCCTGCTGCACTTCCCGCACGGCCTGCGGACGGCCGAGGACCGGCCGTGGATCTGGCGGCTGCACCGGGAGGCGGATTCCTTCGCGGTCACCGGTGATCTCGGAATCTTCTACCGGCGCGGGATCGCCACTTCGCTCACCCAGATCGGGGACGTACGCCAGCTCGACTTCATTCGCGCTTTCGACCAGGTGATCGAGGAGACGAGGAATGATCGGGATGCGGACCGGCTCTTGCCCAAGGCTGTCCGGACCTATTGCGCGGTGATTTCCCATCACATCGGGAACATGACGAAATTCGAACCCGGAGTGCGCCGGGAATTGCGGGCGATGAGCGCCGGGGCGCTGCGTCGGATGCCGCAGGACGTTCTCGCGGAGGCGCTGTCGGCGATGGGCGAGGACCGCGCGGCCCCGCTGCGCCGGCTCAAGCGCCGCCGCCCGGCCCCGGCCCCGGCCTCCTCGGAGGTGGCGGCATGAACGGCGGCACGACGCAGATCTTCTACGCCTCCACGCTCTACGGGGCGGCCACCCTGGCCGCCGCGATCGACAGCGGCTGCTTCCGCCCCGCCGGGCGGCGCGTGCTGCTCGTCTCCACCAACGCGGCCGTCCCCGAGACGACCACCCCGCTGCACCGGATGCCCGGCTTCGAGCGGCTGCGCGGCCGCTTCGACGAGGTGCTCGACTGGAACGAGACCATCGAGCCGCTCCACCCCGGCGGCTGGACCCCCCGCCCGGACGACCTGCCGCTGCTCCAGCGGCACCTGCGGCGGCTGTGGGCGCTCGGCGGCGACCGGGTCGAACTCGTCGTGGAGTCCCTCCAGGTGGCGCCCGCCCTGACGATCGCCCAGCTCTTCCCGGACGCGCCGATCGACGTCTACGCGGACGGGCTGATGAGCTACGGCCCGACCCGCAACAAGATCGACCCGCTGGTGGGCGAGCGGGTGCGCCGGCTGCTCCACCTGGACCTGGTGCCCGGGCTCGCGCCGCTGCTGCTGGCCGAGTTCGGGACGGGCGCCGAGACCGTGCCGACGGAGGCCTTCACCAAGGTCGTCGAGGAGCTGTCGGGGCCCACGCCCTCGGCGCCCGCCACGGAGCCGGCCCCCGCCCTGCTGCTCGGCCAGTACCTGGCGGCGCTCGCCCTCCTCACCCCCGCGGAGGAGGCCGAACTGCATCTGCGCATGGTCCGCGGCGCGGTCGCCCGCGGCCACCGCCGGCTCGTCTTCAAGCCGCACCCGACGGCCCCCGACGCCTGGTCGCGGGCGCTGGTACGGGAGGCGGCGGCGCTCGGCGCCGAACTGACCGTCCTGGACCGGCCGGTGCTCGCCGAGGTGCTCTACCGGGAGCTGCGGCCCGCGCTCGTCGTGGGCTGCTTCTCCACCGCGCTGTTCACCGCGAGCGCCTTCTACGGACTCCGGACCGCCCGGGTCGGCACCCGGCAGCTGCTCGCCCGGCTCGCGCCGTACCAGAACAGCAACCGGGTGCCGGTGGTCCTCGTGGACGCGCTGATCCCGGACCTGGAGGAGCCCGGCGGCCAGCAGCCGATGCCCCTGGCGCACCTGGAGAGCCTGGTCGCCGCGGTCGGCTTCGCGATGCAGCCGAAGATCCGCCCCGACCTGCGGGACGCGGCCGTACGGCATCTGTCCGGCCCGCTCGCCGCGCCCACCCGGCACCACTTCACCCGCCGCCGGCTCACCTCGCTCGGCCTGCCCGGCGGCCTGCCGGTCCCCCGCCACCCGGGCCTGCGCCGCCTGGCCCGCCGCGCCCTGAGACTGAAGCGTCGGGCCCTGGGCGGCAGGTGACGGCGGGGCCCGGGCGCAGGAGGCACCCGGACGCACGGCGCCTGGCGGGTGCCGCACGGATGCGGGGCGGGCGCCTGGCGGATGGCAGGCGCCGGACGGATGCCGGGCGGACGCCTGGCGGGGCGCCCGAGCCGGACCGGGGACGAACCCGGAGCCGGACCGGGGACGGACCCGGAGCCGGATCACGGGCCGGTGCCGGTCCGGCGGGCCCCCGCCTAGGCGCGGGTGATCGGCTCCTGGAGTTCGGTCACCCAGCCGGACCGGTCGTCCGGCACCTCCAGGTACAGCTCGCGGGCGTACCCGGCGGAGGCGTAGCCGTTGGTGTCGATCCAGCTCGCCAGGGTCTGGGCGGTCGGCAGGATCTCGTCCATCGAGCCGCGGTGGACGACCGTGGCCGCCTCCTCGATGCCGGGCAGCACGAGGACGTCGACGCCCTCGACCTCCGTCCCCTCGGGAACGGTCATGCCGGCGTGCACGACGACCGAGCCGTCGCCGCGGCCGGCGTCCTCGTAGTAGGCGATGCCGGGCCCGAACTCCTTGAGGCCGGCCGCCTCCAGGCGCCCGCACAGCTCGTCGTACAGCGGGCTGACGACCGGGCCGATGTCGGCCGGTCCGAAGCTCGCCGCGAGGCCGCTCAGCTCGGCGATCCGGACCGCGGGGATCTTCTTGACGACGACGTCCTGCGTGGACATGCGTCCCTCGCTCTCGATGGCTCGGAGCCGCGCACCGACCCGGGCGAGCCGGGCCGCCGCCTCCGCGGCGGCCGTCTCCAGCTCGGCCTGGCGCAGCCGCAGCATCCCGCGCAGCTGCTCCGCGCCGATCTGCTCGTCGAGGATCGACTGGACCTGTTCGAGGGTGAAGCCGAGGTCCTTGAGCGCGATGACACGGTTGAGCCGGGCGAGCTGGGCCGCCTCGTAGAAGCGGTAGCCGCTGTGCGGGTCGACGTGGGCCGGGCGCAGCAGTCCGATGGCGTCGTAGTGGCGCAGCATGCGGACCGACACCCGCCCGTGCCGGGCGAAGTCTCCGATGGTGAACATGACGCCCTCCACGGAACGCCCTCACACGGTGTGAGGGTCAAACGGTCAGGCGGCGCTGCTGAGCGAGAGCTTCACGGCGAAGCCGAGGAAGAGGGCGCCGGCGGCCGAGGTCGCGCCCGCCGAGAGGCGCTTGCGGCGGCGGAAGGCCGCGGCGAGGCGGGTGCCGCCGAATATGAGGGTCGTGAGGTAGAGGAAGCTGCCGAGCTGCAGCAGGGTGCCGAGGACCAGGAAGGACAGCGCCGGGTAGGCGTAGGACGGGTCCACGAACTGCACGAAGAAGGAGATCAGGAAGAGGATCGCCTTGGGGTTGAACAGGCTGATGATCAGCGCCCGGCGGTACGGGCGCTCGACCGGCCCGTCCTCCTCGGCGGCGGCCGGCTCGTCGGCGAGGGCCTGCCCGCGGGAGCGCCACATGCCCAGGGCGGCGCGCAGCATCCCGTACGCCATCCACGCGAGATAGCCCGCGCCCGCGTACTTCACGATCATGAAGAGCAGCGGCGTGGTCTGCAGCAGCGAGGCCGCGCCCAGGGCGGCGAGGGTCATCAGGACCGTGTCGCCGGTGAACACCCCGGCCGCGGCCTTGTAGCCCGTGCGCGTGCCCTTGCGGGCGGCGACGGACAGCACGTACAGCGAGTTCGGCCCCGGGAGCAGGATGATGAGGACGAGGCCCGCGAGATAGGTCGGCAGATCGGTGACACCCAGCATGAAGCGGAGTGTCGCACGTGGGTACGACACTCCGCTCGGGTGTTTCGCATCGCGGAAGATCCCAGACCAGGGGAGGTCTCGGAGGCCTCAGAAGACGTCGGAGGGCACGTACGTGCCCCAGACCTCGCGCAGCGCGTCGCAGACCTCGCCGACCGTGGCGCGGGCCCGGAGCGCCTCCTTCATCGGGTAGAGCACGTTCTCGGTGCCCTCGGCGGCCTTCTTCAGCTCCGCCAGCGCCGCGTCCACGGCCGGCTGGTCGCGCTCGGCGCGCAGCCTGGCGAGGCGGTCGGCCTGCTGGGCCTCGATGGCCGGGTCGACGCGCAGCGGCTCGTAGGGCTCCTCGACGTCGACGGTGTAGCGGTTGACGCCGACGACGACCCGCTCGCCGGAGTCGGTCTCCTGTGCGATGCGGTACGCCGAGCGCTCGATCTCGTTCTTCTGGAAGCCGCGCTCGATCGCGTTGACGGCGCCGCCCAGGTCCTCGACCTTCGTCATCAGTTCCAGGGCCGCGGCCTCGACGTCGTCGGTCATCTTCTCCACGACGTAGGAGCCGGCGAAGGGGTCGACGGTGGCGGTGACGTCGGTCTCGTAGGCGAGCACCTGCTGGGTGCGCAGGGCCAGGCGGGCGGACTTGTCCGTCGGCAGGGCGATGGCCTCGTCGAAGGAGTTGGTGTGCAGGGACTGGGTGCCGCCGAGCACGGCGGCGAGGCCCTGGACGGCGACGCGGACCAGGTTGACCTCGGGCTGCTGCGCGGTCAGCTGCACGCCGGCGGTCTGGGTGTGGAAGCGGAGCATCAGCGACTTGGGGTTCCTGGCGCCGAACTCCTCCTTCATCACCCGCGCCCAGATCCGGCGGGCGGCACGGAACTTGGCGACCTCCTCCAGGATCGTCGTCCGGGCCACGAAGAAGAAGGAGAGGCGTGGCGCGAAGTCGTCCACGTCCATGCCGGCGGCGACGGCGGTCCGGACGTACTCGATGCCGTCGGCGAGGGTGAACGCGATCTCCTGCGCGGGCGAGGCACCGGCCTCGGCCATGTGGTAGCCGGAGATCGAGATCGTGTTCCACTTCGGGATCTCGGCCTTGCAGTACTTGAAGATGTCGGCGATCAGCCGCAGCGAGGGCTTGGGCGGGAAGATGTACGTGCCGCGGGCGATGTACTCCTTCAGCACGTCGTTCTGGATCGTGCCGGTCAGCCGGTCCGCCGGGACGCCCTGCTCCTCGCCGACGAGCTGGTAGAGCAGGAGCAGCAGCGCGGCGGGGGCGTTGATGGTCATCGACGTGGAGACCTTGTCCAGCGGGATGCCGTCGAAGAGGACCCGCATGTCGTCGATCGAGTCGATGGCGACCCCGACCTTGCCGACCTCGCCGTGCGCGATCGGCGCGTCGGAGTCGTGGCCCATCTGGGTCGGCAGGTCGAAGGCGACCGACAGGCCCGTGGTGCCGTTGGCGATCAGCTGCTTGTAGCGGGCGTTGGACTCGACGGCGGTGCCGAAACCGGCGTACTGGCGCATGGTCCACGGCCGGCCGGTGTACATCGACGGGTACACGCCGCGCGTGAAGGGGTACGCGCCCGGCTCGCCCAGCTTCTCCGCCGGATCC
Source organism: Streptomyces sp. NPDC053431 (assembly GCF_044544925.1). Lineage (NCBI taxonomy): Bacteria > Bacillati > Actinomycetota > Actinomycetes > Kitasatosporales > Streptomycetaceae > Streptomyces > Streptomyces sp. NPDC053431. The sequence goes on along the minus strand of NZ_JBITXX010000013.1, from coordinate 188,612 downwards.
CAGCCCTCCAGGGCGTCCGGCCCGTAGACCGGCTCGATGGGCAGTCCGGACTCCGTCTCGCGCGCCATGTGGTGTGCCTCCCGTGAAGACTGCTCCTGAGCGGTACCGACCCTCGCGACGGACTGTAGTGGCGCCCGTACGGCACGGAGGAGTGCAGCACGCTGGGACCTTCCTCACAGGATGCACGTCTCTTTTCGGTCACGTGCGCAACCGCCCTGGCGTGGGCAGCATCCCTTGTTCTACACACGCCGTTCCCGGGGGGCTGAGATGAAGCGTTCGTCCGTCATACGCAGGGCCGTACTGGCCGCCACCGCCGTCGTCCTGGCCGCGGGCTGTACGGCCCAGGCCGGTGACACGGGCAAGGGCACGGTCAGTCCGGCGCCCACCACGGCCGCGCCGGCACCCACGGCGAGCGGCACGGGCGACGACAAGCCGTCCTCCCCCGCCACGCCGTCCACCGGCACGCCGTCGACCTCGGCCACCTCCGGGCCGCCGAAGGCCAAGGTGCTCATGGACGACGGCGACGAGACCGCTCAGGTGCGCGAGCTCCAGGCGCGGCTGCGGCAGATCGGCTACTTCGACCGGGCGCCCACCGGCTTCTACGGGACGATGACCGCGTCCGCGGTGAAGGGCTTCCAGAAGAAGCGGGAGCTGCCGCAGACCGGCACGGTGGACGAGACCACCTGGCAGAAGCTGGTCACCATGACGCACGAGCCGACCGCGGACGAGCTGCGGCCGGCCACCACCAACAAGCTGGACGCGCCCGACCCGCGCTGCCTGACCGGCCGCGTGATGTGCATCAGCAAGGAGAGCCGGACGCTCGCCTGGATGATCGACGGCAAGGTCGTGTCCTCGATGGACGTGCGTTTCGGCTCGGAGAACACGCCGACCCGCGAGGGCGAGTTCAAGGTGGAGTGGAAGGCCCGCGAGTGGACCTCGACGATCTACCACACGCCCATGCCGTACGCGATGTTCTTCAGCCGCGGCCAGGCCGTGCACTACTCGGCCGACTTCGCCGCCCGCGGCTACGCCGGCGCCTCGCACGGCTGCGTCAACGTCCGGGACAAGGGGAAGCTCGCGGCGCTGTTCGACCAGGTGAAGGTGGGCGACAAGGTCGTCGTGCACTGGTAGCGGCCGGCCGGAGCGGCGGCGGGGGGAAGAAGGAGAAGGGGCGCGGGTGGGACCGGGGGAACGTGTCCCACCCGCGCCGGTGCGCCGAGCCGAAGGTACGGGGGGAACCCCGGCTCCGTGCGCTCGCCGATGACCAGTCGGCTCATTCAGTACTGCGTCGGCGGGTCGAAAAGTGTCACACCCGCCTGTCGGCGCTATGAACGGGAGCGGTCGCCGCCGTGCCCGCCGGGCCCTCGGGAGCCCTGTCCCGGGGCCTTGCCGCCGTGTCCGTGACCCTTGTCGCGGTCCTTGGCGCCTCGATCGCTCTTGTCGTCGCCGTCGGAGCCGCCCGTCTCGGAACCGCTGCCCGAGCCGCCGGTCCCGGAGCCGCCGGTGCCCGAAGGGGTGCGGCCGGCGGTCGGCCTGGTGGTGGCGGTGGCCGGCACGTCGGCGAGGATCCGGTCGCAGTAGCGCTTCACGGTCTCGCCGTTCCTGAGCGCGCTGGTGAGCCGGTCGCGGCCGCTGCCGGCCAGCTTGCCCGCGCGGTAGTCCTGGCAGGCCTCGATCACCTTGGCGCGGTCCGCGTCGCCGCCCCTCGGTCCGCCGGTCGGCGTCCGGCCGGGCGTGACGGTGGCGCCGTTCTCCCCGCCGGGCCCCGCCGTGGCGGTGGCCGGGCCGTCGGTGGCGCCGGGAGTGACGGTGCGTCCGTCGGGACCCGTGGGCACGGCGGGCACCTCGGAGCCGATCCCGCCGGTCGGCGAGCCGGAGACGGCGGGCCCGGTGGTGTCGGTGGCCGCGACCGAGCGTCCGGGCGGTTCGGCGGTCAGCGGCAGCACGCCCGTGCCGGCGGCGACGGCGACCCCGCCGACCGTGACGGCGGCGAAGGCGGCCGCGAGGCCGTAGCGCAGGGAACGCCCCCAGCGGCGGCCGGCGAGGACCGGAGCGATGCGGACGGCACCGAGGTCGGCAGCGCCGCGTGCGGTGGATCCGGGCACGGCGGCCTGGGCCGCGCGCTCGGCGACGACCTTGCGGAAGGCGGCGAGGGCGGCGGCCTCTCCGGGGAGTTCGCCGTCCCGTTCGAGGGCCGCGGGCGTGCGGGCAGCGTCGAGGGCCCGCGCGAGGATCTCGGCCTGCGCGCGGGACACGTCGTCGACGGAGTCGACCGGCTCGCCGCGGAGCAGCCGCTCCGCGGCCTCCTGGTCGAGCCACTGGTACCGCTCGTCGGCCATCACATGTCCTTCTGCGTCCGCGCGCGCGATTGCGTCACACCGCCGGGAGCCGTGGCCCCCGGCCGCCGGCCGCGCTGCGGAGGGACGCCGTCCAGGGCGGCTCCGTCGCCGTCGGGACCGGGCGCGCCGAGGAGTTCGGCGAGCTTCTTGAGGCCGCGGTGGGCGGCGGTACGGACCGCGCCGGGCCGCTTACCGAGGGTGTCGGCGGCGCTCTTGGCGTCCAGGCCGACGACGACCCGCAGGACGACGGCCTCGGCCTGGTCCTGCGGAAGCTGTGCGATCAGGTGCATGGTGCGGCCGGTGGCCAGGGCTTCCATCGCCTCGTCCGCGGTGTCGGAGTCGGCGGGCTTGTCGGTGAGTTCGGTCTCGTCGCCGCCGACGGCAGGGCGTCGGCCGCGCATCCGGATGTGATCGAGGGCACGGTTGCGGGCGATCCGGGCCGCCCAGCCGCGGAAGCGGTCCGCGTCGCCGCTGAAGCGGTCGAGGTCGCGGGCGATCTGCAGCCAGCTCTCGGAGGCCACGTCCTCGGCGTCGGCCTCGCCGACGAGAGTGCGTATGTAGCCGAGGAGCCGGGGATGCACCGCGCGGTACACGGCGCGGAAGGCGTCCTCGTCACCCTCCTGCGCGGCGAGCACTGCGGCCGTCAGCTCCGCCTCGTCCCCCAGCACTCCCCACACCTGTCCGTCGTCACGCTCATCGCGGCTGGTCGTCACCGCCACGCCGCCTGGGCGCAGCAGAACGCTACGTCCTTTTCGGGCACCGCGTCCACGCGGGTCCGGTTCTTTGTACAAGTCGAAACTTCGCACCCCTTCAGCGGGGGCGGAAGCGGGGTGTGACAGAAAACGCACGCACGGCGCTGTTAGGAGTACGGGGCCGTGCTGCGGCTCCGCGGACGACGACCGGGGCCTCTCCTGTGGGGGGTGGCGGCCCCGGTCGTCTTCCTTTTCGGGCGTCTCTGAGAGGCGCCCTTTTCCTTTTGCCCCCCTTCCGCCCGTATTGCCACCGACAGCGCCCCCGCGACTGTCAACCACCAGTTGACACCTCTCGACTGTCAACCTAGGGTTGCACTCATGACGAATCCACTCGGCATGACCAGCCCCGTGCGTCTCGACGACCTGATCGACGCGATCAAGAAGTCCCATCCGGACGCCCTGGAGCAGCTCTCCGGCGCGGTCATCGCGGCGGACCACCTCGGTGAGGTCGCGGACCACCTCATCGGCCACTTCGTGGACCAGGCCAGGCGGGCCGGCGCCTCCTGGACCGACATCGGCAAGAGCATGGGCGTCACCCGGCAGGCCGCCCAGAAGCGCTTCGTCCCCAAGGACGACAAGGAGGCGGACGCGGCGAAGATGGACCCGAACGCCGGCTTCAGCCGGTTCACGCCCCGGGCCCGGAACGTCGTGATGGCCGCGCAGAACGAGGCCTCGGCCGCCCGCAACGACAAGACGGTCCCGGCGCACCTCGCACTGGGCCTGCTCGCCGAGCCCGACGGGCTCGCCGGCCGCTGGATCGTGGGCCAGGGCGTCGACCTGGACCGCATCCGCGAGGCGGTCACCCCGACGCTGCCGCCGGCGGCCGAGGAGGTGCCCGCGCTCATCCCGTACGACGCGGACGCCAAGAAGGTCCTGGAGCTCACGTTCCGCGAGGCCCTGCGCCTCGGGCACAACTTCGTGGGCACCGAGCACATCCTGCTCGCCCTGCTCGAGTTCGAGGACGGCAAGGGCGTGCTCGCGGGGCTCGGCCTCGACAAGGCGAAGGCCGAGCGGGAGATCGCCGAGGCGATCGCCTCCCTGCACATCGCGGAGCCGGAGCCGGAGCCGGCACCGGAGGCCTGACCTCAGGCCCGTACGAGGTGACACGAGGTGAAGGGGGTGGCCGGCGCCGGCCACCCCCTTCAGGCGGTCCGCCGCGCCGTGCGGTTCAGGCGGTCCGGGCCCGGCGCGAGACGACCGCGCGCAGCACCCGTCCGCCCTCGATGGACAGCTCGCGGGCCCGGCGCAGACCGGTCGGTCCGTGGGCCGCGGCCTCCAGGACGGCGCTCTGCCGGCGCAGTTCGCCCGCGTGCAGCGGGCCGGCCTCGGTCGCGTCGTACAGGCGGTGCAGGGTGAGCGCGATCGAGGAGCACCGCCCGGCCCACTCCCGCAGCGGCCCCTCGGCCCACTCGGCGGGAACGCCGTCCAGCATGACGCGCACCATCGTGACGACCCCGCCGGCGTCGACGTCCCCGTCGCCCGCGCCGTCCAGCTCGACCCGCGCCTTGCCGACGGCCTCGGCCCACGCGCCGCCGTCGCCGCGCGCCACCGCGGCCCACACCGGTCGCAGCACCTCGGCGCGATCGGGCGCGAGCAGCGGCAGGCACCGGTCCAGACACGCGAGTCCGGCGGCCGCGAGGCTCCGCGTGTCGGCGCGGTCGATCAGTTCCTGCAGGCTCGTGCTCGTCACGGACGTCATGGACGCCTCCTCGCCAACGATGCGGACGCCGTACTTCCCCTACTGCGCCGCCCGACGGTTTTTCGTCACTGCGCGGCCGGAATCATGCCAGTGGCGTTCAGGCCCTGCATAGGGGTCGAACGGCGCACGTAGAGGATGCCGAGGAGAGCGACGACGGCGTTCAGCGCGTCGGCGGCGGCGAGCCAGGTCGCGCCCGTGACGAACCCGGGCACGGTCGTGGCGGAGGCGTACCGCCAGGTCCCGGCGGCCAGCGCGAGCGCGGCGAGGGCGAGGGACGCCCACCAGAGCCGCCCGGCCCAGCCGGCCTGCACGCCGCGGTCCCGGCCCCGGAACCAGAGCGCGAAGAGCACCGCGGCCGCCGGCAGCACCACGCACTGGGCCGTCCCGGCCATGGCCAGGTCCAGGTCGCCGAAGCCCGCCGGGTCGGAGTGGTCGGCGAGCGGGCCGAGGAACAGGGCGCGCACGTCGACCGCGGCCCACGCGGCCAGGACGTCGACGGCCGCGCCGGCGAGGAGCAGAGGGGCGACGGCGTACGACCGGCCGTCCGGGTTCGTTCGAAGCATGAGCGGAACCTACGGGCCGCCGGGAACCGGCCACCACGGCGAAAACACTCAGACCGGTCTGAGTACGTACCTCAGCGCACCCGGGCCGCCAGGTCCCGGAAGGCCGCCCAGGTCAGTGCCGGTCTGCGCGCGTCCCACAGCTTCTGGGCCGTCGCCGTCAGCGGCATCCGGATGCCGTCCGCCACCTGGGTCTGGGTCTGGGCGTTCGGGAAGTCGCCCCAGACGGCGAAGGCGCCGCCGAGGATCTGGGCGTCGTAGCGCGCGGGGACCGGGGTGCTGCCGCGCACGACGAGCGGGGTCCACTCCTCGTAGATGCGGCGGCCGGTCGGGTACGTGAACTTGTTCGGCTGGCCGAGGACGTAATAGAGGTACGCGTCGTTGAGGTTCAGCATCTTCCGCCCCGCGCTCAGATAAGAGACGGGGGTGCGCGCCCCGATCTCCTTGCCGGTCCAGTACGCGACCTGGAGGTCCTTGGCGGCGCTCACCACCCCGCCGGTGAAGAAGCCGTCGTTCCAGGCGCGCAGCGCCTTGCCGGTCGGCCGGACGACCGCGGCGCGGTCGTTGAGCCAGCCGGTCGCGAGGTCCTGGACGCGGCCGGAGGGGCCGTACTTCGCGGTCGCCGCGCGGGCCAGCTGCGGGTAGGTGGCCTCGGGGTTCTTCGCCATCAGGGCCACGTACTCGTCGCCGCCCAGGTGCCAGTAGGGGCCGGGGAAGAGCCCCTGGTACTCGCGGAGCAGCTCGTCGACGATCTTCGCCGCGGCGGGCTTGGAGATGTCGACCGCGCCGCGCGGGGTGCGGCCGCTCGCGCTGACGAGCTGGAGGTCGGGGTGGGCGGCGATGACCGCGCCCAGGTGTCCGGGCGAGTCGATCTCGGGGACGACGCTGATGTGCAGGCTCCCGGCGAGGGCCACGATCCGCCGCACCTCGGCCTTGCTGAGGTGCTTCGCGGAGACCACCTCGGGGTGACTGTCCGAGGCGATGCGGAAGCCCTGGTCGTCCGAGAAGTGCAGCTGCAGCTGGTTGAGCTTGAGGTCGGCCATCTCCCGCAGCCGGGCCTCGATCCACTCGGCGGAGTAGTACTTGCGGGCGATGTCGACGAAGAGCCCGCGCTCGGGCTTCGCGGGGGCGTCGGTCACCACGCCCTCGGGCATCGCGCCGGTGGACCTGACGGACTGCTTGAGCGTGCGGGTGCCGTAGAAGACGCCGGCCTGGTCGGGTCCGGTGATCCGGACCCCGCCGTCGCGGACCGTGAGCGTGTACGCCCCGGAGGCTCCCTGCCCGCCGAGGGCGAGGCTGACGTCGCCCGGGCGGGCGGCGGCGGTGCCGCGGTACGGGACGCGCAGCTCGCCCGCGATCAGCCGGGCCTCGTCGGCGAGCGCGGCCTCGTCCTTCGCCGCCACGACGACACCGGCGGCCGGGCCGGGCTTCCAGCCGGGGCCGCGGGCGGCCTGGTGGCTGCGGACGGCCGGGATCACCCGGGGCGCGGTGGAGAGGGGATAGGTCTTCGTCGGTGTCGGACTCGGCGGGGGCGCGGCCGTGGTGGGTGCCGCGGCCGAGGCGGCGGAGCCCGTGCCGGTGGCGGCGGGCGGCCCCGAGGAGGATCCGTTCGAGCAGGCCGCCACGGTGACCAGCGTCACCGCGGCCGCCATCAGCGCGGAGCCCCTCCGGGGCCCCCGTATGGAGTACCGCATCACTCGGAATCCTCCCTCACCGCGCGAATCATGGCATCCCGGGGTTTTCCGTCGCTTCCGTCCACGCCTTCGACGAAACCCACTCGTCCAGGTGAAATTCGCGCATCCGTCGGACACTTCCCCCTTCCCGCCGATAGCGTGGCGTCACATCCACCCCATCGATTTCCCCACCCCTTCTCCTCCTCGTTGCGCTCCCGGAGCCCCCGCTGACCAGCGACACCCACGCCGCCCCGTGCCGGACCCCGGTTCCCCCCGCCATACCTGCCCAGCAGGGCGCCGCCCGGCACCTCACGGGTCTCGTGCGTTTCAACGCGGCCTCCCCCGAGCTCGCCGAGGGCCTGCTGCTCGACTGCTGCGGCAGCCGCCGTTGGGCCGAACGGGTGGCCGCGCACCGTCCGTACCCGACCCTCGACGCGCTGCTCGCCGCCGCCGACGAGGCCGTTTACGACCTGTCGGGGCGCGATCTCGACGAGGCCCTGTCCCACGAGACCTCGGCCCTGCCGCACCCGGACGCGCCGCCGGCCGCCCGCACCGCGCTGCGCGCCGCCCTCGCCGCGTACGAGAGCAGCTTCGGACACGCCTTCGTGATCAGCCTGGACGGCGTGCCGGCCGGCGAGCGGCTCGACCAGGTCCTCGCCGGCATCCGGTCACGTCTCGGCAACGAAAGGGAGGAGGAACGGGTCGTGGCCGCCGACGAGCTCCGCCGACTCGCCCGCCTCAGGCTCACCCGTTCGATCGCCGGCCGGTGAGTTCGCCCGGAATGCGGCGATTCGGGGCCGAACGATAGCCCGTCCGTGCCTGTTTGATCACACCGATGGACCCCGCGCGAGCGAACCGACAACTCGTCGCTACGATGACCGGGGCCGGTGGACCGTACCCGGCCGGGCCTGACCGACAGAGAAGCCGGCCGGCCCTGATCCCCGCTCCCGGAGGGTTTTTCCGTGCCGGCTGGAACGCTGTACCGCGGCCGGGAAGGAATGTGGTCCTGGGTGGCTCACCGAGTCACCGGCGTCCTCATCTTCTTCTTCCTGTTCGTACACGTGCTGGACACCGCTCTCGTCCGCGTCTCCCCCGAGGCGTACGACGACGTCGTGGCGACGTACAAGACGCCGATCGTCGCACTCCTCGAGTACGGCCTCGTCGCTGCCATCCTCTTCCACGCGCTGAACGGTCTCCGTGTCATCGCTGTGGACTTCTGGTCCAAGGGCCCGCGCTACCAGAAGCAGATGCTCTGGACCGTCGTGGGCATCTGGGTCGTGCTGATGGCGGGCTCGCTGTACCCCGTCCTCGGCCACGCCGCACGTGAACTGTTCGGGAGCTGACGCCAGACATGTCCGCTGACACCACTTCCGCCATCGGTCCCGTCGAGGGCGCGGCCCCGTACGGCGTGGACAACCCGGCCCCGTACATCGAGGCCCCGCGCAAGCGCACCGGCAAGACCCCGCGGGCGACCCGAGGCAACTTCGAGATGGCCGCGTGGCTCTTCATGCGCCTCTCGGGCGTCGTCCTCGTCGTCCTGGTCCTCGGCCACCTGCTGATCCAGCTCTTCCTGGACGGCGGCGTCTCCAAGATCGGCTTCGCCTTCGTGGCCGGCCGCTGGGCGTCCCCGTTCTGGCAGGTCTGGGACCTGCTGATGCTGTGGCTCGCGATGCTGCACGGGGCCAACGGCCTCCGCACGGTCGTCAACGACTACGCGGAGCGCGCCAACACGCGCCTGTGGCTCAAGGGCCTGCTGTACACCGCCACGGTGTTCACCATCCTTCTGGGCACGCTGGTGATCTTCACCTTCGACCCGAACATCCGCTAGGCACGGGGCTGAGGTAACCACGTCATGAAGTTCCACAAGTACGACACCGTCATCGTCGGCGCCGGCGGCGCCGGCATGCGCGCCGCCATCGAGGCGACGAAGCGCAGCCGCACCGCCGTGCTGACGAAGCTCTACCCGACCCGCTCCCACACGGGCGCCGCGCAGGGCGGCATGGCCGCCGCGCTCGCCAACGTGGAGGAGGACAACTGGGAGTGGCACACCTTCGACACGGTCAAGGGCGGTGACTACCTGGTCGACCAGGACGCCGCCGAGATCCTGGCGAAGGAGGCCATCGACGCCGTCCTCGACCTGGAGAAGATGGGCCTGCCGTTCAACCGCACCCCGAACGGCACCATCGACCAGCGCCGCTTCGGCGGTCACTCCCGCAACCACGGCGAGGCCCCGGTCCGCCGGTCCTGCTACGCCGCGGACCGCACCGGTCACATGATCCTCCAGACGCTGTACCAGAACTGCGTCAAGGAGGGCGTGGAGTTCTTCAACGAGTTCTACGTCCTGGACCAGCTGATCACCGAGGTCGACGGCGTCAAGAAGTCGGCCGGTGTGGTCGCCTACGAGCTGGCCACCGGCGAGATCCACGTCTTCCAGGCGAAGGCCGTGATCTACGCGTCCGGCGGCACCGGCAAGTTCTTCAAGGTGACGTCCAACGCCCACACCCTGACCGGTGACGGCCAGGCCGCCTGCTACCGCCGCGGTCTGCCGCTGGAGGACATGGAGTTCTTCCAGTTCCACCCGACGGGCATCTGGCGCATGGGCATCCTGCTCACGGAGGGCGCCCGCGGTGAGGGCGGCATCCTGCGCAACAAGGACGGCGAGCGCTTCATGGAGAAGTACGCGCCGGTCATGAAGGACCTCGCGTCCCGTGACGTCGTCTCCCGCTCCATCTACACGGAGATCCGTGAGGGCCGCGGCTGCGGTCCCGAGGGCGACCACGTCTACCTGGACCTGACACACCTCCCGCCGGAGCAGCTGGACGCCAAGCTCCCGGACATCACCGAGTTCGCCCGTACGTACCTCGGCATCGAGCCGTACACGGACCCGATCCCGATCCAGCCCACCGCGCACTACGCCATGGGCGGCATCCCGACCAACGTCGAGGGTGAGGTCCTGCTGGACAACACCACCGTCGTCCCGGGTCTGTACGCGGCCGGCGAGGTCGCCTGTGTCTCCGTGCACGGCGCCAACCGTCTCGGCACCAACTCGCTGCTCGACATCAACGTCTTCGGCAAGCGCTCCGGCATCGCCGCCGCCGAGTACTCCGCCAAGAACGACTTCGTCGAGCTGCCGGAGGCCCCCGAGGCGTTCGTCGTCGAGCAGATCGAGAACCTGCGCAACTCCACGGGCAGCGAGCGGGTCGCCGACCTGCGCCGCGAGCTCCAGGAGACGATGGACGCCAACGTGATGGTGTTCCGTACGGAGCAGACCATCAAGACGGCCGTCGAGAAGATCGCCGAGCTGCGCGAGCGCTACAAGAACGTGTCCATCCAGGACAAGGGCAAGCGCTTCAACACCGACCTGCTGGAGGCCATCGAGCTGGGCAACCTGCTCGAGCTGGCCGAGGTCATGGCCGTCTCGGCCCTGGCGCGCAAGGAGTCCCGCGGCGGTCACTACCGCGAGGACTACCCGAACCGCGACGACGTCAACTTCATGCGCCACACCATGGCGTACCGCGAGGTCGGCGAGGACGGCTCCGAGACCGTCCGTCTCGACTACAAGCCGGTCGTCCAGACCCGCTACCAGCCGATGGAGCGTAAGTACTGATGGCTACCCCCGTTCTGGACAAGGTGGAGAAGGACTCCGCCGCGTCCCCCTACATCACGGTCACCTTCCGGATCCGCCGCTTCAACCCCGAGGTGTCGGACGCGGCGGTCTGGGAGGACTTCCAGGTCGAGATCGACCCGAAGGAGCGCGTGCTCGACGGTCTCCACAAGATCAAGTGGGACATGGACGGCACGCTGACCTTCCGCCGCTCGTGCGCGCACGGCATCTGCGGCTCGGACGCGATGCGGATCAACGGCAAGAACAGGCTCGCCTGCAAGACGCTGATCAAGGACATCAACCCCGAGAAGCCGATCACCGTCGAGGCCATCAAGGGCCTCACGGTGATGAAGGACCTCGTGGTCGACATGGAGCCCTTCTTCCAGGCGTACCGGGACGTCATGCCGTTCCTGGTCACCAAGGGCAACGAGCCGACCCGCGAGCGCCTGCAGTCCGCCGAGGACCGCGAGCGCTTCGACGACACCACCAAGTGCATCCTGTGCGCCGCGTGCACGTCGTCCTGCCCGGTCTTCTGGAACGACGGCCAGTACTTCGGTCCGGCCGCGATCGTCAACGCGCACCGCTTCATCTTCGACTCGCGTGACGAGGCGGGCGAGCAGCGCCTGGAGATCCTGAACGACAAGGACGGCGTGTGGCGTTGCCGCACGACGTTCAACTGCACGGACGCGTGCCCGCGTGGCATCGAGGTCACGAAGGCGATCCAGGAAGTGAAGCGCGCGCTGATCACGCGCCGCTTCTAGCTTTCTTCCGGCCTTCTTCCGGCCTTCTGCCGGCCTTTGCGACCCGGCGGCCTCCGGTCGCCGGTGCGTGCCCGGGCCCCGTCTCCCCTGGGGAGGCGGGGCCTTTCGCGTGTCCAGGGGGCCACCCGGGCCACCGGGCGCTCCGGGGAAGGCGCGCATGTGCCAGGATCTGGGGCAGCGTTGGCGCCAGGAAGGACGGGGATTGATGAGCGAGCCGAACCCTTACACGTCGGACTCGGGAAGCTACGAGTGGGGGCCGGGCGGGCAGGCCGGTGCCCCGGGCTACGGCTACCCGCAGGCGCCGTCCTATCAGCCGACCCTGGCGGGCGGGGTGCCGGTGCCGCCGCAGCACGCGCCCATGATGCCGGCGGGTCTCGGTGCGGCGCCGCTGCTGGCGCTCGGGGACATCACCGTGGTCGGGGACCAGATCATCACGCCGGCGGGGGCGATGCCCCTGAAGGGCGCGGTGTGGAACGCGATGGACATGTCGCGGACCGAGGAGAAGATGCCCACGGTGGCGGTCGTCCTCGCCATCGTCTTCTTCCTCTTCTGTCTGCTCGGTCTGCTGTTCCTGCTGATGAAGGAGAAGCAGACGACCGGCTTCATCCAGGTCACCGTGACCAGCGGCGGCCGGCACCACGCGACGATGATCCCGGCGACCGGCCCGGACACCATCCACTGGGTGATGGGTCAGCTCAACTACGCGCGGTCGCTGAGCGTCTGACGAGCACTCAGGGCTGTTCTTCGAGGCGGGGCCTGCGGGTCCGTCCTCAGGGTCCGTCCTCAGGGGCGGACCAGGGTCGTCCCCGATGGTCCGGAGGGTCGGTGCCGCGGGAGCCTTGATCCATGACGAACTCATGGACGGGAATGGCGCGTTGGATGACGGCCGCGGTGGTGGCCGCCGCGGTGGTGGCGGGAGCGGGCGTGCCCGCGAGTGCGGCGGCGCCCGGCGCGTCCGCGGTGGCGCCGGCCGCCGGGCGGGTCGATCCGGCGGCGCTGCGCGAGGCGCTCTCTGGGCTGCCCGACGACCATGTGCGGGGCGCCATGGTGAGAGTGACCGGGCGGGACGGACAGTGGAGCGGGACGGCCGGTGAGTGGACCGGGTCGGCGGACTCCGCGTTCGCGACAGGCAGCGTCACCAAGCTCTTCACCTCCGCCGTCGTGCTCCAACTCGTCGGCGAGGGACGCCTGTCGCTCGACGACACGGTCCAGGGACTGCTGCCGGGCCTGCTGCCGGAGTCCTACGCGCCGATCACCGTGGGGCAGCTCCTCAGCCACACCAGCGGGCTGCAGAAGCCCACCTGCGTCCGCCCCGGCACGCCGGTGGAGATCGTGACCTCCGCGGTCTCCTGCGGGACGCCGACGGCACCCGGGAAGGCGGTCCAGTACAACGGCATCAACTACTTCGTCCTCGGCCTCGCGATCGAGAAGGTGACGGGCCGGACGTACGCGGAGGAGCTGGACGACCGGGTGCTGCGGCCGCTCGGCCTGCGCCACACCCGGCTGCAGGCCGACGACTGGGCCTGGGCGGAGGGCGGTCTCGTCTCCGACGCCGCCGATCTGCGGCGCTTCATGACGGCCCTGATACGCGGCGGGCTGCTGCGCCCGGCCGAGCGGCGGCTGCTGTTCGCGCTGCCTGCGGTGCCCGGCGCGAACTTCAGTTACGGCGGGCTGATGGCGTTCCGGCTCGACAGCGGCCTGGTGGTCTGGGGCAAGACCGGCTCCCACGGGGGCCACGCGAACGGGGTGTTCACCACGCCCGGCCTGGACCGCGTGCTCGTGTACTCGGTGCTGCCGACCGGCAAGGACGCCCGGGAGGAGATCGCGCGGATCGAGAAGATAACCGACGCGGCCTTCAGCGGGGTCTCCAGCGCGGGCTAGGGGTGTCCGGACACGCCCCTGGGGCCCCTGGGGGGTCCCAGGGGGCGGCGGACGGGAGCAGGACGGCCCCCGAGGCGGTGCCCTAGACGTGCCAGGGCTGGGTGGTGGCGTCCTGTTCGGCGACGACCATGATCCGGCGGAGCATGTCGTTGAGGTTCTCGCGCTCCTCGGGGCTCAGGACGCCGAGGAGGCGTTCCTCCTCGTGGCCGAGGACGTCCATGGCGCCGAGCCACGTCTCGCGGCCGCTGGCGGTGAGTTCGACGTTCACACGGCGGCGGTCGGTCGTGGACTGGGTGCGGCGGACGAAGCCGCGCTTCTCCAGGGCGTCGAGCCGGCCGGTGACGGAGGCGGGGGCGAGGTCGAGGTCCTGGGCGAGCTCGGAGGGGGCGGCGCTGCCGCCGCGGCCGGCGAGCTTGTGGAGGGTGTCGAACTCGTGGCGTTCGAGGTCGAAGTCGACGAGGGACTGCTCGCGCACCCGGCGGAGGTGGACGGACAGCTTCTTCATCCGGGTGACCGCGCCCTCGACGACCGGGTCGAGGCCGGGCAGCACGGGCTGCCAGCGGGCCACGTGCTCGTCGGTCCAGTCGTGCGGGGCCTCGCGCGGGGTCGCGCGCGGTTCCTCGGGGGATGCCATGCGGTGATCGTACGTCGAAGGGAGGCTCCTCACCCGGAGAGCACGCACAGGTATTTCGTTGACGAATTATTCGGTGCCGAAATACTCTGCGGCCCATGCCTGCCCTCACGACTCCTGTCCCCCACCCGCTGCGCACCCGTTCCTTCCGGCTGTTCTTCGCCGGGCGCGCGCTCTCCCTCGTCGGCGACGCCGTCATCCCGGCCGCGCTCGCCCTCGCGGTCCTGAAGGCGACCGGCTCCACCTCGGCGCTCGCGCTCGTCCTGGCCTGCTCGATGGTGCCCAAGCTGCTCCTGCTGCCGCTGGGCGGCGTCGTCGGCGACCGGTTCGACGCCCGCACGGTGGCCCTGGCGATGGACCTCCTCCGCTGTGTCACCCAACTCGTGGTCGGCGTCCAGCTGCTGAGCGGTACGCCGTCGCTGGCGGTCATCGCGGGCGTGGAGGTGCTCGGGGGCGCGGCCGGCGCCTTCGCGACGCCCACCTCCGCGCCGCTGGTCAAGGGCACGGTCCCGGCGGAGGCGCTGCAGCGGGCCAACGCGGCGATGGCGGTCGCCTACAGCGCGAGCCGGGTCGGCGGCCCCGCCCTGGCCGGGACGCTGATCCTCACGGTGGGGCCCGGCTGGGCGTTCGTCCTGGACGCGGCCAGCTTCGCCGTGAGCGCGGCCCTGCTGTGCGCCGTACGGGTGGAGCGGGTGAAGGTGCCGCGGCGTTCGGTCCTGGCCGACCTGAAGGAGGGCTGGCGGGAGGTCCGCACCCGCGACTGGTACTGGACGAGCCTCATCGGGCACAGCGCCTGGAACGGGGCCGCCGCGGTCCTGATGACGCTCGGGCCCGCGATCGCCCTGGACCGGCTGGGCGGCGACCTCGCCTGGGCGGTCTTCCTCCAGGTGGGGGCGATCGGACTGCTGCTCGGCTCGCTGGCCGCCGACCGGGTGCGCCCCGGGCGTCCGATCCTCGCCGCGAACCTGGGCCTCGCCACCTACGCGCTGCCGCTGCTGCTCCTGGCGGCCGGCGCGCCCGCGCCGCTCACGATCGGGGCGTACGGGCTCGCGCAGGCCGGCCTGGGCTTCCTCACCCCGGTGTGGGAGACCGCGGTGCAGCGGGCTGTACCGGAGCACGCGCTGGCGCGTGTGACCTCGTACGACTGGCTGCTCTCCTTCGCCGCGATGCCCCTGGGCTACGCCCTGGCCCCGCTGGCCGCCGCCACATGGGGCCCCGGGCTTCCCCTGGTGGTCGCGGCGGTGGCGGTGGCGGGCTGCTGCCTGGGGACGGCGCTGGTGCCGGGAGTGCGGGGGTTCAGGGCCGGCTGAGGAAGTCCTCGATCAGCCGGGAGGTCTCCTCGGGGCGCTCCAGGGCGGGGAGATGGCCGGCCCAGTCCAGTTCGAGGTGGCGGACGTCGGGGAGGAGGCCGGCGAGCCGGGTGGCGATGGCGCGGAAGTCCGGGACGTCGTGGGCGCCGGTGACGGCCAGCACGGGGACTTCGATCGCGGCGAGGTCGGCGTCGGTCACGTCCACCTGCCCCGGGGCGAACTCCTCGGGAGCGGCGAGCTGGAGCTCGAAGGCGCGGGCCTGCATGCGCCGGACGAGTTCACGCGCCTCGGCTCCGGCGTCCGGGCCGAGCCAGAAGTCCACGTTGAGGTCGACGGCCCCGGCCAGGTCGCCGGCCTCCAGCAGGGCCCCCTCGCGCCCGAAGAAGGAGCGCAGCTCCGGCCCCGCCCGGTGGCCGGGGGCGGCCGCGCAGAGCAGCGCGAGGGAGGTGGTGCGGCCCGGGTGGCGCACGGTGAACTCCAGCGCCACCTCGCCCCCGAAGGACGAGCCGACCAGGGCGGCGCGCTCGGCGCCGAGCCGGTCGAGGAGGGCGGCCACGTCGTCGGCGTGGACGTGCGCCCGGTCGACCGGGCTGTCGCCGAAGCCCCGCAGATCGCAGCGGACCACACGGTGGCCGGCCGCGGCGAGGGCGTGGAACTGCGCGTCCCACATACGCCGGTCGCAGACGCCGGAGTGGAGCAGCAGGACGGTGGAGGGGCCGTCGCCGGCCACGTCGTGAGCGAGTGTCATGCGGCTGACCCTAGATGCCCGGAGCCGCCCTCACCAGGGCTTTCCTTGGCCCGACAACCCCTGACTTGAACATGTTCAAGGAGAGGTCTACATTCGTTCCTGTCAGCTTTGAACGCGTTCAAGGGAGTGTGAGGGCATGGACCTCACTGTCGTCGCGTACGTCGCCTACCTGCTCATCAGCGTCGGGCTCACCGTCTGGGTCGCCCGCACCCTCAGCCGCAACGGCAAGGTCTTCCTCGCCGACGTGCTCCAGGGGAACGAGAAGCTCGCGGACGCCGTGAACCATCTGCTGGTCGTCGGCTTCTACCTCGTCAACTTCGGCTTCGTCGCCCTCTACCTGAGCCAGGACGACGCCGTCCTCGACGCCCGCCGGCTCTTCGAGGCGCTGTCCGTGAAGCTCGGCGTCGTCCTGCTCGTGCTCGGCGTGATGCACCTCGGCAACGTCTACGTCCTCAACAAGATCCGCCGCCGGGGCGTCCTGGAGCGCGGCCAGGTCCCGCCGGTGCCCCCGCAGGGCTGGACCGGCCCCGCCAAGGGCGGCCCCGCCGGCCCCCACGGCCCCAACCCGTGGGCCACCCCGGCCAGCGGCGCCTGAGCCCGGGCCTGCACGGCACCGGCACCGGCACTCCGATGAAGCCGAACGCGCCCGTGCGGCGCCTGACCGTCCTCTACGACGCGGACTGCCCACTCTGCGTCCACCTGCGGCACTGGCTGCTCCGCCAGCCCCAGCTCGTCCCCCTGGACCTCGTCCCGGCCGGCTCCCGGGAGGCGCGGCGGCGCTTCCCGGCCCTCGACCACGACGCCACCCTGCGGGAGATCACCGTGGTCGGGGACGGCGGCCAGGTCTACCACTCCACCGCCGCGTGGATCGTCTGCCTCTGGGCCCTGGCCGAACACCGGCCCAAGGCCCACTGGCTGGCCACCCCGGCCGGGCAGCCCTTCGCCCGGGCGACGGTCCTCGCCGCCGCCCGGTGGCGCGAGATCCTGAAGCCGGACCGCACCGCCTGTGCCGACGGGCAGTGCGGGACACACAGCTCGTCCGGCTAGGCTCAGGGCCTGTGGAGGTCGCGATGGAAGAGAAGCAGGACACGGACGCCGACGGGCAGCCGACGGACAAGCCCGCCAAGGCGCCGAAGAGCGAGCAGACCCGCGCGCTCATCCTGGAGACCGCGCTCCGCCTGTTCAAGGAGCGCGGCTACGACAAGACGACGATGCGGGCCATCGCCCAGGAGGCCGGCGTCTCCGTCGGCAACGCGTACTACTACTTCTCCTCCAAGGAGCACCTCGTCCAGGGCTTCTACGACCGGATCGCCGAGGAGCACCAGCGGGCCGTCGAGCCCATCCTGGAGAACGGCGAGAAGGACCTGACGGCCCGGATCCGCGGGGTGCTCCTCGCCTGGCTCGACATCGCCGCCCCGTACCACGAGTTCGCGTCCCAGTTCTTCAAGAACGCCGCCGACCCGGACAGTCCGCTCAGCCCCTTCTCGCCCGAGTCGGAGGGTCCGCGGGAAGCGGCGATCGAGGTCCACCGGCGGGTCATCCGGGGAGCCTCGGTGAAGGTCGACCCCGAACTGGCCGAGGCCCTGCCGCGCTTGCTGTGGCTGCAGCAGATGGGCCTGGTCCTCTTCTGGGTGTACGACCGCTCCGAGGACGCCGCCAACAGCCGGCGCCTGGTGGGGCGACTCGCCCCCGTCACCGCCCGGGCCATCTCGCTCTCCCGCTTCCGGATCCTGCGCCCCCTGGTCACGGACGTCCACGACGTCCTGTCCGACTTCATGCCGACGGCGGCCGGGATGGCGGCCTCGGGCAAGCCCAAGCGGGCCACCCGCAAGTCCTGACGACGGGCCCCACCCGGGCAGACGAAAGGGGCCCCGGACCACGGCGGGTGGTCCGGGGCCCCTTTCGGGACCGGGGGGCGTGCCCGGGCGCCACGGGCGCTAGATCCAGCTGAGCTCCCAGAGGCGCCAGATGCCCGTGCCGTCCGACAGGTACTGCGACCCGGCCACCTCGTCCGTCGACAGCACGTAGTCCTTCTTCTGCCACAGCGGCACCAGCGGCACGTCCTTGGCGACCTCGTCCTGGATGGCCTTGAAGTCGGCGGTCGCCCGCGCGCGGTCGCTGTACTGCTGCGTCGAGGCGATCAGGGAGTCGATCGTGGCGCTGGAGAACCCGTTGTGCAGAGTGCTGTTCGTGCCGACCAGCGGGGCGGTGAAGCTGTCGGAGTCCGGGAAGTCCGGGAGCCAGCCGACCGTGTACGCGTCGAACTTGCCCTGCGCGTACTCCTTCTGGAACTCGGTCCACTCCACCGGGACGACCTTCACCTCGAAGAGCCCCGTCTCCTCCAGCTGCTTCTTCAGCTCGGCGGCCTCGGCCGCGTAGGTGGCGTCCTTGCGGTGGCCGAGCGTGAACTTCACCGGGGTGTCGACGTCCGCGGACTTCAGCAGGCTCTTGGCCTTGGCGACGCTGGGCTCCGGGTAGGTGTCGTAGAAGGCCGTGCTGTGGCCGACGAAGCCCTGCGGAATCAGGGAGTACAGCGGCTCGACCGTGCTCCGGTACGGGCCGGTGGTGATGGCCGGGCGGTCGATGACCGCGGCGACGGCCTGCCGGACCGCCCTCTTCGCCATGGCCGAGCCGGGCCGCACGTTGAAGTTGAGGTTGCGGATCTCGGCACTCGCGGCCTCGGTGACCTTCGTGTCGTCCGGGGTCGCCTCGTTCAGCTTGTCGAGGAAGGCCGGCGGCATCTGCCGGTGCGTCACGTCGACCTGCTTGTTCTTCCAGGCGCCGGCCAGCTCGTCGGACTCCTTGAAGTACTTCACGATCACCGGGCGGCCGGCCTTGGTGACGGCGCCCCGGTAGTTGGGATTGGGCTCCAGGCGCGCGCTGACGCCCGGCTGGTACTCCTTGAGGACGTACGGCCCCGAGCCGTCCACCACGTTGTCCTTGCGCAGCGCCTTGGCCCCGTACGCGGTGTGGTCGACGATCGAGCCGGCGCCCGTCGCCAGCTTCAGCGGGAAGGTGGCGTCCCGGCCGCTGAGCTGGAAGGTGACCTTCTGACCGTGTGCCACGACCTTCCGAAGGGTCGGAAAGAGCGGCGCGGGACCGACGTCCGTCTTGATCGCCATCATCCGCTCGAAGGAATAGCGGACGTCGTCACCGGTGATCTTGTGACCGTTGGAAAAGGTCAGATCGTCGCGGAGCGTGCACTCGTACGTCGTCAGCTTCGAACCGACGAACCGGCAGTTCTCGGCGGCGTCCGGAACCGGGGTGGTGAAACCCGGCTTGAAAGTCAGCAGCGACTGGAAGACGTTGCTGTACATCGCCCAGGAACCGGCGTCATAGGCACCGGCCGGGTCGAGGGACGTCACCTCGTCCGTGGTCCCGACGGTGATCGGATCGGAGCGCACGTCGTCGGAGGGCAGCAACTGCCAGCCTCCGATCCCCGCGACCACCAAAACCCCACAAGTGATCAGAATTCGCAGACGGACCGTAGACCGCATGAGACGTGTTTCCTTTTCGCGTTCCCACCCCTGTCGCGGCGGAAAACAGCCGGCCGCGATGCCGCAACCCAACCACACGCCCTTCACCAGTGGAAGGGTAAACCTTCACACTGCATGTATATGTCCAGGGATTAGGGATTTCAGGGGACTCAGCGGTACTCGGCAGTACGTATCCGGCAAGATGCACTCGGTGACTCCTCCTGTGAGCCGGCTGTGAGCCGGCTGTGGGCCACCTGTGCGTCACCCACTGCGCCGTCCCGTGAGGACCCCGACCCGACCCGTCTCCGCCTGCCTCAGGCCTGCTTCGAGGCCAGCTCCACGACAGTGATGTCGGAAGGCGCGCCGACCCGGACCGGCGGTCCCCAGGCACCCGCACCGCGCGACACGTACAGCTGTGTGTCGCCGTAGCGCTCCAGGCCCGCGACCGTCGGATTGGCCAGCTCCGCCAGGTAGTTGCCGGGCCAGAGCTGGCCGCCGTGGGTGTGCCCGGAGAGCTGGAGGTCGACGCCGTGGCGTACGGCGTCGTCGATGACGATCGGCTGGTGTGCGAGCAGCACGGCGGTACGGGCCGGGTCCCGGTCCCCGAGCGCCTTCACGAAGTCCGGGCCCTGCCCCTCGCTCTCCCCCGCGACGTCGTCCACGCCGGCGAGGTCGAAGCCGGCGCCGATCTCGACACGGGCGTTGCGCAGCGGGTGCAGGCCGAGCTCGCGGACATGGTCGACCCAGGCGTCGGCCCCCGAGAAGTACTCGTGGTTGCCGGTCACGAAGTACGCGCCGTCACGGGCCCTCAGCCGGGCGAGCGGCGCGGCGGCCGGACCGAGGTTCTCGACGGTGCCGTCGACCAGGTCGCCGACCACGGCGACGAGATCGGGCTGGGTGGCGTTGATCGTGTCGACGATCCGCTGGGTGTGGGCGCGTCCCAGGATCGGCCCCAGGTGGATGTCCGACACCACCGCGATCCGGTACCCGTGCGCCCCACGGGGCAGCTTGGCCAGCGGCACGGTCACCCGCTTCACCCGCGGCCCGCGCAGCACCCCGTACGTCCCGTACCCGACGGTCCCGAAGGCGACGGCGACCGCGGTCCCCGAGACGAGCCGGTTGACGAACAGCCGCCGCGAGAGGTCGGGAGCGACGCCGCCCGCCGGGACGCCCTCCTCGGCGGAGGCAGGCGCGGGGGCGGAGGCGGACACGTCGACGGAGGCGCCCGCCTCGGTGGGGGCGGACACCTCGACCGGAGCGGCCCCCGCGCCAGTGCCCGGAGCGGGAGCGTCCGCCGGAGCGGGTGCCTCCGCCGGAGCGGTCCCCACCGCGGCGGGGATCGCCTCCGGCCGGGCCTCCGCCGCCGGGACAAGGCCGGCCGGGGACCCCGCCCGCCGGGCGAGCCACCGCCGCAGCAGCGGCCGCAGCGGCTCCGTGACGAGCAGGGCGAGCGTCACGTACAGGAGCAGCGCGAGCCAGAGGAAGCCCGGCCAGGCGACGGTCTGCTGGAGGACGAACGGGGCGCCGGCCCGCCCCGAGACGAGCGCGGCGAGCGACAGGACCGGCAGCAGGATCGCCGCGGCCGTGCCGAGACGGCGGGCGGCCGTCCCGGGCGCCGTCAGGTCGCGCACGAGGCGCCGCCACACGTACCGGTGAACCGCCCCGAGCAGGGCGAGGACCACGACCAGGACCAGCAGGAAGACGACCACGCCCGAGATACCCCTATCCGCGCTCGCGCCGAAGGGCGCGCACGCCACGCAACCCGATCACCCCGACGACCGTCCCCAGAACAAAGGACGTGACGGCCAGCAGCAGGTGCACCCAGAAGTAGGCCGTCGGATCGCCCGCGTCGTCGAAGGCGAGACCGCTCGCGTCGTTCCACAGGTTCTTGACGAAAGTGATCCAGATGAACCAGCTCCACACGCCGAACGCGAGCAGGAACCAGGAGACGGGACGGCTGAGCTTCATGGTCCCAGTATCACCGGCCGCCCCACGGGCCCTGCGGACGGGTGGACGAGCGGGGACGAACCGCCCCGCGGGGTTCGGAACGCGCTTCCGGGGATGTACGTTCTCGATCGTGTCCGCTTCGAAGATGACCGCGAAGGCCGCCCTGTCGGTGACCGCCGCCGCCACCCTGCTCCCCTTCCTCGCCGCCCCCGCGCACGCGGACGACAAGGACCAGCAGCCCAAGCCGCCCGCCCTCATGTCCAGCGTCGGCGGGACGCGCCTCGCCCAGCCGGGCACCCAGGTGCAGCTCGGCCCCGGCGCGCCCGTGCTGCCGAAGGAGCTCAGCGCGCGCTCGTGGATCGTCGCGGACGCCGAGAGCGGCCAGGTGCTCGCCGCGCACAACGCGCACTGGAAGCTCGCGCCCGCGTCCACGCTCAAGATGCTGTTCGCGGACACCCTGCTGCCGAAGTTCCCCAAGACCACGAACCACACCGTGCTGGCGCAGGACCTGGCGGGCATGGGCGCCGGGTCGAGCCTGGTCGGCATCAAGGAGAAGCAGACCTACAGCGTCCACGACCTGTGGCTCGGCGTCTTCCTGCGCTCCGGGAATGACGCCGTCCACGTCCTGGCGGCCATGAACAACGGCGTGCAGCAGACCGTCGCGGACATGCAGGCGCAGGCGGACGACCTCCAGGCCCTCGACACCCAGGTGGTCTCCCCGGACGGCTACGACGCCCCGGGCCAGGTCTCCTCCGCGTACGACCTCACGCTCATCGCCCGCCACGGCATGCAGAACCCGGACTTCCGGGAGTACGCCGCGACCGCCCGGGCGAAGTTCCCCGGCGAGCAGAAGCCCGGCAAGAAGCGCGAGACCTTCGAGATCCAGAACACCAACCGGCTGCTCACCGGCGACCTCGGCGTCCCCGCGTACCAGGGCATCGCCGGCGTCAAGAACGGCAACACCACGCACGCCGGCGCGACCTTCACGGGCGTCGCGGAGCGCGACGGCCGGGTCCTGCTCGTCACCGTGATGAACCCCTCCTCGAAGGAGCAGCACGCCGTCTACAAGGAGACGGCCCGCCTGCTCGACTGGGGCTTCGCGGCCGCCGGCAAGGTGACGCCGGTCGGGGAGCTGGTGCCGCCGAAGTCGGCCCGTACGGGCCAGGGGACCGGCACGGACACCTCGAACGGGACCGCGCCCGCCCCCGGCAAGAACGCCCCGACGGGTGCCGACCACGCGGCCGTCGCGTCGCAGAAGTCGGGCGGCGCGGGCATCGCGCTCGCCGTGGCGGGCGGCGTGCTCGTGCTGCTCGCGGGCGCCGCGTTCCTGGTCAACCGCCGCTGGCCGCTGGCGGCTTCGGCCCGTCGCCAGAAGTCCGCGGGGTCTGCGGGACCTGAGGGGTCCGCGGTATCTGAGGGAGTGGAGGGGTCCGAGGGCGCGGAGGGTTCGCCGAAGCCCGAGGGGTCTGCGGAGACCCGGGAGACGGCGGGGGCCGCGGCGGCTACCGCGGGGACTGCGGCCGCTTCCGCGGGGACTACTGCGCAGGCTTCGGAGTCTCCGGCTTCTCAGGAGCCCGCGGGGGCCCCGGCGGCTCCAGCCGCGCCTGCCGCTCCGACGGCTCCGGTCGCGCCTGCGGCTCCGGTCGCTCCGGTCGCTCCGGTCGCTCCGGTCGAGCCTGCGGCTCCGACGGCTCCGACGGCCGCGGTGGACGGGACGACGGCGACGCCGTGACCCCGGTGGCCGTCCAGGCCGCGCAGAACAGCAGCAGCTTCGCGGTGAAGTTGATCCACAGGAGCAGGGCGACCGGCACGCCGAACGCCCCGTACATCGACTTCGCCGCGACGCCCTTCATGTAGCCGCCGAGCAGCAGCTTCAGGAGCTCGAAGCCGACCGCGCCCATCAGCGCCGCGATCACCAGGTCGCGGCGCCGCGGCTCGACGCCGGGCAGCAGCGTCAGCACGTACGACAGGATCAGGAAGTCGGCGACGATCGCGACCAGGATCGCGGCGGTCTCCAGGAAGAACCCGCCCGCGCCGGAGTGCGAGACGCCGAGCTGGTCGGCGCTCCAGCCGACGGCCGTCGAGCCGAGCCAGGACGCGGCGAGCGAGCCCAGCATGACGCCGCCGAGGCCCAGCAGCACGAGCGTGTCCTTGCCCTTGCGCAGGATCGGATTCTCCTCGTCGACACCGTCGAGGCCCCACACGGCGCGCAGGCACTCCCGCATCGAGCCCACCCAGCCGATGCCCATGAAGAGCAGCACGGCGCCGGCGACGAGACCGATGGTGCCGGCGTTGTCGACGAGGCCGGCGATGTCGAGCTGGTCGGAGATGCCGGGGACCTGGTCGGCGATCTTCGTCTCGATCCGGTCGAGCTGTTCGGGCGAGAGCAGCGCGGCGCCGATGGCGGCGGCGACGGTGATGAGCGGGAAGAGCGCGAGGAAGCTCAGGAAGGTGATGGCGGCGGCGAGCCGGGCCCAGTAGACCTCGTCGAGCCGCTCGTACGCGTGCCAGGCATGGGTCTTCATGAAGCGGTTGACCCATGGGCCGACGACGGGGAGCTTGGTCAGCCAGTCCATGGCGGGCGCGCCTCTTCCTCGGGGGACGGGGTCCGGAACACAAGGGTCCGCGTACCCCAGAATCGCAGAAAGGTCGCCAGGGCCATGCCGACTCCCAGTCCTGACACCGTGTCGGCCCGGGCCGAAGTGAGACCGAGGCCGTGGTGGGAGACGGCGAGGCACAGCAACTGGACTGCCGCTCCCGCCACGTTCACGGCGAAGAAGACGGCGTACTCGCGCAGGGCGACGGCGCGCCGGTGGTAGGTGCCGAGCGCGTTGCCGAGGTAGGCGACCGTGCAGCCGGCCAGGAAGGACAGCGTCTTGGCGGTGATCGGGTCGACGCCGAGCGGCCCGCGCAGCCACAGGAAGAGGGCGAGGTCGGTGGCGTAGGCGACGAGTCCGGCGCCGGCGAAGCCGAGCACCTCACGGCCGGCGCCGTGAGCGAGGGCCCGGCGCACGGACGCGACGGTTCCCTCGCCGCCCGGGCCGCGGGGGAGGGCCCGGCGCGGCCACCCG
Organism: Streptomyces sp. NPDC053431; assembly: GCF_044544925.1. NCBI lineage: Bacteria > Bacillati > Actinomycetota > Actinomycetes > Kitasatosporales > Streptomycetaceae > Streptomyces > Streptomyces sp. NPDC053431. The sequence goes on along the minus strand of NZ_JBITXX010000013.1, from coordinate 164,160 downwards.
GCGGTTCCCTCGCCGCCGGCGCCGTGGGGAAGGGGCCGGCGCACCCGCCCGGCGGTCGTGTCGCTCACAGGTCCACCACCGCCATGCCGTACATCGCCGCCCACACCAGGCCGATGACGGCGAGCGGCCGGTCCCGCAGGACCACGTCCTCCGGCTCGCCCGCCGTGCCGCGGTCGGCGAAGACGGCGTAGCGCAGCACGGCCAGGACGAAGGCGACGACGGAGAGCTGTCGCCAGGGCAGCAGGGAGCCGTTGGCGACGCCGCCGCTCTCCAGGGCCCACAGGCAGTAGCCGAGCACGGCGACCCCGGCGGCCAACTGCCAGACGAAGCGCAGGTATCCGGTCGTGTACTGGGTGAGCAGGGCCCGGGTCGCGCCCTGCGCGTCCTCCATCTGCACGGCCTCGGAGTAGCGCTTGGCCGCCACCATGAACAGCGCGCCGAAGCCGGTGGTGATGAGGAACCAGCGTGAGAGGGGGATGCCCAGGGCGATTCCGCCGATCACCGCTCGCATGAGGAAGCCGGTGGTGACGACGGCGAGGTCGACGACGAGGACGTGTTTGAGGCGGACGCAGTAGGCGAGTTGCATGGCGAGGTACGCGGTGATCAGCAGCGCCGTCATCGCGTTGCAGAGCAGGGCGCTCGCGACCGCCGCCCCGAGCCCGAGCGCGGCACCGGCGGCGTACGCGAGGGGTACGGGGACGAGGCCGGCGGCGACCGGGCGGTGCCGTTTGACGGGGTGGGCCCGGTCGGCGGCGGCGTCGCGGGCGTCGTTGACCAGGTAGACGGCGGAGGCGGCGGCCGTGAACAGGGCGAAGACCAGGACGAGTCGGGCCGCGTGCTGGGCGGAGCCGAGCTGTCCGGCGGCGACGGGCGCGGCGACGACGAGGCTGTTCTTGACCCACTGGCGGGGCCGGGCGGTGCGGAGGAGCCCGCGGGCGACGGCGAGGGCGCCGCGCCGGGGACGGCGCAGCGGCGGTGCGGCGGGCGCGTCGAGCAGGGCGGTGACGGTGCGGCCCGTCGTGTGCTCAGTCACGGTGGCCTCCGGTGACCCAGCGGTGGCCCGCGGTCGCCGTGGCCACGCCGAGCAGGGCGCCGGCGGCCACGTCGGTCGGGTAGTGGACGCCGACGACGAGCCGGGAGAGGCACATGGCGGCGGCGGCCGGTACGGCGACGTGCCGGGCGACCGGATGCAGGGCGGCGAAGGCGACGGCCGCGGCCGCGGCGGAGCTGGCGTGACAGCTGGGGAAGGAGTGGCGGCCCGCGGTGCGGACCAGGGGCGCGTAGTCCTCGGGGCACGGCCGGGGGCGCCGGACCGCCCGCTTGACGCCCATGCCGGCCAGGTGGGCGGCGCCGACCAGGGCGGTGCCGCGCAGCCAGCCGGCGCGGCGCGGCGGGTCGAGCGCGGCGGCGGTGAGTCCGGCGGCGAGCCAGAGCGCCGCGTGTTCGCCGCCGTGCGAGAGCGCCCGGGCGGCGGCCGCCACGGCGGGGCGCCGGCCGCAGGCGCGCAGTGCGGCGAGGACCCGGTGGTCGGCCGCGGTCCAGTCCCCGTATCGCATGCGTCTCACTCGCCTCCGCGCGTCACCGTCAACCACGGGCGACTCTGACGCGCGGAGGGGCCCTAGGGGACGGCACGCTTTCCTGACACTCGTTTAATCACCCATATCGCCGAACCGCCTGCCAATCCCGGCATAAGCGACAGTCCCGGCTATACGGTCGCCCTCATGGCAGCCGAGACCGACATCGAGACGGGTGTCGCGCCCCCGTACCACGCGACGGACTCCGTCGCCGCAGACGCCTACGCCGACGCCGACGCCGACGACTTCATTGACGCCGAGTCCTGTGCGGGCGCCGACGCCGACTCGTACGACGTGGACGGCGCGTACGTCGGGGACGGCGGGGACGGCGCGTACGGCGGGGACGGCGCGTACGACTCCTTCGACACGCTCACCGGCTGGGGCCGCACCGCCCCCACCCTCGCCCGCGTGATCCGCCCCCGCACGTACGAGGAGGCCGCCGCCGCCGTCCGCGCCTGCGGTGCCCGCGGGTCGATCGCCCGCGGTCTCGGCCGGGCGTACGGGGACGCCGCCCAGAACGCCGGCGGGTCCGTGCTCGACATGACGGCCCTGGCCCGGATCCGCGCGATCGACGCCGACGCGGGGCTCGTCGTCTGCGACGCGGGCGTCAGCCTGCACCACCTGATGGAGGTGCTGCTGCCGCTCGGCTGGTTCGTGCCCGTCAGCCCCGGCACCCGTTACGTCACCGTCGGCGGGGCCGTCGGCGCCGACATCCACGGCAAGAACCACCACGTCTCCGGGACCTTCGCCCGGCACGTCGTCTCCCTGGACCTGCTCACCGCCGACGGACAGGTGCACACGCTCGCCCCCGGCACCCCGCTCTTCGACGCCACGACCGGCGGCATGGGCCTGACCGGCGTGATCCTCTCCGTCACGCTGCGGCTGCTGCGCGTCGAGAGCTCGCTGATGTACGTCGTCACGGAACGCGCCGCCGACCTCGACGACCTGATGAACAGGCTCGCCTCCACCGACCACCGCTACCGCTACTCCGTCGCCTGGATCGACCTGCTCGCGCGCGGCGCCGCGACCGGCCGCGCCGTCCTCACCCGCGGCGACCACGCCCCGTACGAGGCACTGCCGCGCCGCGCCCGCCGCGCGCCCCTCGACTTCCGGACCGGCCGGCTGCCCGCCGCTCCCGCGTACGTCCCCGAGGGGCTGCTCGGCCGCACGAGCGTGGGCGTGTTCAACGAGCTCTGGTACCGGAAGGCGCCCCGCCGCTCCACCGGCCGGCTCCAGGGCCTCGCCTCGTTCTTCCACCCCCTGGACGGCGTCCCGCACTGGAACCGGGTCTACGGGCGGAGCGGCTTCGTGCAGTACCAGTTCGTCGTCGGGTACGGGCAGGAGGAGACCCTGCGCCGGGTCGTGCGGCGGATCGCGAGCCGGGGCTGCCCGTCCTTCCTCGCCGTACTGAAACGCTTCGGCGAGGCGGACCCCGGCTGGCTGTCGTTCCCGCTGCCCGGCTGGACCCTCGCGCTCGACATCCCGGCCTCGCTCAGCGGGCTCGGCGCCTTCCTCGACGAGCTCGACGAGGAGGTCGTCGCCGCGGGCGGCCGGGTCTACCTGGCCAAGGACTCGCGGCTGCGGCCCGAGCTGCTCGCCGCGATGTACCCGCGGCTCGCCGACTTCCGCGAGCTGCGGGCCACCCTCGACCCGCGGTCGGTCTTCGTCTCCGACCTCTCACGGCGCCTGGGCCTCTGACCCACCAGCTGCCCCTCTTGTCTCCCCGTCTCCCCCGTCTCCCCCGTCTCCCCCGTCTCCCCAGCCCCTCCCATCTCCCCTGCCCCCGTCCCTCCCGTCCCTCCCGTCCCTCCCGTCCCTCCGGTCCTCATGAGGAGTGTGAACGCCATGAAGGACGCCTTCGGCGCCCCCCAGTCCCTGCTCGTTCTCGGCGGCACCTCCGAGATCGGCCTCGCCACCGCCCGGCGGCTGATCGCCCGCCGCACCCGCATGGTGTGGCTGGCCGGCCGGCCCTCCCCCGCCCTGACGGCCGCCGCGGAGTCGCTGCGGGCGCTCGGCGCCGACGTGCGCACGGTCCCCTTCGACGCGCTCGACACCGAGTCCCACGAGGAGCGCCTGGGCAAGCTCTTCATCGAGGGCGACATCGACATGGTGCTGCTCGCCTTCGGCGTCCTCGGCGACCAGGCCCGCGACGAGTCCGAACCGCTCGCGGCGGTCCGGGTCGCCCAGACCAACTACACCGGCGCCGTCTCCGCCGGCCTCGTCTGCGCCCAGGCCCTGCAGGCCCAGGGGCACGGCTCGCTCGTGGTGCTCTCGTCGGTGGCGGGCGAGCGGGCGCGGCGGGCCAACTTCATCTACGGCTCGTCGAAGGCCGGTCTCGACGCCTTCGCGCAGGGCCTCGGGGACGCGCTGCACGGCACCGGGGTGCACGTCATGGTGGTCCGGCCCGGGTTCGTCCGCTCGAAGATGACCGTGGGCCTCGAAGAGGCCCCGCTGGCGACCACCCCGGAGGCGGTCGCGACGGCCATCGAGCTGGGGCTGCGGCGGCGCTCGGAGACGGTCTGGGTGCCGGGTGCGCTGCGCGTGGTGATGTCGGCGCTGCGGCACGTGCCGCGGTCGGTGTTCCGGCGGCTGCCGGTGTAGCCGGCGCGGCCGCGTCTGCCGTACGGGAGGAGCGGCCGCACGACGGGGCTGCCGCTCCTAAGCCCCCGGGGGCTAAAGGGTGGCCGTCGGCTCGTCGACCGGGCTGCCGCCCTGCGCCGGTACGGAGGGGACGGTGACCGTGCGACCGCTGCCGAACTCGTAGTCGTACAGCTTGCGCCACACCTCGTCCGCGCCCTGCTCGTAGAGCGCGAAGGAGCGGCAGGTCCAGGCCGCCCGGTAGCCGGCGAGCTCCTCGAAGGCGCGGTCCATCGCCGGGTCGGGGATGCCGTGCGCGACGGTGACGTGCGGGTGGTACGGGAACTGGAGCTCGCGCGGGACGGGGCCGGCCGCGTCGCGGATGCGCTGCTGGAGCACGTCGCAGCCGACGGCTCCCTCGACGAGCTTCACGAAGACGACCGGGGAGAGCGGCCGGAAGGTGCCGGTGCCGTCGAGCCGCATCACGAAGGGCTCGCTGAGCGCGGCGATCCGGGCGAGGTGCGCCTCGATCTCCGGCAGGCGGTCCTCGTCGACCTCGGTCGGCGGGAGCAGGGTGACGTGCGTGGGAATGCCGTACGCGGCGGGATCCCCGAAGCCCGCGCGCCGCTCCTGGAGCAGGCTGCCGTGAGGCTCCGGGACCGCGATCGAGACGCCGATCGTTACGGTCCCCACGTCGTTCTCCTCCGTCGTCCGTCGAAACGTGTGTGGTGGTGCAGCGCCAGTGTGCGGCCTGCACCACCCTTTCGGCCAGGGTCCTTGGACTCCGTGCCCGGCTCAGTGCTTGGCGGGCAGGAAACCGATCCGCTCGTAGGTCTGCGCCAGCGTCTCCGCGGCGACCGCGCGGGCCTTCTCCGCGCCCTTGGCCAGGACCGAGTCCAGCGTCTCCGGGTCGTCCAGGTATTCCTGGGTGCGGGTCCGGAAGGGAGTGACGAAGTCCACCATGACCTCGGCGAGGTCGGTCTTCAGGGCGCCGTACATCTTGCCCTCGTAGCTCTTCTCCAGGTCGGCGATCGACGTGTCGGTGAGCACGGACATGATCGTGAGCAGGTTGGAGATGCCGGCCTTGTTCTCCGGGTCGAAGCGGATGACCGTGTCGGTGTCGGTGACCGCGCTCTTGACCTTCTTGGCCGTCGTCTTCGGCTCGTCGAGCAGGTTGATCAGACCCTTGGGGGTGGACGCCGACTTGCTCATCTTGATCGCCGGGTCCTGCAGGTCGTAGATCTTCGCCGTCTCCTTGAGGATGTACGGCGCCGGGATCGTGAACGTCTCGCCGAAGCGGCCGTTGAAGCGCTCGGCGAGGTCGCGGGTCAGCTCGATGTGCTGGCGCTGGTCCTCGCCGACCGGGACCTGGTGGGCCTGGTAGAGCAGGATGTCGGCGACCTGGAGGATCGGGTACGTGAAGAGGCCGACGGTCGCGCGGTCGGCGCCCTGCTTCGCGGACTTGTCCTTGAACTGCGTCATGCGGGAGGCCTCGCCGAAGCCGGTGAGACAGTTCATGACCCAGCCGAGCTGGGCGTGCTCGGGGACGTGGCTCTGGACGAAGAGGGTGCAGCGCTCCGGGTCGAGGCCGGCGGCGAGGAGCTGGGCGGCGGCGAGCCGGGTGTTGGCACGCAGCTCGGCCGGGTCCTGCGGGACCGTGATCGCGTGCAGGTCCACCACCATGTAGAAGGCGTCGTGGGATTCCTGCAGGGCGACCCACTGGCGCACGGCGCCGAGGTAGTTGCCGAGGTGGAACGAGCCTGCGGTGGGCTGGATTCCGGAGAGCACACGAGGTCGGTCAGAGGCCATGCTCATCATTCTCTCAGGTGTGGGAACCGATCCCGGACTTCCGGTGTATCAAAGGTGTGAGCACGCGGGAGGGGGGCCTGGTCGAGGACGAGGCCGCCGTGATCGCCCGTGTACGCGCCGGGGAGCCGGAGGCGTACGCGGAGCTGGTCCGCGCTCATACGGCGGTGGCGCTGCGCGCCGCGGTGGCCTGTGGGGCGGGCGCGGAGGCCGAGGACGTGGTGCAGCAGGCCTTCTTCAAGGCGTATCGCTCGCTGGGACAGTTCAGGAACGGGGCCTCGTTCCGGCCGTGGCTGCTGGGCATCGTGGCCAATGAGACGAGGAACACACTGCGGGCGGCGGGGCGGCAGCGGGCCGTGGCGGGCCGGGAGGCGGAGCTGCTCGCGGGCGAGCCGCTGATACCGGAGGGCGCGGATCCGGCGGTGGCGGCCGAGGAGGACGAGCGGCGCCGGCGGCTGCGGGCGGCGCTGGACGCGCTGGGCGAGGAGCACCGCCAGGTGGTGGTGCACCGCTATCTGCTGGAGCTGGACGAGGCGGAGACGGCCGAGGCGCTCGGCTGGCCGCGGGGGACGGTGAAGTCCCGGCTGAGCCGGGCGCTGAAGAGGCTGGGGACGGCGCTGGAGGGAGGTGACGAGCGTGGCTGACGGCGGGGAGCGTGGTCTGGAGGAGGAGCTGCGGGGGCTCGGGCGGTCCCTGAGGGTGCCCGACGTGGACGGGGCGACGATGGCCGAGCGGGTGCTCGCTCAGCTCCTGGCCGAGCAGGTCCCCGTGCCCGTGCCGGAGCCGCCGCCCGACCGGTGGGGGTGGCTGCGGCGCCGCTGGAAGGCGCTGGTCGCCTCGCTCTCGGGGCTGCTCATGGTGGTGGTGCTCACTCCGCCGGTGCGGGCGGCGGTCGTGGAGTGGCTGGGCTTCGGCGGGGTCGACGTGCGGTACGAGCCGGGGGCGCCGCCCGCGCCGCGCGCGGCGGCCGTTCCCGACTGTCCGGACCCGGTGCCGTTCGCGGAGGCGGGGCGCAGGGCCGGCTTCGCGCCGCCGGTGCCCGGGGCGCTCGGGGCGCCGGACGCGGTGACGGTGACGGGGGCGGAGCCGCGCGCGGTGATCGGCCTCTGCTGGCGGACGGCGGACGGCCGCGCGGTCCGGCTGGACGCGTTCCCGGCCCGGCTGGACCTCGGCTTCGCCAAGCAGGTGCGGGTCCAGCCGGAGTGGGTGGCGCTGCCGGACGGCACGGAGGCGTACTGGTTCGCCCGTCCGCATGTGCTGACGTTCCCGATGACGGATGCCTCGGGGACGGTGTGGACGCACTCGGTGCGCCCGGCGGGCCCCACGCTGCTGTGGACGAGGAGCGGAGGCGCGCTGACCCTCCGTCTGGAGGGGATACCGGACCGGACGGAGGCGCTGCGGGTCGCCGCCTCCGTCCGGTGAAGGGGGAGGCGGCGACGCGACCGATGCCGGTCACGGGCCACACCGGCCAGACCGGTCAGACTCGACAGACCGATCAGACCGATCAGACCGATCAGACCGATCAGGTTGGTGGCTCCGGCCGGTCTCAGACCGGGAGGCCGGGGGCCGGGAAGGCGGCCATGAGCTCGGCGACCTCGGCGCGGATCACGGCGAGGGCGTCCTCGTCGCCCTTGCCGGCGGCGGCGACACCGCGGTCGATCCAGTCGGCGACCTGCGGCATGTGGGAGACGTCGAGGCCACGGGAGGTGAGGGAGGGGGTGCCGATGCGGACGCCGGAGGGGTCGAAGGGCTTCCGGGGGTCGTAGGGGACGGTGTTGTAGTTGACGACGATCCCGGCCCGGTCGAGGGCCTTGGCGGCGATCTTGCCGGGGACCTCCTTGGGCGTGAGGTCCATCAGGATCAGGTGGTTGTCGGTGCCGCCGGAGACCAGGTCGAAGCCGCGGGCGAGCAGTGCCTCGGCGAGGGCCCGGGCGTTGGCGACGACCGCGTGGGCGTAGTCACGGAAGGAGGGCTGGGCCGCCTCGCGGAGGGCGACGGCGATGGCCGCGGTGGTCTGGTTGTGGGGGCCGCCCTGGAGGCCGGGGAAGACGGCCTTGTCGAGGGCCTTGGCGTGGTCCTCGCGGGACATCAGCATGGCGCCGCGCGGGCCGCGCAGGGTCTTGTGGGTGGTCGTGGAGATCACGTCCACGTGCGGCACCGGGGAAGGGTGGGCGCCGCCCGCGATGAGGCCGGCGATGTGCGCGACGTCGGCGACGAGCACGGCGCCGGCCTCACGGGCGATCTCGCCGAAGGCGGCGAAGTCGATGGTGCGGGGCAGCGCGGTGCCGCCGCAGAAGATCACCTTCGGGCGCTCGGCGAGGGCGAGTTCGCGGACCTGGTCGAAGTCGATGAGCCCGGTGTCCTTGCGCACGCCGTACTGGACGCCGCGGAACCAGGTGCCCGTGGCAGAGACGCCCCAGCCGTGGGTGAGGTGGCCGCCCATGGGCAGGGCCATGCCCATCACGGTGTCGCCGGGCTGGGCGAAGGCGAGGTAGACGGCGAGGTTGGCCGGGGAGCCGGAGTAGGGCTGCACATTGGCGTGGTCGACGCCGAAGAGGGCCTTGGCGCGCTCGACGGCGAGGGTCTCGACCTGGTCGATGTTCTGCTGGCCCTCGTAGTAGCGGCGGCCGGGGTAGCCCTCGCTGTACTTGTTCTGCAGCACGGTGCCGGAGGCTTCGAGGACGGCGGCCGAGACGTAGTTCTCGCTGGGGATGAGCCGCAGGGTCTCGGCCTGGAGCCGCTCCTCGGCACCGACGAGCGCGGCGAGCTCGGGGTCGGTGGCGGAGAGCGCAGGGTGGTGGGCGGGAAGTTCCGTGTGGTGGGCGGAAAGTTCCGCGTGGTGGGCGGGAAGTTCCGCGTGGTCGGCGGGAAGAGTCATGGCGTTCCTCCGGGCAGGGGCCCCGGTGCGGCTGCCTTCCGGCACCCCACGGGACCTGGTCGGTCGTCCCGTGATGCCCAGGCGGGCGGCACCTCGTGTGGTCTGCCGCGCACGGCTCCCCCGGGGTCCGTTCCCCGTTCGCCAGTCGCCGCGCGTGTTTCCAGACTAGCGGGCGCGCCGACACGTAGGTTTCCCCGTCCGGCATCCGAGCGACGATAAGAAAAGGGAGCCACACCCGCCCCAGGCCGCAGGACGAACGGAGATCCCGTGTCGAGAACGCAAGACGAGATCGCTGCCGCGGACGCGCACAGCGCCCACAACTACCACCCCCTCCCCGTGGTCGTCGCCTCCGCCGAGGGGGCGTGGATGACCGACGTCGAGGGACGCCGGTTCCTCGACATGCTCGCCGGGTACTCGGCGCTCAACTTCGGTCACGGCAACCGGCGCCTGCTCGACGCCGCGCGGGCGCAGCTGGAGCGGGTGACGCTCACCTCGCGAGCCTTCCACCACGACCGCTTCGGGGAGTTCTGCGCGCGCCTGGCCGAGCTGTGCGGCAAGGAGATGGTGCTGCCGATGAACACCGGCGCGGAGGCGGTGGAGACGGCGGTGAAGACGGCCCGGAAGTGGGGCTACGAGGTGAAGGGCGTGCCGGACGGGCACGCGAAGATCGTGGTGGCGGGCAACAACTTCCACGGCCGGACCACCACGATCGTCAGCTTCTCCACGGACCACGAGGCCCGCGACCACTACGGTCCGTACACGCCGGGCTTCGAGATCGTCCCGTACGGCGATCTGACCGCGCTGGAGACGGCGGTCACCGAGAACACGGTGGCGGTGCTCCTCGAACCGATCCAGGGCGAGGCGGGGGTGCTCGTCCCGCCGGCCGGTTATCTGCGCGGGGTACGGGAGCTGACGGCCCGGCGGAACGTGCTGTTCATGGCGGACGAGATCCAGTCGGGCCTGGGGCGTACGGGCAAGACCTTCGCGTGCGAGCACGAGGACGTGGTGCCGGACGTCTACATCCTGGGCAAGGCGCTGGGCGGCGGTGTGGTGCCGGTGTCGGCGGTGGTCGCGGACCGGGACGTCCTCGGCGTCTTCCGCCCGGGCGAGCACGGCTCGACCTTCGGCGGCAACCCGCTGGCCTGCGCGGTGGCCCTGGAGGTCATCGCGATGCTGCGGACCGGCGAGTACCAGCAGCGGGCGGCCGAGCTCGGCGAGCACCTGCACGCGGAGCTGGGCCTGCTCGTGGGCGGCGGCGCGGTGGAGGCGGTCCGCGGACGGGGCCTGTGGGCGGGTGTGGACATCGTTCCGGAGAAGGGCACGGGCCGGCAGATCTCGGAGAGGCTGATGGAGCGCGGCGTCCTGGTGAAGGACACCCACGGCTCGACGATCCGGATCGCCCCGCCGCTGGTCATCGGCAAGGAGGACCTGGACTGGGGGCTCGAGCAGCTGCGGGCGGTGCTGTCGTCGGACTGACGTCTGGCGTCGGGCTTCGGATCCGCGGTCCGGAGCCCGACGTCGGGGAGGGCGGATCGTGCCGGGGTCGGGCTTCGGAGCCGCGGTTCGGAACCCGACGCCGGGGACGGCGGACCGTGCCGGGGGCCGACTTCGGAGCCGCGGTCCGGAACTTGACGCCGGGGACGGGCGGACCGTGTCGGGGGCCGACTTCGGACTCCCGGTCCGGAACCCGCCGCCGGGGAGGGGGCCGTGCCGGCAGGGGTCGGCACGGTGGCCTTCCCGGCTTCCACCGTGGAGGGCGCCGGTCCGTTTCGCGGGGCGGGTGAGGGTCAACTGGGGCCGGGGGTAGGCCCATTGACACTTCATGTGGTCTAGGCCAATGATGGCCGCCATGTCGAGACCCCGTCTGCGTCGCGCGCTGCGCGGCGCGCTCGCCGCACTCGTCCCCGTCGCGCTGCTCGGCGCGTTCGCCGGCTCCGCGCACGCCGCCCCGGCGGCGGCCTGGCCCGAGCCCGTCCCGGTCGTCTCCCACGTGGAGACCACCGACCCGGTCGTGTTCGTCACCATCGACGACGGCTGGTACCACGATCCCGCCGCCGCGAAGCTGCTGCTCGACCGCCGGGTGCCCGCCTCGCTCTTCCTGCTGCCGGGGGCCTACACGTACGACGACGGCTACTTCCACACCCTGCTCGACCAGGGCCGTTCCCGGGTCGAGAACCACACGGTCGGCCACCCGGACCTGACCACCCTGGACGCCGCCGGCCAGAAGGCCGAGATCTGCGGCGCGCGCGACGCGCACCTCGCCGAGTTCGGCGACGGCCCGCGACTGCTGCGCCCGCCGTACGGCGCGTACGACGGGACGACCCGGACCACCGCCCGCGCCTGCGGTGCGAAGGCGCTGGTGACCTGGACGTACGACCTGACCACCTGGGGCGCGTGGACCCCGCCGGCGCCGAGCCTCAAGGCGGGCGACATCATCCTGCTGCACTTCAACGAGACGATCGAGCAGGACCTGAGGCGAGCGCTCGACCTCGCGGACGCGGCGGGCCTGAAGCCCGCACCGCTGCGGGACTACGTCACCGAGTAGCCCGCCGTCGCCGAGCGGCGCCGCGGCCCTGCCGGGCCCTCGCCTCAGAGGATGACGTGCGGGAGGAAGCGGGCGTACTCGTCCGTGACCGGGCCCGCCGACTCCCGGATCCCGAGCCCCGCCGCCTCGTCCCCGACGGTCCACGCGCCGAGCACCACCCGGTTGCCGTCGAAGTCGGGCAGCGGGGCCGACTCCTGGTAGCAGCGGGGCTCGTCGTCGGGCGGCACCGGGTCGGAGCCCGGCTCGTGGAGCGTGACGCCCGCGCCCTCGCGGCCGAGCAGCGGCTTGGAGACGTAGCCGGGACCGCCGGCGGCGGCGAGCTCGCGCGGGCCGTCGAGGTAGGCGGGCAGCAGGTTGGGATGCCCGGGGTACAGCTCCCAGAGGATCGCGAGGAGCGCCTTGTTGGAGAGCAGCATCTTCCAGGCGGGCTCGATCCAGCAGGTGGTCCCCGTACCGCCGCCGTTGTCGAGGGTGTCGAGGACGTACGGCCCGAAGCGGTCCGTGGTGAGCCACTCCCACGGGTAGAGCTTGAAGCAGGCGCGGATGAAGCGGAGCCGGTCGTCGACGAAGCGCCCGGAGATCCGGTCCCAGCCGATCCGCTCCACCGACAGCGCCTCCGTGGCGAGACCGGCCTGTTGGGCGGTCTCGCGCAGGTAGGCGACGGTCATCAGGTCCTCGCCGAGCTCGTCGCCCTCGGAGTGGACGAAGTGGACCGGGCTGCCGGGCGGCAGCAGATGCGCCTGGCGCCGCCAGGCGTCGACGAGCCGCTCGTGGAGGGAGTTCCACTGGTCGGCGCCGGGGAAGCGCTCCTCCATCCAGAACCACTGCGGGCTCGCGGCCTCCACGAGGGAGGTGGGGGTGTCGGCGTTGTACTCCAGCATCTTGGCCGGACCGGTGCCGTCGTAGCGGAGGTCGAAGCGTCCGTAGAGGGTGGGCAGTTCGGCGCGGCGGCGCCATGCCTCGGCGACCCGCGCCCGGAGCCGGCGGTCGGTGATGCCGAGCTCCGCGAAACGGTCCTTCTCGACGATGTGCGCGGCCGCCGCCAGGCACATGGCGTGCAGCTCCTCGACGACCTCTTCCAGGGCCTCGACCTCGGGGAGGGTGAAGGAGTAGTAGGCGCTCTCGTCCCAGTAGGGGCGCAGCGAGTCGTCGGGGTAGCGGGTCAGGGGATAGATCAGGCCCTGCTCCTCGACCGTCCGCTGCCAGCCGGGACGGGGCTCGATGGTGTGGCGCTGCACGGCGGGATCAGCCGCCGGAGGAGGAGTGGTGGCCGCCGAAGCCACCGCTGTCGACGGCGGAGCTGTCGAAGCTGCCGCCGCTGACCCTGCCGTTGCGGGAGGAGCCGCCGTAGTAGTAGCGGCCGCTGCTGTGGGAGTCGTCGTCGTCGCTGCCGCCGGACTGGCACTGGTAGTCCGGGAGTTCCTTGTACGTGACCGGGTCGATGCACCGGCGGTCGGGCTCGGAGCCGCACGCGGTGAGCGTGGCGGCGAGCACGCTGACGCCGCCGAGTATCACCGTTCCTGACCTCAGTCTGCGCATCGCCTTTCCTCCCCTGTCCGCCCGGCGGCTGCCGCGCCGGGTTGCGATCGCACAGTGTAGGCCCGGCGTAAGCGTGTGCCCGATCCCCGTCGCACTAGAGTCCCTTTCGTGCTTCTTGGGATGCTGTGCGCACTGGGGCCCGCTTTCTGCTTCGGCGCCGCTTCGGTGCTCCAGGCGATCGGCGCCCGGGCCGCCGAGCCCGGTACCGGCGGCGGGGTCGACGTCACCCTGATGTGGCGGGCGCTGCGGCAGTGGCGCTACCTGGCCGGGCTCGGCCTGGACGGGCTCGGTTTCGTGCTGCAGATCGTCGCGCTGCGGACGCTGCCGATCTACGCGGTGGGGGCGGCGCTCGCGGCGAGCCTCGCCGTGACGGCGGTGATCGCATCGCGGGTCCTGAAGGTCCGGCTGCGCCGGGTCGAGTGGACGGCCGTCGGCCTGGTGTGCCTCGGCCTGGCCATGCTGGCGCTCGCGTCCGGCAGGGAGGGCCACGAGGAGGTGGTGGCGGGCCTGGAGTGGGGGCTGCTCGCGGCGGCGTTCGGTGTCCTGCTGGTCGGCGCGGCGGCGGGACGGCTGCCGGAACGGCCGCGGGCCCTGACGCTGGGGCTCGCGGGCGGTGTCGGCTTCGGGGTGGTGGAGGTCGCGGTCCGCCTGATCGACTCGGTGGACCTCACGGACCCGGCGCTCTACGCCCTCCTCGTCGGCGGCGGCGCGGCGTTCCTGCTCTACACGTCCGCCCTCCACGGCGGGTCGGTCACCACCGCGACGGCCGGGCTGGTCCTCGGAGAGACGATCGGGCCGGCGATGGTGGGCGTGGCGTGGCTGGGCGACCGCACGCGGGAGGGGTTTTCCTGGCTGGCCTTTCTGGGCTTCGCGGTCGCGGTGGCGGGGTCCTTGACGTTGGCCCGCTTCGGAGAGGCCCCGTCGACAACCCAACCGGCCCCGGCCGACTGACCCCCTCCCGAACGCGCCCCCACCACCCCACTGCGCCCGGCACCCACCCCACTGCGCCCGCACCCACCCCACTGCGCCCGGCGCACAACCAACTGCGCGTCTCCCCCGCCCCCTCCGCACGATGGACGCAGCCGCAGGGGGCGGGCGCAGCCCGTACCGGGCGGACGCAGGCGTTGGGGGTGGGCGCAACCCGGAGGGATGGGCGGCGGGTTAGGGGAGGGAGCGGCAGAGGGTGGTCAGGGTGGGTGACCAGGCGCTGTCCGGGGGGGTCGCGTAGCCGACGACCACGGCGTCGGCGGTGGCCGGCGTGTCCGGGTGGCGGAAGTGGTCGAGACCGGTGAGGGCCAGCCCCTGGAAGGCGGCGGCGCGGACCACCGCGGCCTCCGTGTCGGCCGGCAGTTCCAGCACCGCGTGCAGCCCCGCCGCGATGCCGCTGACCCGCGTCGCGGGCGAGCGCTCGGCGACGGCCGCCACCAACTGGTCCCGCCGGCGCCGGTAGCGCAGCCGCATGGCGCGCACATGGCGGTCGTAGGCGCCCGAGCGCAGGAACTCCGCGAAGGTCAGCTGGTCCGTGACGCTGGACACCCAGTCCACCTCCCCCTTCGCCGCCGCCACCTCGTCCACCACGTGCTCCGGCAGCACCATCCACGCCAGCCGCAGCCCCGGCGCGAGGGACTTGCTCGCGGTGCCGAGGTAGACGACCCGCTCCGGATCGAGGCCCTGCAGCGCGCCGACCGGCTGCCGGTCGTAGCGGAACTCCCCGTCGTAGTCGTCCTCCAGGACCAGTCCCCCGGCTGCCCGCGCCCAGTCGACGGCCGCCGCCCGCCGGTCGGGCTGGAGCGCCCCGCCCATCGGGAACTGGTGGGCGGGCGTCATCAGGACCGCGCCGAGCCCGTCCCCCATGGCCCCCAACCCCTCCGTCCGCGTGCCCCGTTCGTCGAACGGCAGCGCCGGAGTCCGCAGGCCCGTCCGGGCGAGCAGGTTCCGGTGGATGTCGAGGCCGTACGCCTCCACGGCCGTCTCCCGTACCCCGCGGGAAGCCAGCACCTGCCCCATCAGCATCAGGCCGTGCACGAACCCCGAGCAGATCATGATGCGTTCGGGCCGCGCGTACACGCCCCGCGCCCGCGCCAGGTACTCGGCGAGGGCGGTGCGCAGTTCGATCCGGCCGCGCGGATCGCCGTACCCGAAGGCCTCGTGCGGCGCGGCCGTCAGCGCCTTGCGGGCCGCCTTCAGCCAGTCCGCGCGCGGGAAGGAGGCGAGGTCGGGGGTGCCGGGCTGCAGGTTGTACGCCGGCCTCCCGGCCGCGGCCGCCGCGATGGCGCCCCGGCTCGGCCCCGCCGGGCGGCGCGGCGCGGACCGCGGGGCCACCCGCGTGCCGGAGCCCTGCCGCGCGGTGAGCCACCCCTCCGCGACCAGTTCCGCGTACGCGTCGGCGACCGTGTTGCGCGCCACCCCCAGGTCGGCGGCGAGGGAACGGGAGGACGGCAGCCGTGTCCCGGCCGCCAGCCGCCCGCTGCGCACGGCCTCGCGCAGGGCGCCCATCAGTCCGTCGCGCAGGCCCTTGCCGGAGAGTTCCAGATGCAGGTCGGCGCCGAAAGTGGCCCAGTCATCCGCCATGGGAATGGACCATACCCGGGCACCATCCGGCCCGTACGGTGATCGACATGACGCTCACGGAGACCACCCCGTCCGCCCCCGCCGATCCCACCGCCCACGCCGAGGAGCACGCGCCCCGGATGCCCTTCCCGGAGCGGCACCCCGAGTTCTACAAGGCCATGATCGGCCTGGAGACGGCCGCGTCGAAGCACGTCGACCCCACCCTCTACGAGCTGATCAAGATCCGCGCCTCGCAGATCAACAACTGCGCCTTCTGCCTGGACATGCACACGAAGGACGCGCTCGCGGCCGGCGAGACCGTGCAGCGGATCGTCCAGCTGTCCGCCTGGCGCGAGTCGCGGCACTTCTACACCGAACGCGAACTGGCCGCCCTCGCCCTGACCGAGGCCGTCACCGTCCTCACCGACGGCTTCGTCCCGGACGAGGTCTACGCGGAGGCCGCCCGCCACTTCGACGAGGCCGAGCTCGCGCACGTCATCGGCGCGATCATCGTCATCAACTCCTGGAACCGGATCGCCGTCAGCACCCGGATGACCCCGGGGCACTACACCCCCGGGATGTACAAGCGATGAGCGCGGACGCGAAGGCGGGCCGCGGGCCCGGCGCCGAGGAGCTGCGCCGTCTGCACGACGTACCGCCCGGCGACCTTCCCCTGGTCCTGCCTGGTCCCTGGGACGCCGCCACCGCGCGCGTCTTCGAGGAGGCCGGTTTCCCGGCCCTCGCCACGCCGAGCGCGGGCATCGCCGCCGTCCTCGGCTACGCCGACGGGCACACCCCGGCCGACGAGATGTTCGCCGCGGTGACGCGGATCGTCCGGGCCGTCTCCGTACCCGTCACCGCCGATCTGGAGGACGGCTACGGCCTGCCGGCCCGGGAGCTGGTCGCGCGGACCGTGGAGTCCGGCGCGGTCGGCCTCAACCTGGAGGACTCCGAACGCGGTACGCACGACCTGCGCGACCCGCGCGAGCAGGCCGAACGGATCGCGGCGGTACGGGAGGCGGCAGGGCCCTCGCTGTTCGTCAACGCGCGCGTGGACACGTACCTGCGCGGCGGGACGGCCGACGAGGCCGCCGAACGCGCCCGCCTGTACGTGGCGGCAGGCGCGGACTGCGTCTTCCCGATCCTCGCGCCGCCCGAGGACCTGCCCCGGCTCCGCGCGGCGGGTGTCGAGGGCCCGCTCAACTTCCTGGCCCGGCCGGGCGACCCGTCGCACGCCGAGCTCGGCCGGCTCGGCGCGACCCGGATCACCTTCGGGCACGGCCTGCACGCGCGTGCGCTGCGGGGCGTCGCCGAACTGGCCCGTCAGCTGGCGACGGCCCGGCCGGTCACGGCTTGAAGAACCGCAGGGCCGTGTCCAGCGTCTTCCGCTGCTCGGGCCAGGTGCTCTCGGGTCCCGCCGCGAGCACCGCGTACTGCCGCCCGTCGCCGCCGGTGAAGGCCCGGTCGACGACCTTCCGACGCCCTTCGCTGCGGTCGTACGCGTAGACCAGCTCGGCGTCCGCGCCGCCCGCCCCGGTCCGGCCGAGGCTGATCTCGCGGTAGCCGGGGTTCTGGGCGGCGAGGTCCCGCGAGGTCTGCCGCAGCGCCTCGTACGGGGTGATCCCCGGCTCGTCCAGGATGTAGACCTGCACCAGGCTGAGGCCGTCGGGCGCGTTGTAGAAGACGCTCGCCCCCGAGGAGGTGCGGTTCCAGCCCTCGGGTACGGCGAGGGTGAAGCCGCTCTCCTCGACGAGCCGGTAGCCGGCCGGCGGGGCGCCGTCGGAGGGCGACGGGGACTCCGAGGCCGTTCCGGAGGGCGTGCCGTCGGAGCCGGACGGCGATGCGGAGGTCGACGCGGACACGCTGGGCGCGGCCGTGGGGCCCTGCCCCGTACCCCCGCCGCTTCCGCCCCGTCCCCACAGGAACCAGCCGCCGACGGACCCGGCGACCAGCACGGCCACCACGACCCCGGCGATCACGGCGTTCCGCGATCCCCCGAGCGCGCCTCCCGGCGCCCCCGGCACCCCGGGCGGCGCCTGCGGGGGCAGGGGCGGCGGCATGGGCGGCATGGGCACGACGGCCCCCGGCCCGTAGCCACCGCCACCGCCACCGGGGATCGGAACGGCCCCCGGCACCGCGCCGGGGCCGTGCATCGCTCCCGGTCCGGGCGGCGCGCCGGGGCCCGACGCCGCCGGGCCGGAAGCAGCCCCCGGCCCGTACCCGCCAGCAGGCCCCGGAACGGCCCCCGGCGCCGCGCCGGGGCCCGGCACCGCTCCCGGGCCGGGCGGCGGCGGTCCAGCGTCAGGACCGGTCGCCGGTCCCGTCTCCCAGCTCTGCGTCTCGTCGTTCCACCACGCTGCGCCGCCCCCGTTACGGCTCATCTCACCCTCCGAGCAGCGCGCCGAGCGCCTGGCCGACGGCCGCGGCCGAGGCGAAGAGCCCGGTGACGGCGCCCGCGTCGGCGAGGGCCTGGCGGAGCCGGGTGAGGCGGCCGGGGGCGGCGGCGCCCGTGCCCTCGATCTCCTCCTGCGCGCCGGACAGTTCGGCGTCGAGCGCGGCCGTCTGCTCCGAGGCGACGAGGCGCGTCAGATCGGCGCGGAGCGCGCGGACGGCCTGGAGGAGTTCCTCCTGGCGGGGGTCGCGGGCGGGTTCGGACCCCCGTGCCGTGTACGACACCGTGTTGTGGTCGCCGATGGTGACGTTGCCGCCGGCGTTGCTGACGTGGATGCCGCCGGCCGCGGGGTTCGCGGGGGTGTGGTGCTCAGCCACGGGAGCCTCCGGTCTTCGTCGTGGTGAAGGTCTTGCTGGTGACGGTGTTGCGGTCGCCGATGGTGACGTTTCCCTTGGTGCCCTCGATGAACGTTCCGCCCTCGGCGACGTGGACGATCTTCTGCTCGAACTCGGCGGTCTCGTAACCGGCCTGACGCAGCGCCACGGTCACGCCGTTCACGACCCGGTCCTGGATGCTCTTCAGGTAGCGGCTGACGTCCATCTCCTGGAAGAGCGAGGCCTCGTCGTCGGAGCCGAGCTCGCGCACGGAGTGCAGCGGGCCCTCGGGCAGCGCGCCCCCGTACCCCTCGGTGGCGAGCCGCCACCCGTGGACGAAGGCCCGCCAGAGGGTGACCACGGCCTGCCCGGCGGACCGCGGGGTCTGGCGGAGCGCCTGGACGGCCCGGCCGAAGTGGTGGTTGTGGCGGTAGCGGTGGGCGGTGCGGTCGGCGTACCGGTACAGCTCGGCGACCGGCCGGAGGACGTGCGGGGCGACCTCCAGCATCAGCATGCCGCCCTGGGTGTGGACGCGGACGAAGACGGTGGTGACGATCTCCTCGCCCCAGCCGCCGACCCTGATCCGCAGGAAGTGCCGGCGGGTCTCGCCGCCCTCCTCGATCGCGCCGGAGCGGTGCCGTTCGAAGCCTTCGGGGCTGTACGGGGCGGCCTCGCGGCTCGGCAGGCCGTCGACGGGCAGGAAGACGACCTCGTCCATCTCCAGTTCGCGCAGCCGGTCCCGTACGCCCGCCTGGATTCCCGGGGAGCCGTGCGGGGACGGCACGCGCAGCGCCTCCACGAGCGGGACGATGTGCCGCATGATCGCGCTGTTGTCGAGCGGTTCGGGTGCGCGGCCGTCCAGGTCCTTGCGGGGCCGCAGCTCCACGGAGAGGGACCAGGGCTCGTGCGGTTCACCGGCGCCGCAGAACGGGTTTTCGGAGCGGTACATCACGAGACGCGCGTGCTGTTCGATCCGGATCCGGTCGCGCAGCCGCCGGAAGCGGGCGCCCTGGGCCTGCTCGGCGGGGTCGCGCTGGAGGTCGGCGAAGCGGGTTCCGGCCAGTTCGCCCGTGAGGGCCCTGGCGAACTGGCCGCTCTGCGCGGCCACCGCGGCGGCGATGAGGAACGGCACGGCGAGGGTGACCCAGACCTCCAGGGGGCCGATGCCCCACCCGAGGCCCGCGGCGCCGGAGAGGGCGTACCCGGTGAGCTCGTTCGGGCTTCCGTCGCCCAGGAGCTCCGAGAGCATCCACCAGCCGCCGACGTCCTGCTGGAAGGCGGCGGAGAGCAGCGTCAGGACGTTCATGAGGAGCAGCAGCCGGGCGTACCAGCGCAGGAGGAAGGCGGGGACGGCGCGGTACCACGGCGCGCGTCGCGCCCGGCCGCGGAGCCAGCGGGCGATGCCGAGGAGGAGAAACGGTACGGCCAGGAGCAGCACCAGGCCCTGGGTGAGGGCGAAGGAGACGACCCAGAGGCCGAGGATCGCGGCGGACCAGCCGAGTTCGATGCGGCGGGCGCGCAGGGCGTGGGCGAGGACGCGGGCCGCGTCGATGCCGAGGGAGGGGGCGGCGACCCGTTCCTCGTGGACGTAGAGCTCCTCGATGACGGCGTCGCGGAAGGTCTCGTCGAGGTAGGTGCCGGCGCACAGCAGCCGGGTGGCCTCGCTCGCGGCCGGGTCGCCGCGGGGCACGGCGGGCGGCGGGCCGGGCTGCTGAGGTAAGGACGGCTGCGTCAAGGACTCCCCCGAGGTACCGAACTGCGCGTGCGCTCCGCCCCGTTGGCCGGGGCTGACGGGACAGCATAGAACGCACGGTGCCCCCGGCCGTAGGGGCCGGGGGCACCGTGTGCGTGCTACGGGCAGAGCCCGGTGGCTCGGATCGGGCCGAGCTCACGGACCCGGGTCCGGGGCTCGGATCGGGCCGAGCTCGCGGACCGGAGTCCGGATCAGATCAGGCCGAGCTCGCGGACCGCGTCGCGCTCCTCGACGAGCTCCTGGACGGAGGCGTCGATGCGCGGGCGGGAGAACTCGTTGATGTCCAGGCCCTGGACGATCTCGTACTTGCCGTCCTTGCAGGTGACGGGGAAGGAGGAGATCAGGCCCTCCGGGACGCCGTAGGAGCCGTCCGACGGGACACCCATGGAGGTCCAGTCGCCCTCGGCGGTGCCGTTGACCCAGGTGTGGACGTGGTCGATGGCGGCGTTGGCGGCGGAGGCGGCGGAGGACGCGCCACGGGCCTCGATGATCGCGGCGCCGCGCTTGGCGACGGTCGGGATGAAGGTGTCGGCGAGCCAGGCCTCGTCGTTGACGACCTCGGCGGCGCTCTTGCCGGCGATCTCCGCGTGGAAGATGTCCGGGTACTGCGTGGCGGAGTGGTTGCCCCAGATGGTGAGGCGCTTGATGTCCTCGACGGAGGAGCCGGTCTTCTGGGCCAGCTGCGTCAGGGCGCGGTTGTGGTCCAGGCGGGTCATCGCGGTGAAGCGCTCGGCCGGGACGCCGTCGGCGTTCGACTGGGCGATCAGGGCGTTGGTGTTGGCCGGGTTGCCGACGACCAGGACCTTGATGTCGTCCGCGGCGTGGGCGGCGATGGCCTGGCCCTGCGGCTTGAAGATGCCGCCGTTCGCGGCGAGCAGGTCGCCGCGCTCCATGCCGGCGGTGCGCGGGCGGGCACCGACGAGCAGCGCGATGTTGGCGCCCTCGAAGCCCTTGTTCGGGTCGTCGAAGATGTCGATGCCCTTGAGGAGCGGGAAGGCGCAGTCGTCGAGCTCCATGGCGGTGCCCTCGGCGGCCTTGACGCCCTGCGGGATCTCGAGGAGGCGGAGCTTGACCGGCACGTCCGCGCCGAGCAGGTGGCCGGAGGCGATGCGGAAGAGCAGCGCGTAGCCGATCTGGCCGGCCGCGCCGGTCACGGTGACATTCACGGGAGTGCGGGTCATGGCGATCTCCGTAAGACAGCTGGCGGTGGGGGTCCCTGCCCCTGGTGTCGGATAGCCCTCTTGATCGATCGGTGTCTCGACGTGAAGAGATATCCAGCGGTCAGGCTATCCGACCCGGGCCCTGCCGAATCCCCACCCCCTTGTGGGACGGCTCACTGCCACCCGGCTACCGGACACCAAGTACCGGAATGGTCACTTCCGTGCCACAGAGGTCCGGCGACGCTTGAACGGGCGTTGGCACGTACATGACCCTGGATCGCGGCGGCGCCCGTCCTCCCACGGGGGAGAGGACGGGCGCCCGCCGTTTCCTCGGCGTCAGATCACCGTGAGATCAGACCACCGTGAGATCAGACCACCGTGAGATCAGACCACCGTGAGATCAGACCACCGTGAGATCAGACCACCGTGAGATCAGGCCACCGTGAGATCAGGTCACCGTGAGATGGAGGACGTCCTCCAGGAACGGGATCCGCAGCCACGGCTCCGGCTGCACCATCAGCGCGAGCAGCACGATCAGGCCGCCCATCACCCCGTACGTGACCATGTCGGTGAACCGGGAGCGCACCGCCAGCATCCCGACCGAGGGCAGCACGCGCCGCAGCACCGCGCCCGTCAGCAGCGACGCTCCGACCAGCAGGGTGCCGATCCGGAACGACTGCGGCAGCAGATCGGTGCCGACGATGAGCAGCCCGAGCGCGGACAGACCCAGGACGGTCAGCAACGGCCACTGGCGCGCGGGCGCCGGCGCGTCGCCGGGCGCCGCCCGGCCGCCTCCCTCGGGGCGTGCGGTCGTGGTGGTGAGCGTGGCCCGCGGGTGACGGCGCGACGCGGCCCCGCCGGGCGCCTCCGGGTACTCCGCCCGCGTGCCGGCGTCCGGCTCCTCCGGCGACTCGGAGGAGGGCACGGTCAGAGCACCCCGGCCGCGCGCTCGGCGGCCTCGACGACGTTGACCAGGAGCTGGGCGCGGGTCATCGGTCCGACGCCGCCGGGGTTCGGCGAGATCCAGCCGGCGACCTCGGCGACGCCCGGGTGCACATCGCCGACGATCTTGCCGTCGGCGTCGCGGGAGACGCCCACGTCGAGCACGGCGGCGCCCGGCTTGACGTCCTCCGGCCTGATCAGGTGGCCGACGCCGGCCGCGGCGACGATGATGTCCGCGCGCCGCAGGTGGGCCGCCAGGTCCTTGGTGCCGGTGTGGCACTGGGTCACGGTGGCGTTCTCGGAACGGCGGGTCAGCAGCAGCGGCATCGGACGCCCGATGGTGACACCGCGGCCGACGACCACGACCTCGGCGCCCTTGATCTCGACGCCGTGCCGGCGCAGCAGGGTGATGACGCCGTTCGGCGTGCAGGGCAGCGGGGCGGGCTCGTTGAGGACCAGCCGGCCGAGGTTCATCGGGTGCAGGCCGTCGGCGTCCTTGGCCGGGTCCATCAGCTCCAGGATGCGGTTCTCGTCGATGCCCTTGGGCAGCGGCAGCTGCACGATGTAGCCGGTGCAGGACGGGTCCTCGTTCAGCTCCCGGACGACCGCCTCGATCTCCTCCTGCGTGGCGGTGGCGGGCAGTTCCCGCTGGATGGAGGCGATGCCGACCTGGGCGCAGTCGCGGTGCTTGCCCGCGACGTACTTCTGGCTGCCCGGGTCGTCGCCGACCAGGACGGTGCCGAGACCGGGCGTGACGCCCCGCTCCTTGAGGGCCGCCACGCGGGCGGTCAGATCGGACTTGATCTCGGCTGCGGTGGCCTTGCCATCGAGAATCTGGGCGCTCATGCGGCCATCCTCCCGGATGACCCCCGCCTGATTCCAATTCGGAACCGGAGATTGCACTTGCACAACCGCGCTGCGTATCGACTGGACAAGGGGCCGCCGTCTTGACCACGATGATCTGCGCAGTGCCGCGGGCAGTGCTGGGGGGACATACCGCTCTTTTCGTTTGCTGACTTTCCTCGGTGCGGCCGCGTCGTCCCCGCAGAGACCCACGGAGGAATTACCGAATGAGCTTCGGCGACCCCAACAACCCGTACGGCCAGCAGCCCGGCTACGGCCAGCCCCAGGGCCAGCCCGGCTACGGCTACCCGCAGCAGGCCCCCCAGGGCGTCCCGCCGCAGTACGGCTACCCGCAGGCGCCGCCGGTCCAGCAGCCGTACGGCGGCGGCTACCCGCAGGCCCCGATGGGCTACGGCGCCCAGCCGCCGCTGGCGCACTGGGGCTGGCGCGTGCTGTCCCGCCTGATCGACTCGCTGATCATCCTCGGCCCGTACTACCTGCTGGCGGGTATCGGCCTCGCGATGTCCGACGGCGAGAGCAGCGGCCCGGCCGCGATCCTCTCCCTGCTCGGGTTCGTCTACCTGATCGGCATGTTCTTCTTCCAGGTCTACCAGGAGGGCTCCACCGGCCAGACCATCGGCAAGAAGGTCTGCGGCACGCGCACCCTCCGCGAGGCCACCGGCGCCCCGCTGGGCTTCGGCATGGCCTTCGTGCGGCAGCTCGCGCACTTCGTCGACGGCATCGCCTGCTACCTCGGCTACCTGTGGCCCATCTGGGACGCCAAGAAGCAGACCTTCTCCGACAAGATGTGCAGCACGGTCGTCGTCAAGGAGAACCGCTGACCGCGGTCGCGTGACGGACGCCGACGGGCGGGCCCCCGGTCCTCGGACCGGGGGCCCGCCCGCTCGCGTTCGGCGTGCTACTGCCGCTTCAGCACCACGAACTGGCCCGCCTGCGCCGACACCGCGTAGCGCGCCTCCGGGTGCAGCTGCGAGGCCAGGCCCACCGGGTCGGTGACCGGCTGGGACCAGCCGGAGTTGAGGTCGAGGGCGAGGTAGTCGGGGCTCACGCCCTGCGCGCCGCCGACCCAGTAGACCGTGTGGTCCCCGGTCAGATGGGCCATGAGCGTCACGTTGGTCTCGACGCTGGTGCCCTCCGGCACCGCGGCGACCGCCCGCCGCGCGTCCAGGGTGCGGGCGTCCGTGCGGTACGTCTCGGAGCGCAGCAGCTCGCGCAGCGGCATGTCCAGGGCGTGCACGAGGGCGATCGCCGTGACCACGGGCACGACGACCTTCCCGTACGCCACGAGCCACGGGCGCGGCGAGCTGCGCACGGCGCGCACCGCGTCGACCAGCGCCAGGAAGACCACCGGCATGAGGATGGCGTTGTAGTGCCAGAACATGCCCCAGTGGTTGGGGTCGTGGGAGAGGAAGCGCCAGGCGAGGGTCGGCAGGACGAGCAGCGTCAGCGGGGAGCGCAGGCACAGGAAGCCCGTGACGGCGACGAGGAAGAAGACCATCTCCCACTTCTCGCCGTGCTGGAAGGCGCCGACGAGGGAGTCGAGGAAGGAGACGTGCGCGCCGTCCCCGGTCTTCTCGATCTTCGCCCAGTAGTCGTACTGGCCGACCCGGCTCGCGGCCGGGATGAGGACGAGCACGGTGAGCCCGAAGAAGACGGTGCCGAAGCCGGCGAGTGCGGCGCCGAGCCGCTTCTGTCCCTTGACGAAGAGGACCGCGCCGACCATGGCGACGGTGAGGCCCATGTCCTCCTTGACGAGGACGAGCGGCACGGACCAGGCGACGGCGGCGGTCCAGCGGCCGAGGAGCAGGGCCCGGCAGGTCAGGGCGAGCAGCGGGACGGCGAAGGCGATCTCGTGGAAGTCGGACTTGACCGCCTCCTGGAGGCCCCAGGACAGCCCGTACGCCACGGTGAGGCCGATCCCGGCGGCGCGGCTGCCGAGCACCTGCTGGGCGGTGCGGCCGACGACGACGGCGGAGGCGGCGAAGAGCGCGGCCTGGGCGAGGAGGAGCGCGAGCGGGGAGGACCACACCCAGTACAGCGGCGCGAGGAGCGCCGTCACCGGGCTGAAGTGGTCCCCGAGTATGAGGAAGCCGGGGCCCTTGATGTCGACGATCGGGGCGCGCAGCTCGGCGTAGGCCCGGACGGACTGCTCGAAGATGCCGAGGTCCCAGGAGGGCGTACGGAAGCGGTCGTACTGGACCCAGGAGTAGAGGAAGTACAGGGCGCCGAGGACGGTCGCGACGGCCGCGTACGGGAGCACCGGTGCCGGCGCGAGGCCGGCGTCCGGCCTGCCGCCGTCGGCCTCGGGGGCGGAGGACTCCGCCGCGGAACTGCTCTGGACATCCAACACCGCGCCCCCATGGACCAGCCGCCGACAGAACGGCAACCCATTAGAACAGAGTCCACTCGACCGGCGGAATCGACGCCGGGGCGGGCCGGAGCCCGCCCCGGGCGTCGATCAAGGGGACCGTGACGGTCCCCGTCACCGTCAGTGGAAGAAGTGGCGCGTACCGGTGAAGTACATGGTCACGCCCGCCTTCTTCGCGGCCTCGACGACCAGCTCGTCGCGGACCGATCCGCCCGGCTGCACGACCGCCTTCACGCCGGCGGCGGTGAGGATCTCCAGGCCGTCGGGGAAGGGGAAGAAGGCGTCCGAGGCGGCGTACGAGCCGGCGGCGCGCTCCTCGCCGGCCCGCTCGACGGCCAGCTTCGCGGAGTCGACGCGGTTGACCTGGCCCATGCCGACGCCGACCGAGGCGCCGTCCTTGGCGAGCAGGATGGCGTTGGACTTGACCGCGCGGCAGGCCTTCCAGGCGAAGGCGAGCTCGGCGAGCTCGGCCTCCGACAGGGCCTCGCCGGTGGCGAGGGTCCAGTTGGCCGGGTCGTCGCCGTCGGCCTGGAGGCGGTCGGTGCCCTGGAGCAGGGCGCCGCCGTCGATGGGCTTGACCTCGACCGGGTTGGCCGGGGCGCCCTCGGCGCGCAGCACGCGGATGTTCTTCTTCTTGGCGAGGATCTCGACCGCGCCGTCCTCGTAGCCGGGGGCCACGATGACCTCGGTGAAGATCTCGGCGACCTGCTCGGCCATCGCGACGGACACCGGGCGGTTGACGGCGATGACGCCGCCGAACGCGGACAGCGGGTCGCAGGCGTGCGCCTTGCGGTGGGCCTCGGCGACGTCGGCGCCGACCGCGATGCCGCACGGGTTGGCGTGCTTGATGATCGCGACGCACGGCTCGGCGTGGTCGTACGCGGCCCGGCGCGCGGCGTCGGTGTCCGTGTAGTTGTTGTACGACATCTCCTTGCCGTGCAGCTGCTCGGCCTCGGCGAGGCCGCCCGTGCCGTCGACGTAGAGCGCGGCGCCCTGGTGCGGGTTCTCGCCGTAGCGCAGCACGTTCTTGCGCGCGTAGGTGGCGCCCAGGAAGTCGGGGAAGCCCGAGTCGTCGGCGGCGGCGTAGTCGTCGGCGAACCAGGCGGCGACGGCCACGTCGTACGCGGCGGTGTGCTGGAACGCCTCGCCGGCCAGGCGCTTGCGGGTGGCGAGGTCGAAGCCGCCGGCCTTGACGGCGGCGAGCACGTCGGCGTACCGCTCCGGGCTGGTGACGATGGCCACGGACGGGTGGTTCTTGGCCGCGGCGCGGACCATGGACGGGCCGCCGATGTCGATCTGCTCGACGCACTCGTCCGGGGTGGCGCCGGAGGCGACGGTCTCGCGGAACGGGTACAGGTTCACGACGACCAGGTCGAAGGGCTCGACGCCCAGCTCGGCGAGCTGCGCGCGGTGCGACTCCAGGCGCAGGTCGGCGAGGATGCCGGCGTGCACGCGCGGGTGCAGCGTCTTGACGCGGCCGTCCAGGCACTCGGGGAAGCCGGTCAGCTCCTCGACCTTGGTGACCGGGACGCCGGCGGCGGCGATCTTCGCCGCCGTGGAGCCGGTGGAGACCAGCTCGACGCCGGCCTCGTGCAGACCACGGGCCAGCTCTTCGAGCCCCGTCTTGTCGTAGACGCTGACCAGCGCGCGGCGGATGGGCTTAACGGTGTCCGTGTTCACCGACATGAACCTTTCGTCCCTCAATGCTGTAGCCGTTGCGGGCGAGGCGCCCCACGACCTCGACGAGCAGCGAGCGCTCGACTTCCTTGATGCGCTCGTGGAGCGCGGCTTCATCGTCCTCGTCCCGCACCTCGACCACGCCCTGGGCGATGATCGGGCCGGTGTCGACACCGTCGTCGACGAAGTGGACGGTGCATCCGGTGACCTTCGCGCCGTAGGCGAGGGCGTCGCGGACGCCGTGGGCACCGGGAAAACTGGGCAGCAGCGCCGGGTGGGTGTTCACGACGCGGCCGCCGAAGCGGGCGAGGAACTCCTTGCCGACGATCTTCATGAAGCCGGCCGAGACGACGAGATCGGGCTCGTACGCGGCGGTGGCCTCGGTCAGGGCGCGGTCCCACTCCTCACGGCTCGCGTGGTCCTTCACGCGGCAGACGAAGGTGGGAAGCCCGGCCCGCTCGGCCCGGTCGAGCCCGACGATGCCCTCGCGGTCGGCGCCGACGGCGACGACCTCGGCGCCGTAACCCTCGGGGTCGGCGGCGATGGCGTCGAGCAGGGCCTGAAGGTTCGTGCCGGAACCGGAGACCAGGACGACGAGGCGGGCGGCAGCCACTGGGTCACTCTTTCCGTGGTGTTTGTGCGGTCGTACGAACGAATCGCGTCCCTCGATACGGGGAACCCTACGAAGGGCCCGACCGTCAGCAACGATACCGGCACTCCGGACGGCCCCCACGGGACGGGGGCGGGACCGGGCGGTAGCGTCAGGGTCCGACGACCCGCCACACCAGGGCCGCGCGCCACATCACACCCGGGCACACCAGACAGAGGGAAGACGTCCAGCACATGCCGGATCGCCAGTCCACGAACGACAACAACCCGTTCGCACCGCCGCCGGAGGGACAGCCGGACCAGCCGTGGCAGCCGCGGCGTCCGGAGGGCCCGGAGGGGCAGCAGGACCCGGAGGGCGGCGGCGACTCGGCCGGTCCCGGCTGGAGCAGCAGTCAGCCCGGACGTTCCTCCGACGGCTTCGGCCGTCGACCCGAGCGCCCCTCGGGCGGCCAGGGCGGTCAGGGCGGCCCCGAGGGCGGCCAGGGCCCCGGGCTGCGCTGGGACCCGACCGACCCGGCGCAGCGGCGTGCGCGGTACGCGGTGCTCTCCGGCATGTGGGCCTTCTTCTTCGCGATCTTCGACATCCCCGAGCTCGCGCTGCTGCTCGGTGCGCTCGGCGTGTACTGGGCGGTCAGCGCGCTGCGCGCCAAGGTGAAGGCGCCCGACGCCGCGGAGGGCGAAGGCCCGCGGCCGCCGGTCCCGGCCGGCCAGGCGGCGACCGCGGCCCGCTCGAAGCGGACGGCCGCGATCAGCGGCCTGGCCGCGTCCGCGGTGGCCCTGATGATCGTCGCGAGCGGCTTCGCGATGCACCTCGCGTACCGCGACTTCTACGAGTGCCGGGCGGACGCCCTGACCAAGCAGAGCCAGCTGGCGTGCAACGACCTGCTGCCGAAGCCGCTGCAGGACACCTTCGGGGTGCGCGAGTAGTCACCCCTGCTCGGGCGGCGGGGCCGGCGGCTCCGCCGGGGGGCCGGCAGGGGGTTCCCAGGCGGCGGGCAGGAAGCCGTAGGCCTCGTCGCCGGAGTCGTCGTCGAGCGGGTCGAGCGGGTCGAGGGGATCGAGGGCGTCCAGGGCGTCCAGCGCCCCGGTCGTGTCGGGCCGACCTGCCGGGAGAGAGCCCGCGTCCGGGCCCCCCAGCACTTCCCCGGAGTCCCCCTCGGAACCCCGACGCGTGGCCGGTGCCGGTACGGACAGGTGCAGGAGCGCGGACAGGGCCGCGGACACGGACGGAACGGCGGGTGCCGACGGAGCCGGGGGTACGGGCACGGGCCCGGCCGACCCGCCCGCCGCCTGGCCCGCCGTGGCGCCGGCCGCGATGTCCGCCGCCCGTGTCGCCCGCTCCGCCGCCTTCCGGAGGCCACGGCGGCCCCAGGCCCGTACGGCGAACGCGACCGGCAGGCCGACGGCCGTGGACCACAGCGCCGCCGCCGCGCCCGTCTGCCACCAGACCGGCCCGAAGGCCGCGAGCCGGCCCGAGCCGAGCGGGCCGCCGGCCGCCGCCGCGAGGACCGCGACCACCGCGCCGCAGAGCCCGGCGCCGGCCAGCGCGCTCGCCGCCGTCTCCGGCCCGGACCAGGAGCGGGCCGCCCGCCCCACCCGGCGCCCCAGGACGAGGGCGGCCAGGACGGGCACCGCGGCGGCGACCCCCTGCGGCCAGCCGGCGGGGCCCTGGCCGGGGAGCGCGGCGAGCAGCGGGAAGTCGGGGACGGCGGGGGTGCCGGTGAAGCCGAGCGGGGTGACCAGGGCGCCCGTGCCCAGCAGGAATCCGGGGCCGAGCCCGTAGGCGGCGCCCCAGACGACGGCGTTCGGCAGGAGCGCGAGGCCGAGGAGGGTGAGGGACGCCCGGCCCGACCACTCCCCCGCGAGACCGTTGAAGGACGCCTGGGCCTCGCCCACGTGCCACAGCAGCGAGGTCGCCGCGAGGACCGCGCCGCCGCAGAGGAGCGTCAGCAGGGCCGGCCCGGCGGCGCGCAGGGCCACCTCGCTCTGTGCGCGGCCCGGCAGCGGCCGGCCGTACGCGGTCCAGGCTCCGGCGCCGGTGGCGGCGAGGACGGTGGCGGGGCACCAGCCACCGGCGGTGAGCAGGTCGGCGGGGAGGGCGCCGGCCTCGCTGTAGACCACGACCAGGGCCGCGACCAGCAGATATCCCGAGGCGACCGCGGCGATGCCGGCGACGGGCGGGGGCGCGGGCCGGCCGTCGTCGGGGTCGAGGGTGTCGCGGGCCACCCGGTGCGCCAGCCACAGGGGCAGGGCGGTGAGGAGCAGCGGGGTGACGCCGAGGGGGGCCGGGACGCCGGTGGCGGTGCCCGTCCGGAGCAGGTCGGCCCCGTGCGCCAGCAGCCAGAGGCCGGCGGCGGTGTGCAGGGCGCCGCCGGGGCCGCTGTCGGGGTAGGGCGAGGCGATCCAGGCGGCGATCACGAGAACGGCGAACGCGCCGAGACCGAGTCCGGCCGCCAGACCGCCGCGCACGAAGGCGGTGGCCAGGGCGGCGGAACGGCCGCCGTGGACCCGGACGGCGGGCTCCATCGGCGGGCGTTGCTCGGTCAGCTGCGTCACGGAGGCCATGCTGCCAGCGACACGCGGTTTGCCCTCGTAACAGGCGAATGCCGGTTGTGTCGCTCAAGATACGTTTATGTACTTTTCCGCCCAGGGCAGCGCCGCGGGAGGTCGACGCCGATGAGTCCGACGAGTCCGTCCGTCTCGCTCCCGTCCCCCAAGGAGCGGCGCCGACTGCGGGAGGCTCTCTCCCTGAGCGAGGACCAGGTCGCGGAGGCCTTGGGCGTCACCCGCGCCACCGTCCGCTCCTGGGAGACCGGGCGCAGCGCCCCCCGAGGGCGTAAGCGGGAGGCGTACGCGAAGCTCCTCGGCGTCTACGAGGAGCCGACGCCCCCGCAACCGGAGAAGGCCACCCGCCCCGCCCCGGACCCCACCCGGCCGCGACCGGCCACGAAGGGCCCGGACCGCCCGCCCAGGACCCCGTCGGCCCCGCTGACGACGACACCCCACCCGGCGGAATCCGCACGGCCCGCACCCCAGGAACCTCCGCGACAGCCGGAGGAACGCCTGAAAACGACCGGGAGCGACCCCAGGACGCCCGCGCCGCCCGCGCCGCCCGCGACCACGACGGGCGCCGCCGCCGCACAGGTCCGGACTCGCGGGACCACCGCTGAGCGCGGCAGCGCGGGGCGCGGCAGCGCGGAACGGGGCGCCGAGGGGCGGGGCCTCGCGAGGCGGGGCACCGCGAGGCGGGGCACCGAAGAACGGGACTCCGCGGAAGGCGCCGTGGTGACGAACACGGACGGACCTGCCAGGCGCGCCGCTGCCGCGCGCGACGATGCGGCGCGGGGTGCTGCCCCGGCGGGCGGCCACGGGCCGACCCGGCGTGCCACCGCCGCGCGGGACGATGCGGTGCGGGACGGTGCGGCGCTGGGCTCTGCCCCGGCGGACGCCCACGGACCGAACCGGCGCGCCACCGCCGTGCGCGACGGTGCGGCGCGGGACGCTGTCGCGGCGGACGCCCACAGGCCGGCCCGGCGGGTCACCGCCGCGGCGGACGCCCGTGGACCCGTGCGCCGCGTCATCGCCTCGACCGGGACCACCGGCCCGGACGCCGGGGCATCGGCGGCGGACCGTGCGATGGCGGGTGTGACCGTCGCAGCGGCCGACGCCGGTGAGGCGGCCGGCATCGCGCCCGCCGCCGCGGGGAACGGCTCCGCTTCGGCGGGTGCGGCCGGCGCCGAAGCGGCGGACGCGGCCGTCGGCGGCCCCGCCACGGAAGCCACGCCCGGCACCCGGACCACGTCCACGAGCGGCACCCAGGCCGCAGCCCCGGCCAGGGCCACCGGGGCCGGCGCGGGTGGGGGTGGATCGGCCGGTGCGGGCGGCGCCCGGTCCGTCGCCGCGGACGCGCGGGACGCCGTGGTCGGCGACGGCGCCGTACGCGGGGCCCGGGGCGGGCGGGGCCGGAGGCCGCGGCGGGAGGCCGCCGCCTCAGGGGCCGACGGCCGGATCGACGCGGCCCCGGCGGCCCCGGAAGGCGGTGAGGCCGCTGGTGGGGCGGAGGTCGGGGGCGTCGGCGGGCTGACGCCCGAGGAGGCGTTCGACGCGCTGTACGCGTATGCCGCGCCCTCGCTCGCGCACCAGACGTATCTGCTCACGGGGCGCCGCAGGCTGTCCCGCGAGTCCGTCGAGCGCGCGTTCCACCACGCCTGGCAGCACTGGCCCGAGGTCGCCGTCGACCGCGATCCGGTGGGCTGGGTGCGCGCGGCGGCGTACGAGTACGCGCTCTCGCCCTGGCACCGCTTCCGGCGCCGCCACCGGCACCCCGACTCCCCGCCGACCGACGGCTCCCGGCGCGCCCTCCTCACGGCGCTGCTCGAACTGCCGCCCCCGTACCGCCGTACCGTCCTGCTCTACGACGGACTCGGCCTCGACCTGCCGGAGACGGCGGCCGAGACCGAGGCGAGCACCCCGGCCGCCGGGAACCGGCTGCTGCACGCCCGTGAGTTCATCGCGCGGCAGCTGCCCGAGCTCGCCGACCCCGAGGCGCTGCACAGCCGGCTGAGCACGCTCGTCGCGGAGGCGCCGACGGCGACGCTGCCCGCGGCGCGCAGCGTGCGGTCGGGCAGCGAGCGGCGGGCCCGGCTGCTCACCCGGGCGGTCTTCGGGGCGACGGCGGTGCTGATCGGCCTCACGGCCTTCACCGTGGTGACCGCGCCGACCCGCTACATCCCGCTGATCGCGCCCGGTGAGGTCGTCGAAGGGGTACCGGTGCGGGGCGGTCCGCCGAAACTGCGCCCGGAGGACAAGGAGCTCCGCGAGATGCTGCGTACCGCTCCGAACCCGGGCCCGGAGCGGCTGGTGCCGAGCACCGAGTAGCGCACCGCACGGTCGGCCTGGTCGCGGAAAAGAACTCGGCCTGGCTGCGGAAACGCTTCAGCACCCGCGTATGCCCAG
The DNA here is from genome assembly GCF_044544925.1 of Streptomyces sp. NPDC053431. Lineage (NCBI taxonomy): Bacteria > Bacillati > Actinomycetota > Actinomycetes > Kitasatosporales > Streptomycetaceae > Streptomyces > Streptomyces sp. NPDC053431. The sequence goes on along the minus strand of NZ_JBITXX010000013.1, from coordinate 131,596 downwards.
GGGCCCCGCCCCTCCGGGAGACCGGAGGGGCGGGGCCCCTGCGCTTGCGGCCCGTGGGGCCGTCAGGCTGCTGTGCGATTCAGCCCGTCAGTCAGGTCAGCCCGCGAGGATCGCGCGCGCCAGCTTGGCGGTCTCGGTCGGGGTCTTGCCGACCTTCACACCGGCGGCCTCGAGGGCCTCCTTCTTCGCCTGGGCGGTGCCGGAGGAGCCGGAGACGATGGCGCCGGCGTGGCCCATGGTCTTGCCCTCGGGCGCGGTGAAGCCCGCGACGTAGCCGACGACCGGCTTGGTGACGTTGGCCTTGATGAAGTCGGCCGCACGCTCCTCGGCGTCGCCGCCGATCTCACCGATCATGACGATCAGGTCGGTTTCCGGGTCGGCCTCGAAGGCCGCCAGGGCGTCGATGTGCGTGGTGCCGATGACCGGGTCGCCACCGATGCCGACGGCGGAGGAGAAGCCGATGTCACGGAGCTCGTACATCATCTGGTACGTCAGCGTGCCGGACTTCGAGACCAGGCCGATGCGGCCCGGCTTCGTGATGTCGCCCGGGATGATGCCGGCGTTGGACTGGCCCGGGGTGATGAGGCCGGGGCAGTTCGGGCCGATGAGGCGGGTCTTGTTGCCCTTCTCCACGGCGTACGCGTAGAACGCGGCGGAGTCGTGGACGGCGATGCCCTCGGTGATGACGACGGCGAGCGGGATCTCGGCGTCGATCGCCTCGACCACGGCGGCCTTGGCGAAGGCCGGCGGGACGAAGAGGACCGAGACGTTGGCGCCGGTCTCCTTCATCGCCTCGGCGACGGTGCCGAAGACCGGGATCTCGGTGCCGTCGAAGTCGACGGTCGTGCCGGCCTTGCGCGGGTTCACGCCGCCGACGATGTTGGTGCCGTCACCCAGCATGAGCTTGGTGTGCTTCATGCCCGTGGCACCGGTCATGCCCTGGACGATGACCTTGCTGTCCTTGTTGAGGAAGATAGCCATGGCTGTTCTGTCCCTCTTCCCTTACTTCGCAGCCGCGAGCTCGGCGGCCTTGTCGGCCGCACCGTCCATGGTGTCCACGCGCTGGACCAGCGGGTGGTTGGCGTCCGACAGGATCTTGCGACCCAGCTCCGCGTTGTTGCCGTCGAGGCGCACGACCAGCGGCTTGGTGACCTCGTCGCCACGGGAGGCGAGGAGCTCCAGGGCCTGGACGATGCCGTTGGCGACCTCGTCACAGGCGGTGATGCCACCGAAGACGTTGACGAACACGGACTTGACGTCCGGGTCGCCGAGGATGATCTCCAGGCCGTTCGCCATGACCTCGGCGGAGGCGCCGCCGCCGATGTCGAGGAAGTTGGCGGGCTTCACGCCGCCGTGGTTCTCACCGGCGTACGCGACGACGTCCAGGGTCGACATGACCAGGCCGGCGCCGTTGCCGATGATGCCGACCTCGCCGTCGAGCTTGACGTAGTTGAGGTTCTTGGCCTTGGCGGCAGCCTCGAGCGGGTTGGCTGCGGCCTTGTCCTCGAGAGCCTCGTGCTCGGGCTGACGGAAGTCGGCGTTGGCGTCCAGGGAGACCTTGCCGTCGAGGGCGATGACCTCACCGGAGGCGACCTTGGCCAGCGGGTTGACCTCGACGAGGAGCGCGTCCTCGGCGATGAAGGTCTTCCACAGGGTCACCAGGACCTCGGCGACCTTCTCGGCGACCTCGGCCGGGAACTGGGCCTGGGCGACGATCTCGCGGGCCTTCTCGATGTCGACACCCTTGTTGGCGTCGACCGGCACCTTCGCGAGCTTCTCGGGGGTCGTCGCTGCGACCTCCTCGATGTCCATGCCACCGGCGACGGAGGCCATGGCGAGGAAGGTGCGGTTGGTGCGGTCGAGGAGGTACGAGACGTAGTACTCCTCGAGGATCTCCGGAGCGGTCTCCGCGATCATCACCTTGTGGACCGTGTGGCCCTTGATGTCCATGCCCAGGATGTCCGTCGCGCGGGCGACGGCCTCGTCCGGGGTGGCGGCCAGCTTGACGCCGCCGGCCTTGCCGCGGCCGCCGACCTTCACCTGCGCCTTGACGACCGACTTGCCGCCAAGCCGCTCGGTGGCCTCGCGCGCCGCCTCAGGCGTGTCGATGACTTCACCGGCCAGCACCGGTACACCGTGCTTGGCGAAGAGGTCCCTCGCCTGGTACTCGAACAGGTCCACGCGCGTCCCTTTTCTAGATGATCGCGGTTCGTTGTCTGCGTGGGCGTGCCGCGAAGGGCAACGTGACTGCGCTGTCACTAGGGAGGCGTACACGGTGTCCGTGGACGCGGCATGTCCGTCTCGCAGGTTATCCCCGTGGGCCGTGGGTCCCTAAATCGCAGCTCACAACAGGGCGGTGATACGGGTCACAGATCGTAGGGGTGACGGGGCGTTCCGTAGAGACGGGGGCGGGGGCCGCTCCTGTCCTAGCAGCAGTCTGGGCGCGCCTGTTGCCCGCCTCACGGCGCGCCGGGCGGCCGGGTGAGGGCGGTGCGGGCGCGACTGTGATATGGGCCTCAGTGACAGCACGGGCACCCGTCCGGGTGCCCGCGGCACGACGGATTCCGCACCTGGCGCGGCGGGGCAGGAGACGGCGCGGCCCGCCCCTCCGGGCCCGTCTCCGGGTGGCCGCGTCAGGCCGCGGGTACGGGCAGCGGGCGCTTCTCCAGGGCGGCGGCCATGACCTCGGGGAAGAGGTCGGGGGTGCAGGCGAAGGCCGGTGCGCCGAGCGCGGCGAGCGCGGCGGCGTGCTCCCGGTCGTAGGCGGGGGCGCCCTCGTCGGACAGGGCGAGGAGACACACGAACTGCACGCCGGAGGCCTTCATGGCGGCGACCCGCTTCAGCATCTCGTCGCGGATGCCGCCCTCGTAAAGATCACTGATGAGGACGACGACGGTGTCGGCGGGTCGGGTGATCCTCGACTGGCAGTAGGCGAGCGCCCGGTTGATGTCCGTGCCGCCGCCGAGCTGGGTGCCGAAGAGGACGTCGACGGGGTCGTCGAGCTGGTCGGTGAGGTCGACGACGGAGGTGTCGAAGACGACGAGCCGGGTGGCGATCGCGCGCAGGGAGGCCAGGACGGCGCCGAAGACGGAGGCGTAGACGACGGAGGCGGCCATGGAGCCGGACTGGTCGACGCAGAGGACGACCTCCTTCCTGACCGACCGGGCGGCCCGGCCGTAGCCGATCAGCCGCTCGGGGACGACCGTGCGGTACTCGGGGACGTAGTGCGCCAGGTTCGCGCGGATGGTGCGGTCCCAGTCGATGTCCCGGTGCCGGGGGCGGTTGATCCGCGCCGAGCGGTCGAGTGCGCCGGTGAGGGTGGAGCGGGTGCGGGTGGCGAACCGCTTCTCCAGATCCTCGACGACCTTGCGGACGACGGCCCGCGCGGTCTCCTTGGTGGTCTCCGGCATGGCCTTGTCGAGGGACAGCAGCGTGCCGACGAGGTGCACGTCCGGCTCGACGGCCGCCAGCATCTCGGGCTCCAGGAGGAGCGTGGACAGTCCGAGCCGCTCGATCGCGTCGCGCTGCATGACCTGGACGACGGAGCTGGGGAAGTACGTGCGGATGTCGCCGAGCCAGCGGGCGACGGAGGGCGCGGAGCCGCCGAGGCCGGCGGACCGATCGCCGCCGCTCCTCCGGTCGCCACCCCTTCCGCCGCCGTAGAGGGCGGCGAGGGCGCCGTCCATGGCGGCGTCGGTCCCGGTCAGGGCGCGGCCGGTGCCGTCGGCCTCCCCGCCGCCGAGCACCAGGCGCCAGCGGCGCAGCCGCTCGTCGTCGGAGGGGCCGGAGGAGTGGGCGGGAGTGGCGGGGCCGGAGGGGCCGGAGGGGCCGGAGGGGCCGGAGGGGCCGGAGGGGCCGGAGGGGCCGGAGGGGCCGGAGGGGCCGGAGGGGCCGGAGGGGCCGGAGGGAATGGTGGAGGTGGTGGGGCCGGAAGGGCCGGAGGGAATGGTGGAAGTGGTGGGGCCGGAGGGGCCGGAGGGAATGGTGGAGGTGGTGGGGGTGGCGGGGTCGGGGGAGCCGGCGGGGGTGGTGACGCTGCTCATGACTGTCCTCACTGTCCTTCCGTACCGAGGATGAGACGGAGCAGGGGCAGCGCGCCGTCGGCGCGCTCCTGGTCGGGGATGACGGCGAAGCCGGGCGTGCCGGCCGCGGGCCCGGCGGGGCCGCCGGCCGCGGGACCGCGCGCGACGAGCTCGCCGAGTGTCCGGCGTACGCCGGGCTCGTAGGCGGCGAAGGTGCGGCGCAGCAGCGGCAGCACGTCGGTGAACGCCTCGGCCGGTACGGCGCCGAGCCAGTCGTCGACCAGACCGAGCAGCCGCTCGTCGTGCACGAGGAGCAGTCCGCCCCCGGAGGCCCCGCCGACGAAGCCCTCGATCCAGGCGGCGGCGTCGGCGGGCGGGGTACCGGGCGACAGGGCGAGCCCCATCAGCCGGGCGGCCTCGTCCTCCCCGAGCCGCCCCTCGTCGAGCAACAGCCGAGCGGCCCGCCCCCGCACCACCCCGGGCACCCGCTCCCGCCCGGCAAGCCGCCGCAGCACACCGGCCCAACGCCCGGCAAGACCGGAGGCGCCGGGGTCGGGGGCGGCGTCGGACACGGCGTCGGAGGCGACGGGCTCGGGGGCGGCGTCGGAGACGGCGGGGTCGGGGGCGCTGGAGGGGGCGAGCCGGCCGGGGCCGTCGGGATGACGGAGTTCGGCGGGGTGGCCGGGGCCGGCGGGGTCGGGGGCGTCGGCGGGCGGGCCGACCGGCGCGCCGAGGGGCCCGCCGGCAGGCGGGCTGCTCGTGGGCGGCCCTTGCGGCCCGTCGGGCCGGCCGGTCAGCAGGGCGACTGCCGTGTGGACGGCGTCGATGCGGTCGCGCATCTCCGCGGCGGCGTCGGCGTCGAGTCCGGTGCAGGCGGGCGGCAGGCCGACGCAGATCCGCTCGGCCAGCCCGGCGGCGACCTCGCCGAGCGCGGCGGTGTCGGTGGCGCGGACGTCCCCGTAGCGCAGGGAACGGGCGAGGGCGGGCAGGGCCTGGGCGAGGTGGGAGACGTCGGCGTCGAGGGCGGCGCGGTCGGCGAGGGCGTGCAGGACGGCGGGCAGGGCGTCGGTGAGCCCGGCGAGCAGGCACTGCTCGGCGAGCGCCGTGACGGCGGCGAGATCGGCGGCCGCCACGGCCTGCGACTCGGCCTTGGCGGTGGCGGCGCCCTCGACGGTCGTGCCCCAGATGCCCGCCTCGGCGACCTGGACGTGCAGCTCGGGCTCCCAGCACAGCCGCCAGGTCTCGCGGAAGGTGCCGGTGGAGCCGCGGCCCGCGACGGGGGCGCCCCAGGCGACACCGAGCAGCCGGAGCCGGTGGAGCAGCCGGCTGCGGGCGGCGTCGTTGTCCTTGCGCAGGTCGAGTTCGAGCTCGCGCTCGTGCGCCTCGGGCTTGAGGCGCAGTCCGCGCTGGAGGCGTTCGAGGTCGCGCTGGAGGGGTACGGCGGGGGCGGCGGCCGGGACGGTGCCGAGGACGTCGCCGACCACGAGCCGGTCGCGGACCAGGTCGAGGGGGACGTCGGAGCCGTCGCACATGACGGCCCGGACGGCGTCGGTGGTCTCGCCGAGGCCGGGCAGCGGCCGGCCGCGCATGGCGGCGAGGGTGTCGGCGAGCCGGACGGCCTCGATGACGTGGGCGGAGGACACCGCGAGGTCCTCGTCCCGGAGCAGCCTGGCGACCTTGGTCATCCAGCGCTCGACGGGCCGGTCGGCGGCGGTGAACAGGTGCGCGTACCAGCCGGGCGCGTCGATGCCGGCGCCGTATCCGGAGCGGCGGGCGAGGCGGCGGTGGGTCCAGGGCACCCAGGTCAGCGCGGTCTTCACCTTGGGCAGGCCCTTGAGCAGGGCGCGGTCGGCGGTGACGGACGCCCTGCGGCGCAGGGCCGGGACGTGCCAGGCGCCGCAGACGACGGCGACGTCGTCGCCGAACTCCTTCTGCGCGGACCGGAGCTGGATCCGCATGTACGCCTCGCGCACCAGGTCGCGGGGGTGGCCGCCGTGCCCGTACGCCTCGCGCAGGGCGCCCATCGCCTCGGCGAGGGCGTCGAAGGGGGCGAACGGGTCGGTGGACCCGCGGAGTTCGACGACGTCCTCCCACCAGCGCTCGGCGTCGTCGTATCCGGCCGCTTCGGCGAGCTCGGCGATGGGGTCGACGCGCAGCCCCTGGCCGGTGGCCTCGTCCTCGTCGCCCCAGGTGGGGTCGGTGGCGGCGAGGGTGTGGGCGGCGGGCAGGTCGATGAAGCGGACCTCGGCGCCGTGGGCGAGGGCCCAGCGGATGGCGACCCACTCGGGCGAGAACTCGGCCATCGGCCAGAACGCGGCGCGCCCCGGGTCGTCGACGGCGTGCGCGAGCAGCGCGACCGGGGGCCGCAGCCCCTCGTCGGCGGCGAGCCCCACCAGCGCGTCCCCCTCGGGCGGCCCCTCGACGAGCACGACCTTGGGCCGCCCGGCGTCGAGCGCCGCCCGCACGGCCCGGGCGGACCCGGGCCCGTGATGCCGCACCCCGAGCACGAGGGGACCGGCGAGGGACCGGACCGTCCCGTCTCCGGCCCGCCCGGATGCGGTGTCGGCGACGCGGGAGGCCTCGGCGCCGGACGCGCCGGCCGCCGGGTCGGAGCTCGGCGCGGCCGGCGCGGCCGCCGCGGGGGCGACGCCCGATCCGGCAGGCATCGGGGCGACGCTCGGCCCGGCAGGCGCCCGGTCGGCGCCCGGCCCGGCAGACGTCCGGTCGGCACTCGGCCCGGCGGGCGTCCAATCGGCGCCCGGCCCGGCAGGCGCCCGGTCGGCACTCGGCCCGGCAGGCGCCCGGTCGGCACTCGGCCCGGCAGACGTCCGGTCGGCGCCCGGCCCGGCAGACGTCCGGTCGGCACTCGGCCCGGCAGGCGCCCGGTCGGCGCCCGGCCCGGCAGACGTCCGGTCGGCACTCGGCCCGGCAGGCGCCCGATCGGCACCCGGCCCAGCAGGCGTCCGGTCGGCGCCCGCGCCGGCCGCAGCCGCGGCCCGGCTGGCGGGCCGGTGCGTGTCGGTGGTCCGTGTCACGCGCTCACCTCGCGGCAAGCGCGGTAGAAGTCCTTCCAGCCGTCTCTTTCGCGGACCACCGTCTCCAGGTACTCCTGCCAGATCACCCGGTCGGCGGCCGGGTCGCGGACCACCGCGCCGAGCAGGCCGGCGGCGACGTCGGCGGAGCGCAGGACGCCGTCGCCGAAGTGGGCGGCGAGCGCGAGGCCGCCGGTGACGACGGAGATCGCCTCGGCCGTCGAGAGCGTCCCGGAAGGGGACTTGAGCTTGGTGCGGCCGTCGGTGGTGATGCCGTCGCGCAGTTCACGGAAGACGGTGACGACCCGACGGATCTCCTCCACGCCCTCCGGCACGGCCGGCAGGTCGAGCGAGCGGCCGATCTGGTCGACGCGCCGCGCCACGATGTCCACCTCGGCGTCCGGAGTGGCGGGCAGCGGCAGGACGACGGTGTTGAAGCGGCGGCGCAGCGCGCTGGAGAGGTCGTTGACGCCGCGGTCGCGGTCGTTGGCGGTGGCGATGAGGTTGAAGCCGCCGACCGCCTGCACTTCCTCGCCCAGCTCCGGGATCGGGAGGGTCTTCTCGGAGAGGATCGTGATGAGCGTGTCCTGCACGTCCGCCGGGATACGGGTCAGCTCCTCGACCCGGGCGGTCATGCCCTGCGCCATGGCCCGCATGACCGGGCTGGGCACGAGGGCGGCGCGGCTGGGGCCGTGGGCGAGCAGCTGCGCGTAGTTCCACCCGTAGCGGATGGCCTCCTCGGGCGTGCCGGCGGTGCCCTGGACGAGCAGGGTGGAGTCGCCGCTGACGGCGGCGGCGAGATGCTCGGACACCCAGGTCTTGGCGGTGCCGGGCACGCCGAGCAGGAGAAGGGCGCGGTCGGTGGCGAGCGTGGTGACGGCCACCTCGACGATGCGGCGCGGGCCTACGTACTTGGGGGTGATCACCGTGCCGTCGGGGAGCGTGCCGCCGAGGAGATAGGTGGCGACGGCCCACGGCGAGAGCCGCCACCGGGCGGGGCGCGGGCGGTCGTCCGCGGCGGACAGCGCGGCGAGCTCATGGGCGAAGGCGTCCTCGGCGTGGGGCCGCAGGGCCGCCTCGCGGGAGCTGGCCGCGGAGGTGGTCACAGCGGCCTCCGCGGCGGTGGTCGTGGTGGTTTCGGGCAGGGTCATGGGTCCCCCTCCAGATCGTTCGACCTGCTGTGCGATCCACGGTGCACCATCCCACTGACAATCCCCGTCCGTCCGGGAGAACCGCAGGTGGGGGGGTGGTGGGGGCGGTGCACGGAGGGCGTTGTCAGTGGTGACCCGTACGGTCGTTCGCATGACTGAGCAGGGGGTGCGCTGGACGGCGGACCAGGTGCTGGCACTGGCTCCTGACGAAGCGTCGCGCAGAGCGGGAAGCAAGCTGGGCACGTCCGGCCCGTGGTCGGGGACGGGCCGGGGTGCGGGCGCGGGTACCGGTGGCGGGGAAGTCGTGTGGGGGCTGTGCAAGGGCAGCGGCAGGACGCCGTACCGCACGGTCGTGGACACCACGGGCCCCGCGTACGACTGCAGTTGCCCGAGCCGGAAGTTCCCGTGCAAGCACGCGCTGGGACTGCTGCTGCTGTGGGCCGGCGGCGAGGTCGACACCGACGGCGGGACGCCGGACTGGGCGGAGAAGTGGCTCGCGGGCAGGCGGGCGCGGGCCGAGGGCGCGACGACACGGGCGGACGCGGGGGTGGACGCGGGGCCCGCCGATCCGGCGGCGGCGCGCCGCCGGGCCGAGCGGCGGGCGGCCCGGATCACCGCGGGCGCGGAGGAGTTGGAGCGGCGGCTGGCCGATCTGCTGCGCGGCGGCCTCGCCTCGGCCGAGCAGGCGGGGTACGGGCTGTGGGAGGAGACGGCGGCCCGCATGGTCGACGCGCAGGCGCCCGGACTCGCGGGTCGGGTCCGGGAGTTGGGGTCGATACCGGGGTCCGGGCCGGACTGGCCGGTGCGGCTTCTGGAGGAGTGCGCGTTGACGCACCTCCTCGACCGGGCCTGGCTGTCCGCCGACCGTCTGCCCGCTCCCCTGGTGGCGACGGTACGGAGCAGGGTCGGCCTGTCGGCCCCGCAGGAGGGGCCCACGGTGCGGGACCACTGGCTGGTGCTCGCCCAGTACGACACGGCGGACAGCCGTCTGACGACCCGCCGCATCTGGCTGCACGGCCGGGCGAGCGGCCGCACGGCCCTGCTCCTCTCCTTCGGGGCGGCGGGCCGCGCGCCGCAGCCGTCCTTCCCCGTCGGCGTCGTCCTGGACGCCGAGCTGCGCCCGTACACGGGGGGCGGCGGCCTCCGCGCGGAGCTGGTCGAGCAGTTCGCCCCGCCCGCTCCCGGGGGCACGCCGCCGGTCGGCGGCTCGGTCGGCGCCGCCCTCGACAGCTACGGCCGCGCCCTGCGCGAGGATCCCTGGCTCGACACCTGGCCGGTCACGCTCACCGATGTCGTCCCGGCCCGCGCCGACTACGGCTGGCAGCTCGCGGACGCGCGGCCCCCGGAGGACAGGGACGCGTCGCACCCCGCGGGCGGGGAGGCGTGGCGGCACATGCCCTACGGCGGCGCTGCGACGGCGGGTGAAGCCCTCACCAGCGGCGCCCACACGGACGGGGCCGCCCTGCCCGTCCCCCGTCCGGCCAAGGCCCCGGCCGAGGCCCCCGCTCCCGCCCCGGTCCCGGCACCGGCACCGCCACCGGCGTCGACCGGCCACGCAGGCTCCGGCACCGTGGCCTCCCTCACCCCGTCCCCCCTCACGGGGTCCCCCCGCACCCCGCCGCCCCCGCCCGGCGACGCGGCCCCCGCCGGCGCCCGCGAAGCCGTACCGCTGACGCGCGCCGCGCAGAGTCGTCCCGCCCTGTGGCGGCTGATCGCGCTGTCGGGCGGCGGGCCGGTGACCGTGTTCGGGGAGGTGGGGCACCAGGGGTTCACGCCGCTGGCCGCCTGGTCCGCCGATGCGCCCGGGGAGACGGTGCCGCTCGCCTGACCGTACGTCGACCGCTCGCGCACACACGTCTGGAGGAGTCCATGGACGCCTGGGAAGAGCTCGTCACGTCGGCGCTGCTGGGCACCGACCGGAAGCCGCTCACGGGGAGCGGGAGGAGCGGCGGGGACGGGGCGCCGGTCGCCCTGCTCGACGCCGCCGCCGTGCACACCGTACGGCGCAGGGCGGGGCTGCGGCCCGGGCCCGCCGCCGCGCCGCTGGAGGTCGCGCCGGAGGACGGGCGCAGGCCGTTGCCGGAGGCGGCCCGGCGCAGGCTGGGGCAGCTCCTCGCGGGCCGGGCCGCGCCCGCGCCGTCCGGGGGGCGGCGCGGGGCGGCCCCGGACCTCGCCGAGCTGCTGCCCCAGTGGCTGGCCGCCGCCAACGAGCGCGGCTACGGCGCGCCCGCCGCCGCGCTGCCCGCGCTGCTCGACGCGGCCCGGGCCCGGACCGATCTGCGGCCCCAGGCGCTGGCCTTCGCCGGGCCGCGCGGGCTGTGGCTGGCCCGCCTCAATCCGGAGTGGAAGTTCGCGCTGCGGGGGACGGGCGGAGGTGGCATGCTGCCCGACCCCGGCGACCCGGACGCGGTGTCGGCGCTGTGGGAGGAGGGGCTCTTCGCGGAGCGGGTGGCGCTGCTGTCCGCCGTACGGGCCGCCGATCCGGCCCGGGGCCGTGAGCTGCTCGCCTCGACGTGGGAGTCGGAGAGGGCCGAGGACCGGCTGATGTTCCTGGACTCGCTGCGGGCCGGACTCGGGCCCGCGGACGAGGAGTTCCTGGAGGCCGCGCTGTCCGACCGCAGCCGCAACGTCCGCGCCACGGCCGCCGAGCTGCTGTCCGCCCTGCCGGCCTCCGCGCTGGCCGCGCGGATGGCGGAACGGGCCGTGTCGTGCGTGTCCCTGGACCGTACGGAGGGGGCGGAGACACTCGTCGTCGAGGCGCCGCACGAGTGCGACGCGGGGATGCGGCACGACGGGGTGACGCCCACCCCGCCCACGGGGCGCGGCGAGCGTTCCTGGTGGCTCGGCCAGCTCGTCGAGGCGGCACCGCTGGGGTGCTGGCCCGCCCGGTTCGGCGGGCGGACGCCCGAGGAGATCGTCGCCCTGGCGGTCACGGACGACTGGCGCGGCGAGCTCCACGCCGCCTGGTGCCGGGCGGCCGTGCGCCAGCGCGACGCGGACTGGTCGCGCGCCCTGCTGGGCGCGCCGGCCGCCCCGCAGGCCACCGGCCCCGGCACCTCCTCACTGGCGGAGCGCGCCCAGCTCCTGTCGACGCTGCCGGAGGAGGAGCGGGCCTCTTGGGTGGCCTCGTTCATCGCGGCGCACGGCCTGTCGGAGGCGTTCCAGCTGCTGGGCGTGTGCGCGGTGCCGTGGTCGGAGCCGCTGGGCCGGGCGGTCGTCGACGCCCTGGACATCGCCCGGGACGCGGGCAGCTACCCGTGGAGCTTCAGCGGCGTGATGGGCCTCGCGGAGCGCTGCCTGTCACCGGCCGCCGCTCCCCAGCTCGCCGCCCTGACCGCCCTCCCCGCCGAGGCCGAGGACGCCTCGCCCGGCGCCGGCGCCTACTGGAGCGAGGCCTTCCAGCGCCTCGTCTCCACCCTGGAGCTCAGGGCGGCGATGCACGCGGAGCTGTCGGAGGGCGGGTGACCCGCGGCGGACCGGTGTGCGGCGAGGCGGCGAGGCGGCGGGCCGGGGTGCCACGGACCCGGGTGCGGCGGGCCGGACAGTGCGCGGCGGGGCGGTCCCGGGCTCCCGCCCCGGACCGCCCCGCCGTGTGTTGTCGTCGCTGTCGCCGACGCTCAGGCCGCCACGCGGACGTTCGCGTTCACCCAGTCGACGATCGACGTGGTCGTCGCGCCCGGCGTGAAGATCTCCGCCACGCCCTTCTCCTTCAGCGGCGGGATGTCCGCGTCCGGGATGATGCCGCCGCCGAAGACCTTGATGTCCTCCGCGTCGCGCTCCTTCAGGAGCTCCAGCACCTTCACGAACAGCGTGTTGTGGGCGCCGGAGAGGATCGAGAGGCCGATCGCGTCGGCGTCCTCCTGGATCGCGGTGTCGACGATCTGCTCGGGCGTCTGGTGGAGCCCGGTGTAGATCACCTCCATGCCGGCGTCGCGGAGCGCCCGCGCGATCACCTTGGCCCCGCGATCGTGGCCGTCGAGACCCGGCTTGGCGACCACCACGCGGATCGGACCGGTCACACCCATCACTGCCTCCACATGCGACCCCCGAGCCTCGTTGCCGGGGAGGTGAACGAACGTTATCGCCAGCATCCCGCACCCGGCCGTTTCGCGGAGGGCGGCGAGGGGGAAATCACACATGGGACATTGTTCGCTCCGCAGCGGAGCCGCCACGGAGTCGCCGCATCCCCGCGCCGTCGACCGCACGGCCCGGAGGTGCGGCGCACCGCCGTACGGGACGGAGGTCGGCGATGGATCTCACCCCCACCGCGCTCACCGACCGGATGAAGGCCCACGCCCTGGAGCTCGCCGTTCTCGCCGGGCACCTGGTCCTCTACCCCTCCGGCCTGATCACCGAACGTCGCCGGACGACTCCGTCCGACGACCCCGGAAGCGGCCCGCGCCCCGTGGTGATGCTGCACGGCTTCGTCGACAACCGCTCCGTGTTCGTCCTGCTGCGCCGCGCCCTCGCCCGGCACGGCCGTCACGAGATCGAGTCGCTCAACTACTCTCCGCTCACCTGTGACCTGCGGGCCGCCGCCGAACTGCTCGGTCGCCGCGTGGAGGAGCTGCTCACCCGGACCGGCCACGACGGGGTCGACCTGGTGGGCCACAGCCTGGGCGGGCTCGTCGCCCGTTATTACGTACAGCGCCTCGGCGGTGACGCCCGGGTGCGCACGCTGGTCATGCTGGGCACCCCGCACTCCGGGACGAGGTTCGTGCCGCTGCCGCTGGCCGACGCGCATCCGCTGGTGCGCCAGATGCGCCCCGGTTCGGAGGTGCTGAGCGAGCTGGCGGGCCCGGCGCCGGGCTGCCGTACCCGGTTCGTCAGCTTCTGGAGCGATCTGGACCAGGTGATGGTCCCGGTCGAGACGGCCCGTCTCGACCATCCGGACCTCATCGTCCACAACGTGCGCGTCAGCGGCGTCGGGCACCTCGCGCTGCCGGTGCATCCCACGGTGGCCACGGGCATCCTCGAGGCCCTGGACGACGAGGGTCCGGCCGCGGATGCGCGGGACGGGTCCGCGGGGGCGGCCTCGGTGGCCTGACGGGCCGCCGGAGGACAACCGTTCTTCGAACGTTCTTCGAACACAGAGCCAAAGCTCTCTCCGTAACCCACCGAAAGACGGCCGATTGCCCGTTTCCCGGGGCCTGGAAACCCGGCGAAGATTGTCGGGCGCGCGTACCGCCGGGTACAGTCACGCCACTGCTTGACCCCCTGCTGCCGAGGCGAGAGAGAAGTTGGTGAACGACCAGCACCCCCACGCCGGGTACGTCACGGACGCCACCCAGACCACGGGCAGCTACGCCGTCGACCCCCTGTTCGGCACCTACGACACGGGCTACGACGCAGGTCGGACCAGCCACGACGGGTACACCGACCAGAGCGCGTACGCCGGTTACACCGACTACAGCGGCCAGTGGGACACCGGCTCCCACGGCTCGTACACCGCCACCGGCCAGTGGGACGCCACCGCCTGGAACGAGGCGCAGCAGACGGGCCAGTACGACGCGACGGCCTTCGCCTCGTACGACGCCACGGCCCAGTGGGCGACTCCCGGCTTCGAGACCGGGACCTACGACGCCACCGCCTGGAACCAGCCGGCCCCCGAGGCGGTCGTCCCGCAGCAGTACACGCCGGAGAACTCCCCCGAGTACCCGGCCGAGCACGCCACCGGCACCTCGTACGACTTCTCCCAGGAGAGCTTCGCGGCCTACGGGTCGTACGACTCCTACGCGGCTCCCGAGACGGCGACGTACGAAACCCCGCAGTACGAGGCGGAGTACGCCACGGCCGCCTACCCGACCGCCTCCTACGACGAGCAGCAGGCGTCGGCGTACGAGCCGGAGTTCGCCGAGTACACCCAGGGCGCCGAGTACACCGAGGGCGGCGAGTTCGCCCAGGGCACCGACGGCACCGACCAGGAGCTCGACGCGTTCCACGCCGCCGAGACCATGATCGCCCTGGAGATCGACCCCGATCTCCTCCCGGAGCAGGGCTCCGGCCCGGACGCCGCCCTTCCCGGCCGGCCCGTCCGCCGTTCCGGTGGCGGCAGCCGCGGCCGGCGCCGCACGCCCGCCAAGCGGTCGGCGCTCCTGACGGTCGCCGTCCCGTCCGCGTGCGTCATGGGAGTCGCCGGCATCGCCGCCGCCTCCGTCAGCGGTCTCACCGACGGCGCCGACTCCAAGGACGACACGACGTCCCTGGCCGCCGCCGACCCGGCCTCGGTCAAGCAGGTCGCCGCCAACAGCGAGCTGGACACCCAGCTCGCCGCGCTCAGCGCCGACGCCCGCGACTTCGGCGACCGCGCCAGCCGCACCCAGGAGCGCATCGACCTGAAGCTGCGCCAGGAGGCGGAGCGGAAGAAGCGCGAGGAGGAGGCCGCCCGCAAGGAGGCCCTCCGCCCCAAGTTCATGCTCCCGGTGAAGCTGCACCAGCTCAGCGCCCGCTTCGGTCAGGCCGGCGTCAACTGGATGTCCACGCACACCGGTATCGACTTCCCCGTGCAGTACGGCACGAAGGTCATGTCCGCGACCGACGGCACCGTCCGCACGCAGTGGAACAGCGCCTACGGCAACATGGCGATCGTGACCGCCCCGGACGGCACGGAGACCTGGTACTGCCACCTCAGCAGCACCAAGATCCGCTCCGGCAAGGTCAAGGCCGGCGAGGTCATCGCGTACTCCGGCAACTCCGGCAACTCCACCGGCCCGCACCTCCACTTCGAGGTCCGGCCGAACGGCGGCGCGGCCATCGACCCGCTGCCCTGGCTGCTCAGCCACGGCCTCAACCCGCTGAGCTGACGCCGCCGCCTCGCGTACGAGGAAGGGCCCCCGCCGAACTCCGGCCGGGGCCCTTCCTCTTGCCGCCGGTGCGCGGCGCCGGCGCAGGCGCCGGCCGCCTACAGCTTCTCGACCGGTGCGTACCGCAGCAGCAGCCGCTTCGGCTTCTCGCCGCCGAAGTCGATCGTCGCCTGCGCGTCGGCACCCGCGCCCTGCACGGCCATGACCGTGCCGAGGCCGAACTGGTCGTGGGTGACCCGGTCGCCGACCTGGAGGGCGATCACCGGCTTGTCGCTCGTACGACGGGTGGCGAAGCCCGAGGGGCCGGAGCGGGTGCGCGAGGAGGACAGCGAGGACGTGATGCCCGAGGTCGGCCCGGCGGGCTTGGCCATCGGCCCGGTCCGCTTCCACTCCAGATACGCGGTGGGGATCTCCTCCAGGAAGCGGGAGGCCGGGTTGTACGAGGGCTGGCCCCAGGCGCTGCGCATCGCGGAGCGGGTCAGATAGAGGCGCTCACGCGCGCGCGTGATGCCCACGTACGCGAGGCGGCGCTCCTCCTCCAGCTCCTTGGTCTGGCCGAGGGCCCGCATGTGCGGGAAGACGCCGTCCTCCATGCCGGTGAGGAAGACCACCGGGAACTCCAGGCCCTTGGCGGTGTGGAGGGTCATCAGGGTGATGACGCCCGCGCCCTCCTCGTCCTCGTCCGGGATCTGGTCGGAGTCGGCGACGAGCGCGACCTGCTCCAGGAACTCGGCGAGCGATCCGCCCTCTTCCCCGCGCTCCTGCTCGAACTCCAGGGCCACGGCGGCGAGTTCCTGCAGGTTCTCGATCCGGGTCTCGTCCTGCGGGTCGGTGGAGGCCTGCAGCTCGGCCAGATAGCCGGTGCGCTCGAGCACGGCCTCCAGGACCACGGCCGGTCCCGCGCCCGAGTCGACGATGGTGCGCAGCTCCTCCATGAGCGTGTTGAAGCGCTTGACGGCGTTGGCGGAGCGGGCCGCCATGCCGTACGCCTCGTCGACGCGCTTGAGCGCCTGCGGGAAGGTGATCTTCTCGCGCAGCGCGAGGGCGTCGATCATCGCCTCGGCGCGCTCGCCGATGCCGCGCTTGGGCACGTTGAGGATGCGGCGCAGCGGCACGTTGTCCTCGGGGTTGGCGAGGACGCGCAGGTAGGCGAGGACGTCCCGGACCTCCTTGCGCTCGTAGAAGCGCACGCCGCCGACGACCTTGTACGGCAGTCCGACGCGGATGAAGATCTCCTCGAAGACGCGGGACTGGGCGTTGGTGCGGTAGAAGACGGCGACGTCGCCGGCCTTCGCGTCGCCGGCGTCGGTGAGCCGGTCGATCTCGTCGGCGACGAACTGGGCCTCGTCGTGCTCTGTGTCGGCGACGTAGCCGGTGATCTGCGCGCCCGCGCCCGCGTTGGTCCACAGGTTCTTGGGGCGGCGGGACTCGTTGCGCTCGATGACGGCGTTGGCGGCGGACAGGATCGTCTGCGTGGAGCGGTAGTTCTGCTCCAGGAGGATCGTCGTCGCGTCCGGGTAGTCCTCCTCGAACTGGAGGATGTTGCGGATGGTCGCGCCGCGGAAGGCGTAGATCGACTGGTCGGCGTCGCCGACGACGCACAGCTCGGCCGGGCCGAGGTCCTCGTATCCGGTGCCGACCAGTTCCCGTACGAGCGTGTACTGGGCGTGGTTGGTGTCCTGGTACTCGTCGACGAGGACGTGGCGGAAGCGGCGGCGGTAGTGCTCGGCGACGTCCGGGAAGGCCTGGAGCAGGTGGACCGTCGTCATGATGATGTCGTCGAAGTCCAGCGCGTTGGCCTCGCGCAGCCGGGCCTGGTACATCCGGTAGGCCTCGGCGAGGGTCTTCTCGAAGCCGTCGGCGGCCTGGTCGGCGAAGGACTCCTCGTCGATGAGCTCGTTCTTGAGGTTGGAGACCTTGGCGCTGAAGGACTTCGGCGGGAAGCGCTTGGGGTCCAGGTCCAGGTCGCGGCAGACCAGGGACATCAGGCGCTTGGAGTCGGCGGCGTCGTAGATCGAGAAGGAGGACGTGAAGCCGAGCTTCTTCGACTCGCGGCGCAGGATGCGCACGCACGCGCTGTGGAAGGTGGACACCCACATGGCGTTGGCGCGCGGGCCGACGAGCTGCTCGACCCGCTCCTTCATCTCGCCGGCGGCCTTGTTGGTGAAGGTGATCGCCAGTATCTGGCCGGGGTGGACGTGCCGGGTGGCCAGGAGGTGGGCGATGCGGTGGGTGAGCACCCGGGTCTTGCCGGAGCCGGCGCCGGCGACGATGAGCAGCGGGGAGCCGGTGTGGACGACGGCGGCGCGCTGCTGCTCGTTCAGCCCGTCCAGGAGCGCGGCCGGGTCCACGACGGGGCGGTGGGCGCCGTCGCGGTAGTAGGGGTCCCGGGGCGCCGGGGGCGCGTCGAAGTGCTCCCCGAAGAGGTCGTGCGGAACCTCCTCCGCGGCCGGGGCGCCGTGCTCGTCGTCCTCGGGCAGGGGCGGAGGCTCCTCCGAGGAGTGGGTCTGGAGGCTCGCCAGGAAGCTGTCGTCAAAGAGGCTGCTCATCGCCTCCCGAGTTTAGGCCGCCGGACTGACAGGCGGTTGCCGCGTCCGAAAGTGACCCTCGGGAGGCGGGACGATGCGGAGGGTGCCGGTCCTCATCAGGTCACGAAAATGTATCGGACATAAGGCGCACCGGGCTTCCCACCCGTCCCACGGCTCGCTAGCGTGCTCGCCCAAGCGGCCCGTCCCCTACCCCTCTGCACCGTCGGCGAACCGCGCCGAGCGGGAAGCCCACGCCGAACCAGGCCCGCTCCCCCACGGCCGGCACCACACGGTCGGGTGCCTCTCGGCGTCCAGGAAGGAGATGCCGGCCTTGGCGTCCCATCGCAAGCCGCGCACGACCCGCCCCCACGCCCCCGCCGTCGGTGTCACCACGGCCGCCCTCGCCTCCGTCACGCTGCTGTCCGGACAGAGCGCCCACGCCGTGCCCACGCAGCCGGCGAAGCCCTCGGTCGAGGAGGTGCAGAAGAAGGTCGACCGGCTGTACCGGGAGGCCGGCGTCGCGACGCAGGAGTACGACCGCGCCAAGGAGGCCACCGAGCGGCAGCGCCGCGCGGTCGACCGGATGCTCGACGAGGCGGCTCGCCGGACCGAGGAGATCAACGCCTCGCGCCGGGCACTCGGCGCGTACGCGGCGGCGCAGTACCGGGCCGGCGCGGTCGGGCCGACCGCCACCCTGATCTTCGCGGACAGCCCGCAGGACTACTTCGACCAGACGCACCTCATGGACCGCCTCTCGCAGAAGCAGCGCACGGCGGTCGCGGACTACGAGTCGAAGCGCGCCGCGGCGGCGAAGCAGCGGGCGCAGGCCGCCCGGAGCCTGACGGAGCTGACCGAGGCGCAGAAGAAGCTGCGCGGCAGCAAGGAGACCGTGCAGGCCAAGCTCGCCGAGGCGCGCACGCTGCTCGCGAAGCTGACCGCCGAGGAGAAGGCGCGGCTCGCCCGGCTGGAGCGCGAGCGGCAGGAGGAGGCCCGACGCAAGGCGGAGGCGCGGGCCAAGGCGGAGGCGGCCGCGAGGGCGGCGGCCGAGGCCGAGCGCGAGCGGCAGGAGCAGACCCGGCCGGCGCCGGATCCGAGCACCCCGCCGCCGTCCGGTTCGGGCACCACGTACGCGGCGAAGGCCGCCGACGCCCTGGCCTTCGCGCGCGCCCAGATCGGCAAGCCGTACGTGTGGGGCGCGACCGGCCCCAGCTCGTACGACTGCTCCGGGCTCACCCAGGCCGCCTGGCGGGCGGCCGGGGTCGACCTGCCCCGGACCACCTGGGACCAGGTGAAGGTCGGCGACCGGATCGCCACGGAGAACCTGCTCCCCGGCGATCTCGTCTTCTTCTACGACGACATCAGTCACGTCGGCCTCTACATCGGCGACGGCAAGATGATCCACGCGCCGAAGCCGGGGGCGTACGTGCGCGAGGAGTCGATCTACTACATGCCGATCTACGGGAGCGTGCGCCCGGTGTGACGGCCGCGCGCCGGCGGCCGGTGGTCACGCCGTCATCGCGCCGTCACACCGCCACACCGTCACGCCGGCGCTGTCGCCGTCACGCCGGCGCTGTCGCCGTCACGCCGGCGCTGTCGCCGTCACGCCGGCGCTGTCGCCGTCACGCCGTCGGCGTCGGCGTCGGCGTCGGCGTCGGCGTCGGCGTCACACCGTCACACCGTCACACCCAGAGCGTGGCGATGAGGATGTTCGTCACGGTCAGGCCGCCGACCGTGCCGAACAGCGCCTTGTCGATCCGCTCCTCGTCGCGCTTGACGTAGACGAGGCCGAGGATCACGACGAGGAGGGCGAGCTTCACGCCGACCTTGATGTTGTTCACCGTGTGGTCGTCGGCCTGGTGGAGGCCGACCAGAGCGACGCCGGTGACCAGCATGGTCAGGGCGCCGTGCAGCATCGCCGGGGTGAAGCGGGCCGTACCCGCGCCCATCGCCTTCATCTGGGTCAGGAATCCACCGAGCAGCGCGCCGATTCCGATGATGTGCAGGGCGACGAAGACATTGATGAGTACGTCCATGGGGCGGAGCCTAACCGGGGCCATAGCACCGGCCCCGGGGCGGGTCCACCTTCTCCCTGGCTTCGGTCAGGGGGCTGCCGGAAGCACCGCCGGGACCTCGCCCGGCGCGAAAGAGAACGGTCCCGGAAGGCCAACCGGCGCCAATAGCGGTCAACGCACCGCCGACGGACGGCCGCCAGGTTTAGCGTCCTCCCCCAGGTGACCGGCTCCCCACCACCGCCGGACTCCGACGGCTGTCGGTCACCCCCGCCGAGAAAACCGGCGGCGGCGCGTTCCCCTGTGCGGGCCGCCGCCGGCCCCGGCGGGCGGAGTCGCCTACAGGGAGAGGATGTGACCCGCCCTCGTGGCAGCGCACCGCAAGCCCAAGCAGTCCCCGCTCGGCGGCCAGGCCGCCCGCACGGCCGCCACCCTGGCCCTGGCCTCCGCGGCCACCGCGACCGTCTTCGAGGGCTCCGGGCAGGCCGCGCCCCGCCCCACTCCCGCGCAGGTCAAGGCCGAGGTCGACCGGCTCTACGAGGAGGCCGAGGTCGCGACCGAGAAGTACAACGGCGCGAAGGAGCAGGCCGGCCGGGCGCGCGCCGCCTTCGACCGGCTGCGCGACGAGGCCGCCCGCAGGACCGACCGGCTCAACCGCTCACGCGAGGTCCTCGGCGCGTTCGCCGCCGCCCAGTACCGCTCCGGCGGGCTCGACCCCGCCATCCAGCTCGCCCTCACCTCCGACCCGGACCAGTACCTGGAGCGGGCCGCGCTCGCCGAGAAGGCCGGGGACCGCCAGGCGGCGGCCATCGCCGCCGTACGGCGCGAGCTGACCGCCGTACGGCAGCTGCGCGGCGAGTCGGAGGGCCGGCTGCGGGAGCTGCGGACGCACGAGGCCGAACTGCGCCGGCAGAAGGCCGCCGTGCAGGGGAAGCTGAACGCCGCTCGCGCCCTGCTGGCGCGGCTCACCGCCGAGGAGCGGGCCCGCTACGAGGCCGCCGTGGCGGCCGGAGCGCATGACGCGGCCCGCGCCTCGGGCGCCTCCGGGACCGCGGACCGGGCCGACCGGGGCTCGCTGCCCCGCGGCCCGATCACGGCGCCCACCGCCCGCGCCGCCGAGGCGATCGCCTTCGCCCAGGCGCAGCTCGGCAAGCCGTACGTGTGGGGGGCGACCGGGCCGTCCGCCTACGACTGCTCGGGGCTCACCCAGGCCTCGTGGCGGGCGGCCGGAGTCTCGCTGCCGCGCACCACGTACACCCAGATCAACGCCGGCCGCCGGGTCTCCCGCTCCGAGCTGGCCCCCGGCGACCTGGTGTTCTTCTACTCCGGCATCAGCCACGTCGGTCTCTACATCGGCGGCGGACAGATGATCCACGCCCCGCGCCCCGGCGCCCCGGTGCGGATCGCCCCGATCGACGAGATGCCCTTCGCGGGCGCCACCCGCGTCGGCTGACCGACACCCGGGCGCGAGGGCGTCGCCGGGCGCGCGCCGAGGGCGTCGCCGGCGGCCGGCGGCTCACCCGGCCGGCGCCCGCGCCCGGCCTCCGTCTCCGGCGCCCCCGCCCGGCCTCCCTCTCCGGCGGCCGCGCGCAGCCCCGTCCCCGGCCCGCGGCCGGTTTCCGTCCGGGCCCGGGACCGGCCTCGGTCCCGGCCCGCGCCCGAGCTCCGTCCGGCGCTCGCGCCCGGCCTCAGTCCCGGCCCGCGGCCGGCCTCAGCCTCGGCTGGCGCCCAGCCTCGGCGCCCGACCTCCGTCCTGGCCCGGGCGGCCTCAGTCCCGGCCCGCAGCCGGCCTCCGCGCCCGGCATCCCTCCCGGCCTTCGCCCCCGGATTCCTCCCCGGGCGCTCAGACCAGGCGGCGGGCGGTCGCCCAGCGGGTCAGCTCATGGCGGTTGGAGAGCTGGAGTTTGCGGAGCACCGCCGAGACGTGCGACTCGACCGTCTTCACCGAGATGAAGAGCTGCTTGGCGATCTCCTTGTACGCGTAGCCGCGGGCGATCAGCCGGAGCACCTCGCGCTCCCGCTGGGTGAGCCGGTCCAGGTCCTCGTCGACCGGCGGGGCGTCCGTCGAGGCGAAGGCGTCGAGGACGAAGCCGGCCAGGCGCGGCGAGAAGACGGCGTCGCCCTCCTGGACCCGGAAGATCGAGTCGACCAGGTCGGTGCCGGTGATCGTCTTGGTGACATAGCCGCGGGCGCCGCCACGGATGACCCCGATGACGTCCTCGGCCGCGTCGGAGACCGACAGGGCCAGGAAGCGGACCGGGTTCTCGGTCGCCGCCATGAGGCTCGCGCAGCGGCGCAGCACCTCGACGCCGCCGCCGCCCGGCAGGTGCACGTCGAGGAGGACGACCTCGGGGCGGGTGGCGATGATGACCGTCACCGCCTGGTCCACGTCGGCGGCCTCGCCGACCACCTCGACGCCGGTCACGTCGGTCCGGCCGATCTCGGCCTGCACCCCGGTGCGGAACATCCGGTGGTCGTCGACGAGCACGACCCGCACCCGGCGCTCCGCGTCCCGCGCCGCCGCCCCGCTCCCGGTCCCCGTCTCGTCGCTCATCCGTCCGCCCTCTCCATCTCCAGCTCCACTTCGGTACCCCCGCCGGGCACGGATCTCAGCCGCGCCGTTCCGCCGTTGCGCTGCATCCGGCCGATGATCGATTCTCGTACGCCCATCCGGTCGTCCGGTACCGCGTCCAGGTCGAAGCCGGGCCCGCGGTCCCGCACGGAGACGAAGACCGTCCGGCCCTCCACCTCCGCGTAGACCTGCACCGGCCCGCCCTCGCCACCGTACTTGGCGGCGTTGACCATCGCCTCGCGCGCGGCCTGCATCTGGGCGCCCAGCTTCTCGTCGAGCGGGCAGTCGCCGACCACCACGACCTCCAGCGGGACGCCGTGCTTGTCCTCGACCTCGGCCGCGGCCCGCTTGACCGCCTCGGCGAGCGTGGCCGGCTCCTCGTCCTCCTCCTTGCCCGTGCCCTCCGGCTTGTAGAGCCAGTTGCGCAGCTCCCGCTCCTGGGCGCGGGCGAGCCGGCGGACCTCGCCGGCGTCGTCCGCGTTCCGCTGGATCAGCGTGAGGGTGTGCAGCACGGAGTCGTGGACGTGGGCGGCGACCTCGGCGCGCTCCTGGGCGCGGATGCGCAGCGTGCGCTCCTCGCTCAGGTCCTGCGACATCCGGACCAGCCAGGGCCCGGCGAGCAGGGCGATGCCGGTGAGGACGGCGACGGTGGCGGTCAGCGCCGTTCCCAACTGGGCGACCGAGCCGCGGACCACCAGGAAGACGGCGAGGCCGGTGCCGACCAGGGCGACACCGACGAGCCCGCGCACGAGCTGGAAGGCGCGGCGCCGCCGGTCGGGATCGGTCCAGCTGGCCCGGCGGGCGTTGTCCGCCTGCCGCCAGACGAGGACGACACCGACGCCTATCAGCAGGAACGGCCAGAGGTAGCGGCCGGCCTGCCGGTCGACGTCGAGATTGCCGATGAACGCGCTGATCCCGATGGCGAGCGCGACGAGGGCGAAGACCTGGCCCCGGTCGGGCTTGCGGAGGCGTCTGCGGCCGTCCGGCGTGGTCTCGAACATGGGGCGCGGGGCGGAGCGGCCGCCGACGCCGAGCGGCACGACGATCCAGAACACCGCGTACAGCAGCGCGCCGAGGCCGTCCGCCAGCATCAGGGCCACGAAGAACGCCCGCACCCAGATCACGGGCAGTCCGAGGTGCCCGGCGAGACCGCGCGCGACACCGCCGAGCCACCGCCCGTCGGCGCTGCGATACAGCTTGCGCACGGGCGGTTCGTCGAGCTCGGGGACACGGGCTGCTACGGGCATGCACTGATCGTCACACGTTCGGCCGTCCCCGGACATCAGGGTCGGCCCGGATATCGACCCTGGAACCGTCTCGGGGTCCGGGCCGGCCGGAAGATCAGGGTCAAGGCAGGGTCGGTCCCGGTGCCGCGGGGCGTCACGGGCGGTCACCATGGACGCATGACGAGTACGACGCCTTCGCCCCCCGAGGCCCCGCCGCCGGCGGAGGCCCCGCCCGCCCCGCCGCTGCGGCGCTCGCGCGGGCAGAAGGTCGTGGCCGGCGTGTGCGGCGGTCTCGGCCGGCAGTTCGACCTCGACCCGGTGATCTTCCGGATCGCGCTCGGCGTGCTCTCCGTGACCGGCGGCGTCGGGCTGATCTTCTACGGCTTCGCGTGGCTGCTGATACCGCTCGCGGGCGAGGAGGAGAGCGAGGGCCGCCGGCTGCTGACCGGCCGGGTCTCGGGCTCCTCGCTGACCGCGGTGCTGATGGCACTCGTCGGCTGCGGTGTCTTCCTGTCGATGCTGCACAGCGGGGGGACGCTGGCGTTCGCGCTGATCCTCTCCCTCGGGGTGAGCGGCGCGGCGGTCTGGTCGCAGCGCCGGCAGTCGGTCGTGGCGACCGCCGAGGAGGGCGGCCGGATAGACGGTGCGGCGGCGCTCGCGGTGGCCGAGGCGCCGCCGGAGACGAAGGCGCCGCCGCTGGTGGAGTTCCCGTCGTGGTGGCGGGACCCGATCGTCAAGGACGGCTCGACCGGCAAGGTGGCCGTCGGCTATCTGTGGGGTCCGCACGGCGTGCTCGACGAGGACGGCACGATCGACGGCGTGGTGCCGACGCCGGGCAGCCAGTGGGGCCCGGATCCCGGGCGGCCGAGCCGGCCGACGCCGTCGGCCCGGGTGCGCACGAGCCCGCCGTCCATCGGCGGCCTGGTGTTCCTGCTCGCCCTGATCGCGGGCGGCCTCGGCACGGGCCTGTCGTGGGACGGGCATCCGCTGGGCACGAGCCTGCAGATCGGTCTCGCGGCGGCCCTCGCGGTGTTCGGGCTCGGCCTGGTCGTCAGCAGCCTCGTCGGCCGGACCGGGTTCGGCACGGTCTTCCTCATGCTCGTGACGGCGGGACTGCTCACGGTGGCCTCGGTGCTGCCGAAGGAGATCTCCACGGTCTGGGCGCGCGAGACCTGGCGTCCGGTGACGGTCGCGGCGGTGCAGCCGCGGTACGAGCTGGGCACGGGCGTCGGCACGCTCGACCTGTCGGGCCTCGTCGTGCCGGCGGGGACGAAGGTGACGACGCGGGTGGAGGTCGGTGCCGGGAAGCTGGAGGTGATCGTGCCGCGGAACGTGACGGTGACGCTGCGCGCCCAGGCGGGCCTCGGCGACCTCCGCCTGCCCCCGAACGGCCCGGCGCCGGCCCCGGCCACACCGCCGGCTCCGGCCACCCCGGGCGAGCCGTCGGCCACGGCCTCGCTCCGGCCGTCCGGGCAGTCGCCCGTGCCGCCGGCGGCGTCCGCCGTACCCTCGCAGCGGGGCGACATCGACATCGCGCCGGACCTCGACGAGACCCGTACGCTCACGCCGCCGCCGGGCGTCGCCCCGGGCGGCACCGTCGACCTCTTCCTGGAGGTCGGCCTCGGACAGGTGGAGGTCATCCGTGCTGGTTCATGAGTTCCGCCCCGGCCGGCTGATCCTCGGCATGGCCGCGCTGACCCTCGCCGCGCTCTTCGCGGGGGACGCGGCCGGCGCGTGGTCCGTCGCCTGGTACGTGGTGTTCCCGGTGCTGGGCGGGTCCCTCGGCCTGGCCGCGTTCTCCTCGTGGGTCGCCTATCTGATACGCCGGCGGTCGGCGAGGAGCGCGTCCAGCGACAGCACGGGCGCACCGGCCAGCAGCAGCGGGAGCCAGGCCATGAGATAGGCGAGGTCGTTGCCGAGGTAGTACGGGTTCACCTGCCAGCTGACGGTCGTCCACAGGCTCAGCGAGATCAGCGCCCCGCCGAGCGCGGCCACGCGGGCGAAGAGGCCGAAGAGGGTGCCGATGCCGACGGCCAGCTCGCCGAGGGCGATGGCGTAGCCGAAGCCGACCGGGTTCTTGAGGGCCAGGTCGACGAGGGCGGGCAGCGCCGAGGTGTCCCGGACGCCCCGCATGACCTCGCCGATCGACCCGGAGCCGGTGTCGGCGAGGAAGCCGGGTTCGGTGAGCTTGTCGAGCCCCGCGTAGATGAAGGTGATGCCGAGGAAGATCCGCAGCGGCACCAGGGCGTAGCGGGAGGCGAGGGCCTTCCAGCCGTCGAGGCCGCCGACGCCGGCGGGGGCCTCGTCACCACCGGTGCTCCCGGAGCCCCGGCCCGTCGTTCCGTCCGTCCGTCCCGTCATCTCCGGCCGCCTCTCCACGCCCCTACCTCTGATACGGGGAACGATTCTCCTCGGATTCCCCGCGCGGGCACATACCCGGTGGGAGGCGAGGGGCGCGGGCGGCCGAGGTGGCTCGGGCGGGTCAGTCGAGGACGTCGATCGCGACCCGGTTGGTCTCCACGCCGGCGGCCGTCACCACCGACACCTCCACCCGGCCCGGTTCCACGTCCGCCGGGAGGGGGACGGTCAGGGCCGTGTCGGTGGGGTTGGCGAATCCGCCGGGGACGGGGACCAGCGGGACATGGGCGTGGACCGGGCCGATCCGGACGACGAGCCGGGTCAGCGGATCGGGGCCCGCCGCCCCCGCCGGGACGAAGCCCGTGCCGCGGATCTCGATGTCGTCGCCGGTGCGGATCGGCGCGTCGAGGTCGCCCGCCTCGCGGGCCCGGACGATCGAGAAGATCTTGGGCCGGCCGCCCTCCGCGCATTTGCCGGCGAGGTAGCAGGCCACGGAGACGGCGACGAGCAGCACCAGTGTCCAGGGCAGCTCGGGCAGCCGGTCGGGGGCGCGGCCCAGCCGCACCGCGGCCACGAGGAGGACGGCGGCGGACACCAGGACGTACTGGACGTCGGTGAGGGAGGCGCGGCCGTCGTCGTCGCAGAGCAGGTCGGCGGGTCGGGGGCGGTCGGCGCGGACCTTCTGCAGCCGCCGGGCGGCCACCCGCAGCGCCACGATCAGCCGGGCCGTGACCGTGGTCAGGCCGAGCAGGGTGAGGACGGTGAGCAGTCCGGCGCCGCGCCGGAGGCCGAGGTCCACGTGCGGCGCGCCACCGGCCAGGCGCAGGGAGAGCAGGAGTACGGCGAAGACGGCCAGGAGGAGCCAGGCGGCGGCGACGGTACGGGAGGTGGAGAGCCGGTTGTCCTCGCCGAGCAGCGGGGCGAGGACCCCGCTCCGGTCGCGGTGCAGCCGGGCGACGGCGGTCAGGGCGGCGGCGAGCAGCACGGCGGTGCCGAGGGCGGCGGTGCGGCTGCCGGTCCAGCCGGTGCCGAGGGCGGTGAGGGCCTGGCCGAGGAGCAGCGCGAGGACGCCGCCCCACACGGCGGCGAGGGTGCCGCGGTACACCCGCCCGTGCCGGGCGCCGCCGGCCTCCCGGCCGCGGGCGGCGACGGTGCGGGCGGACTGGGCGAGTTCGTCGGAGACCCACTGGCGGGAGGCGACCGGCGAGTGCGCGAGGGCGGCGGGCACCCCGTGACCGGCGGCGAGCTCGTCGCGTCGGGCGAGGAAGGCGGCGACCGCCCTCCGGTGGCCGGAGCTTCCGCAGTGCGGGCAGCCGCCGTCCGCCGCGTCCGCCCCGCACTGTCTCGCCTCTTGCACCGCCACGGCGCCGCCCACTTCCCGATCGGTCGACCGGCCTCAGGTGCCGTCGTCGTCAACTGGCTGTTGATTCCTGGGAATTGTGCCGCACCCATTGCCCGCACGGAGGGCTCCGCACCCCTCACGAAAGAGTGATTGAAGAGTCATCACATTGACGTAAGGGCTGCCAAGCGCGCGTACTACGACAACAGTTCGGGCTCCGAGCGGCTGATCCGCCGCCACAGCGGCTGGTAGTTGATCCAGGCCACCAGGTCGCTGCCGATCTGTTCGCGGGTGGCGACGGCGTCGCGGTGGTCGATGAGCACGGGCTTGCCGGCGGCCCGGGCGGTCAGCTGCACCTGGGCGCACCGTTCCATCGCGATGAACCACCAGGCCGCCGCGTCGACCGAGGAACCGACCGTGAGCAGCCCGTGGTTGCGCAGCACGATCCCCTTGAGGCCGCCGAGGGCGATCGCGATCCGGCGGCCCTCCTCGGGGTCGACGGTCACCCCGGTGAAGGCGTCGTAGAGGGCGTGGTCCTGGTAGAAGGCGCAGGCCTCCTGGGTGATCGGGTCGAGCAGTTCGCCGAGGGCGGCGAGCGCCCGCCCGTGCGGGGAGTGGGTGTGCGCGACGGCCACGACGTCGGGCCGGGCGCGGTGCACCTGGGCGTGCACGGTGAAGGCCGCCTGGTTGACGTGGTGGGCGCCGTAGACGACCTGGCCGTCGCCGTTGACCAGGATCAGGTCGCTCGCCGTGAGCTCGGCGAAGGGCGCCCCGAAGGGATTCACCCAGTAGCAGTCGAGGTGCTCGGGGTCGCGGGCGGTGATGTGGCCGGACACCCCTTCCTCGTACCCGAGCTGCCCGAAGACCCGGAGCGCGGCGGCGAGCCGCTGCTTGCGGTGGGCGCGCTCCTCGCCGGCCGTCGCGTGGACGGGCGGCATCGCGAAGTGGAGCTGCTCGACGGGGACGGGGGCCGGGAGGGGCGCCGGTATCTCGGTCATGCGCCGGAAGGTAACGCCCGGCCGGTCAACTCACCAGATCCCGTACGCAGATCCCGTACGCAGATCGCGGCAGGCGGATGCCGCGGCCGGTCCCGTACGGAAAAGGAGCCGCCGCCCCCGATGCGGTCCGGGGGCGGCGGCTTCATGCGCTCAGGGGAGGGGTCACTCCCACTCGATGGTGCCCGGCGGCTTGCTGGTCACGTCGAGGACCACGCGGTTGACGTCGGAGACCTCGTTGGTGATGCGGGTCGAGATCCGGGCGAGGACCTCGTACGGCAGCCGCGACCAGTCGGCGGTCATGGCGTCCTCGGAGGACACCGGGCGCAGCACGATCGGGTGGCCGTAGGTGCGGCCGTCGCCCTGGACGCCGACGGAGCGGACGTCGGCGAGCAGCACGACCGGGCACTGCCAGATCTCGCGGTCGAGACCGGCGGCCGTCAGCTCCTCGCGGGCGATGGCGTCGGCCTCGCGCAGCAGGTCCAGGCGCTCCTTGGTGACCTCGCCGACGATGCGGATGCCGAGGCCGGGGCCGGGGAACGGCTGGCGCTGGACGATCTCCTCGGGCAGGCCGAGCTCCTGGCCGACCATGCGGACCTCGTCCTTGAAGAGCTGGCGCAGCGGCTCGACGAGCTCGAACTCCAGGTCCTCGGGGAGACCGCCCACGTTGTGGTGGGACTTGATGTTGGCGGTGCCGGTGCCGCCGCCGGACTCGACGATGTCCGGGTAGAGCGTGCCCTGGACGAGGAAGGCGACCTCCTCGCCGTCGGCGGCGCCCTCGGCGACGATCTCGGCCTGCGCCTGCTCGAAGACGCGGATGAACTCACGGCCGATGATCTTGCGCTTGGTCTCCGGGTCGGAGACGCCGGCGAGGGCGGTGAGGAAGCGCTCCTGCGCGTCGACGACCTTCAGCTGGACGCCGGTGGCGGCCACGAAGTCCTTCTCGACCTGCTCGGTCTCGCCCTTGCGCATCAGACCGTGGTCGACGTAGACACAGGTCAGCTGCGAGCCGATGGCCTTCTGCACGAGCGCGGCGGCCACGGCGGAGTCGACGCCGCCGGACAGGCCGCAGATGGCGCGCTTGGTGCCGACCTGGGCGCGGATGGCCGCGACCTGCTCCTCGATGACGTTGCCGGTCGTCCAGGTGGGCTCGATGCCGGCGCCGCGGTAGAGGAAGTGCTCCAGGATCTGCTGGCCGTGCGTGGAGTGCAGCACCTCGGGGTGGTACTGGACGCCGTACAGCTTCTTCGCGTCGTTCTCGAAGGCGGCGACCGGCACGACGTCCGTGGACGCGGTGACGACGAAGCCCTCGGGGGCGGCGGAGCAGGCGTCGCCGTGCGACATCCACACCGACTGCTCGACCGGGGTGCCCTCGAAGAGCGTGGAGCCGGCCTTGCTGACGTGCAGCGGCGTACGGCCGTACTCACGGGCGCCGGTGTTGTCCACGGTGCCGCCGAGGGTGGTCGCCATCAGCTGGAAGCCGTAGCACATGCCGAAGACGGGGACGCCCGCCTCGAAGATCTCGCGGTCCAGGCGCGGGGCGCCCTCCGCGTACACGGAGGACGGGCCGCCGGAGAGGATGATCGCCTTCGGCTTCTTGGCCAGCATCTCGGCCACCGGCATGGTGGACGGGACGATCTCGCTGTAGACCCGGGCCTCACGGACTCGACGGGCGATGAGCTGGGCGTACTGGGCCCCGAAGTCGACAACGAGGACTACGTCCGGGTTGGTGACGTCGGGCGCGGCAGCGGGGGGCGCTGAGGACACTACGGCGGCCTTCCGGCGGTAGGAGCGGTTCCCCCGAAGGGGGCTATTTGTCGATTCTACCGGCGCGCCGCCCTTGCGCTTCGTCTCACCATCCGAACCGGGGTGGCTTTCGTCTCACCATCCGGGCCCGGGTTGTCGCCGGGGGCCGGGCGGGGTCCATACTGACGCCATGCGCAAGCTCACGACCTTCGTCTTTACCTATGGCACCGGCCGGTCCGGATGCCATGGTCGTGCTGCTTGAGCAACTGACAAGCGACTTCCCAGGCGCCCCGGGCCGACAAGGCCCGGGGCGCTCTGCGTTTCCCGGGCCGTGTCGCTCCGGGGCAGACCCCGACCACCACGAGGAGCCCCCATGAGCACCAGGACCGCCACCAGGACCGCCGCCGAGCAGACCGGCGCCCGCACCGACGAGGCCGCCGCCCTGATCGGCGACGCCCGCGAGCGCATCGACGCGCTCGACGACCGGATCATCGGTCTGATCCAGGAACGGATGGCCGTCTCGGCCGTCATCCAGGAGGCCCGCGTCTCCTCCGGCGGCCGCCGGGTGAACCTGGCCCGCGAGATGGAGGTGCTCGGCCACTACCGCGACGCCCTGGGCAAGCCGGGCACGGCGCTCGCGATGACGATGCTGGAGCTGTGCCGCGGCCGCATCTGAGAGCACGGACGGGCAGACCCGGGCGCGGGCGCGCCGCCCCGGCGCGGGCGCGAGGCCCCGGCGCGGGCGCGAGGCCCCGGCGCGGGCGCGAGGCCCCGGCGGGCGCGTCGCCCCGGCGCGGGCGCGAGGCCCGGGACGCGGGCGCGAGGCCCAGGCGCGGGCGCGGGCGCGAAGGCACCGGCCCCCGTGCGCCCCGCGCATGTGAGTGCCGTCCCGCACCCGAGTTCGGTCGCATCCTCACCCGTACGGAGCGTGACCGGGCGCCGCGCCGCTTCGTTGGTCGTGGTGTCCGTGCCAGCCAGGGGCGGGCCCGATTGAGACCACGCGTGGCTTCGCTGGGGCGTGTGGCGTACCTCCGGTACGTCGTGGGACCTCGCCTCAGCGCGCGTGACCGGACGGCAGGGGACAGCAGCCCGGTCACCCAGAAAGGGCGGTCGGTCCCGGGGACGCCCGGGACCGACCGCAACCGGCGAACGAACGATCCGAGACCCCGCCGTCCCGCTCCCCCACACTTCCCGCCTCCCCCTCCCACCGCGGCGCCCCACCCCCCGGCGCCGCGTCCTCGGCACCGCTCACAGCCCTGACGCCGGTGCCGCCCCAGGGGCCCCGCGCCCGCGACCGGAATCGCGACGCGGGGCCCCTGTGTTGTGGGCCCCCGACCGACGTGACGCGCGTCACATAAAGATCTCGTGAGAGGGCTACAACCAATCCCCCAGGTCACGGGTCATCTATGCAGCACCACCCAAAAGCTGGAGGGGCGCTGCACTCGGAGGGGGGTGCAGCGCCCTTTCATCTTTTCCGGAGTTCTTCCGGTGCTCTTCCGGAGTGCTTCCGGAGTCCGCCCGGAGGCATGCTCGCCGGCAGCAGCTGCCGGGCCTCGCGACCGTCCCCGGGCCCGGCCTCAGGCCTTCTTGGGCGGGACCGCCGGAATGCCCAGGAACGGCAGCTTCAGCGCGCCGAAGGCCTCCGCCGGGACGGCCGGCGACTTGGGCTCGACCGGGGCCAGCCGCACGTACGCCTCGCCCTGACGGGGGCGCGGGTCCTCGTCCCCCTTGTTGGGCCAGAAGGACATCGCCCGCTCGGCCTGCGCCGTGATGGTCAGCGAAGGGTTGACGCCCAGGTTCGCGGAGACCGCCGCGCCGTCGACGACGGAGATGCCCGGGTGACCGTAGAGGCGGTGGTATGGGTCGATGACGCCCGTGGCCGCGTCCGCGCCGATGGGGCAGCCGCCCAGGAAGTGCGCGGTGAGCGGGGTGCCCATGAGCTCGCCGATGTTGGAGCCGGCGAATCCGTTGATCTCCTCGGCCATCAGGCGGGCGGCCCGGGTCGCGGCCTCGATCTGGGTGGGGTTCGGCGCGCCGTGCCCCTGGCGGGCGGTGAGCAGGCCCTTTCCGAGGCCGCCGGGCTTGCGGTAGGTGGTCAGCGAGTTGTCGAGGGACTGCATGACCAGGCCGATGATGGTCCGCTCCGACCAGCGGCGGTTGGACAGCGAGCGGACGGCCAGCGCGGGGTGCTTGACCAGTTCGAGGAGCCAGTTGCGGACCCGGTGCGCGCCGTAGGGCACCTGGAGGACGGTCATGCCGCCCATGGAGTTGGAGCCTTTGCCGTAGCGGACCGGCTCGATGTGGGTGTTGTCGTCCGGGTGGATCGACGAGGTGATCGCGACGCCCTGGGTGAAGTCGGCCCGGTCCTTGCCGTGCCGCTTGCGGTAGCGGCGGTCGGTGGTCTGCGCGCCGACGAGCGCCTCGGAGTTCGTCCGGGTCAGCTCGCCGAGCCGGCCGGAGACGTGGGGCAGCAGCCCGGTGTCCTTCATCCGGTGGAGCAGGGTCTGGGTGCCGTAGGTGCCGGCCGCGATCACCACCCGGCGGGCGGTGAAGGTCCGGCCCGCCCCCTTCTTCCTGTTGTCGGTCGGCAGCGTCCTGACCGCGTAGCCGCCGCGCGAGTCCTCGGTGACGGCGACCACGGAGGTCATGGGGTGGACGACGGCGCCGGCCTTCTCGGCGAGGTACAGGTAGTTCTCGTTGAGGGTGTTCTTGGCGCCGTGCCGGCAACCGGTCATGCACTCGCCGCATTCGGTGCAGGCCTTGCGGGAGGGGCCCGCGCCGCCGAAGTAGGGGTCGGCGACCTCGCCGCCGGGCCGCGCCTTGGCCGTGCCGGTCCCCTCCCCGGTGACGGCGTCCTTCCCGTCCCCGAAGAAGACGCCGACCGGCGCCATGTGGAAGGTGTCGCCGATCCCCATCGCCTGGGCGGTGGCCTTCAGATGCACGTCGGAGGGCGTCATCGTCGGGTTGAGCCGCACGCCGAGCATCCGCTTGGCCTGGTCGTAGTAGGGCGCGAGCTCGGCGCGCCAGTCGGTGATGTCCTTCCACTGCGGGTCGTCGAAGAACGGCGCGAGCGGCTCGTAGAGGGTGTTGGCGTAGTTGAGGGAGCCGCCGCCCACACCGGCCCCGGCGAGCACCATCACGTTGCCGAGCAGATGGATGCGCTGGATGCCGTAGAGGCCGAGGGCGGGGGCCCACAGGAAGTTCTTCAGGTCCCACGAGTTCTTCGGCAGGGTCTCGCGGGTGTAGCGCCGGCCGGCCTCCAGGACGCCGACGCGGTAGCCCTTCTCGGTGAGCCGGAGGGCGGTGACCGAGCCGCCGAAGCCGGAGCCGACCACCACGACGTCGTAGTCGTAGGCGTCGTCCGAGCCTTCCTCGGCCTGATTCTGGGCAGGGGGTACCGCGGTCATGGCTCTCCTCGTACGAGAAAGGGGCGGGTGGGGCGGTCGGTCAGCGCAGCCGCAGGGCCTTCATGACCTTCAGGGAGGTGCTCATGAAGGCCGCGTACCTCTCGTCGTCCATCCCGAAGGAGGGCGCGAGCGGGATCAGCCGCTGCTGGGCCACGGTCTGGGCCTCGGTGTACTTGAGGATGCCCTCGGAGCCGTGGCGCCGGCCGAGGCCGGAGTCCTTCATGCCGCCCATCGGGGACTGCACGCTGCCGTACGCGGGGGCGTAGCCCTCGTTGATGTTGACGGTGCCGGTGCGCAGCCGGGCGGCCACCGCGTGGCCGCGGCGGGAGTCGGTGGTCCAGACGGAGGAGTTGAGGCCGTACGGGGTGGCGTTGGCGAGCTCGACGACCTCGTCCTCGTCCCTGAAGCGGTAGATCGAGACCACCGGTCCGAAGGTCTCCTCGGCGCAGACGGCCATCGGGGACTCGACGCCGTCGAGGATGGTCGGCTCGAAGAAGTACGGGCCGATGTCGGGGCGGGCCTGGCCGCCGGCGACCAGCTTGGCGCCCTTGGCGACGGCCTCCTCGACGTGCCGGGTGACGGTCTCCAGCTGGCGCTCGCCGACGAGGGAGCCCATGTCGGCCCCGTAGGCGAGGGAGTTGCCGAGCCGCATGGCCTTCGTCCGGGCGGCGAAGCGGTCGAGGAAGGCGTCGGCGACCGACTCGTGCACGTACAGCCGCTCGATGGAGATGCACAGCTGGCCGGCGGAGGAGAAGCAGGCGCGGACGGCTCCGGCGGCGGCCTTCTCGATGTCGGCGTCCTTCAGGACCAGCATGGCGTTCTTGCCGCCGAGCTCCAGGCTGACGCCGACGAGGCGGGCGGCGGCGCCCTGGGCGACCTCGCGGCCGGTGCGGGTCGAGCCGGTGAAGGAGACGTAGTCGGCGTGCCGGACGACCTCGGGGCCGACGACGGGGCCCTCGCCGAGCACGATCTGGAAGACCTCGGCGGGCAGTCCGGCCTCGATCAGCAGGTCGCGGGCCCACAGGGCGGTCAGGGCGGTCTCGGTGTCCGGCTTCATGACGACGGCGTTGCCGGAGACGAAGGCGGGCAGGGCGTCGCCGACCGACAGCTCCAGGGGGTAGTTCCAGGGCGCGATCTGGCCGACGACCCCGCGCGGCTGGCGCAGCTCGGTGACCTTGGTGAGGGTCGGCACGACGCCGGTGTGGTGCCTGGGGCGCAGATAGGCGGGGGCCTTGCGGCCGTAGTGGCGCGCGGCGACGGCGACCGCCTGCACCTCCTCGTGGGCGTGCAGGCGGGCCTTGCCGGTCTCCAGCTGGATGAGGTCGAGGACCTCGCCCTGGCGCTGGAGGACCAGGTCGTGGAAGCGCAGCAGCACGGCCGCGCGGGCCTTGACGGCGGTCGCGGCCCAGGCGGTCTGTGCCGCGCGGGCGCGGGTGAAGGCGGCGGCGACGTCCTCGGGGGTGGCCTCGGGCAGGTCCGCCAGCTTCGCCCCGGTGAACGGGGTGTGGTTGGCGGTACGGCCGGATCCCGCGACCCCGCGGGTGAGCCGGGCGACCAGCTCGGGCGTGACCACGTCCCCGGCCGTGCGCGCCCCGGCAGGCGCGGGGGCGACGGGGTTGGTACGGAGGGGGGCCGCGTCGGCGACCAGGGCCGGGGTGGGAAGTGCCTGCGAGTCCGTCATGAGGGCGAGCGTAGGGCGCATTCCGCCCTTTGGGTACCCGTGAGTAACGCGTTTTCACCACCCGCCCACATCGCGCCAGCGATCACTGGCACATAAGCCCTGATCAGGGGCTTACGGCATCTTCAGGCGCCCTCCAGTACTTCTTCACGATGTCGAACTGCTCCCGGGTCCGCTCCCAGCTCTCCTCCGGCGCGGCCATGTACAGCGCGTACTCGACGCCGTCGTCGCCGTAGTACACCTGGTCGATCGCGTGCCGGGGTCCCGGGAAGGTCTGCTTCTCGATCCAGGTGAACTCCCAGACGCAGGAGTCGACCTGGTCACGGAAGGTGTTCTGGGTGAGCCGGATCCGCTGGTACTGGGCCCGCTTACGCACGATCTTCTCGAGGTCGAGCATGTGCATGTACGGGTTCTCGAAGTCGGGCGACCGGTCGATGCTGATGCGGATGCGGTGCCGTCCGTTGTCCGGCGTGTAGTCGATCTGGTCGCCGTCCATCTGGCGCTTCCAGCCCTTGGGGACCAGCAGGCTGAAGCCCTCCGGGTCCTCGACCCGGATCCAGCCGGCGGGGACGCCGCCCTTGGCCGGATCCTTGCCGTCCTTGCTCGCTTCCTGGGTGGCGGGCGTGTCGCCCCCCTTGTTCCCCTTGTCCCCCATATGGGTCATCGCAGCGAAGACCGCGCCACCCGCGAGCAGCCCGGCGACGACGGCCGCGAGCAGCGCGGCGCGCCAGCGGCCGCGGCCCCCGGAGCCGCCGGAGCCGCCCGTACCGCCCGGCAGACCGGGGACGGTGGCGCCCACGGAAACCGGGGCGGGGTTCGCGGCGGCCTCCGCCGACGCCGGGGAGGCGGGCGTGCCCGCCGGGACGGCCGCGGCGTCGTCGTGCGGCACCGGCAACGGCGTCGTCACCGAGGGGGCGGCGGCGGCCAGCTCCTCCGCGCCCACCCGCTGGGTCGGCACGAAGGCCTGGGCGGCCTGCGGCGCCCGGCCCTCCATGGCGTCGAGCAGCATCCGCTCGGCCTCGTCGGCCCGCGGCCGCTGCTCCGGGTCCTTGCGCAGCAGCGCCACGATGACCGGGGCGAGCGCGCCCGCCTTCTCCGGGTACGGCGGCTCCTCGGTCACCACCGCCTGCATGGTGCTGATCGGCGAGCCGCGGCGGAACGGCGAGCTGCCCTCCACCGCCGAGTACAGCGTGGCTCCCAGCGACCACAGGTCGGACGCGGGACCGGGGTCCCCGCCGCGCACCCGCTCGGGTGCCAGGTAGTCGATGGAGCCGACGAGTTC
Organism: Streptomyces sp. NPDC053431; assembly: GCF_044544925.1. Lineage (NCBI taxonomy): Bacteria > Bacillati > Actinomycetota > Actinomycetes > Kitasatosporales > Streptomycetaceae > Streptomyces > Streptomyces sp. NPDC053431. Next base: position 95,448 of record NZ_JBITXX010000013.1, on the reverse strand, counting down.
GCCCGTGCGCGTGATGGAGGAGTCGCCCTCGATCGCGGCGATGCCGAAGTCGGTGATGAGGACCCGGCCGTCGCGCGCGAGCAGCACGTTTCCGGGCTTCACGTCCCGGTGCAGCACCCCGGCGGCGTGCGCCGCGCGCAGGGCGCCGAGCACGTGCAGCCCGATCCGGGCCGCCTCGCGGGGCGCGATCGTGCCGGCCTCCTTCGCCGCGTCCGCCAGCGAGGGGCCGTCCACGTACTGCATGACGATCCACGGCCGGTCGTCGTGCTCCAGGACGTCGTGCACGGTGACCACACCCGGGTGGGTGATCCGGGCCGCCGCGCGCGCCTCCTTCTGCGTCCGGGCGTGCAGGACCAGCCGGTCGGCCTCCGCCACGAACCGGCCCGCCGTCAACTCCTTGACGGCCACGACCCGGTGCAGCACCTCGTCGTGAGCACGCCAAACCTTGCCCATGCCGCCGCGCCCGATGGACTCGCCCAACCGGTAGCGTCCGGCGAGCAGCAGCCCGGTGCCGGTGCTCTCAGAATGTTCCACGTGCCCCCGCCTGTTTGCTTCCGAGGCAAGGGTACGGAGGGGGAAGCGGCACGCGAAACCTCGGGGCGCCTTTGGGAACAAGTCTGTGACCAGCGGCGGTTTTCGGCCACTGGCGGTGCACGGACCCTTACAGGACAGGGGGGTTCGGCGTACCGCCCGGTAGGTGCGGGGGTACGGCGCGGAGGTCAGCGGGGAGTCAGCGGGGACTCAGCGCGTGGCCCGGTAGGCCTTCACCGCCTGGTCGTAGATCTCGGAGACCTTGTCCCGCTCGTTCTCCGGGCCGATGACCTGGACGATGTGATAGCGGCCGCCCTCGATCAGCGCCATATTCCGCACGAACACCTCGCGCCCGGTGCTGTCCTGCCAGGTGAACTGACCGACCGCCATGGCCTGTCGGCCCACGTCGATCCGCCGCAGGCCCGAGGCGCTGGACCAGGAGGAGTCCCGCCAGGGCTGGAGCTCCCGCTCCCTCGTCCGCTGGTACGCCATCGGGTCCGCGCCGTTCGCCTGCACCGTGTCCCGACCGGGCACCACGATGAGCGTGAAGTCGCCGCCCGTCCAGCGAACTTGCCCGGCGTCGTTGATGGGGCTGCGCCGCCAGTCGCGCGGCACGCCGACCTGGAAGCCCTCGGGGTCCTTGCGCAGCACGTAGCCGGCGGCGAGCGCGGGCGCGGAGGGGTCGGTGGCGGGCGGCGTGGTGCCGGTCCGCGGGGGTGTGGGCGAGGGGGACGGGCCGCCGGTCGCGGGCGGAGCCGTACTCCGCGGCGGATTCTGCGCCGGGGAGCCGGACTTCGCCGGCGGTGTCGCCGTACCGCCGCCTTCCTCACCCCGACCGGGCATGAACCAGACGGCGTACGCCACCACCGCGCCGAGCAGCAGCAGGACCAGGAGCAGCAGCGTGCGGCCCAGGGCGCGCGGGGAGCCCGAGGGGCGCCCCGGTGCGCGGGGGGCCCGCGAGGCGCGCTGCGGGATCTCCTCGTGCACGGGCGCGTCGAAAGGCGGCGCCTCGGCGTGCTGCCCCGCGAGGGGCGCGTACGCCGTCGCGCGCGAGGAGCGCCCGCCCCTGCCCTGCCGGTGCCGGCCGCCCGCCGCACCGCCGCGCCGGCGGCGCACCAGCTCGCCGCGGCGGCGCACGATGGGCAGCTTGGTGGCGTCCGAGGACGGCAGCGGTATGACGCCGATCCCGGCCTCCGGCTCGGGCGCCGAACGCACCAGCGAGCGCAGCCAGCCGCTCAGCTCCTCCATGTCGGGGCGCTCGGTGGGGTCCTGACGCAGCAGCGACTCCACCACCGGCCGCAGCGGTCCGCACTCCTCGGCGAAGGCGGGCGGCTCCGCGCAGACCAGCTGGACCAGCTCGGCAGCGCTGTCCTCGGGGTACGGGGCGTGGCCCTGGACGGCCCGGTAGAGCAGCGCGCCGAGCGCCCACAGGTCCGTCGCGGGGCCGATGGGCGGGGCGAGACGCCAGTGCTCGTGCACCGGGCCCGCCTGCTCGGGCGCCCAGCGCTCGGTGACCGCGCCGACGACGGCCATCCGGGTCTGACGGGCCCGCTCGGCGGCGAGCCGGGTCGCCGGGCCCCGGTACGCGTCGCCGGGGCCGCCCGGCGGACGGGACGCGGCGGCGGGCACGAGCGCCGGCTCGGGGGTGGCCGCGGTGTACCCGGCGGGGAGCGCGGGCAGCACGGGACCCTGGCCCCCGCCGCCGGCCGGGACGGAACGCCCGCCGTCGCGCGCGGTGTGCGGGCCGTCGCTCCAGCTGCCGGAGAGGTAGGCGCGCGGCGGCGGCGTGCCGTAGGTGCCGCCCGTCTCGTCCTCGTCCTCGTCGTCGACGTCGTCCTCGTCGTCGCCCACCCGGGACCACCACTGCGGCGCGGACGTCGCGGAGGTCGCGGACCGGGCCGCCGGAGGACCGGCGGGCGGATCCGCGGGCGGGACCTCTGGCGGCCCCTCGGGCGGGGTCGACGGGGTGGGGCGCTGGACCGGAAGGGCGCCGGTCTCCCCGATCCGCGCCGCGGCCCGCGCTCCCGCCCGATAGGCGGCGATGGCCCCGGCCCGCGCCGCCCGTACGTCCGCGGCGGGCGGCACGGCGGGCGCGGCGGGCGTCCTGGTCTCGTCGGGCGTGGGCGAGGCGGGCGACTCCGCCCGGTCGGTGCCGCGTCCGGGGCCGTAGGGGGTGCCGCCGTCGGGGCCGTAGCCGGCGCGGAGCGGCCCGTCGGGGGCAGCGGACTCCGGGCCCTCGGGGGCTTCCGGCTCGTCGTCCCGGGCGGTCCAGCCGGCTCGGCCGCCGTCCACGGGTTCGAGGCGCGCGGGCTCGCGCGCGGCGGGCACGTGGCCGTACGCCTCGTCCTCGTCCTCGTACTCGTACTCGTACTGCTCGACGGACTCGACGGACTCGACCGACTCGACCGACTCGGCGGGCTCCAGCTCGTGGACGTGCGCGCCGAACCCGGCGGCGCCGAGGGCCTCCTGCCCGTCGTGCCCGTGGGCCGCGTACGGCTCACCGAGCTCGCGGTACGTACCGGACTCCCCGTCCCCGTACGACTCGGGCTCCCCGTACGTCCCCGCCTCCGCGTACGCCTCGGGCTCCCCGTACGCCTCGGAGTTCCCATACGCCTCGGGCTCCCCGTACGCCTCGGAGTTCCCGTACGCCTCGGAGTTCCCGTACGCCTCGGAGTTCCCGTACGACCCGACCTCCCCGTACGCCTCCCGCTGCTCGTCGTACGGTGCGTACGGCGGTGGGTCCTCCTCGACCGGCACGGGGGCGTAGCCGCAGAGGGCCTCCTCGGCGGCGCCGGCGGCGAGGCCGGTGAGGACGACACGGCCGTCGTCGCAGACCAGGACCGTGCGGGCGGTGACGTTGCGGTGGGTCCAGCCGTGCGCGTGCAGGGCGCGCAGGGCGGTGAGGAGGTCGGCACCGATCTCGGCGGCGCGGTACGGGGTCAGCGGCCCCTCCGCGAGGAGCTCCGACAGCCGTGTGGCCGCGACGAACTCGCTCACTATCCACAGCGAACCGGCCTCCGCGAACACGTCGAAGACCTGGTCGAGGCGCGGGTGGTCGGGGATGCGGGCGGCGGCCTGGGCCGCCTCGACGGCGCGGCGGACGGCCGGGTCGGCCGGGCTGCGCGTGGCGCGGCCGGGACCCGCGTACGGCTCGTCGTCGACGAGTTCGGCGTCGACGACCTCCGGCAGCGGCACCTGACGGATGCGCACTTCCTGGCCGCTGTACGTGTCGAAGGCGCGCGTCTCGACGAGGTCGTCCGCGTCCGCCGACGGCAGGGGCAGGCGGTAGCGGTCCGCCAGCACTCTTCCCGCGTAGTCGTCCACGACGCCTCCCCACGCGCCCTACGTCCCCCGTGCCCCGCCCTCGCGGACGGGGCCTCTCACGATACGTGCCGCCTGTCAGTCCTTGGGGCTGAACGTGGCGAACGCGGTCTCCCGCAGCGTCTTGCACTCCGCGGCGTCCCAGGCGTCGGCACGGCAGCTCACCATGATCGAGTAGCCGTGGTCGGCGTCGACCTTGAAGCCCCGGTTGAGTATCCGGATGCGCTGGCCGTTCTGGGTGCGTTCGAACTCCCAGTCGGCGACGGTCGGGTAGCCCTTGTAGGCGACCGGGTGGATGCCGATGTGCCGATAGCCGTTGCTGGTCGCGGCGACGGCGGCCAGGGCGGCGCGCCAGGCGGCGGCCGCGTCGTCCTTCGGGCTGTCGTTGAAGTCGACCTGGACGCGGGGGAACGCCCCCTTGGAGGCGTTGAAGATGCCGCCGGAGTTCTGACCGGCTATGTCGGTCATCCGGAAGGACGCGGGCATCGCCATGGTGAAGTGGAAGCGGGCGTTCGTCACCATGACGTAGCCGGGGGGCAGCTGCGGGCCGGTGCCGCCACCGCCGGGCTGGTCGCCCCCGGGCGTTCCGGTGGGCGTGATGCCGCTCTGGCCTCCGCTGTTGGCGGCCGGCTTGCCGCCGCCCTGCTGGGACGCGTCGCCGGGCGACTTGTCGGTGTTCTGGCCGTCGGCCCCGCGGGACGCGCTGCCGGCCGTGGCGGTGGTGCCGCCGGACGTCTTGCCCTTGCCCTGGTCGGCGGCGTCCCGGCCGCCGCCGAGGGCGACGTACAGGATCGTGCCGAGCAGCGCGACGAGCACGACCGCGGCGATGATCACCAGCGTGCGGCGCGGAACGACGTCGGTGAGCGAGGCCCTGCTCGACACCGGCCGGTCCGGAGCCCCGGAGCCGTTCCCGCGCGCGGGGTCGGCCTTGGCCGCGGCGGCGGCGTCGCGCACCGACTTCAGGGCGCCCAGCATCCGCTCGGCGGCCCCGTCGGCGGTCTTCTCCCGGGCCGGCTTCCGCGGCGCGGGCGGGACGGGCGCCGAGGGGGCGCCGATCGGCGGGCCTTCCGGGAGCGGGGGCAGCGGCACGACCCGGGTGGTCTCGGGCGAGGGCTTCGGCGGCGCCTCCGGCGCGTCGAGGACGGCGCGCAGCAGCACCCGCGCGCCGGCGTCGTCGAGCCGCTGGGCCGGGTCCTTGGCGAGCAGGCCGTAGATGACCTTCTCCAGCTCCGGGCCCGCGTTCTTCGGCGGGTCGACGGGCTCGGTCATCACCGCGGTGAGCGTGGCGATGGCGGAGCCCTTGTCGTAGGGCGGGCTGCCCTCGACCGCCGCGTAGAGCAGTCCGCCGAGCGACCAGAGGTCGGCGGCCGGACCGGGCTTGTGACCGCGGGCGCGCTCGGGCGAGATGTACGAGGGCGCGCCGACGAGCATGCCGGTGGAGGTGATCGAGGGGTCGCCCTCGACCTGCGCGATGCCGAAGTCGGTGAGGACGACCCGGCCGTCCTCGGCGATCAGCACGTTGGACGGCTTCACGTCGCGGTGGAGGATGCCCTCGCGGTGGGCGGAGCGCAGCACGTCGAGGATGGCGAGACCGACCTCGGCGGCGCGGCGCGGGGTGAGGGTGCCGTCCTCGCGCACGGCGTCGGCGAGGGACTTGCCCTCGATGAGTTCCATGACGATCCACGGGCGGTCGTCCTCGTCGACGACGTCGTAGACGGTCACGGCGCCGTTGTTGCGGATCCGGGCGATGGCCTTGGCCTCGCGGAGGGTCCGGGTGATGAGGCGTCGCTTCTCGTCCTCGTCGATGCTGTTGGGGAAGCGCAGCTCCTTGACGGCGACCGTCCGGCCGAGCGTCTCGTCGACCGCGCGCCACACCGTGCCCATGCCGCCGCGGCCGAGCACCACGCCGAGCCGGTAACGGCCGGCCAGCAGCCGCCCTTCGGCCGACGACGCGTCAGCGCGCCCGGTCCCCGAGCCGGTCCCGGTGGCGTCCGCCCCGAACCCGGCGGCCGGCGCGGCTCCGTCGGTCGACCCGCTCCGCCCGCTCTTCGCGAGGCCCACGCCCGCCCGGGGATCCCGCCCAAGCGCCCCGTCGGCAGCGCGACCCTCACCCGGCAGCCCCTCCGCGGGCTTCACGTCCGCGGGCTTCACGTCGGCAGGCTTCGCCTCCGCCGGCTTCGGATCCACCGGCTTCGCGTCCCGCGGCTCAGCACCGGTCGACTTGGTGAGGTTCGGCCCGGCGTCCCGCGGCTGCGCGGCCTGCGGCTCCTCCGCGCCCGTCACCTTGCCGGGCCTCGGCTCCGCGTCCTTCGGCTCCGCGTCCTTCGGCTCCGACTGCTTCGGCTCCACTCTGCTCGGCTCCGCCTCCCGCGGCTCCGCCGCGTCCGTGGCACCGTCCGCGGACGTGCCCGCCGACGCGGCGTCACCGGCACCCGCCGGTCCGCTCTCCGCCGTGCCCGAAGACCCGCCCGCGCGCGCCTTCGTGTCCTCGTTCCGCTCCGCCGTGCGCGCGGCCGGGACCGTGCCCCGGTCGCCGTCGGTGGCGGCGCCCGAGGCGGCGTCCCGCCGGGGGGCCTGCCCCGTGTCCCGCGACTGCTCCGCCTCCGACATGCGTCCCCTCTGCGATCCCTTTTTCCCGCCCGCGTCCGGAGCTCCCGCGCAATGCGGCAACCCGCCCTGGAAGAGAGCTCATTGTCCCTCACTCCGCGACCGCTGACTCCCCCGGGTCCGGAGTCCGAGAAGCCCCACTTTCAGATCGGCACGATGTCCGGCGCTCCGAGGCGGGCCGCGTCGGCCGTCAGATCGTCGGGCTGGCGCTGGGATTCGCGCTCCGCCTCGACCCGCTTCTCGTAGTGCTCGACCTCCTTGTCGATCTGGCGGGCGTCCCAACCGAGCACCGGCGCCATGAGTTCGGCGCACTCACGGGCGCTCAACGTGCCCCGGTCGAAGGTCTCGATGGAGATCCTGGTGCGCCGCGTCAGGACGTCGTCGAGGTGGCGCGCGCCCTCGTGCGAGGCGGCGTAGACGATCTCGGCCTTCAGATAGTCCTCGGCGGCCGGCAGGGGCGCCGCGAGCGCGGGGTCGGCGGCGACGAGGTCGAGGATCTCCTCCGTCAGGGAGCCGTACCGGTTGAGCAGATGCTCGACCCGGGCCACGTGGAGTCCGGCGCGGGCGGCGATGCCGGCCCGGGCGTTCCACAGCGCCCGGTAGCCCTCGGCGCCGAGCAGCGGGGTGTCCTCGGTGACGCAGGCGGCGACGCGCTTGTCGAGCGCGTGGACGGCCTCGTCGACGGCGTCCTGCGCCATCACCCGGTAGGTCGTGTACTTGCCGCCGGCCACGACGACGAGGCCGGGCACCGGGTGGGCGACCGTGTGCTCGCGGGACAGCTTGCTGGTGGCGTCCGACTCGCCGGCGAGCAGGGGCCGCAGGCCCGCGTAGACGCCCTGCACGTCGTCGCGCGTGAGCGGGGTGGCGAGCACGCTGTTGACATGCTCCAGCAGGTAGTCGATGTCGGCGCTGGAGGCGGCCGGGTGGGCCTTGTCCAGGTCCCAGTCGGTGTCCGTGGTGCCGATGATCCAGTGGCGGCCCCAGGGGATGACGAAGAGGACGGACTTCTCGGTGCGCAGGATGAGTCCGGTGGTGGAATGGATGCGGTCCTTGGGCACGACGAGGTGGATACCCTTGGAGGCGCGGACGTGGAACTGGCCGCGCTCGCCGATGAGCGCCTGCGTGTCGTCGGTCCACACCCCGGTGGCGTTGACGATCTGATGGGCCCTGATCTCGTACTCGCCGCCGGTCTCGACGTCCTGGACCCGGGCGCCGACCACCCGCTCGCCCTCGCGCAGGAAGCCGACGACCCGGGCGCGGCTGGCGACCTTCGCGCCGTAACTAGCGGCGGTGCGGACGAGCGTGGTGACGAAGCGGGCGTCGTCCATCTGGGCGTCGTAGTACTGCAGGGCGCCGACGAGGGCGTCCTTCCTGAGGCACGGGGCGACGCGGAGGGCGCGCCCGCGGCTGAGGTGGCGGTGGACCGGGAGGCCGCGGCCGTGCCCCGAGGAGACCGACATCGCGTCGTACAGGGCGACGCCGGAGCCCGCGTACAGCCGCTCCCAGCCCTTGTGCTGCAAGGGGTAGAGGAACGGAACGGGTTTGACGAGGTGGGGGGCGAGGCGTTCGAGGAGGAGGCCGCGCTCCTTGAGTGCCTCGCGGACGAGGGCGAAGTCGAGCATCTCCAGATAGCGAAGGCCTCCGTGGATCAGCTTGCTCGACCGGCTGGAGGTGCCGGACGCCCAGTCGCGGGCCTCGACGAGGCCGGTGGAGAGGCCTCGGGTGACGGCGTCGAGGGCGGTGCCCGCGCCCACCACCCCGGCGCCGACGACCAAGACGTCCAGTTCTCGCTCGGCCATGGTCGCGAGCGCCTCGGCACGCTCGGCGGGTCCCAGTGTCGCTGTCCTCACGGTTGTTGCCTCCCGTCGTCCCCCGTCTGTCCAGCACGCGAACCGGGCCCCGTGTGGTCCGGCTCACAGTCGATTCTGTCCCGGGCCTCCGACTTCAGCCACCGCCTCGACCCCACCCTGTGGATAACACTCGGCGACCTTCGGCCGCACAATGCCGCATATCGGTCATATTTACGCCTAGTCTGACATTGCGTTCGCCCCCTTCGGTCCACCGGGCTTGCGCACCGCGTCCCCTCCGGCTACTGGGAAGGACGGCCCACCCCCCATGCCCGCTGATCTCGCCGTCATCGGCCTCGGCCACCACGGACTCCCCCTCGCCCAGGCGGCCACCGCGGCCGGCATCACCACCGTCGGCTACGACACCGATCCCCGCCCCCTCGCCGAACTCGCCGCCGGACGTCCCCCCGTCGACGGCTCCCTCAGCGCCGCCGAGATCCGCCGGATGCTCGCCAGCGGCTTCTCGCCCGCCGGCAACCCGGCCGAACTGGGCCGGGTGCGCACCGCCGTCATCTGCGCCCCCACCCCGCCCGGCCCCGACGGCGGGCTCGACCTCACCGCCGTCACCGACGCCGCCCGCGCCCTCGCGGCCCGGCTGCGCCCCCACACCACCGTCGTCCTGGAGTCCCCGGTGCCGCCCGGCACCACCGAGGGCCCGCTGCGCGACCTGCTGGAAGCGGGTTCGGGGCTGCGCGCCGGACGCGACTTCCACCTCGCCTACTCCCCCGGCCGGCTCGACCCCGGCAGCCGTGGCCACGGCGCCCAGGGCGCCCACGCCCTCGCCGGCACGCCCAAGGTGATCGGCGGCCTGACCCCCGCCTGCACCGAGTCCGCCGCCGCCTTCTACGGCCGGCTCACCGACAAGGTGGTCCGCGCCCGCGGCCCGCGCGAGGCCGAGACCGTCAAGCTCCTGGAGACCAACTTCCGGCACGTCAACATCGCCCTCGTCAACGAGATGGCGGTGCTCTGCCACGAACTCGGCGTCGACCTCTGGGACGTCATCCGCTGCGCCGAGACCAAGCCCTTCGGCTTCCAGGCCTTCCGCCCCGGCCCCGGCGTCGGCGGCCACGGCGTACCCGTCGACACCATCGGCGGCCACCGCCCGCTGCGCCTGGTCGAACTCGCCGGCCAGGTCAACGAACGCATGCCGCAGTACGTCGTCCAGCGCTGCGCCACGCTCCTCAACGAGCACGGCAAGTCCGCCCGGGGCGCCCGGATCCTGCTGCTCGGCGTCACGTACAAGCCCGATCTCGCCGACCGCCGGGGCTCACCCGCCGACGAGATCGCCCGCCGCCTCATGGACCTCGGTGCCGCCGTCAGCTACCACGACCCGTACGTCCTCGACTGGCGCGTCCGCGACCTGCCCGTCCCCCGCGCCGACTCCCTCCACGAGGCCACCGCCCACGCCGACCTGACCCTCCTCCTCCAGCACCACCGCACCTACGACCTCCAGGGCCTCGCGGTGAAGGCCCAGCTGCTCCTCGACACCCGCGGCGCGACCCCGGCGGGCGCGGCGCACCGGCTCTGAAGAAGCCTTCCGGAGGAAAACCCCTGGGCGCTGTCACAGCGAGCTGCTAGCCTCCGGGCGCTTGATCGCACACTCGTGCGGCACCGTCCCAGGGGGGATTCCGTTTCATGAGCCAGTCCGTTCCGCCGCCCGGCAACCCGTTCGCGCAGGGTGCCGCGCCCGGTCAGGTGCCGTACGCGCCGCTGCCGCCCGCGCCGCCCGCCCGCTCCAACGTGGGGCTCGGCCTGGTGGCGGCCCTCGTCGCCGCGCTCGTCGCGGGCGGCGTCTACGGCGCCATCGCCGGCGGCATCGAGCGGGAGATCGGCTGGGCGGCCGTCGGCGTGGGCTTCCTCGTCGGCTTCGCGGCCGGCAAGGCCGGCGGCAACAACCCGGCCCTGCCGGTGGTCAGCGCCGTGCTCTCGCTCGGCGCCGTCTACTTCGGTCAGCTGATCGCCCTCGCGATCATCGGCGGCAAGGAGCTGCACGTCTCCGCCACCACGATCTTCTTCGACCACTTCGACGTCCTGACGCAGGCGTGGAAGGAGGAACTGGACCCGCTGAGCTTCCTGTTCTTCGCACTCGCGGCGTTCGCCGCGTTCAGCGGCTCGAAGAAGGCCTCGGCCTGATCCGTACGCGCCCGGGAAGACCCGTACGGGAAGGACGCGTACGAGACGACGCCCGGACGGAGAAGGGCCCCGCACCGACCGGTGCGGGGCCCTTCTCGGGTACGGGGAAGGTCAGCGCTTGTGCTGCGCGTCCGCGACCGTGACCTCGACGCGCTGGAACTCCTTGAGCTCGCTGTAGCCCGTGGTGGCCATCGCGCGGCGCAGGGCACCGAAGAAGTTCATCGAGCCGTCCGGGGTGTGCGACGGACCGGTGAGGATCTCCTCGGTGGTGCCGACGATGCCCAGGTCGACGAGCTTGCCGCGCGGCACGTCCTCGTGGACGGCCTCCATGCCCCAGTGGTGCCCCTTGCCGGGGGCGTCCGTGGCGCGGGCCAGCGGGGAGCCCATCATGACCGCGTCGGCGCCGCAGGCGATGGCCTTCGGGAGGTCGCCGGACCAGCCCACGCCGCCGTCGGCGATGACGTGGACGTAACGGCCGCCGGACTCGTCCATGTAGTCGCGGCGGGCGGCGGCCACGTCGGCGACGGCGGTGGCCATCGGGACCTGGATGCCGAGCACGTTACGGGTGGTGTGGGCGGCGCCGCCGCCGAAACCGACCAGGACGCCCGCGGCGCCGGTGCGCATGAGGTGCAGGGCCGCCGTGTAGGTGGCGCAGCCGCCGACGATGACCGGGACGTCGAGCTCGTAGATGAACTGCTTCAGGTTCAGCGGCTCGGCGGCGCCGGAGACGTGCTCGGCGGAGACGGTCGTGCCGCGGATGACGAAGATGTCCACGCCGGCGTCGACCACGGCCTTGGAGAACTGCGCGGTGCGCTGCGGGGAGAGCGCGGCGGCGGTGACCACACCCGAGTCGCGCACCTCCTTGATGCGCTGCCCGATCAGCTCCTCCTTGATCGGCGCGGCGTAGAGCTCCTGCAGACGGCGGGTCGCGGTGGCCTCGTCGAGCTCCGCGATCTCGTCGAGCAGCGGCTGCGGGTCCTCGTAGCGGGTCCACAGGCCTTCGAGGTTCAGCACGCCCAGGCCGCCGAGCTCGCCGATGCGGATGGCGGTCTGCGGCGAGACGACCGAGTCCATGGGGGCGGCCAGGAAGGGCAGCTCGAAGCGGTAGGCGTCGATCTGCCAGGCGATCGAGACCTCCTTCGGGTCCCGGGTGCGCCGGCTCGGTACGACGGCGATGTCGTCGAACGCGTACGCCCTGCGGCCGCGCTTGCCGCGCCCGATCTCGATCTCAGTCACGTTGTGTGGCCTTTCCCTCTGTGTCTGCGCCTACCAGTATCCCCGACACATGCCGAAGGGGTGGTTCCGGCCACATGCCGGAACCACCCCCTCCACGCCGGTGGACCGGTCGCCGCTACTTCGTCCTGCTGTAGTTCGGCGCCTCGACCGTCATCTGGATGTCGTGCGGGTGGCTCTCCTTGAGGCCCGCGGCCGTGATCCGGACGAAGCGGCCCTTGGACTCCATCTCCTCGATGGTGGCGGCGCCCACGTAGCCCATGGTCTGGCGCAGACCGCCGACCAGCTGGTGCAGCACGTTGGCCAGCGGGCCGCGGTAGGGCACCTGGCCCTCGACGCCCTCGGGCACGAGCTTGTCGTCGGAGGCGACGTCGGCCTGGAAGTAGCGGTCCTTCGAGTAGGACCGGCCCTGGCCACGGGACTGCATGGCGCCGAGCGAGCCCATGCCGCGGTACGACTTGAACTGCTTGCCGTTGATGAAGAGCAGCTCGCCGGGCGACTCCTCACAGCCGGCGAGGAGGCTGCCGAGCATCACGGTGTCGGCGCCGGCGGCCAGCGCCTTGCCGATGTCGCCGGAGTACTGCAGGCCGCCGTCGCCGATCAGCGGGATGCCGGCGGCGCGGGCGGCGAGGGAGGCCTCGTAGATGGCGGTGACCTGCGGGACACCGATACCGGCGACCACCCGGGTGGTGCAGATCGAGCCCGGGCCCACGCCCACCTTGATGCCGTCGACGCCGGCGTCGATCATCGCCTGGGCGCCGTCACGCGTGGCGACGTTGCCGCCGATCACGTCCACGTTCACGCTCGACTTGATCTTCGCCATCCAGCTCAGGGCGTTGCTGTTGTGGCCGTGGGAGGTGTCGACGACCAGGAAGTCCACGCCGGCCGCGGCGAGCGCCTGGGCGCGCTCCAGGGACTCCGGGCTGGCGCCGACGGCGGCACCGACGAGCAGCCGGCCCTCGGCGTCCTTGGCGGCGTTCGGGTACTTCTCCGCCTTGACGAAGTCCTTGACCGTGATCAGGCCCTTGAGCACGCCCTTGTCGTCGACCAGGGGCAGCTTCTCGATCTTGTGGCGGCGCAGCAGCTCCATGGCGTCCACACCGGAGATGCCGACCTTGCCGGTGACCAGCGGCATCGGCGTCATGACCTCGCGGACCTGACGGCTGCGGTCGGTCTCGAAGGCCATGTCGCGGTTGGTCACGATGCCGAGCAGCTTGCCGGCCGGGTCGGTGACGGGGACACCGCTGATGCGGAACTTGGCGCACAGGGCGTCCGCCTCGCCGAGCGTGGCGTCCGGGTGGACCGTGATCGGGTCGGTCACCATGCCGGACTCGGAACGCTTGACGAGGTCGACCTGGTTCACCTGGTCCTCGATGGAGAGGTTCCGGTGCAGGACGCCGACGCCGCCCAGACGGGCCATCGCGATCGCCATCCGGGACTCGGTGACCTTGTCCATCGCCGCCGAGAGCAGCGGGATGTTGACCCGGACGTTCCGGGAGATGCGGGACGAGGTGTCGACCGCGTTCGGGAGCACCTCGGAGGCACCCGGCAGCAACAGCACATCGTCGTAGGTCAGCCCGAGTGTCGCGAACTTCTCGGGCACTCCGTCGACGTTGGTCATGACACCTTCCCCAATGGCCTTGATCGGTGCGGATGTCCATGCTAACGGGCCGCGACCGTGTCTCATTCCACGAGCAAGATCAGCGGGAAGCTTTGGACGATCGTACGTGTACGTGAGGGACAGGAGGCCCTCACAACCCTTACTGCTCGGCCAGCGCCCGCAGTCGGCTCAGCGCGCGGTGCTGCGCCACCCGGACGGCCCCCGGGGACATGCCGAGCATCTGCCCGGTCTCCTCGGCGGTCAGCCCGACGGCCACCCGCAGCACGAGCAGCTCGCGCTGGTTCTCCGGCAGGTTGGCGAGCAGCCTCTTGGCCCATTCGGCGTCGTCGCTGAGCAGCGCCCGCTCCTCGGGGCCGAGCGAGTCGTCGGGGCGCTCGGGCATCTCGTCGGAGGGCACCGCCGTCGACCCCGGATGCCGCATGGCGGCCCGCTGGAGGTCGGCGACCTTGTGACCCGCGATGGCGAAGACGAAGGCCTCGAAGGGCCGGCCGGTGTCCTTGTAGCGCGGCAGCGCCATGAGGACGGCCACGCAGACCTCCTGGGCGAGGTCCTCCACGAAGTGGCGGGCGTCACCGGGAAGCCGGTTCAGTCGCGTACGGCAATAGCGCAGGGCGAGGGGGTGCACGCGCGCGAGGAGGTCGTGCGTGGCCTGCTCGTCCCCCTCGACGGCACGGTGAACGAGGGCACCGATCTCCCCCTGCCCGGCGGGCACGGGCGACCCCACGGTCTCGTCGTCGCGCATCGCTCCATGGTGCCTCGGCGCCGCTTCGTTCGCGGCACCGCGTCCGTAGTTGTGCACCGAAGCGTTATGAGCAGGTGCGCCGGGACTCATCTCCTGCGCCCTCCCCTTCCGCTTGTCTTCCGCCGGCTCGCTCGTCTCGTCCCCGAGGAACTCCACGCCTTCAAGGATGCGGCATTCCGCGGGGAAGTGACACAAGCCCACCCCGTCCGCCCCGCGGCGGACGGGGATGCGGCCGGCGGCCGCGGGTCAGCGGACCAGGCCCCAGCGGAATCCGAGCGCCACGGCGTGCGCCCGGTCGGAGGCGCCCAGCTTCTTGAAGAGGCGCCGGGCGTGGGTCTTGACCGTGTCCTCGGAGAGGAAGAGCTCGCGCCCGATCTCCGCGTTGGACCGGCCGTGGCTCATGCCCTCCAGGACCTGGATCTCGCGGGCGGTGAGGGTGGGCGCCGCGCCCATCTCGGCCGAGCGCAGCCGGCGCGGGGCGAGCCGCCAGGTCGGGTCGGCGAGCGCCTGGGTGACGGTGGCCCGCAGCTCGGCGCGCGAGGCGTCCTTGTGCAGATAGCCCCGGGCGCCGGCGGCGACCGCGAGGGCGACGCCGTCCAGGTCCTCGGCGACGGTGAGCATGATGATGCGGGCGCCGGGGTCCGCGGACAGCAGCCGGCGGACGGTCTCGACGCCGCCCAGGCCGGGCATGCGCACGTCCATCAGGATCAGGTCCGAGCGGTCCGCGCCCCAGCGGCGGAGGACTTCCTCGCCGTTGGCCGCGGTGGTCACGCGCTCGACGCCGGGCACGGTCGCGACCGCACGGCGAAGAGCCTCTCGGGCAAGCGGGGAGTCGTCGCAGACGAGGACGGATGTCATGACTGACCTCCGCGGCTCTCGCAGCTGATGCGCGTCACCTTGAGCCTCCAGGGGCTGGTACGTCGGGTCACCTGTGCGGTTGACGCCCTCGGACACCTGCCCGAGCGCTTGTTCCTTCAACCGCCTCCGCACTCTCAACGATGGTCACTCGAAAGAGTTACGGGTCGGACGGCCGCCTTCGGCACTCTACGTGAGCGACCGTACGCGGAGGAGAGCGTCGCAGGTCATCCGTCCTTCGCTTCGAAGCTATGCCCCATTTAGCGGGTTTTCTTCCCTTTTCGCGGTGTCTGTGGCTAGATTCGCAATGAGTCATATTTACATCTACTCAGTCAGTAGTTGTACGGTCGGGTCGAACCCGCGAGAGCGGGTACCCGAGTCCCACGGGGGGCGAAGGGCCCCCAACCGATCAGCCATCCACCCGCCCACCAATCCGTTCGACACGGTTTCAAGGGGACTAGCGCAATGGCAGATTTCTCCCGCCTTCCCGGACCCAACGCCGATCTGTGGGACTGGCAGCTCCTCGCGGCCTGCCGAGGGGTCGACAGCTCCCTGTTCTTCCACCCCGAGGGAGAGCGCGGCGCGGCACGGAGTGCGCGCGAGAACTCGGCGAAAGAGGTCTGCATGCGGTGCCCGGTACGCGCGGAGTGCGCGGCACACGCGCTCGCCGTACGGGAGCCCTACGGCGTCTGGGGCGGCCTCACCGAGGACGAACGCGAGGAGCTCATGGGACGGGCTCGCAACCGCCTGGTCGCGACGTCGGCCACGACCGCGGCCACGACGGCCGCGACGCGGGCGTCGACAGCGAGCTCGGCAGGCGTGGCCCACGCCTGAAGGAACGTTTCTGCTCCGTGAACTGACGGAGGGTCGCACGGAGGGACACATCGGGCCCGGTCACCGCGCCGCGCGCGGCCCGGGGGCGCGCGGCGCGTGACGCCCGCGCGTGACTCCGGTCCGTACGGGCGGCTCAGGGCGCACGGGCGCCGGAGCAGGGGTCCCGTACGGCCGTCACCCGGTCGGCCCGACCCCGGGAGACCGAACGGCCGGACCCGGGAGGGCACTTGTCCCCCGTACGGCGGTGGGGCCGGCACCCGGACGGACGCGGGGCGCTCACTCCGACGGCCCGCACGCCGTCACACCGACGGCCCCGGGCCGGTCACGCGAACGGCCCCTCACGGGTCACCCGGACGGCCCCGTACGCAGGGCCGAACGGGGCGGCGGATCCACCCGTACGGCCGGTGGGCGGACCACCCGTACGGCCGTACCGCCGGATCACTCCAACAGCCCTACGCAGGGGCCGCCGTGGCGCCCGTGCCGCGCGTCGCGGCGCGGGCCAGTTCGTCGAGAGTGGCGGCGACGGCCGGGACCTGGGCCAGGTCCGGAAGGGTCAGCGCCACGATCTCGCGCTCCACGGCGGGCTCCACCGTCACGGTGACGGCTCCCTTCGGCCGAACGGACTCGATCGCGAGCTCCGGCAGCACGGCCACGCCGAGGCCCGCGCCCACCAGGCCCACCACCGCGGGGTAGTCGTCGGTCGCGAAGTCGATCCGGGGCGTGAAGCCCGCGTTCTCGCAGACGTCCACCAACTGGCGGCGGCAGCGCGGGCAGCCCGCGATCCAGGACTCCTCGGCGAGCTCGCCGATCGCGACGGACTCGGCACC
The DNA here is from genome assembly GCF_044544925.1 of Streptomyces sp. NPDC053431. Lineage (NCBI taxonomy): Bacteria > Bacillati > Actinomycetota > Actinomycetes > Kitasatosporales > Streptomycetaceae > Streptomyces > Streptomyces sp. NPDC053431. The sequence goes on along the minus strand of NZ_JBITXX010000013.1, from coordinate 78,897 downwards.
GGCGAGCCGGTGCCCCTCCGGGACGAGCCCCACGAGCCGGTCGGCGAGCAGCGGCCGGACCACCAGGTCGTCCCAGGCGTCCGGGCCCGCGCCGTAGCGGAAGGCCAGGGCCACGTCGCAGTCGCCCTCCCGGAGCATCTCCACCGAGCGCGGCGGTTCGGCCTCCACGAGGGAGACCCGGGTGCCGGGGTGGGCGGCGCGCAGCGCGGCGAGCGCGGTGGGGACGAGGGTGGAGCTGCCGCTGGGGAAGGAGACGAGCCGGACCCGGCCGGCCCGCAGGCCCGCGATGGCGGCCACCTCCTCCTCGGCCGCCGTCAGGCCGGCGAGGATGCCGGAGGCGTGCCGGACCAGGGCCTCGCCGGCCTGGGTGAGCCGCATCTCGCGGCCGGTGCGGACGAGCAGCGGGGTGCCGGCGGAGGATTCCAGCGCCTTCATCTGCTGGCTCACCGCGGGCTGGGTGCAGCCCAGCTCCCGCGCGGCGGCGGAGAAGGAGCCGGTGGCGGCGACGGCGCGCAGGACGCGGAGGTGGCGGGCCTCGATCATCTTTCGAGCATAAGCGCCCCTTGGGTGCGGCGGCGAATTTCACAGGTCACCTTTGAGGAACGGCACCGCACGGTCCCCTAGGGTGCGCCCATGGAGCTCTTGAGTGTGAATGTCGGACAGGCCCGGCCGGTCGCCTACACGAACGCCCCCTCGGGGACGACGGGCATCGACAAGCGCCCGGTCACGGGACCCGTACGGGTCGACGGCCCCGCCCCCGGCGCGGCGAGCGGGGTCGCCGGGGACGCCGTGTGCGACCTGCGCTTCCACGGCGGCCCCGACCGGGCCGTCTACGCCTTCGCCCGCGAGGACCTGGACGCGTGGGAGGCCGAGCTCGGCCGCCCGATCACCCCGGGCTCCTTCGGCGAGAACCTCACCACGCGCGGTCTGGACGTCAACAACGCCCTCATAGGCGAGCGCTGGCGGATCGGCGAGGAGGTGGTCCTGGAGGTCACCGGCGGCCGCATCCCCTGCCGCACCTTCGCGGGCTTCGTCGAGGAGGACGGCTGGGTGCGCCGCTTCAACGACTCGACGGCCGGACCGGGCGCGCTGCTCCGGGTGATCGTCCCCGGCGAGATCCGGGCCGGGGACCGGATGGAGATCGTGCACCGTCCCGCCCACGACATCACCGTCGCCCGGCTGCACCACGCCGCGACCGCCGACCGCTCGCGCCTGCCGGAGACGCTGGTGGCGGCCGAGTGGATGGAGTCCGGCCTGCTGGGGCTCGCGCGCACGTACGCGGAGAAGTACGGCGCGCGATAGGGCGGGGGACTGAAGGGCGGCCGCCGGCGCGCGGGCCCGGGTGGGCGCGCGGGCGCGGGTGGGCGCCTCTGGCCCGGGTGGGCGCTCGGACGCGGGTGGGCGCCTCGGGCGGGGGTGGGCGCTCGGGCGCGGCGTTCTCCCACACACGCCGTTCACACGCCGCGGGCTAACGTGCCGCGTATGACGACTGCATTGATTACGGGTGCGACCGCCGGCATCGGCGCCGCCTTCGCGCGGCGGCTCGCCGCGGACGGACATGACGTGGTGCTCGTGGCGCGCGATGTGAAGCGGCTGCGGGAGCAGGCCACCGAGCTGCACGACCGGCACGGGATCGAGGCCGAGGTGCTCGCCGCGGACCTGTCCGAGGAGGAGGGCATCGCGGCCGTCGAGGCGCGGCTGTCCGACGACCGGCGCCCGGTCGATCTCCTGGTGAACAACGCCGGGTTCGGCAACAAGGGCCGCTTCCTCGAGGTCTCCATGGCCGACGAGCTGCGGATGCTGAAGGTGCACTGCGAGGCGGTGCTGCGGCTGACCTCGGCGGCGACCGGGTCGATGCGGTCGCGTGGCCGGGGCGGGGTGGTGAACGTCGCCTCGGTGGCCGCGTTCGTGCCGCGCGGCACGTACGGGGCGTCGAAGGCCTGGGTCGTGCAGTTCACCCAGGGCGCGGCCCGGGACCTGGCGGGCAGCGGGGTGCGCCTGATGGCGCTGTGCCCCGGCTTCGTCCGGACGGAATTCCACGAGCGGGCGGGGATGGGGACGGACAACATCCCGGGCTGGATGTGGCTGGACGCGGACAAGCTGGTGGCCGCGGCGCTCGCCGATCTGGCCCGGGGGCGGACGCTGTCCATCCCCGACCCCCGCTACAAGGCGCTCATGGGCGTGGTGAAGCTGGCCCCGCGCGGGCTGCTCGGCGGGGTGTCGTCGAAGGCGGGGCGCAAGTACGGCCCGCAGTAGGCCCGTACGGGGCCGTCGGCGGGGTCGGTTCACGGAGGCCCGTACGGGGCCGTGAGCGGGTCAGTTCACGCCCGGGCCCTCGTAGGCGCCGATGTTGGGGGGCGACGTCGCGGACACGTCGTTCCCGAACCAGTCCCTGCCGCCGTTGTCCTCGATCGGGGTCCCGGCGGACAGGGCCGGGGAGCCGGGGGCGAGCCGCAGGTCGGGGCGGAGCAGCGGGTCGGCGTCGACGCCTCCCGGATCGGGCCGCGTCATCGCGACGCCGTGGAAGAGGTTGTGGGAGAAGGAGAGCCCGGGGGTCGGGTTCTTGAAGCGGTAGCCGCCGGCCGCGCCCTCGTTGACGAAGATGTTGTTGCTGACGGCGAGTTCGTGGCGGGTGGTGGCGGGGCTGCCGGCGTCGTCCTGGACGAGGTAGCCGGGGACGGTCGTCCGGTTCACGAACGTGTTGTTGTGGATCCTGGTGTCGAGGATGGGGCCCCAGCAGTTCTGGATCAGCCGGGCGCCGTCGTCGACGCTCATGTTGTAGCGGACGACGGTGCCGAGGGTCATGGCGCCGCTGTACGGGCAGATCAGCAGGAAGCCGCCCTTGTTGTCGTGGCTGTGGTTGTACTGGAAGACCGTGTTCCGTGAGGCGCCGTCGGCGTCGAAGGACATGCCGTCCTTGGTGTTGCCGCCGCCCGAGACCTCGTTGGACTCGATCGTGGTGTGGTCGGTGTTGAAGGTCCAGATGCCGGCGTTGGCGGCCTGGGAGCGCAGCTGGAAGCCGTCGACGCGGTTGTGGTCGATCCGGGCGCCCCTGGTGGTGTCGATCTTGATGCCGTCGCCGGCGATCGAGGTCAGGGTGTTGTGGTGGACGCGGACGCCGAGGCTGGGCGTCCAGGGGCCGGGGAAGGCGTTCGGGTCCTGCTGGTTGCCGACGAGCGCGCGCTTGGAGAAGCGCGATTTGAAGTAGACGCCCTCGCGGTCCACGTTCCTGATGTCGTTGTGGTGGATGTCGAGGTCCTCGTACCAGCTGGGCACGGTGCTGCCCTCGACGGCGACGTGGATGGCGCTGGAGCCGGTGAGGGTCTTGAAGTCGCCGCCGCGTACGTCGTGGATGGCGAGGTGGTCGAGCGTGATGCCCCGGGCGGCGCCGTAGTCGGCGAGGCGGAGGCGGACGCCGTTGCGCTCGGTGCCCGGGGCGGCGGCGTTGGTGATCTCCAGGCGGGTCAGCCGCACGTGCTGGGTGTCGGCCAGGAGGACGGTGTCGTGGGCGCCGGCGCCATCGAGCACGGCGCGGCCCGGGGCGTCCCCGTAGTCGGCGATGGTGAAGGGGTACGCGGCGGAGCCCGCGCCCCGCGGCTGGAGCGTGCCGGTGCAGGTGGTGCCGCGCTTGAACAGCAGCCGGTCGCCCGGCCCGTAGGGGTGGGCGTTGGCCTCCGCGAGCGTGGTCCAGGGGTGCCGGACGGTGCCGTCGCCCGGGTCGGCGGGGCTCGTGGCGGCCGAGCAGTCGACGTAGTGGCCGGCGCCGGGCGGGGCGGCGGCGGGGGCGGGGGCGGGGGCGGGGGCGGCCGCCAGGAGTGGCAGGGCGAGAGCGGCGAGGGCGGCGTACGTACGGCGTCGGGTCACTGGTCCTCCGGGGCGGGGGCTTCGAGAGCGAGACGTGCGGTGGTGCCGTTCTGCCAGGTCACGCGCAGCGTGCGGGGGCCCGTGAGCTGGACGGTCGCGAGGGTGGGGGCGGGGGCGGGCTCGGGCTCGGCGGTGAGCGAGGCGAGGGCCACGAAGAGGGTCTCGGGGCCGCTGGTGGTGCCGTGCACGGCGGGGGTACGGGTGGGGCCGGGGCCCTGGAGGGTCGCTCCGGTGGGGAGTTCGGTGACCTCGGGGCCGTAGCCGTGGAGGGGGTGCAGCTGGGAGACGGGCCCGTCGGCGTGCGTGGCCCAGCCGGTCTGCCGTACGGGGGTCCCTTCCGGGGCGCCGAGCACGAGATGCGCGCGGACCTCGGCGCGACCGTGGGCGAGGGTCGCGGAGAGGACCCGGACGCCGGGCAGCGGGGTGTGCAGGGAGGCGGCGCGGTCGGGCCCGGCGCCCAGCGGGGTGGCGGGGCCGCGGGCGGTCGCGGTGCCGTCGGCGCGGAGCAGCGCGAAGTGGTTGTCGGCCGGGTCGGGGGCGGTGGTGGGTCCCGTACGGGTGGAGTAGGCGTGGCGGGCGTAGCCGGCGTCGTCCTCCTCCCCGACGTGGTTGCTGCCGTGGTTGTGGAGGCGCACGAGTCCGTCGGCGGCGGTGCTCTGGACGAGCAGTCCGGTGGGCCCGAGGGGGCGTACGGCGTCGGCGCGTTCGGCGGGGAGCGGCTCCTCGGTGGCGGTCCACACGGGATGGTCGGCGGGGAGCAGCAGGCCGAGGAAGCCCTTGGACGCCCAGTAGGGGGAGCCGGGGCCGGAGTAGGACTGGAGGACGGGCTCGTACGGGCCGTGCCAGCCGAGGGTGAGCCGGCCGCGGGCGTCGGTGGCGCCGCGGTCGAGGAAGTACCGCAGGGCGCCGGAGGCGAGGCGGCGGGTGGCGCCGGGGGTGAGCGGGGTGTGGCCGGTGAGGGCGCCGAGCCAGGGGGCCGCAGCGGCGGCGAAGCGGTAGGTCAGGGAGCGCCCGTACGGGAGCGGGGCGCCGTTGGCGTCGAAGAGGTGGACGTGGTGGTCGAGCTGGGCGCGCAGGCGCGGGCCGTAGCGGTCGAGGAGGGCGCGGTCGCCCGCGAGGTGGGCGTGCAGCACGGGGTAGAAGTGCAGGGCCCAGGCGTTGTAGTGGTCGAAGGCGCGGTTGTCGCCGTCGCTGTACCAGCCGTCGCCGAGCCACCACCGCTCGACGCGGTCGAGGGAGCGCTCGACGGTGGCGGCGGCGCGGTCGGTCTCGATGCCGGCGTCCTGGAGGAAGCCGGCGACGGTGAGGCCGAAGAGCCACCAGTTGTTGTCGACGGGGGACGGGCCGAGGGCCGGGAGCAGCCAGTCGACGGCCCGTTGGCGGACGCGGTCGTCGAGCCGGTCCCACAGGCGGGTGCGGGTGAGGCGCAGGGCGAGGGCGACGGAGGCGGACTCGACGACCGCCTGGCGGGTGTCGGCCATGAGGGGCCAGGACTCCGGGCCGTCGGTCCCGGGCCGTTCCGTGCCGGCGGCGAGTCCTTCGGCGTAGCGGTCGAGGTGGGCGGCGTCACCGAGGAGGGCGGCGAGGAGGAAGGTGCGGGCGTAGCCCTCCAGGCCGTCGGAGCGGGGGCCGGACCAGCTGGGGCGGGGTCCGGGGAGGTCGATGAGGCCGCCGCGGGGCGAGGCGTGCGGGCGGACGGCGTGCAGGAGACGCCCGGCGGTGTCCTCCCAGTGCGCCCGGGTCCAGCCGGTGTACGGGCTGAGCTCACGGTTCTCGGGCGGCGTGGGCATGATGCTCCCTGGAACTCGCTGGGGACCTCGGCGTCGCCCGGAATCCTGGAGACGGTTCGATCGAACGTCAAGAGGGAACGGAGCGAATGATCGAAACTCCTTCCGTTCGATCATTTCGCCCGAGCCTGGTCTAAGGTCGGGTGACCACCACCACCGCAAGGGGGAACGCACCGTGCGCGAGAGTGCCGCCGAACGACACGACCGACTGCTGGCCCTGGTGCGCGAGCGCGGCACGGCCCGCGTCTCCGACCTGGCCGGACTGCTCGGGGTCTCCCCCGTGACCGCGCGCCGGGACGTCGAGGCGCTGGCCGCGAAGGGCCTGCTCGACCGGGTGCACGGCCAGGTCTCCTGGCCCGGCGGCACGGCCACGGGCGCGGGCGCCGGGCCCGCCGGCGGCGGCCTGGTGCTCGGCCTGCTCGCGCCCTCCGCCACGTACTACTTCGCCGAGGTCATCCGGGGCGCCCACGAGGCCGCGGCCCGGGCCGGCGCCCGACTCATCCTGCGGATCTCCGACTACCGGCCCGAGGAGGACCGGGCCCGCACCGAGGGCCTGCTCGCGGCGGGCGCCGAGGGCGTGCTGGTCGCACCCGGCTGGCGCGGCCCGGAGGACCGGCGCGCGTACGGGGACTGGCTGGCCGAACTGCCGGTGCCGGCCGTGCTCCTGGAGCGCCGGGCCGCGCCGGGCACCCCGATCGACGGCCTGGACCGGGTGTCGTCGGACCACGCGCACGGGGTGCTGCTCGCCGTGCGCCACCTGCTGGGACTCGGCCACGCGACCCCGCTCCTGGTGGCCCGCGGGGACAGCCCGACGGCCCTCGCCGTGCGGGCCGGGTACGCGGAGGCGCTGGAGGCCCTGGACCTGAAGGCGCCGCGCGCCGTGATCGACTCCGTACCGGCCGAGACCGATCCGGAGGGCTTCGAGCGGGCGGTCCGGGCCCTGCACGAGGCGGTGACCTCGGGACGCGCGAGCGCGGCGCTGGTCCACAACGACGTGGACGCGATCCAGATGGTGCAGCGGCTCGCCGAGCTGGGCGTGCGGGTGCCCGAGGACCTGGCCCTGATCGCGTACGACGACGAGGTCGCCGCGCTGGCCGACATCCCGCTCACGGCGGTCGCCCCGCCCAAGCGGCAGGTGGGCCGGCACGGTACGGAACTCCTGGTCGAGCGGCTGACGGAGGGGGCCGGCGAGGAGTCCGCGCGGCGGCATCTGAGCCTGCTCCCGCGGCTGCGCGTGCGGGACTCGTGCGGGGCGGGCGCGGAGGCAACCGCACCACGATCGGTCTGATCTTTTTTCGATCAATCAATCTTTCGCTCTTGACTTCGCTCAGGAAGCGCCCCAGGATCACGGCCATCCCCGTCCACGCCCCCGTGTCAGGAGCCGTGCCGTGAGCCGTAGTTGGAATCCCCGGAGCAGAGCCGCCCGCGTCATGGCCGGCACCGCCACCGCCCTGGCCGTTCTCACGGCCTGCGGCGGCGGTGGTGGTGCCGACGCCGGCAAGGGCACCGCGAACGAGCCGGTCACCATCACCTTCTGGGGCTGGGCCAAGGGCTCCAAGGACGTCGTCCAGGCCTTCAACGCCTCCCACAAGAACATCCAGGTGAAGTTCGAGGAGATCCCCTCCGGCACCGCCGGCGGCTACGCCAAGATCTCCAACGCGGTGAAGGCGGGCAACGCCCCCGACCTGGTCTCCATCGAGTACTCCTCGCTCCCCGAGTTCGTCTCCTCCGGCGCGCTGCAGGACATCGGCGGCGAGTTCACCGAGCAGGACCGCGCCAAGCTGCTGCCGCAGGCCGTGGACCTCACCACCCTCGGCGGCAAGACCTGGGCGGTGCCCTTCGACGCCGCCCCGCAGGCCTTCTACTACCGCAAGGACCTCTTCGCGAAGTACCAGGTCGCCGTCCCCAAGACCTGGGACGAGTTCAGGTCGGCCGCGGAGAAGGTGCGGAAGGCCGACGCCAAGACCCGCATCGCCACCTTCTTCCCCGACGACCCCACCACCTTCGAGGCCATGGCCTGGCAGGCGGGCGCCCAGTGGTTCAAGGCCGAGAACGACACCTGGAAGATCGACACGACCGACCCGGCCACCACCAAGGTCGCCGCCTACTGGCAGGGCCTCCTCGACGCCGACCTCGTCCACAAGAACGCCTCCTTCAGCCCCGAGTGGACCGGCTCCCTCAAGAACGGCACCACCATCGGCTACCTCGGCGCCTCCTGGGGCGCGGGCGTCCTCAAGGGCACCCTGCCCGAGCAGAGCGGCAAGTGGGCCGTCGCCCCCATGCCGAACTGGGGCACCCCCGCCAGCGGCATGCTCGGCGGCACCTCCTTCGCCGTGACCAAGGACAGCGACAAGAAGGCCGCGGCCGTCGAGTTCGCCGAGTGGATGTCCACCACCGAGGCCGGCGTGAAGGCCCGTATCTCCTCCGGCACCTCCAGTGCCTTCCCCGCCGCCACCGCGCTGCGCCCGGTCGCCAAGTCGGTCTTCGACGCGAGCTACTACGGCGGCCAGGACATCTACGCCCTCTTCGAGGAGGCCGGCGCCTCCATCGACGAGAACTGGGCGTGGGGCCCCACCACCGGCACCACCAACACCACCATCAAGGACCAGTTCGGCAGGATCGCCAAGGGCGGCCCCGGCATCACCGACGCGATCAAGGCCGGCCACGACGCCACCGTCGCCGAACTCACCAAGCGCGGCCTGAAGGTCGAGGGCTGACCCGGTGAAGGCCCGCACCCGCGCGGCGGCGACCCTGCTGACCCCGTTCTTCCTGCTCTTCACCGCGGTGATGGTGGTGCCGATCGGCTACGCGGTCTGGCTCAGCCTCTTCACCGAGAAGCAGTCGGGACTCGGCTTCGGCGGCACCGAGACCGTCTTCAGCGGACTCGACAACTACACCGCGGCGCTGGGTGACCGGGCCTTCCGCGAGGGCTTCGGCGTGCTGCTCGGATACTGCCTGCTCTACATTCCGCTGCTGCTCGCCGGGGCCCTCGGCCTCGCCCTGCTGCTCGACTCCACGCTGGCCCGCGCCCGCCGCTTCTTCCAGCTCGCGCTCTTCCTGCCACACGCCGTCCCCGGCATCATCGCCGCGCTGATCTGGGTCTACCTCTACACGCCCCAGCTCAGCCCGGTCGTCCAGGCCATGGAGACCGGCGGCGTCGGCTTCGACTTCTTCTCCCCCGAGGGCTCCCTCCCCTCCGTCGTCAACATCGCGCTGTGGGAGTGGCTCGGCTACAACATGGTGATCTTCTACGCCGCCCTGCAGGCCATCGACCGCTCCGTCCTGGAGGCCGCCACCGTCGACGGCGCCGGCGCCTGGCGGACCGCCCTCGCCATCAAACTCCCGCTGATCAAGGCGTCCCTGGCGATGGTCGCCCTCTTCACCGTCATCGGATCGCTCCAGCTCTTCACCGAGCCGCTCATCCTCAACAAGGGCACCGGCTCGGCCGTCACCTCGACCTGGACCCCCAACATGTACGCCTACACCGCCGCGTTCGACCGGAACGACTACGGCCTCGCCGCGGCCGCGTCCGTCCTGCTCGCCCTGACGGCCGCACTGCTCTCCTTCGCCGTCACCCGCCTGACCGGCCGCCGGAAGGGGAAGACCGCGTGAGCACCCCCCGTACCGCCCGCACCCGCTCCGTCTGGATGTCGACGACGGCCGTCAACGGCGCCCTCCTCCTCGCCGTCGTCTACATGGTCTTCCCCCTCGTCTGGCTGCTGACCGCCGCCACCAAGGACGCGGGCGGGCTCCTCGCCGGAAACGCCTTCTCCTTCGAGGGCTTCGACCTCGGCGGCAACCTCTCCCGGCTCGCCACCTACAACGACGGCGTCTACTTCCACTGGTACCTGAACAGCCTGCTCTACGCGGGCCTCGGCGCCCTCGCCTGCTCGCTGATCAGCGTCGCCGCCGGCTACGCCTTCGACAAGTACGACTTCCGGGGCAAGGAGAAGCTGTTCGGCGTCGTGCTGCTCGGCGTGCTCGTCCCCACCACGGCCCTCGCGCTGCCCATGTACCTGCTCGCCAGCGAGGTGGGCATCGTCAACACCTACTGGGCCGTGCTCGTCCCCGTCCTCGTCAACCCCTTCGGCGTCTACCTCGCCCGGGTCTTCAGCGCCGGCTACATACCCGACGAGGCCCTGGAGGCCGCCCGTATCGACGGGGCCGGTGAGCTGCGGACCTTCTGGTCCATCGGGCTCCGCATGGTCATGCCCGGTTTCGTGACCGTCTTCCTCTTCCAGTTCACCGCGATCTGGAACAACTTCTTCCTCCCCCTGGTGATGCTCTCCGACCAGAAGCTCTTCCCGCTGAGCCTCGGCCTCTACGCGTGGAACAGCAACGCCCACGCCGAACCCGACTTCTACCCCCTCGTCGTCACCGGATCCCTGCTCGCCGTCATCCCCCTGGTCGTCGCCTTCGTCTCCCTCCAGCGCCACTGGAAGGCGGGTCTGACCGCCGGCAGCGTCAAGTGAGGAACACAGGTCCCACGATGCACCCGACCACCGACAACCGCCCCTCCCTCCTCCTCGCGATGGGCCCGGGCGTCGCCGAACGCCTCCTCACCGAGGACCACCGGGCCCGGCTCGCCGGGCTCACCCGCACCGACCCGCACCTGGTCGGCCACGACCTGACGGCGCCCACCCCCGAGGTGGCCGCGGCCCTCGCCGAGGCCGAGCTCCTCCTCACCTGCTGGGGCGCCACCCCGCTCACCGCCGAGGTCCTGGGTCGCGCCCCGCGCCTCAAGGCCGTCGTCCACGCGGCCGGCTCGGTCAAGCACCACATCACCGACGCCTGCTGGGACCGCGGCATCCGCGTCACCTCGGCGGCGGCCGCCAACGCGCTGCCCGTCGCCGAGTACACGCTCGCCGCGATCCTCCTCGCCGGGAAGCAGGTGCTGCGCTCCGCCCAGCGGTACGCCGCGCTCCGCACCGACCAGGCCTGGCTCACCGAATCCGCCGGCTGGGGCAACTACCGCAGGACCGTCGGCATCGTCGGCGCCTCCCGCATCGGCCGCCGGGTCCTCGACCTGCTCCGCCCCTTCGACCTCCGGGTCCTCCTCTACGACCCGTACGTGACGGCCCCACCGCCCGGCGTCGAGCTGGTGGGCCTCGACGAACTGTGCGCCCGCAGCACGGTCGTCTCGGTCCACGCGCCCCAACTCCCCGCCACCCACCGCATGATCGGCGCCGCGCAGCTCGCCGCGATGCCCGACGGCGCGACCCTGATCAACACCGCCCGCGGCTCCCTCGTCGACGAGGACGCCCTGCTCCCCCACCTCCGCTCGGGCCGCCTGCACGCGATCCTCGACGTCACGGACCCCGAACTCCCCCCGCCGGACTCCCCGCTCTACGACCTCCCCAACGTCCTCCTCACCCCGCACGTCGCCGGCTCCCTCGGCAACGAACTCCACCGCATGGCCGACCAGGCCCTGGAGGAGGTGGCCCGGTACGGCCGGGGGGAGCCGTTCGCGGAGGAGGTACGGGCCTCGGACCTGCAGCGCTCGGCGTAGTCGGCCGGCCTCTTCGAGGGCGACCGGAAGGCATGCGCCCCGTGCTGCCAGGGCACTCCGGCCCCCCGGACCTAAAATGGAAGGGTTCGAGCGGTCCGGGAGCGGCTCCGGGAGGCGCCATGACCTTCGTACAGATCATCGACTGCAAGACCAGCGACGTCGACGGGCTGAACCGGCTCATGGACCGGTGGGTCGAGCAGACCAAGGGCAGGCGCACCGCCACGCACAGCATGGTCGGCAAGGACCGCTCCGACGCCTCGCATGTCGTGGAGATCGTCGAATTCCCCTCGTACGACGTGGCCATGCGCAATTCGCAGCTCCCCGAGACCGATCGGATCTTCCGGGAGATGGTGGCGCTCTGCGACGAGATGCCGACCTTCACGGACCTCGACGTGGTGCGGGACGAGGCGCTGTACAAGGCCAACGCCCGGCGCTTCTTCGAGATGCTCGCCGACGAGCCGGAGCTGGCGCTGCTCGACGAGGTGATCGCCGAGGGCTATCACGACCACGACCCGACCAACGAGCAGGACACCATCGGCATGGACGCCATGCGGCGCGAGATCGAGATGTGGCGGGGCGGCTTCGACTTCTCCTTCACGGTGGAGGACCAGATCGCCGAGGGCGACCGGGTCTGCACCCGCTGGAGCTGGCAGGGCACCCACACCGGGGACTTCATGGGCCTGCAGCCCACCGGCATGAGGGTGTCCATGACCGGCGCGGTCATCCACCGCTTCCGGGACGACGGGAAGATCGTGGAGGGATGGTGGCAGTACGACCTGCTCGGGCTGATGGGGCAGCTGGGGGCCGTGGAGGCCTGAGCGCCCGCGGGCACGGGCGAGGCCCGGTGCTCCCGCGACGGGAGCACCGGGCCTCGTGACGTTCAGGCGTCAGGCCTTGACGTTCGGACGTCAGTGGGAGTGGCCGTGACCGTGGCCGTGGCCGTGGTCCGCCGGCTCCTCCTCCTTCTTCTCCACCACGAGGGTCTCGGTGGTGAGGAGCAGGGAGGCGATCGAGGCGGCGTTCTCCAGAGCGGAGCGCGTCACCTTCACCGGGTCGATGACGCCGGCCTTGACCAGGTCGCCGTACTCGCCGGTCGCGGCGTTGAAGCCCTGGCCCTTGTCGAGCTCCGCCACCTTCGCGGTGATGACGTAGCCCTCGAGGCCGGCGTTCTCGGCGATCCAGCGCAGCGGCTCGACGGCGGCGCGGCGGACGACGGAGACACCGGTCGCCTCGTCGCCGGTCTTGTCGAGGTTGCCCTCGAGGACCTTGACGGCGTGGACGAGCGCGGAGCCACCACCGGAGACGATGCCCTCCTCGACCGCGGCGCGGGTCGCGGAGATGGCGTCCTCCAGACGGTGCTTCTTCTCCTTCAGCTCCACCTCGGTGGCGGCGCCGACCTTGATCACGCACACGCCGCCGGCCAGCTTCGCGAGGCGCTCCTGGAGCTTCTCGCGGTCCCAGTCGGAGTCCGTGGCCTCGATCTCGGCCTTGATCTGGTTGACGCGGCCGAGGACGTCCTCGGAGGAGCCGGCGCCGTCCACGATCGTGGTGTCGTCCTTGGAGACGGTCACGCGGCGGGCGGTGCCCAGCACGTCCAGACCGGCCTGGTCGAGCTTGAGGCCGACCTCCTCGGAGATGACGGTGGCACCGGTGAGGGTGGCCATGTCCTGGAGCATCGCCTTGCGGCGGTCACCGAAGCCGGGCGCCTTGACGGCGACGGCGTTGAAGGTGCCACGGATCTTGTTGACGACGAGGGTGGAGAGGGCCTCGCCCTCGACGTCCTCGGCGATGATCAGCAGCGGCTTGGAGCCACCGGCCTGGATGACCTTCTCGAGCAGCGGCAGGAGGTCCTGGATGGAGGAGATCTTGCCCTGGTTGATCAGGATGTACGGGTCGTCGAGGACGGCCTCCATACGCTCCTGGTCGGTCACCATGTACGGGGACAGGTAGCCCTTGTCGAAGGCCATGCCCTCGGTGAAGTCGAGCTCCAGGCCGAAGGTGTTGGACTCCTCGACGGTGATGACACCGTCCTTGCCGACCTTGTCCATCGCCTCGGCGATGAGCTCGCCGACCTGCTGGTCCTGCGCGGAGAGCGCGGCGACGGCGGCGATGTCCGACTTGTCGTCGATCGGGCGCGCGGTGGCGAGCAGCTCGTCGGAGACGGCCTTGACGGCGGCGTCGATGCCCTTCTTCAGGGCGGCCGGGGAGGCGCCGGCGGCGACGTTGCGCAGACCCTCGCGGACCAGGGCCTGGGCGAGCACGGTGGCGGTGGTGGTGCCGTCACCCGCGATGTCGTTGGTCTTGGTCGCCACCTCCTTCACCAGCTGGGCGCCGAGGTTCTCGTACGGGTCCTCGATCTCGACCTCGCGGGCGATCGTGACACCGTCGTTGGTGATGGTGGGGGCGCCGAACTTCTTGTCGATGACGACGTTGCGACCCTTGGGGCCGATCGTCACCTTCACCGTGTCGGCCAGCTTGTTGACGCCGCGCTCAAGGGCGCGACGGGCGTCCTCGTCGAACTTCAGGATCTTCGCCATGGGAGCGATTCAGCCCTCTCGGAAATCGTAGAAAAAACCGCGCCCCTGAACGCCCGCGGAGATACCAGGGGGTCAGGGGCGCAGCTCAAAGCATCTGGTTCAGGTGCCTTGGTGACTTACTTCTCGATGATCGCGAGCACGTCGCGAGCCGAGAGGACGAGGAACTCCTCGCCGTTGTACTTCACCTCGGTGCCGCCGTACTTGCTGTAGAGCACGACATCGCCGACCTTGACGTCGAGCGGCAGGCGCTCGCCGTTCTCGAAGCGGCCCGGACCCACGGCGAGGACGGCGCCCTCCTGGGGCTTCTCCTTCGCGGTGTCCGGAATGACCAGGCCAGAGGCGGTGGTCTGCTCGGCGTCGAGCGGCTGGACCACGATGCGGTCCTCGAGCGGCTTGATGGCAACCTTGGAGCTGGTGGTCGTCACGATCCGACCTCCCCCTTCGGAGATCTCACGGGGTTAACTGTCTGAGGTGGCGACCAGGTGGATCCGTCGTCGCGGGTGCCGGACCTGCCCGTCGCTGTGTTGGCACTCTCCTGTGGGGAGTGCCAGAGCCGAGACTATGACCGCGATTAGCACTCGGTCAAGCGGAGTGCCAATTCACGACCCCGTGGCGCGAACGACCGCGCTCACCTCACCGCTCTCCGGGGGAACGCCCGGGCGGAGCTCGTGGTTCCGTACGAGCGAGGACGCGGGCCGGGACCCGGGCCGGGCCGCGGGCGGGGACGGGTCCGAAGGCGTGGCCGACGCGGGGGGCGCGGAAGGCGCGGAGGGTCCGGCCGCCGGCGGGCGGGCCGCCCGGTCGCGGTGCGGCCGCGGGGAGACCTTCTCGGCCGCCTTGCGGCCGAGCCGCTCGATCGGGTCGACCGAGGACGCGCACGCCGGCAGGGCGAACAGCGCGCCGGTCAGGGCCAGGGCGGCGGTCAGCCGGCGCGCCCGGCTCATACGTAGTCCTCGAGCTTCGCCACCGCGTACCCCTTGTCCGTGACGGTCTTCAGCACCCTCCGGATCATGTCCGGCATCGTGCCCTTCCAGTCGTGCTTGCCCCGGAAGTGCGTCAGGATGATGTCGCCCGGGTGCAGGTCCCGGTCCCACTCGCGCCACTCCATGTGGTCGACGAAGGCCTCGGACGCCCACAGCGGGACCGCCTTGACGCCGCAGGACTTCGCCGCGCGCAGGGTGTCCTCGTTGTAGTTGCCGTACGGCGGGCGGAAGAGCGGAGGCCGTGTGCCGAACTGCTTCTGCATGATGTCCTGCATCCCGCAGATCTGCCGCTTCTGGGCGTCGTAGTCGAGGCCGGGCAGATAGGGGTGGGTCAGGGTGTGGTTGTGCAGGGACACCCCGGAGTCCCGCATCTTCTCGAAGTAGCCGTAGTCGTCCTTGACCAGGTAATTGCTGAGGAACGCGCTGTACGGGATCTTCAGGTCGCTCATCATGCGCAGCAGCTCGGGGTCCTTCTCCGCCCCGTCGTCGATCGTCAGGAAGACGACCTTCTGCTTGGTCGGCACGGTGGTGAAGACCGGCGGCAGGCCCTCCCCGTCGGTCTCGAAGCCCTTGCGGGTGGTGATCCTCGGCTTCACCGCGGGCGGCTCGGGCGCGTCGAGCGGGGGCTTGGCCAGGCCCCACTTCCTGGCCGCGGCGACCCGGGCGGCGCGCGCCTTGCGGACCCGTTCGACATACGCGTTCAGCGCGGCGGCCGCGCCTTCCGCGCGCTGCTGACCGGCGGCCGGCTTCGCGGGCTCGGGCTGATCGCCGGCCCCCGGGTCGGCGCAGGCGGAGCCGAGCGCGGCGACCAGCAGGACGGCCCCGACCGTCCGTACGGACCGGAACACGACCTTCTGTTCTTTTTGTCGTACTAGCTGCATGGCGCCGCATCCTGTCAGCGCCACGCCCCTCCGGGGCGCCGACACCACCGGCGGGCCCGCACCATCCCCCGGGCGGCCCACACCTCCCCCGACCAGCACAATGGGACGGGTGACCGATCTCGCCGCCTTCACCGCCCTGCTCGCACCCGAGGGGCAGGCCCTCCTCGACGCGCTGCGCGACTACGACCCCGCCCAGGAGCTGGCGGTCGCCTCCCGGCTGCGCCGCGACCACCCCGCCGAACTCGTCTCGGCGGCGCTCGGGCAGGCCCGGCTGCGGCAGCGGGCGGTCGCCAAGTTCGGGGCCGAGGACGCGTACCGGATGTACTTCACGCCCAACGGCGTCGAGCAGTCCACCCGGGCGAGCGTCGGCGCCTACCGGGCGGCCCGGCTGAAGGCGCTCGGCGTCGGCAGCGTGGCGGACCTCTGCTCCGGCATCGGCGGCGACGCGGTCGCGCTGGCCCGCGCCGGGATCTCGGTCCTCGCCGTCGACCGCGACCCGGTCACCGCGGCGGCGGCCCGGGCGAACGCGGCCGCGCTCGGGCTCGCGGACCTGATCGAGGTGCGCTGCGCGGACGTGACGGAGATCGACACCAGCCCGTACGACGCGGTCTTCGTCGACCCGGCACGGCGCGGCGGCCGCGGCCGGGTCTTCGACCCCGAGGCCTACTCGCCGCCGCTCTCCTGGGCGGTGGAAGCGGCCCGCAAGGCCCCGCACGCCGCCCTCAAGATCGCCCCCGGCGTCCCGCACGAGGCCGTGCCGGAGGAGGCCGAGGCGGAGTGGATCTCGGACGGCGGCGACGTGAAGGAGGCCGTGCTGTGGTTCGGCACCGAACCCGGCGCCCGCCGCGCGACCCTCCTGCCCGCCGGCACGTCCCTGCTCGGCCAGGGCCTGCCCGACCCCCCGGTCCGCCCGGTCGGCCGCTACCTCTACGAGCCGGACGGCGCGGTCATCCGCGCCCACCTGGTCGCCGACGTGGCCCGGGAGCTCGACGGCGGCCTGATCGACGAGACCATCGCGTACGTCACGGCCGACACGCTCACCCCGACCCCGTACGCCGCCGCCTACGAGATCACCGACGAACTCCCCTTCAACCTCAAGAAGCTGAAGGCCCTGCTGCGGGAGCGCGAGGTCGGCATCCTCACGGTCAAGAAGCGCGGCTCGGCCGTCGAACCCGAGGAGATCCGCCGCAAGGTGAAGCCCAAGGGCCCCCACGCGGCGACGGTCCTGCTCACTCGGGTCGCGGGAGCCCCGACGATGTTGATCGGACACCCGGCCGGCCGGTGAGGCGGATCGCCAGGCGGTAGTGCGCGACGGCCTTCGCGAGGCCGATCAGGCCGGTGATCCAGAGGCCGAGGCCGGCGCCCATGCCGTAGACGACGAGCGGGTAACCGCCGTTGTCCCGCGTGGTGTGGGCCGCGACCGCGAACGAGGCCCAGAGGCCCGTCGCGCACAGGGCGAAGGACAGCAGCAGCCAGCAGGCGCTCAGCACGGGAGCGCGGAGCCGGGCGTCGGTCGGGGGGTCGGAGTCGAGCACGGCCCACTGCACGAGCCGCTCGCGGGCGACCCGGTCGCGCAGCACACCGCGCACGGTCATCCAGACGGCCGGGGTCAGGGCGCAGATCCCGGCGATCCCGCAGAACAGTCCGAACAGCAGGGTGAGCGGATCGGCCCCTCCGCCGCCGCCGAAGGCGGCCAGAGCGATCCCGACGAGCCCCCAGCCGAACTCCAGGAGCAGCAGCCACACCAGAAACAGCGTCAGCCGCCCGATCCCGAGCAGCCGGCGCCCGAGCACGTCCAGCACCAGCGCCCGTTCGGCGAGCCGCGCCTCCCGATCGGGCCGGCTCCGGAACTCGGCGGGCGACGGCGGGGGCGGTGGCAGATTCGACATGCCGAGAAGCCTAGGGCGTGCCCTTCTCCCCACTCACCGCCCGTCCGCAGGCCCCGGGCCCGCCCGCGCAGCCCAGCACCCCGTCCGCAGGCCCCGGCCGGCCGCGCCGCCCGGCGCCCCGTCCGCGAGCCCCCGCCGGTCCGCATTGCCCACCGCCCGTCCGCAGGCCCCGACCGCCCGCGCCGGCAGCACCCTGTCCGCGGTCCCCGGGCCCGCCCGCGCCGCCCAGCACCCAGTCCACGAGCCCCCACCCGTCCGCGCTGCCCACCGCCCGTCCGCAGGCCCCGACCGCCCGCGCCGGCCGGCACCCCGTCCGCGGGCCCCGGGCCCGCCCGCGCCGCCCAGCGCCCCGCCCCCGAGTCCCCACCCGTCCGCGCTGCCCACCGTCCGTCCGCAGGACCCGGCCGCCCGCGCCGGCAGCACCCCGTCCGCGGGCTCCGGGCCCCCCGCGCCGCGCCGCCCACCGCCCCGTCCGCCGCGGGCCCGGCCCCGCCTACTCCCCCGCTCTCGCCGCCCTCTCCCTCAGCAGGGCCCTCTCCCGCTCGTTGCGGGTGAGGGCGGCGGCGCGTTCGAATTCCGCGCGGGCCTCCGTCGTGCGGCCCAGGCGGGACAGCAGGTCGCCGCGGACGCTCGGCAGCAGGTGGTAGCCGGACAGGGCCGGTGCGTCGGCCAGGGCGTCGACCAGGGCCAGGCCCGCCTCCGGGCCCTCGGCCATGGACACGGCGACCGCCCGGTTGAGCTCCACCACCGGGGAGGGCGCGACGGCGGCGAGCCGCCCGTAGAGCGCGGCGATGGTCTGCCAGTCCGTCTCCTCGTACGTGGCCGCCCGCGCGTGACAGGCGGCGACGGCGGCCTGCAGCGCGTACGGGCCGTTCGCGCCGCCCGCCTCGACGGCCCGCTCCAGGGCCGCGAAGCCGCGCCGGATCAGCAGCCGGTTCCACCGCCGCCGGTTCTGGTCCGCGAGCAGCACCGGCTCCCCGTCCGGCCCCGTCCGGGCCGCCGTCCGCGAGGCCTGGATCTCCAGCAGGGCGGCGAGTCCGTGGACCTCGCCCTCCTTCGGCATCAGCGCGGCGAGCTGCCGGGCGAGCCGCAGCGCGTCCTCGCACAGGGCGGGGCGGAGCAGGTCGTCGCCGGCCGTTGCCGCGTACCCCTCGTTGAAGATCAGGTAGATGACCTCCAGGACCGAGCCGAGCCGGGCCGCCCGGTCCGCCCCGTACGGCACCTCGAAGGCGACCCCCGCCTTCGCGAGCGTCCGCTTGGCGCGCACGATCCGCTGCGCGACCGTCGGCTCGGGCACCAGGAACGCGCGGGCGATCTCGTCCGTGCGCAGTCCGCCGACGAGCCGCAGGGTCAGCGCCGTACGGGCCTCGGCGGAGAGCACCGGGTGGCAGGCCGTGAAGACCAGCCGCAGCACGTCGTCGTCGATGTCCCCGGGCCCGGAGGGCTCGGGGTCGTACGCCTCCTCCACGAGCTCGCGCCCGGCCTCCGCGAGCTTCCGCGCGTACGTCTCGCGGCGCCGCACCAGGTCGACCGCGCGGTGCTTGGCCGTGGCCGTCAGCCAGGCCCCGGGCCGGTCCGGGACGCCCGACTCCGGCCATTGCTCCAGGGCGGCGACGAGCGCGTCCTGGGCGATCTCCTCGGCGATCCCCACGTCACGGACGATCCGCGCCACGGTGGCGATGATCCGGGCCGACTCCATCCGGAAGACCGTGTCCAGGGTGCGCCGGACCGCGTCCCTGCTGTCGGTGCGGTGTGCCGTCACGCTTCACATGACAGCACACCGCACCGACAGCGCACCCGGTCTCAGCCGCCCGGCATCTCCTCGACCTCGCGGACCTCCAGGCCCACGGTCCAGTGCGGCGGGTGGACCTCCAGGAAGCGCTTCCCCCACTCGAGCGCCTCGGCCATGTCCTTGCACTGCAGCATGGCGTAGCCGCCGACGACCTCCTTGGTCTCGGTGAAGGGGCCGTCGGTGTACGACAGCTTCCCGTCCTGCCAGGTGATCCGGGTGCTCTCGGCGGTGGGCTTGAGCCCGGCCGTGTCGACCATGGCGCCGGCCTTGGTGATCTCCTCGAAGAGCGCGCCCATGCGCTCCTCGAAGCCGGGGTCGGCGGACGCCATGTCGATGGTGTTCTCCTCGATGCGCACGAGCGACAGGTAGCGGGGCACGGTGACTCCTCGGGTGCGGTGGCGGGGCCGTTCCCCGCCTTCCCACTCATACGTCGATCGGGAGGGCCCCGCATCGACACCACTCCGAGGTTTTTTCCGAGGGTCCTTCGGGGGGTCCTTCCGGGGGTCTTCCGCGGGCCTTTCCGGGGGCCTTTCCGGGGGCTTTCCGGGAGTTCTCCGAGCCGGCCTCCGGCGGCGTCCTAGAGGTAGTCCTCCAGGCGCGCCACGGTGAAGCCCTGCTCCTGGATGTGCCGCAGCAGGTTGGCCGTCATCTGCGTCATCGTCCGGCCCTTGAGCTCGGACGGGCCCCGGAAGTGGGCCAGGATGATGTCGCCGGGGTGCAGCTTCCGGTCGCCGCGCTGGTACTGCATGTTCTGGATCTGCATGGACTCGCGCCACAGCACGATCGCGTCCAGGCCGCACTGCCCGGCGGCGGCCCGGGTGGCCTCGTTCCAGTTGCCGTACGGCGGGCGGAAGAGCCGCGGCCGCTTCCCGTACTCGGCGGTGAGCCGGTCCTGCTGGCCGCATATCTCCCGGCGCTGGGCGTCCGCCGAGAGGGTGCGCAGGTTGGGGTGGGTGAGGGTGTGGTTGGCGACGCCGTGGCCCTGGGCGACCAGCGGGTCGAAGTACCGGTAGTCGGCGCGGATCGCGGAGTCGGTGAGGAACATCGTCACCGGCACCTTGAGGTCCCGCATCATCGCGAGGAACTCCGGGTCCTTCTCCGCGCCGTCGTCGATGGTGATGAAGACGATCTTCTCGTCCGTCGCGATGTCGCTGACGACCGGGACGGGTTGGCCGGCCGCGCGCGTGACGGGCTTCTTCGCGGGCGGGGCCGGCGGGGGCGCCAAGGGCTTCAGGCCCCACTTCGCGTAGGCGGCGGGGCGCGGGTCCCGGGTCGCCGGAACGCCGGGGGCCCCGGTCCCGGTCCCGGCCGAGGGGGTCACGGAGCCGGACGTCGAGGCGGCCGGCGCGTCGGCGTCGGCGGTCGTGCAGCCGGTCGCGAACAGAGCCACGGCGGTCAGCGCCGCCCACAGCGCGAGGGTCTTCTTCACGCGCTGTGGGATGCCCGAGGGGAACGAAAGGTTGCTTCCGGTACGACTATCCGACCGATTCGAAGCGCCAGCGGTGCACCGGACGGGAGATCAGGGCCGGGTCGGGCTCCGGCAGCTCCGGCAGCTCGGCGTCGAGTCCGTCCGGCGTCTCCCACCAGGTGAGGACCAGGACCCGGTCCCCCGGCGCCCGGAAGGTCTCGCGGCGCAGCGGCTCGACCGGCAGCTCCCGCGCCCGCGCCCAGGCGAGGAGTTCGGCGCCGCGGCCCTCGGCCGCGCGCGCCTCCCACATCAGGGTCACCGTGGTCACGGCCGTCACGGGTAGAGGTTCTCCTTGCTGACCTCGTGCACGTGGTCGTGGGCGTGCGCCGCCCCGGGCACGTGCGACTCGGTCACCGGCAGCGAGGAGTCCGCCGACAGCTCCAGGTCGGACGCGGCCCGCCCGCGCGCGACCATCTCGGCGCCGAGGGCGGCGACCATGGCGCCGTTGTCGGTGCACAGGCCCGGCCGCGGCACCCGCAGCCGGATGCCGGCCCGCTCGCAGCGCTCCTCGGCGAGGGCGCGCAGGCGCGAGTTGGCGGCCACGCCGCCGCCGATCATCAGGTGGTCCACGCCCTCGTCCTTGCAGGCGCGTACGGCCTTGCGTGTGAGCACGTCGACGACGGCCTCC
Organism: Streptomyces sp. NPDC053431; assembly: GCF_044544925.1. Lineage (NCBI taxonomy): Bacteria > Bacillati > Actinomycetota > Actinomycetes > Kitasatosporales > Streptomycetaceae > Streptomyces > Streptomyces sp. NPDC053431. The sequence continues at coordinate 57,559 of NZ_JBITXX010000013.1, read as the reverse complement.
TGGAAGGACGCGGCGACGTCCCGGACCGGCACCTCCTCGCCCGCGTTCCGCTTGGCCTCGATCCAGCGGGCCACGGCGGTCTTCAGACCGGAGAAGGAGAAGTCGTAGGCGGGGTCCTTGGCGCCGGTCAGACCGCGCGGGAACGCGATGGCGGCCGGGTCGCCCTCCTTGGCCAGCCGGTCGATCACCGGGCCGCCCGGGAAGCCCAGGTCGAGCACGCGGGCGATCTTGTCGAAGGCCTCGCCGGCGGCGTCGTCGATGGTCGCGCCCATGGGCCGCACGTCGGCGGTGATGTCGCTGGAGAGCAGCAGCGAGGAGTGGCCGCCGGAGACCAGCAGCGCCATCGTCGGCTCGGGCAGCCGGCCGTGCTCCAGCTGGTCGACGCAGATGTGCGAGGCGAGGTGGTTGACGCCGTAGAGCGGCTTGCCGAGGGCGTACGCGTACGCCTTGGCCGCCGACACCCCGACGAGCAGCGCGCCCGCGAGGCCGGGCCCGGCGGTGACGGCGATGCCGTCGAGGTCCTTGGCGGAGACCCCGGCCTGCTTCAGGGCGCGCTCGATGGTCGGGACCATGGCCTCCAGGTGGGCGCGGGAGGCGATCTCGGGCACGACGCCGCCGAAGCGGGCGTGGGTGTCGACGCTGGAGGCGATGGCGTCGGCGAGCAGGGTGGTCCCGTGGACGATGCCGACGCCGGTCTCGTCGCAGGAGGTCTCGATGCCGAGTACGAGCGGTTCGTCAGCAGCCATCTGAATCAGTCTCTGTTCCTTGAACGGTGTGTCGCATCACGAGCGCGTCCACGTTGCCGGGCTGGTAGTAGCCGCGGCGGAAGCCGATCGGCTCGAAGCCGAAGCGCTCGTAGAGCTTCTGGGCCCGGGTGTTGTCCACGCGCACTTCGAGCAGCACCTCTTCGCACTCGAAGGAGGTCGCCGCCTGCAGGAGGTCGGTGAGGAGCCGGGCACCGAGACCGGTGCCCCACTGGTCGCGGGCGACGGCGATGGTCTGCACGTCGCCGAGGCCGCCGGCGGCGGCCAGTCCCGCGTAGCCGACGAGCCGGCCGGCCCCGTCCTCGGCCACGACGTAGTGCCGGGTCGCGCGCGGCCCGCGGGCGTGCGCGAGCTCCGACCAGAACATCCCCTCCGACCAGGCGTCCTCGGGGAAGAGCTCGGCTTCGAGCGCGAGCACGGGAACCAGGTCCCACCAGCGCATCTCACGGAGCACGGTCGTCACTTCGGAGTGACCACCTTGTAGTTCTTCGGCACCTGGGCGTCGGGGCGGCGCAGGTACATCGGCAGCGGGTCGAGGAAGCCCTCGGCGCCCGCGGCCAGCTTCTCGGCCGCGAGGGCGGCGAGCGCGGCGGCCGACTGGTGCTCGGGCTTCCGGGCGTCCGGGAACGCCTCCGGGTAGAGCGCGGCGCCCGCGCCGACCACCGGCAGCCCGGCGAGCTCCTCGGCGATGTCCGCGGGCCGGTCGACGGACGCGTCCGTCACGCGCGTACGGAAGTCGTCGTAGCGCGCCCAGTAGACCTCCTTGCGCCGCGCGTCGGTGGCGACGGCGAAGGGCTCCTGGATGCCGGAGGCGTGGGCGAGCCCGTCGAGGGTACACAGGCCGTGCACGGGCACGCCGAGCGCGGAGGCGAAGGTGGCGGCGGTGACGAGGCCGACGCGCAGTCCGGTGTACGGGCCGGGGCCGACCCCGACCACGAGCCCGGTCACGGCGTCGAGGGCCGACCCGGCCTCCTTCAGGACGCGGTCGACGGCGGGCAGCAGCAACTCCCCGTGGCGGCGCGCGTCGACCTGGCTCGACTCGGCGACGACGGAGTCGCCGTCGTGCAGGGCGACGGTGACGGCGGGTGTGGCGGTATCCATGGCGAGCAAGAGCACGCGAACAGCCTACGGGGCCGGAGCGGCGGGGGCGGCGCCCCGGCGGCGGGCAGCGGCGGCTGCTACGGTCGGGCACCGATACGTACGTACGACAGAAGGTGGGCGCACGGTGGGACGGAGCAGCTCGGGATTCGTGGCCGGGCTCACCGCGGCGGCCCTCGCCGCGGTCGGTTTCCTCGCCTATCAGGCCTCGGCCTCGGCGCCGTCGCCGGCGGAGCTGGCGGCGCGGCCTACGACACCGAGCACGGCGCCCTCGGCCGCGGCGAGCGACCGGCCGAAGCCGCCGAAGGACCCGCTGGCGCTGCCCGCGGGCTCCGGCACCGGCGAGCGGGTGGTGTACGCGCTCAGCGAGCGCCGGGTGTGGCTGGTGAACGCGAAGAACCAGGTCACGCACACCTTCTCGGTGATGCCGAGCACGGTGTCCCCGGCGCCCGGCGCGTACGCGGTGACCTCCCGGTCCGGTGCGGTGCGCGGCTCGGACGGGGTGCAGATCGAGCACGTCGTGCGGTTCGCGACGGTCCAGGACGTGTCGATCGGCTTCAGCGCGGCCGTGGACGGCTCGACGCCGACGCCGGACCCGTCCCGTAAGACGGGCGGCATCCGGATGAAGCGGGCGGACGGCGACGCGTTGTGGACCTTCGCGGCGATCGGCGCGAAGGTCGTCGTCGTCGCCTAGGCTCCGTCCGGCTCTGATCCGTCGGGCGGACCACGGACCGACCGCGGACAGACCATGGGGACCCCGAGCGGGCCCGGCTCTGAGCCGCCGGACAGGCCGCGGGCAGGCCCCGGGGCCCCGAGCGGGCCCGGCTCCGACACGTCGGACGGACCACGGACGGACAGTCCACGAACAGACCCTGGGGACCCCGAGCGCGCAGGCCGCCGGGACACCTTCCGGCCGTGCCTCGGCCGGGGGTGGCTCAGGCGGCCTCGTCGCGTACGGGCTCGGGCTCCTCGTGTTCCGAGGGCTCGGGGCGGCGCGGCGGGGTCGACACCGCGCTCGCCGCGGCGCACGACGCCAGCAGGTCTCTCATCGGGACACTGTCCGCGGTGCGGTCCTCGCGCTCCGGCGTCGCCATCCATGCCTCCCGTAGGTTAGGTACACCTAACCAGCTCGTGCATCCATGTCACCACGCCTCGGAGCACCCGCGCAACATTTTCCCGACAGGTTGTCGGAACCTACGTACGTTCGGCGTACGGTCAGGCCAGCGCGAGGTCCTCGGCCGCCCAGCGGGCGCCGATGCCGTTGAGCACGACGGTGCGCCGGTCGTCGTCGGCGTCCTCCGCGTTCCCCACCACCCGGTGGATCAGCACGTGCAGCCGGTCGTCGGTCAGGTCCTCGACCTTGCCGTCGCCCCACTCGACGACGACCACCGAGTCCGGCAGCGACACGTCGAGGTCCAGGTCCTCCATCTCGTCGAGGCCGCCGCCGAGCCGGTACGCGTCGACGTGCACCAGCGCCGGGCCGCCGACCAGGGACGGGTGGACGCGGGCGATGACGAAGGTCGGCGAGGTGACGGCGCCGCGCACCCCCAGGCCCTCGCCGAGGCCGCGGGTCAGCGTGGTCTTGCCGGCGCCGAGTTCGCCGGTGAGCATCACGAGGTCGCCGGGGCGCAGCAGCTCGGCCAGCCGCCGGCCGAGCTCCTGCATCCGTTCGGGGGAGTCCACTTCGAGGGTGGCCTGGGTGTGCGGAGTGTCCATGTCCGCCAACTTACCTATCGGCGGACGGGGACCGCTCCCACCCTCCCGAGCAGGTCGGCGATCCGGTCGGTGACCGCCTCCGGGTGTTCGAGCATCACCAGGTGCCCGGCGTCGGGCACGATGACCAGCTCCGCGTCCGGCAGCAGATCGGCGATGGCCTCGGTGTGCGAGCTGGGCGTGACCAGGTCGTGGTCGCCGGCGAGGGCGAGCACCGGGAGCTCGCGGAAGGCGGCCAGGGCGGCCGCCTTGTCGTGCTCGGCGAACGCCGGATAGAACTCGGCGACGACGTCGATCGGGGTGGACTCGATCATCCGCTCGGCGAACCGGGCGACGGCCGGGTCGACGTCCTTCGAGGAGAACGAGTACTTCTTGATCAGCCCGGCGAACAGGTCGGCGGTGGCCCGCCGGCCCCGCTCCACCAGCTCCGCCTGCGAGCCGAGCGCCCGGAGCACGCCGGGCAGCACCCGGCGCACCACGTTGACGCCGGCGGTCGGCAGCCCGTAGTTGACCTCGCCGAGCCGGCCGGCCGAGGTGCCCACGAAGCCGACGCCGACCACCCGCTGCCGTACGAGGTCCGGGAACAGCTCGGCGAGGGCCATGATCGTCATGCCGCCCATGGAGTGCCCGATGAGGACCAGCGGCCCCTCGGGCGCGGCCGCGTCGATGACGGCCTTGAGGTCGCGCCCCAGTACGTCGATCGAGACGGGCACCGCGTCCGGGCCGGACTGGGCGACCCCGCGCGCGGAGCGCCCGTGGCTGCGCTGGTCCCAGTGCACGGTGCGGACCAGCCCGCGCAGGGCGGCCCGCTGGAAGTGCCAGGCGTCCTGGTTGAGGCAGTAGCCGTGGCTGAGGACGACGGTGACCGGGGCGGGCTCCCTGCGCCCGAAGAGGCGTCGCCTGCGGGGCCCGGCCACCTCGGGGTCGATCTCGTCGACCTCGTAGTAGAGCGCGGTGCCGTCCTCGGCGAAGGCCCGCCCCGGCGTGCCGCGCAGGGCGCCGTACGGGCCCTCGGCGTCGAGCGCGAGCCGCGCCTTCTCCCGTACCGAACGCCCCACCGTCAGCCGCTCGACGGCGACGCCGGCCGCCGCTCCGGCGGCCAGCACGCCTATCGCGGCACCGGCCCAGCCGGCGCGCCGCCAGGTCTCGTCGCCCACGCCGGCCCTCCCTCCCTGAGTTCTGCTCGCGTACTCGCCTGTCCGCCAGTCCGCCTGCTCGCCTGTCCGCCTGTCCGCCTACTCGCCCACGTAGACGCGCGGGACGCGTGCGCCGATGCGCGTGACGATCTCGTACGCGATGGTGTCGGCGGCCTCGGCCCAGTCCTGGGCGGTCGGTTCGCCCCCGTCGCCCGGCCCGAACAGCACGGCCTCGGCGCCCGGCTCGGGTGTGTCGCCGTCGAGGTCGACGACGAACTGGTCCATGGCGACCCGGCCCGCGACGGTCCGGATCCGGCCCCCGACCAGGACCGGCCCGCGCCCGGACGCGTGCCGCGGGATCCCGTCCGCGTACCCCACCGGGATCAGTCCGAGCGTGGTCTCGCCGGGGGTCGTGTAGTGGTGCCCGTACGAGACGCCGTGGCCGCCGGGTACGTGCTTGACCAGGGCCACGGTCGCCTTGAGCGACATCACGGGCCGCAGCCCGAACGCGGCGGAGGGTCCGACCGCCACCGGATCGGGTGACACGCCGTACATGGCGATGCCGGGCCGGACGAGGTCGAAGTGGGCCTCGGGCAGCGTGAGCGTGGCGGGCGAGTTGGCGATGTGCCGCACCTCGGGCTCGACGCCGGCCTTCTCGGCGTGGTCGAGCATCGTCCGGAAGACGTCCAGCTGCGCGGGGATCGACGGGTGGCCGGGTTCGTCGGCGCAGGCGAAGTGCGACCACAGTCCGGTGATCTTCACGAGGCCCTGCGCCTCGGCCTTGAGGGCCTCGCCGACGAGTTCGGGCCAGTCGGCGGGCTGGCAGCCGTTGCGGCCGAGGCCGGTGTCCGCCTTGAGCTGGATCCGCGCGCGCCGGCCGGTCCGGCCCGCGGCCTCGACGACCTCGCGCAGGGCCCACATCCCGCTCACGGTCATGTCGAGCCCGGCCTCGATGCCCTCGTCCCACGGGTCGCCGGGGGTCCACAGCCAGCACAGGATCCGCGGCTCGGTCAGCCCGGCCGCGCGGAGGGCCAGGGCCTCCTGGGGGGTCGCCGTGCCCAGCCACGTCGCGCCCGCGGCCAGTGCGGCGCGGGCGCAGGGGACGGCCCCGTGTCCGTACGCGTCGGCCTTGACGACGGCCATCACCTGGACGTGGGGCGCGACGCGGGCGCGCAGCGTGCGGACGTTCGCACGCAGCGCGCCGAGGTCGATCTCGGCGCGGGCTCGGCGGGTCTGTGCTGTCTGAGTCATCGCGCCCAGTCTCTCAGGTATCGCCCCCCACCCCACGTAACCCCGGTGTAGCCCACCTCACCTCACCCCTCGCGGGGCGCCTCCCGAGGGTCAGGGGGTGGTGGTGTCGTGCCAGGTTGCGGGGAGGGCGGTGGCTACGTCGGTGGCGGTGATCGGGGCCGTTCCGCCCGACGCCCGGCGGGCCGCGAGGCCGTGGAGGTAGGCGCCTACGGACGCGGCGTCCAGGGCCCCCAGGCCCGCCGCCAGGAGGGAGCCGGTCAGGCCGGAGAGGACGTCGCCGCTGCCGGCCGTCGCGAGCCAGGACGTGCCCGTGGGGTTCACCCGGACCGGCCCCGCCCCGCCCGGCCCGCAGATCAGCGTCGTCGAACCCTTGAGGAGGACGGTCGCCCCGTACCGCCCGGCGAGTTCGCGGACCGCCGTCAGCCGGGCCGACTCGACCTCCTCGCGGGACGCGCCGAGCAGCGCCGCCGCCTCCCCCGCGTGCGGGGTGAGCAGCGTGGGCGCGGTCCGCGCCTTGACCGCCTCCGGCGGCAGGTCGCGCAGCCCGTCCGCGTCCACCAGGACGGGCACGTCCGAGGTCAGCACCTCCGGCACGCCGGGCCCGTCACCGAGCCCCGGCCCGACGACCCACGCCTGGACGCGCCCCGCCTTGTCCGGGGGCCCGGCGTGCACCAGCGTCTCGGGATGCGCCGCGATCACGGCGTCGCCGGCCGGACCGACGTACCGCACCGCGCCCGCGCCGCCCCGCAGCGCGCCCTCGACGGCGAGGACGGCCGCGCCGGGGTAGCGGGCGGAGCCGGCCACGATGCCGACGACTCCGCGCCGGTACTTGTCGCTCTCGGCGCCGGGCACCGGCAGCAGCCGGGCCACGTCCTCGTGCTGGAGCGCCTCCAGATCGGGCACCGAGGGCAGGGTCGCGTCGAGTCCGATGTCGACGAGCCGCAGCGCGCCCACGTACTCGCGCGCCGGATCGACGAGCAGCCCCGGCTTGTACGTGCCGAAGGTGACCGTCGCGTCGGCCCGCAGCGCCTCACCCCTGACCTCCCCGGTGTCCGCGTCCACGCCGCTCGGCAGGTCGACGGCCACCACGACGGCGTCGGAACCACGCGCCGCCCGCGCCACGGGCACGGCCTCGGGGCGCAGCCCGCAGCGCCCGCCGATGCCGGTGATCCCGTCGAGGACCAGATCGGCGGCGGCGAGCGCGTCGTACGGGTCGTCGTGCGCGCCGACGACCCGCCCGCCGGCCGCGCGGAGCGCCCCGAGCCCGCCCTCGTGGGCGCGGGCGCCGAGCAGGACGGCGGTGACCCCGGCGCCGCGCCGGGCGAGCCGGGCACCGGCGTACAGCGCGTCGCCCCCGTTGTCGCCGCTGCCGACGAGCAGCACGACCCGCGCCCCGTACACCCGGCCCCGCCCGAGCAGCGAGAAGCACGCGGCGGCGAGCCCGGCGGCGGCCCTCTGCATCAACGCCCCTTCGGGCAGCCGCGCCATCAGCTCGGCCTCGGCGGCCCGTACGGTCTCCACGCGATAAGCGGTACGCATGGCACCCACCCTGGCGGCTCGGCCCGCGCCGCGCCACCTCCACCGCGGACACGGAGGAGCCGCGCGGCTCAGCCCTCCGCGATCACCACCGCCGACGCCACTCCCGCGTCATGGCTGAGCGACACGTGCCAGTGCCGTACGCCCAGCTCCGCGGCCCGCGCCGCGACCGTGCCGCGGACCCGCAGGCGCGGCTGGCCGGTGGTCTCGACGTACACCTCGGCGTCCGTCCAGTGCAGATTGCCCGGTGCCCCGAGGGCCTTCGCCAGGGCCTCCTTGGCGGCGAAGCGGACCGCAAGGGAGGCCGGGCCGCGCCGTTCGCCGCTCGGGAGCAGCAGCTCCCGTTCGACGAACAGGCGCTGCAGCAGTCCCGGCGTACGCTCCAGCGAAGCGGCGAAGCGGTCGATCTCCGCCACGTCGATCCCCACCCCGATGATCATCTGCTCACTGCCTCACTCACTCCACCGTCACGGACTTGGCCAGGTTGCGCGGCTGGTCGACCTCGTTGCCCCGGGCCGTCGCCAGTTCGCAGGCGAACACCTGCAGCGGCACCGTGGAGACCAGCGGCTGGAGCAGCGTAGGCGTGGCCGGGACGCGGATGAGGTGGTCGGCGTACGGGACGACCGTCTCGTCGCCCTCCTCGGCGATGACGATCGTGCGGGCGCCGCGGGCCCGGATCTCCTGGATGTTGGAGACGATCTTGTCGTGGAGGACGGACCGCCCGCGCGGCGAGGGGACGACCACGACGACCGGGAGGTCCTCCTCGACGAGCGCGATCGGCCCGTGCTTCAGCTCGCCCGCCGCGAAGCCCTCGGCGTGCATGTAGGCGAGCTCCTTGAGCTTGAGCGCGCCCTCCAGGGCGACCGGGTAGCCCACGTGCCGGCCGAGGAACAGGACGGTGTCCTTGTCGGCGAGGGACCGGGCGAGCTCGCGTACCGGCTCCATGGTCTCCAGGACCCGCTCGACCTCGTCCCCGATCCGGGCGAGCTCGCGGACGACGGCGTGGATCTCGTCGCCCCACTGGGTGCCGCGCACCTGGCCGAGGTAGAGCGCGAGCAGGTAGCAGGCGACGAGCTGGGTGAGGAAGGCCTTCGTCGAGGCGACGGCGACCTCGGGGCCGGCGTGCGTGTAGAGCACGGCGTCGGACTCGCGCGGGATGGTCGACCCGTTGGTGTTGCACACGGCGAGGACCTTCGCGCCCTGCTCGCGGGCGTGCCGCAGCGCCATCAGGGTGTCCATGGTCTCGCCGGACTGGGAGATGGCGATGACGAGGGTGCGCTGGCCGAGGATCGGGTCCCGGTAGCGGAACTCGCTCGCCAGCTCGACCTCGCAGGGGATGCGGGTCCAGTGCTCGATCGCGTACTTGGCGATGAGCCCGGCGTGGAAGGCGGTGCCGCACGCGACGACGACGATCTTGTCGGCCTCGCGGAGCACGGCGTCGGGGATGCGCACCTCGTCGAGGCGGAGGCGCCCGTCGGCGCCGATCCGGCCGAGGAGGGTGTCGGCGACCGCCTTGGGCTGCTCGGCGATCTCCTTGAGCATGAAGGAGGCGTAACCGCCCTTCTCGGCGGCCGAGGCGTCCCAGTCGATGTGGTACGACCGTACGTCGGCGGGCGCGCCGTCGAAGTCGGTGACGACGACACCGTCACGGGTGAGCTCGACGACCTGGTCCTGGCCGAGCTCGATGGCCGAGCGGGTGTGCGCGATGAAGGCGGAGACGTCGGAGGCGAGGAAGTTCTCGCCCTCGCCGACGCCCACGACCAGCGGGGAGTTGCGCCGGGCGCCGACGACGACGTCCGGCTGGTCGGCGTGCACGGCGACCAACGTGAAGGCACCCTCCAGCTGCTTGCACACCAGGCGCATGGCCTCGGCGAGGTCGCCGACGGAGGAGAACTGCTCGGCGAGCAGATGGGCCACGACCTCGGTGTCCGTCTCGGACAGCAGGTCGTGGCCCCGGTCGGCGAGCTCCGCCCTGAGGGTCGCGAAGTTCTCGATGATGCCGTTGTGGACGACGGCGACGCGGCCCGCGTTGTCGAGGTGCGGGTGCGCGTTCGCGTCGGTGGGGCCGCCGTGGGTGGCCCACCGGGTGTGTCCGATGCCGGTGGACCCGCTCGCCAGCGGGCGGTCCACCAGCTCCTTCTCCAGGTTGACGAGCTTCCCGGCCTTCTTGGCCGCGGCGAGCCCTCCGTCGGAGAGCACGGCGACTCCCGCCGAGTCGTAGCCGCGGTATTCGAGCCGCTTGAGGCCCGCGATCACCACTTCGAGCGCCGACTGACCGCCGACGTAGCCAACGATTCCGCACATGGCGGCAGCCTACGGCCGAACGGCCCCGACCGGCCGGACTCAGCGCAGCTTGGCCGCCTGCGCGTCGACCAGGGCCTTGGGCATCTCCTTGACCTTGCCGCTGAGGCTCAGGGTCATGAAGCCGGCGAGGTTGTTGCCCTTGCGGAAGACGACCAGGTTGGCGATGAAGGGCTTGCCCTCCATCTTCGTGGTGAGCGTCCAGGCCAGGGCCTCGTCGCCGGCGGTCACGCTCTCCGGGGCCACCTTGGCGACCGTGGTCCTCTCCCCGCTCGCGAGCAGGGTGAAGCCGCCCGCGCAGTCGGTCCCGGCCGTCTTCAGGGCGGCGAAGGTCTGCTGGGCGCCCGCACCGGCGTACGAGCCGAGGGTGACGGTGGTGGCGGGCGTGGCGAGCACGCCGAGGGCGTTCTCGGGGGTGGCGGCGGAGTCCTTCGAGGGGACCTTGACGGCCTTGCGCCTGGCGCTGGCGCCCGGGCTGCCGGGGGCGACCCCGGACAGGGCCTCGGCGAGCGGCTCGCACGCCGGCTTGTCGGCGCTGACGTCCCCGGGGTTCAGCAGGTCCCCGGCCTCGGCCTTCTTCACCTGGTAGCCCTGGACGTCCGCCTGCGCCACGACCAGCTTCTCCAGCTCGGCGGCGGACAGCGCCTTCACGTCGGGCTTGGCCGCCGCGGAGGCGGAGGCGTCGGCCTTGCCCGAGTCGTCGGTCTTCTTCTCCTCGCCGCCGCACGCGGTGAGGAGGAGGGCCAGGGAGGCGGCGGTCGCGGCGACGGCGGTACGACGGAACAGGGTGGCGCGCATCTTCCAACTCTCGACTCGGGTCCGTAAATCCGTGCGAACTCTATCCGTGCGTCCCGGCGCCACCCCCACGGCTGCCGCCCGCGGACCCCCTCCCCGGACCGCCGAGGCCGCGCCCCTCTCCACCCCCCGACCCCGCCACGTGACCCACCCCACCCCCCACGGGCGCCCCACACCCACGACAATGGCGGGGTGATCACTTCGCCGCCACGAAGCCCCAACGGAAACGGCGCCGGTTCCCGGCGGGTCGCCGAGCCGACGCCGTACGTCGACCTCACGCGGGCCGAGTGGAGCGCGCTGCGGGACAAGACCCCGCTGCCGCTGACCGCCGACGAGGTCGAGCGGCTGCGCGGCCTCGGGGACGTCATCGACCTCGACGAGGTCCGCGACATCTACCTGCCGCTGTCGCGCCTGCTGAACCTGTACGTGCAGGCCACCAGCGGGCTGCGCGGCGCGCTGAACACCTTCCTGGGCGAGAAGGCCGAACAGCGCGGCACCCCGTTCGTCATAGGGGTCGCCGGCTCCGTCGCCGTCGGCAAGTCGACCGTCGCCCGGCTCCTCGAGGCGCTGCTCGCGCGCTGGCCCGAGCACCCGCGGGTGGAGCGGATCACCACCGACGGGTTCCTGTACCCGATGGAGGAGCTGAAGGCCCGCGGGCTGATGTCCCGCAAGGGCTTTCCCGAATCGTACGACCGGCGGGCGCTGACCCGGTTCGTCGCGGACGTCAAGGCGGGCAAGGACGAGGTCACCGCACCCGTCTACTCGCACCTCATCTACGACCGGGTGCCCGACGAGCGCCTCGTCGTGCGCCGCCCGGACATCCTGATCGTCGAGGGGCTCAACGTCCTGCAGCCCGCCCTGCCGGGCAAGGACGGGCGCACCCGGGTGGGTCTGGCCGACTACTTCGACTTCTCCGTGTACGTGGACGCCCGCGCGGAGGACATCGAGCAGTGGTACCTCAACCGGTTCCGCAAGCTGCGCCAGACCGCGTTCCAGGACCCCTCCTCGTACTTCCGCCGCTGGACCCAGGTCTCCGAGGAGGAGGCCCTCGACTACGCCCGCACGATGTGGCGGACCGTCAACAAGGTGAACCTGCTGGAGAACGTGGCGCCCACCCGGGGGCGGGCGACACTCGTCGTGCGCAAGGGAGCGGATCACAAGGTGCAGCGACTCAGCCTCCGTAAGCTCTGACCGTGCTGCACCTGCGACTGATCGTTCCGCCCGACCGGACCGAGGCGGCCGTCGCCCTCGTCGAGCGGACCGTCGGCACCACCCACCTGGTGGTGCTGCCCGGCGCCGCCCGCGAGCCGGCCGGGGACCTCGTGCTGTGCGACGTGGCGCGCGAGGCGGGGCAGGAACTCCTCCACGGGCTGCGCGAGCTGAGGATCGATCAGGACGGTTCGATCGCCGTCGACAACATCGAGCTGTCGCTGTCGGCGCGGGCCACCGCCGCCGAGGAGGAGGCCCCGGGCGAGGCCGCCGACGCGGTGATCTGGGAGCAGCTGACCGACGCCACCCACGAGGAGTCGACGCTCACCATCACCTACAGCGCCTTCATGATCCTGGCGACCATGATCGCGGCCTGTGGTGTCGTGCTCGACAACGCGATCCTGATCGTGGGCGCCATGGCGGTGGGGCCGGAGTTCGGCCCGCTCGCCGGCATCTGCACGGGGATCGTGCGGCGCGCCCCGAAACTGGTGCTGCGCTCCTCGTACGCGCTGCTCGTCGGCTTCGCCGCGGCGATCGTCGCGACGACGGTGTTCAGCCTGGGCATGGACGCGCTCGGCCTGTTCAGCGTGGAGCAGCTCGACGGGCCGCGCGCCAACACCAGCTTCATCTGGAAACCCGACCCGTTCTCCTTCGTCGTCGCCCTGCTCGCGGGGGCGGCCGGTACCCTCTCGCTCACCTCGACGAAGTCGGGGGCGCTGATCGGGGTGGCGATCTCCGTGACGACGGTCCCGGCCGGCGCGAACGCCGCCGTGGCGCTGAGCTACGCCCAGTACTCCCAGATGTGGGGCTCCGTCGAGCAGTTGCTGCTCAACCTGACCGGCATCATCCTCGCCGGCACCGTCACGCTGTTCGGGCAGGTGCTGCTGTGGCGCACCCAGCGCGGCCGCTGGACCCGCAAAGGCAGGTAGCCCCGGACGGGCCCCAGGGCCGGTCCGGCGGCGCGGACCCGGTCATGATCCACCGGACGGGCGCCGGCGGGGGAAGCTCCGGCGGGCGCCTGCCGGAACGCCGTCGGCCCCCGTCCCGGACGTACCGGAGCGGGGGCCGACGGCGTGTCGTCCGGTCTAGCCGAGGGCCGACTTCACGACGTCCGCGAGGCGGCCGGCCACCGACCGGGCCTGCTCGATGTCCGCCGCCTCGACCATGACCCGGACCAGCGGCTCGGTGCCGGAGGAGCGCAGCAGGACGCGGCCCGTGGTGCCCAGCTCGCGCTCGGCCTCGGTGACCGCGTGGGCCAGCTCGGCGGAGGTCGCCACGCGCGACTTGTCCACGTCCGGCACGTTGACCAGGACCTGCGGCAGCCGCTCCATGACCGCGGCCAGCTCGGCGAGCGACCGGCCGGTGGCGGCGACCCGGGCCGCGAGCATCAGACCGGTCAGGGTGCCGTCACCGGTGGTGGCGTGGTCGAGCACGATGACGTGGCCGGACTGCTCGCCGCCGAGGGCGTAGCCGTGCTCCTTCATCGCCTCCAGGACGTAACGGTCGCCGACCGCGGTCTGCACCAGCGAGAGACCCTCCCGCTCCATCGCCAGCTTGAACCCGAGGTTCGACATGACGGTGGCGACGACGGTGTCGCCGCGCAGCGTGCCGGCCTCGCGCATGGCGAGGGCGAGGACGGCGAGGATCTGGTCGCCGTCGACCTCGGCACCCGTGTGGTCCACGGCCAGGCAGCGGTCGGCGTCGCCGTCGTGGGCGATGCCGAAGTCGGCCTGGTGCTCGACCACGGCGGCCTTGAGCAGGTCGAGGTGGGTGGAGCCGCAGCCGTCGTTGATGTTGAGGCCGTCCGGCTCGGCGCCGATGGTGACGACGGTCGCGCCGGCCCGGGAGAAGGCCTCGGGCGAGACGCGGGCGGCGGCGCCGTGCGCCTCGTCGAGGACGATCTTCAGCCCGTCGAGCCGGTTGGGGAGCACGGCGATCAGGTGGGCGACGTACTTGTCGAAGCCCTCGTCGTAGTCGCGGACCCGGCCGACGCCCGCGCCGGTCGGACGGTCCCAGGGGGCGCCGGTGCGGTGCTCCTCGTAGACGGCCTCGATGCGGTCCTCCAGCTCGTCGGCGAGCTTGTGCCCGCCGCGGGCGAAGAACTTGATGCCGTTGTCGGGCATGGCGTTGTGGGAGGCGGACAGCATGACGCCCAGGTCGGCGCCGAGCGCGCCGGTCAGGTAGGCGACGGCCGGGGTCGGCAGCACGCCGACGCGGAGCACGTCGACGCCCGCGCTGGCGAGGCCCGCGACGACGGCGGCCTCCAGGAACTCTCCGGAGGCGCGCGGGTCGCGCCCCACCACGGCGGTCGGCCGATGGCCCTCGAAGGTGCCCGCCTCGGCGAGCACGTGCGCGGCCGCGACCGACAGGCCGAGCGCCAGCTCCGCCGTCAGGTCGGCGTTGGCCACGCCGCGCACTCCGTCCGTGCCGAAGAGTCGTCCCACAGCTGTCCTCCGAAAGTGCTCCGAGAATGCGATCCCCTGCACGGCTGATGCCCGTTCTCCGTCCGAGCCGCGCAGCAGGTGCTCACGTGTGTGCCCAGCATGATGACCGGGTCCTGCCCAAGATTATGAAAGCAAGGTGTGAAAATGCCGTACGCCCCGGCAGCACGGGCAGTGCCGCCGGGGCGTACGGACAGAAGCAGCCGAGCAGGCGATTAACGCTTGCTGTACTGCGGGGCCTTGCGGGCCTTCTTGAGACCGGCCTTCTTGCGCTCGACCGCACGGTCGTCGCGGGAGAGGAAGCCGGCCTTCTTCAGCGGGCCGCGGTTGTTCTCGACGTCGGCCTCGTTGAGGGCGCGGGCCACGCCGAGGCGCAGGGCGCCGGCCTGGCCGGACACGCCGCCACCGGCGATGCGGGCGATGACGTCGTAGCGGTTGTCGAGCTCGAGCACCTTGAAGGGCTCGTTGACTTCCTGCTGGTGCACCTTGTTCGGGAAGTAGTCCTCGAGGGTGCGACCGTTGATCTTCCACTTGCCGGTGCCCGGAACGATCCGGACGCGGGCGATGGCGTTCTTGCGACGGCCCAGGCCGGCGGCCGGCTGCGGGTCGCCGAAGCGGGAGGCGAGGGACTCGGACGTGTAGTCGCCCTCGACAACCTCGGTCTCGGTGGTGTACTCCTCGACGCCCTCGTACTCGTCGACGGGGGTCTCGGGGGTGGTCTCGGCCACGATGCTCCTCAGATTTCTTTCGTTCTTAGGGGGTGTGGCCGGAACTACTGCGCGACCTGGGTGATCTCGAACGGGACCGGCTGCTGGGCAGCGTGCGGGTGGTTCTCGCCCGCGTAGACCTTCAGCTTCGAGAGCATCTGACGGCCCAGGGTGTTCTTCGGGAGCATGCCCTTGACGGCCTTCTCGACGGCCTTCTCGGGGTTCTTGTCCAGCAGCTCGTCGTAGCGGACCGAGCGCAGACCACCCGGGTAGCCGGAGTGGCGGTACGCCATCTTCTGGGTCTTCTTGTTGCCGGACAGGTGGACCTTGTCGGCGTTGATGATGATGACGAAGTCGCCCATGTCCATGTGGGGGGCGTACACGGGCTTGTGCTTGCCTCGCAGGAGGGTCGCGGCCGTGGTCGCCAGACGGCCCAGGACGATGTCCTGCGCGTCGATGATGTGCCACTGGCGAGTGACATCGCCGGGCTTGGGGCTGTACGTACGCACTTCGTAGCCTTCGCTTCTTCAGTGGATGGAGTCCAGACACACCTGAAGCGATCATGCAGCTGGGGCCTGCACTGCCGGGAACTCCGCCCGTATGCGAGCCACTGGTAACTGCTCCAGGGAACTTGCGTAAGGGCTCTTTCGCGTGAGAACGACGAAGCCAATACGCATACGAAGCAGAAGCGTACCCGGGCTCCCCCGAGCGGGTCAAAACGCGTCGGCGCCCCGGTCGTACGCCTCCCGCGCCGAGGCCACCTCCTCGATGTGCCCGTCCGCCCACTCCTTCACGGCCCGCACCACCGGCAGCAGGCTCGCGCCCAGCGGGGTCAGGGCGTAGTCCACCCGCACCGGCACGGAGGGAGTGACCGTGCGGGCCACCAGCCCGTCCCGCTCCAGGCCCCGCAAGGTCTGCGTGAGCATCTTCTGGCTGATCCCGGCGACCGTGCGCCCCAGCTCGGCATAGCGGCGCGGGCCGTCCGCGAGGGCGTTCAGGAGGAGCGTGACCCACTTGTCGGAGAGCCGGTCGAGCAGCTGCCGGGCGGGGCACTCGGCGAGGTACGCGTCATAGGCCCGCCGGGCCTCCTCCCGGCGCTGGGCGGCGGTACGGGTGCCCATCGGCACGCTCCTTCCGGTGCGGTACGCACTCCCGGGTACGTCCTTCCCGAGGGAGCGTAGCTCTCCCTAGGTTCGTGGGGTCAGCACCACCGCTCCCCCAGGGAAGGTCCCGGCCATGCGCGCTCTCGTCATCGACTCCTTCGGCGGTCCCGAGGTCCTGCGGATCGCCGAGGTCCCGGTGCCCCCGACAGGGCCCGGAAGGGTGCGGATCAGGGTCGGGGCCGCCACCGTCCACCCGGTCGACCTCGCGACCCGCGCGGGCGTGCTCGCGGAGGCCGGCCTGATGGCCGGCCGGGGCCGCACCGGTCTCGGCTGGGACGTCGCCGGCGTCGTCGAGGAGACCGGGCCGGATGTGACCGGACTCTCACCGGGCGACCGCGTCATCGGCCTGAACGACCGCCTGGACGTGCCGCTCGGCACCCAGGCGGAGTTCGTGGTCCTGGACGCCCACGCGGTGGCCCCGGCCCCCGCGGGGCTCGCCCCGGCTGCGGCCGCGACGCTCCCGCTGGCCGGGCTCACCGCCCTCCAGGCCCTGGACGCGCTGGACCTGCCCGCCGGCGAGACCGTCCTGGTCACGGGCGCGGCGGGCGCGGTCGGCGGCTACGCCGTACAACTGGCCGCCGCGCGCGGCCTGCGGGTCGTGGCGACGGCCCGTGCCGCCGACGAGTCGCCCGTACGGGACCTGGGCGCCGAGCTCTTCGTGTCCGCCGACGCCCCGCGCCTGGGCGAGGCGGTCCGGGACGTGGTGCCCGGCGGCGTGGCCGCGGCCCTGGACGGCGCCGTCCTCGGAGCCGCCGCCCTGGACGCGGTCCGCACCGGGGGCGCCTTCGCGGCCCTGGTGGCGGGCGGCGCCCCGTACCCCCTGCGGGGCATCCGGGTCGTCCCGGTCTGGGTGCGCGCCGACCCGGCCGGCCTGGCCCGTCTGGCGGCCCTCGCCGACACCGGCGTCCTCACCCCGCGCCTGGCCGGAACCCTCCCCCTGGCGGAGGCGGCCCGGGCGCACCGGCGCCTGGCGAAGGGCGGCCTGCGCGGCCGCCTGGTGCTGGTCCCCTGAGGAAACCCCGGCTCCCCCGGCGGCCCCGCCCGCCCGTGCGGCTCCCCCCGCGGCCCCGCCCGCCCGCGGCCCTGTCGGCGGCCCTGCCCGGCCCCGCGCCGCCTCAGCGGGCCCGCTCGACCCGTCGCTCGTCCCACACCGGCTCGGTCGTCTCCCGCACCACCCCGTCGGACCCGAAGACCAGGTACCGGTCGAAGCTCTTCGCGAACCAGCGGTCGTGGGTCACGGCCAGCACGGTGCCCTCGTACGACTCCAGACCGTCCTGCAGCGCCTCCGCCGACTCCAGGTCCAGGTTGTCCGTCGGCTCGTCCAGGAGCAGCGCCGTCGTGCCGGCCAGCTCCAGGAGCAGGATCTGGAAACGGGCCTGCTGGCCGCCGGAGAGCTTCTCGAAGGCCTGGTCGCCCTGGCGCTCCAGCTCGTAGCGCCGCAGCACCGACATGGCGCCGCCCCGGTCCTTGGCGTGCTCCGTCCACAGGATGTCGACGAGGGAGCGGCCGAAGAGCTCCGGGTGGGCGTGGGTCTGGGCGAAGTGCCCCGGCACCACCCGGGCGCCCAGCTTCCACGTTCCCGTGTGGGCGACCGACGGGTCACCGGCGAGCAGCCGCAGGAAGTGGGACTTGCCGGAGCCGTTGGAGCCGAGGACCGCGACCCGCTCCCCGTAGAAGATCTCCAGGGAGAACGGCTTCATCAGGCCGGTCAGCTCCAGGTTCTCCACGGTGACCGCCCGCACGCCGGTGCGGCCGCCCCGCAGCCGCATCCGGATCTCCTGCTCACGCGGCGGCTCCGGCGGCGGGCCGGCCTCCTCGAACTTCTTCAGCCGGGTCTGCGCGGCGGCGTACCGCGAGGCCATCTCGTGGCTGACCGCCGCCGCCTGCCGCAGGTTCACCACCAGCTTCTTCAGCTGGGCGTGCTTCTCCTCCCAGCGCCGCTTCAGCTCCTCGAAGCGGGCGAACCGCTCCCGCCGCGCGTCGTGGAAGGTGTCGAAGCCGCCACCGTGCACCCACACGTCGGAGCCGGCCGGACCGGGCTCCACGGCCACGATCTTCTGCGCCGCCCGGGCGAGCAGCTCCCGGTCGTGCGAGATGAAGAGCACGGTCTTACGGGTCTCCCGCAGCCGCTCCTCCAGCCAGCGCTTGCCCGGCACGTCCAGGTAGTTGTCCGGCTCGTCGAGCAGCAGCACCTCGTCGTTGCCGCGCAGCAGGTACTCCAGGACCAGCCGCTTCTGCTCGCCGCCGCTGAGCGTGCGCACCTGCCGGAACTGGGCCTTGTCGTACGGGACGCCCATCGCGGCCGTGGTGCACATGTCCCACAGGGTCTCGAACTCGTATCCCTGCACCTCGGCCCAGTCGCTGAGCGCCTGCGCGTACGCCATCTGCGCGGCCTCGTCGTCGACCGTCATGATCCGGTGCTCGGCCTCGTCGACGGCCTTCGCGGCCGTGCGGATCCGCGCCGGGGCGACCGAGACGAGCAGGTCACGGACCGTGGACTCGTCCCGTACGGAGCCGACGAACTGCGGCATCACGCCCAGCCCGCCGCTGACGGTGACCGTGCCGCCGTGCGGCTGCAGCTCCCCGGAGATCAGCCGGAGCAGGGTGGTCTTGCCGGCGCCGTTGGCGCCGACCAGGGCGACCACGGCGCCCTCGCCGACCCGGAAGGAGGCGTCCCCGAGCAGGACCCTCCCGTCCGGAAGGTAGTACTCCAGGTGTGCGGCCTCGACATGTCCCATGAGGGGCATTGTCACCGCCGCCGCCCCCTGATCCCAAGCGGATTAGGATGCGCGGCATGAGCTTTGGGGGACCGCAGTGGCCGCAGCAGGGCCAGGGGCAGGGACAGGGACAACAGCCGTACGGACAGCCGCAGCAGCCGTTCGGGCCGCAGCCCCCGTACGGACAGGCGCCGGCGAACCCGTTCCCGGGCGCCCAGGGCGGCACGGACACCCCTGACTGGGGCGCCCTCGCCGAGGCCTCGGCCGCCCGCGCCAAGCGGAAGCGCTGGCTGGTGATCGGCGGCGGCGCGGTCGCCGCGCTCGCCGTGGGCGCGGCCGTCGCCACGGCGATCGTCACCACCAACAAGAGCAACGACGAGGCCCGGAACGGCGGGGTCGCCCCGACCGGCTCGGCCACCCCCACGGACACCGCGAGCCCGGCCCCGACCTTCTCCTCGGTCGCCCCGCTGCCGCCGCCGAACCCGATGGACTTCATCTCCGACGCGAAGAAGGACAAGGCGCCGCTGAGCGCCGAGGGCCTCTTCCCCGGCAAGAAGCTGACCATGAGCGGCCGCCCGTACCAGAAGGGCGCGACCTCCTCCACGACCGACTGCGCGGCGGTCACCCAGGGCGGCCTCGGCGCCGTCCTGAAGAACAACGGCTGCACGCGGGTGATCCGCGCCACGTACGTGAAGGACGGCATCGCCGTCACCGTCGGCGTGGCCGTCTTCCCGACCGACGAGCAGGCGCTCAAGGCGAAGAAGCAGGCGAGCGGCGGCATCGCCCCGCTCACCGGCGCGGGCGTCGGTGACTTCTGCCACAAGACGGTCTGCCTGCGCCGCACCAACTCGATCGGCCGGTACGTCTACCTGACCCAGACCGGCCACACCAGCGGCCAGAAGGTCACCACCGGCGACAAGCCGGTCTTCCAGACCGCCGACGACCTGGGCACCTTCGCCTTCAACCAGATCTACGCCCGCGGCCGCGCCCAGGCCTCAGCAGCAGCCGGCGCTCCCGGGGAGTGACCGCTTGTTGCGTGCCTCCCTGCTGCGCGCGGCGAGCTGGTCGTCGGCCGGGTAGCCGACCTCTTCGAGGGTGAGGCCGTGCGGCCGTACGACGTGCACGGCCGAGTCCCGCACACCGGCGGCCAGCACCTTGCCCGGCCATTCGACGGGACGGTGCCCGTCGCCGACGAACAGCAGCGCGCCCACCAGCGAGCGGACCATGTTGTGGCAGAAGGCGTCGGCCTTGACCGTGGCCTCCAGGATGCCGCCGGGGCGGCGCTCCCAGCGCAGCTCCTGGAGCGTGCGGATGGTCGTGGCGCCCTCGCGCTTCTTGCAGTAGGCCGCGAAGTCGTGCTCGCCGACGAGCCGCTCGGCGGCGGCGTTCATGGCGTCCATGTCGAGCGCCCAGTCGTGCCACAGGACGTGTCCGCGCAGCAGCGGGTCGACACCGCCGGGGTGGTCGGTGACCCGGTACGCGTACCGGCGCCAGATCGCCGAGAAGCGGGCGTTGAAGCCCGCGGGGGCCTCGGTGAGGCGCCACACCCGCACGTCGTGCGAGAGCCGCCCGGCGAGCCGCCTGAGCAGCTTCTCGCGGTGCTCCTCCCACAGGGCCACGGGCAGGTCGACGTGCGCGACCTGGCCGCGGGCGTGCACGCCGGCGTCGGTGCGGCCGGCGACGGTCAGCTCGTACGTCTCCTGGGAGCGGGTGACGGTCCGCAGGGCGTCCTCGATCTCGCCCTGGACGGTGCGCCGGCCCCGGGCCTGCTTGGCCCATCCGGAGAAGTCCCTGCCGTCGTACGAAAGGTCGAGCCGTACGCGTACGAACCCGGGCTGCACGTCATCACTCACGCCGTAAATCCTCTCAAACACGCGGAACGGGCCCGCACCCCGAGGGGTGCGGGCCCGGCCACGAGATCGTCAGAACGCTCAGGCGTCCTGCGCGTCCTCGGTGGTCTCCTCGGCCTTGGCGGCCTCGTCGGCCTCCTTGACGGCACGCTTGGTGGCGGCCTCGGCCTCGGCGACGGTCGCCTTCTTGGCGATCTCGCCCTCGACCAGCTCGATCACGGCCATCGGGGCGTTGTCGCCACGACGGTTGCCGATCTTGGTGATGCGGGTGTAGCCACCCGGACGCTCCGAGTAGCGCGGGGCGATCTCGGTGAAGAGGGTGTGGACGACGCCCTTGTCGGTGATCGTCTGCAGCACCAGGCGACGGTTGTGGATGTCGCCCTTCTTCGCCTTGGTGATGAGGCGCTCGGCGACGGGACGCAGACGGCGGGCCTTGGCCTCGGTCGTCGTGATGCGGCCGTGCTCGAACAGCGACTTCGCCAGGTTGGCGAGGAGCAGCTTCTCGTGAGCGGCGGAACCGCCGAGGCGGGCACCCTTCGCGGGACGCGGCATGGTGTTTCTCCTAGGTGTCTGCCCCGGCCGTGTGAGGTACCGGGGTCAGTATCCGAGCAGGCGGTCGCCTGTCGGAGATCCGGGAGCGGCCCCTGAGGGCGCTCCCGGAGGGTACGGACCGTGAGGTCCGAGCTCTTAGTACTGCTCGGTCTCGACGAAGCCCGCGTCCGCGTCGTCGTCGGCGCCGAAGGCGTCGGCGGCGGCGGTCGGGTCGAATCCGGGCGGGCTGTCCTTGAGGGCCAGGCCCATGCCGGCCAGCTTCGCCTTGACCTCGTCGATCGACTTCGCACCGAAGTTGCGGATGTCGAGCAGGTCGGCCTCGGAACGGGCGACGAGCTCACCCACGGAGTGGATGCCCTCGCGCTTGAGGCAGTTGTACGACCGAACGGTGAGCTCCAGCTCCTCGATCGGCAGCGCCAGGTCGGCGGCCAGGGCGGCGTCCGTCGGGGACGGGCCCATGTCGATGCCCTCGGCGTCGATGTTGAGCTCGCGGGCCAGACCGAACAGCTCGACCAGGGTCTTGCCGGCCGACGCCATGGCGTCACGCGGACGCATGGCCTGCTTGGTCTCGACGTCGACGATGAGCTTGTCGAAGTCGGTGCGCTGCTCGACTCGGGTCGCCTCGACCTTGTAGGTGACCTTCAGCACGGGGCTGTAGATGGAGTCGACCGGGATACGGCCGATCTCCTGGCCCACCTGCTTGTTCTGGACGGCGGAGACGTAGCCGCGACCGCGCTCGACGGTCAGCTCCATCTCCAGCTTGCCCTTGCCGTTCAGCGTGGCGAGCACGAGGTCGGGGTTGTGCACCTCGACACCGGCCGGGGGCGCGATGTCGGCGGCGGTGACCAGACCCGGGCCCTGCTTGCGCAGGTACATCACGACCGGCTCGTCGTGCTCCGAGGAGACGACCAGCTGCTTGATGTTCAGGATGAGGTCGGTGACGTCCTCCTTGACGCCCGGCACGGTGGTGAACTCGTGCAGGACACCGTCGATCCGGATGCTGGTGACAGCGGCGCCCGGGATCGAGGAGAGGAGGGTGCGGCGGAGGGAGTTGCCGAGGGTGTAGCCGAAGCCCGGCTCCAGCGGCTCGATGACGAACCGGGAGCGGAACTCGTCGACGACCTCTTCGGTCAGCGAAGGACGCTGAGCGATAAGCATGTCTTCGTTTCCTTCAGTCGTGGACGCCCACTATTTGACGCCCGACGGGTACTGCAGTACTGCGTACTGCAAGGGTACGGGCGGCACGCCCCCGAAGGGGGCATGCCGCCCGAAGTCCCACATCAGCCCAGGTGCGGCGGCACCAGGGTCAGACGCGACGCCGCTTCGGCGGACGGCAGCCGTTGTGCGGGGTGGGGGTGACGTCCTGGATCGAGCCGACCTCGAGGCCGGTGGCCTGGAGGGAGCGGATCGCGGTCTCACGGCCGGAGCCGGGACCCTTGACGAAGACGTCGACCTTGCGCATGCCGTGCTCCTGCGCGCGGCGGGCGGCCGACTCGGCGGCCATCTGCGCGGCGAAGGGGGTGGACTTGCGCGAGCCCTTGAAGCCGACGTGGCCGGCGGAGGCCCAGGAGATCACGTTGCCGGACGGGTCCGTGATCGAGACGATCGTGTTGTTGAACGTGCTCTTGATGTGCGCGTGGCCGTGAGCGACGTTCTTCTTTTCCTTGCGGCGCACCTTCTTGGCAGCGCCCTGACGACCCTTGGGGGGCATCTATAACTCCTACGGGAGGTGGTCGGTCCTACAGCGAAGACCGTGTGGTCAAGCGTCCGCTGTGGACTACTTCTTGCCCGGCTTCTTCTTGCCGGCGATGGCGCGACGCGGGCCCTTGCGGGTACGAGCGTTCGTGCTGGTGCGCTGACCGCGGACCGGCAGGCCACGGCGGTGACGGAGACCCTGGTAGCAGCCGATCTCGACCTTGCGGCGGATGTCGGCGGCGATCTCACGGCGGAGGTCACCCTCGGTCTGAAGGTTGGCGTCCACGTACTCGCGGATCTTGACGAGGTCTTCCTCGGCAAGGTCACGGACACGGGTGGACGGGTTCACGCCGGTCGCGGCGAGGATCTCCTCGGACCGGGTGCGCCCGATGCCGAAGACGTAGGTGAGTGCGACCACCACACGCTTTTCGCGCGGGATGTCAACACCGGAAACGCGTGCCATTCAATGGCTCCTGTGTTCTCGGGGGTCTGCCGCAAAGTCGTTCCCGGCCGCCGTACGAGGTACGAACCGGGTCCCCGGCCCCCGCCGGAGGTGTCGCCGACCCTGACGGGCTGGGCGGACTCTGCTGATGTACGTGTTGCTATGCGTCGCGCGAAGAACTGCGGAGGTGCAGGTCGGTCGGCGTGCGTCAGCCCTGGCGCTGCTTGTGGCGCAGGTTGTCGCAGATGACCATGACCCGGCCGTGGCGGCGGATCACCTTGCACTTGTCGCAGATCTTCTTGACGCTCGGCTTGACCTTCATGGGATGTGAGGTTCTCCGGGTCAGTGCCACCACCCGCGCGGAATGCGGGGTGCGGGCAAGATCTACTTGTACCGGTAGACGATCCGGCCACGCGTCAGGTCGTACGGAGACAGCTCCACGACGACCCGGTCGTCCGGGAGGATACGGATGTAGTGCATCCGCATCTTGCCGGAGATGTGCGCGAGGACCTTGTGACCGTTCTGGAGCTCCACCTTGAACATGGCGTTCGGCAGGGACTCGATCACGGTGCCCTCAATCTCGATGGCACCTTGCTTCTTGGCCACGCTTCGCCCTTCGAATCGGCTACCTTGATCGACTCTCGCCGCCGTGTGCGGACACACGGGTACACGAGAGCCGACGCATCAGTCTACGTCAGGCCCCCCGGAAAAGACGAATCGGGAAGTCTGCCCACCGTAGAAGATCCTTACGCGAGGGCGCTCCGGGCGCCTCTCGCCCTTACGCCAGCGGGTCCGGCGCCGCCGTGACGCCGAGCTCGGCCAGCTTCGCCTTGCCGCCGTCGACGGCCGTGAGGACCAGCGGGCCCTCCTCCGTCAGCGCCACGCTGTGCTCCCAGTGCGAGGACCAGGTGCCGTCGGTCGTGATGACCGTCCAGTCGTCGGCGAGGACCTCGGTGCGCGGGGTGCCCAGGGAGACCATCGGCTCGATGGCCAGGCAGAAGCCGGGCACCAGCTTCGGGCCCTTGCCGCGCTTGCGGGAGACGTAGTTCAGCAGGTGCGGGTCCATGTGCATCTCGGTGCCGATGCCGTGGCCGCCGTAGTCCTCGATGATCCCGTAGCGGCCCAGGCTGTGGTCGCCCACGGCCGGACGCGGCTGGCGCTTGATGTAGGTCTCGATCGCCTTCGAGATGTCGACCAGGCGCGCACCCAGCCGCATCGCGGCGATGCCGGCCCACATCGACTCCTCGGTCACCCGGGAGAGCTCGATCAGCTCCGGCGCGTGCCCGGTGCCGACGAAGGCCGTGTACGCCGCGTCACCGTGCCAGCCGTCGACGATCGCGCCGGCGTCGATGGAGATGATGTCGCCGTCCTTGAGCACGGTCTTCTCGTCCGGGATGCCGTGGACCACGACCTCGTTCACCGAGGTGCAGATGGTCGCGGGGAACCCGCCGTACCCGAGGAAGTTCGACTTCGCGCCGTGGTCGGCGATCACCTTGCGCGCGACCTCGTCCAGGTCCTTCGTCGTGGCGCCCGGAACGGCGGCCTCACGGGTCGCCGCGTGGATGGCCGCGACGACCAGCCCCGCCTCGCGCATCTTCGCGATCTGCTCGGGGGTCTTGATCTGCACCATCGTGGTCGGGGCCTTTCCTCTGCGCGTACACGGGTCGGAACAACGATACGGCCGCGGCGCCCCTCCCGGGGCACCGCGGCCGTATCGACGAACCGTGGGGTTACTTCTTCAGCGCGGCCATCGCCCGCGCCGTGACCTCGTCCACCTTGCCGAGCGCCGAGATCGTCACGACCAGGTTCTGCGCCCGGTAGTAGTCGATGATCGGCTCGGTCTGCGTGTGGTAGACCTCCAGGCGCCGGCGGACGGTCTCCTCGGAGTCGTCCGGACGCTGGAACAGCTCGCCACCACAGGTGTCGCACACGCCCGCGGTCTTCGGGGCGTTGTACTCCACGTGGAAGACGTGCGAGGAGTCGTTGCGGCAGACGCGGCGACCCGCGATCCGCTTCACGACCTCGTCCTCGGGGACCTCCAGGTCCAGGACCGCGTCCAGCTGCATGTCCTCGGCCTTGAGGACCACATCCAGAGCCTCGGCCTGGGCCACGTTGCGCGGGAACCCGTCGAGCAGGAAGCCGTTGACGGCGTCGTCCTGCTCCATGCGGTCCTTGGCCATCCCGATGGTCACCTCGTCCGGGACGAGGTCACCGGCGTCCATGTAGGACTTCGCCTTGAGGCCCAGCTCCGTGCCCTGCGAGATGTTGGCACGGAACAGGTCGCCCGTGGAGATGTGCGGGATGTCCAGGTTCTTGGCGAGGAACGCGGCCTGCGTTCCCTTGCCGGCCCCGGGCGGTCCGACGAGGACGATTCGCATCAGCGGAGGAACCCTTCGTAATTGCGCTGCTGGAGCTGGCTCTCGATCTGCTTCACGGTCTCGAGGCCCACACCCACGATGATGAGGATGCTCGTCCCGCCGAACGGGAAGTTGGCATTGGCACCGCCGAAGCCTGCCAACGCCATCGTCGGCACAAGAGCGATCAGACCCAGATACAGCGAGCCCGGCCAAGTGATCCGGTTGAGCACGTAGCTCAGGTACTCGGCAGTAGGTCGACCAGCCCGGATACCCGGGATGAAGCCACCATACTTCTTCATGTTGTCGGCGACTTCCTCGGGGTTGAACGAGATCGCCACGTAGAAGAAGGCGAAGAACACGATCAGAAGGAAGTACGCGGCGATGTAGTAGGGGTGGTCACCCTTGACGAAGTGGGCTTCGATCCAGGTCTTCCAGCCGGCGGTGGAGTTCGAGAACTGCGCGACCAGGGCCGGAATGTAGAGCAGCGACGACGCGAAGATGACAGGAATCACACCTGCCTGGTTCACCTTCAACGGGATGTAAGTGGACGTACCGCCGTACGACCTGCGGCCGATCATGCGCTTCGCGTACTGCACCGGGATGCGGCGCTGGGCCTGCTCGACGAAGACGACGAGGGCCACCATCACGAAGCCGACGAGGATGACGGTGCCGAACTCGATCCAGCCCTTGGCGAGCTTGCCGCTCTCCTTGATGGCCCACAGGGCGCCGGGGAAGCCGGCGGCGATCGAGATGAACATGAGGATCGACATGCCGTTGCCGATGCCGCGGTCGGTGATGAGCTCACCGAGCCACATGACGACGCCGGTACCCGCGGTCATGGTGATGACCATGGTGGCGGTGGTGAAGATCGACTGGTCGGGAACGACCTGGCTCGCGACCGTGCAGCCGCTGAACAGGGCGCCGGTGCGGGCGGTGGCGACGAGGCCGGTGCCCTGCAGGATGGCGAGGGCGACCGTCAGATAACGCGTGTACTGCGTGATCTTGGCGGTGCCGGACTGGCCTTCCTTCTTGAGGGCTTCCAGGCGCGGGATCACGACGGTCAGCAGCTGCAGGATGATGCTCGCCGTGATGTACGGCATGATGCCGAGCGCGAAGATGGTGATCTGCAGCAGCGCCCCGCCACTGAACATGTTGACCAGGCCGAACAGGCTGTTGTTGCCCTGGCTCGCCTGATCCACACACTGCTGGACGGCCTCGTAGCTGACGCCGGGGACGGGGATGTGTGCCCCGAGCCGGTACAGCACGATGATGCCGAGCGTGAAGAGCAGCTTCTTGCGCAGGTCGGGCGTCTTGAACGCCCGGGCGAACGCGGTGAGCACGGTGCCTCCTGCGACCCCCGCGCACGTGCGTCAGAGGTGACGGTCTTGAGGTTCGACGATGAGAGTTGCCGTCCAAAGCACTCGCGGGCATACCGCACGCACTCTAGACAGTGGACGCCACCTTACCGGCGACCATGGCCCCCTAGGAACGACCAACCGGGGATGCCCCTTTTGGGAGGCATCCCCGGTCGGATGTTCAGGCCATCGAGTCGTCTCAGACGAGCTCGGTGACGGTGCCGCCGGCGGCGGCGATCTTCTCCTTGGCGGAGCCGGAGACGGCGTCAACCGTCACCTGCAGCGCCACGGAGACCTCGCCCTGGCCCAGGACCTTGACGAGCTGGTTCTTGCGAACGGCACCCTTGGCGACCAGGTCGGCCACCGTGACCTCGCCACCCTGCGGGTAGAGCGCGGCCAGCTTGTCCAGGTTCACGACCTGGTACTCGGTGCGGAAGGGGTTCTTGAAGCCCTTCAGCTTCGGGAGACGCATGTGGAGCGGCATCTGGCCACCCTCGAAGCGCTCCGGAACCTGGTAACGGGCCTTCGTGCCCTTCGTACCACGACCGGCCGTCTTACCCTTCGAGCCCTCACCACGACCGACACGGGTCTTGGCGGTCTTGGCTCCCGGGGCGGGACGGAGGTTGTGGACCTTCAGCGGGTTGTTCTCCGCCATGTCAGTCGACCTCCTCGACCGTCACGAGGTGGCGGACGGTGTGCACCATTCCGCGGAACTCGGGGCGGTCCTCCTTGACGACCACGTCGTTCAGGCGCTTGAGCCCGAGCGAACGCAGGGTGTCGCGGTGGTTCTGCTTGCTGCCGATGTACGACTTCGTCTGCGTGATCTTGAGGCGAGCCATTACGCACCCGCCCCGGCACGCGCACGAAGCAGAGCCGCGGGGGCGACGTCCTCGAGGGGCAGACCGCGGCGGGCCGCGATCTCCTCGGGACGCTGCAGGCCCTTCAGGGCCTCCACGGTCGCGTGCACGATGTTGATCGCGTTGTCGGAGCCGAGCGACTTCGACAGGATGTCGTGAACGCCGGCGCACTCGAGCACGGCGCGCACCGGGCCACCGGCGATAACACCGGTACCGGGGGAAGCCGGCTTGAGCAGGACGACGCCCGCGGCCTTCTCACCCTGGATCGGGTGCGGGATGGTGCCCTGGATACGGGGGACCTTGAAGAAGTGCTTCTTGGCCTCCTCCACACCCTTGGCGATGGCGGCCGGCACCTCCTTGGCCTTGCCGTAACCGACACCCACGGTGCCGTCACCGTCGCCCACCACGACCAGCGCGGTGAAGCTGAAACGACGACCACCCTTGACAACCTTGGCGACGCGGTTGATCGCGACTACGCGCTCAACGTACGCGGTCTTCTCGGCGGCGGCAGCGCCACCGTCGCGGCCCTTCCGGTCCCGCCGCTCGCCGCCACCGGCACCGCTGCCGCGGCGCTGGGGTCCAGCCATTGGAATACCTCTCTCTGTTACGTCCGTTAGTCCCGGAACCGGGGCTTAGAACTTCAGCCCGGCTTCGCGGGCGGCGTCAGCCAGAGCGGCAATGCGCCCGGCGTACCTGTTGCCACCACGGTCGAACACGACGGCCTCGACACCGGCGGCCTTGGCGCGCTCGGCGACCAGGGCGCCGACCTGCTGGGCCTGCGAGGACTTGGAGCCCTCGCCACCGCGGATCGAAGCGTCCAGGTGGGACGCCGACGCCACGGTGTGACCCTTCAGGTCATCGATGACCTGCGCGGTGATGCCGCGGTTGGAACGCGTCACGACGAGGCGCGGACGCTCCGCCGTACCCGACACGTTCTTGCGGATGCGCAGGTGACGGCGCGCCTTCGCAGCGCGCTTGTAAGCGTCGCCCTTGGCGATCTTGACACCGTATGCCATGGCTTACTTACCAGCCTTTCCGACCTTGCGGCGGATGACCTCGCCCGCGTACTTGACGCCCTTGGCCTTGTACGGGTCGGGCTTCCGCAGCTTGCGGATGTTGGCGGCGACCTCGCCGACCTTCTGCTTGTCGATGCCCTCGACCGAGAACTTGGTCGGCGACTCGACCTTGAAGGAGATGCCCTCGGGGGCCTCCACCAGGATCGGGTGGCTGTAGCCGAGCTGGAACTCCAGGTTGGAGCCCTTCGCGGCCACGCGGTAACCGACACCGCTGATCTCGAGCGCCTTCGTGTACCCCTGGGTCACACCGGTGATCATGTTGGCCACCAGCGTGCGGGACAGGCCGTGGAGGGCCTTGTTCTGACGCTCGTCGTTCGGACGGGTGACGTTCAGAACGCCGTCCTCGCCCTTAACGATCTCGATCGGGCTGGCAACGGTGTGGGTCAGGGTGCCCTTGGAACCCTTCACCGTGACCGTGCGGCCCTCGATGGTGACGTCCACGCCGGCGGGAACCGGGATGGGGAGCTTGCCAATGCGAGACATAGCTTTTCCTCCGTTCCCGACTACCAGACGTAGGCGAGGACTTCCCCACCCACGCCCTTCTTCTGCGCCTGCTGGCCGGTCAGGAGACCGTGGGACGTGGAGATGATCGCCACGCCCAGGCCGCCGAGAACCTTCGGCAGGTTGGTGGACTTCGCGTAAACCCGGAGGCCCGGCTTCGAGATCCGCTTGATGCCCGCGATGGAGCGCTCACGGTTCGGACCGAACTTGAGGTCGAGCACGAGGTTCTTGCCGACCTCGGCGTCCTCGACCTTCCAGCCCGTGATGAAGCCCTCCTGCTGGAGGATTTCCGCGATGTGAGACTTGATCTTGCTGTGCGGCATCGTCACGGTGTCGTGGTACGCCGAGTTCGCGTTACGCAGACGCGTGAGCATGTCTGCGATCGGATCAGTCATGGTCATGAATTGGCCTTCGGCCTCTCTCGCCGGGGTTTCCTGGTGCACCATCCCTCTCCCCGATCCGAGACGGGGCGGGTGCGGTGCGGTGGACCTACGGCGTAGTAAGTCGTACGGGCGGCGGACGCCCAACCCTGCAAGCCTACGGCATGCGGGGTCGGACCTCCGCCCGCCCAATGCTTACCGAGAGACTCCGGTGATTCGCCAACGCCCTACGGGCGAGGGGGAATTACCAGGAGCTCTTGGTCACGCCCGGCAGCTCGCCACGGTGAGCCATCTCACGAAGGCACACGCGGCACAGGCCGAACTTGCGGTACACGGAGTGAGGACGACCGCAGCGCTGGCAGCGGGTGTACGCACGCACACCGAACTTGGGCTTGCGGGCAGCCTTCGCGATGAGAGCCTTCTTCGCCATCTCGCTTACGCCTCCTTGAACGGGAAGCCGAGGTGACGCAGAAGGGCACGGCCCTCGTCGTCGTTGGTCGCCGTGGTCACCACGGTGATGTCCATACCCCGGACGCGGTCGATCTTGTCCTGGTCGATCTCGTGGAACATGACCTGCTCCGTGAGACCGAAGGTGTAGTTGCCACGGCCGTCGAACTGCTTCGGGGACAGGCCGCGGAAGTCGCGGATGCGCGGCAGCGCGAGCGACAGGGTGCGGTCCAGGAACTCCCACATGCGGTCGCCACGGAGCGTGACGTGAGCACCGATGGGCTGGCCCTCACGCAGCTTGAACTGCGCGATGGACTTGCGGGCCTTGGTGACGGCCGGCTTCTGGCCGGTGATCGTGGTGAGGTCGCGGATGGCGCCCTCGATCAGCTTCGAGTCACGGGCGGCGTCACCGACACCCATGTTGACCACGATCTTCACGAGGCCGGGGATCTGCATGACGTTCTCGTACTTGAACTCGTCACGCAGCTTGCCCGCGATCTCCTCGCGGTACTTCGTCTTGAGACGCGGAGTGGTGGTAGCCATCAGATGTCCTCACCCGTCCGCTTGGCAACGCGGATCTTGTTGCCCTCGTCGTCGAAGCGGTAACCGACACGCGTGACGACCTTCTTGCCGTCCTTCTCCACGACCAGCTGGACGTTGGAGACGTGGACCGGCGCCTCGGTGGTCACGATGCCGCCGGCCTGGTTCGGGCCGGCCTTCGTGTGCTTCTTGACCCGGTTGACACCCTCGACGAGAACGCGGGAGTCGGCGGGGTAGGCCGCGATGACCTTGCCCTGCTTGCCCTTGTCCTTACCGGTGATGACCTGGACCAGGTCGCCCTTCTTGATCTTCATGCTTACAGCACCTCCGGCGCGAGCGAGATGATCTTCATGAACTTCTTCTCGCGCAGCTCACGGCCGACCGGGCCGAAGATACGGGTGCCACGAGGGTCGCCGTCGTTCTTGAGAATGACAGCGGCGTTCTCGTCGAAGCGGATGTACGAGCCGTCCTGGCGGCGGCGCTCCTTGACGGTGCGAACGATGACCGCCTTGACGACGTCACCCTTCTTCACGTTGCCACCGGGGATCGCGTCCTTGACGGTGGCGACGATGACGTCACCGATGCCCGCGTAGCGGCGACCCGAACCACCGAGAACACGGATGCAAAGGATCTCCTTGGCACCAGTGTTGTCGGCGACGCGAAGTCGCGACTCCTGCTGGATCACGTCTATCTCCTGATTGTCTGCCGGTTCCCGGTGGGGGCCTCAGCGGATGAGGCCCCGCACCGAGCCTGGCGGAACTGTTCCTAGGGGGTCCCCCTAGGAGGGATTACTTGGCCTTCTCGAGGATCTCGACGACGCGCCAGTGCTTGGACGCCGACAGCTTCCGGGTCTCCATCAGGAGGACGCGGTCGCCGACGCCGGCAGCGTTCTGCTCGTCGTGAGCCTTGAGCTTGTTCGTACGGCGGATGACCTTGCCGTACAGCGCGTGCTTGACGCGGTCCTCGACAGCGACGACGACGGTCTTGTCCATCTTGTCGCTGACGACGAGGCCCTCACGGACCTTGCGGGCGTTGCGCTCGGTCTTCTCAGTCACGTTGTTCTCGCTCATCAGGCGTTCTCCACCGTCTCGATGCCCAGCTCGCGCTCACGCATCAGGGTGTAGATCCGGGCGATGTCCTTACGGACGGACTTGAGCCGACCGTGGTTCTCGAGCTGGCCCGTCGCCGCCTGGAAGCGGAGGTTGAACAGCTCTTCCTTGGCCTCGCGGAGCTTGGCGACAAGCTCCTCGTTGCCCAGCTCGCGCAGCTCGGACGCCTTGGTACCGGCCGACATCACAGCTCACCTGCCTCGCGCTTAACGATCTTGCACTTCATCGGCAGCTTGTGGGCCGCACGAGTCAGAGCCTCACGCGCGATCTTCTCGTTCGGGTAGGACAGCTCGAACATCACCCGACCGGGCTTGACGTTCGCGATCCACCACTCCGGGGAACCCTTACCGGAACCCATGCGGGTCTCGGCAGGCTTCTTCGTGAGCGGACGGTCCGGGTAGATGTTGATCCAGACCTTGCCGCCACGCTTGATGTGGCGGGTCATCGCGATACGCGCGGCCTCGATCTGGCGGTTGGTCACGTAGGCCGGGGTGAGGGCCTGAATGCCGTACTCGCCGAACGCAACCTGCGTGCCACCCTTGGACATACCGTTGCGCTTCGGGTGGTGCTGCTTGCGGTGCTTGACCCTACGGGGGATCAGCATTTCGGTCAGGCCTCCGTTCCGGTGCTCTCAGCAGCCGGAGCGGCGGCGGCGTCGGCCTTGGGGGCCTCGGCAGCGGGAGCCTGCTGCGGCTTGCGACCGCGACCGCCACGCTCGCCACCGCGGCCACCACGGGCCGGGCGGTCAGCGCCACCACGGGCCGGGCGGTTGCCGGCGCGGGCAGCAGCGTTCTCGGCGCGGACCTCGGCGATGTTCTTGACGTCGCCCTTGTAGATCCAGACCTTCACGCCGATGCGGCCGAAGGTCGTCTTGGCCTCGAAGAAGCCGTACTCGACGTTCGCGCGGAGGGTGTGCAGCGGCACACGGCCCTCGCGGTAGAACTCCGAGCGGGACATCTCGGCGCCGCCGAGACGGCCACCACACTGGATCTTGATGCCCTTGGCGCCGGCCTTCATGGCGGACTGCATGCTCTTGCGCATGGCCCGACGGAAGGAGACGCGGGAGGACAGCTGCTCGGCCACGGCCTGGGCCACGAGCTGAGCGTCGACCTCGGGGTTCTTGACCTCGAGGATGTTCAGCTGAACCTGCTTGCCGGTCAGCTTCTCCAGCTGGCCACGGATCTTGTCGGCCTCGGCGCCACGGCGACCGATGACAATGCCCGGACGAGCGGTGTGGATGTCCACGCGGACACGGTCACGGGTGCGCTCGATCTCAACCTTCGAGATGCCGGCGCGCTCCATGCCGGACGTCAGCATCCGACGGATGGCGACGTCTTCCTTGACGTAGTCCTTGTACAGCTTGTCGGCGTACCAGCGCGACTTGAAGTCGGTGGTGATGCCGAGCCGGAACCCATGCGGGTTAACCTTCTGGCCCATTACCGGGTTCCTTCCTTGCTGCTGACGACCACGGTGATGTGGCTGGTCCGCTTGCGGATCCGGTAGGCACGGCCCTGGGCACGCGGACGGAACCGCTTCAGGGTCGGGCCCTCGTCAACGAACGCCTCGCTGATGAACAGCGAGGAGGCGTCCGTGTGGTCGTAGTTGTGCGCGGCGTTGGCGATGGCGCTGTCGAGCACCTTGCCGACCGGCACGGAGGCTGCCTGCGGAGCGAATCGCAGAACAGCCTGAGCCTCCGTGGCATCCATGCCACGGATAAGGTCCACCACGCGGCGGGCCTTCATGGGCGTAACGCGGATGTACCGCGCCTGGGCCCTGGCTTCCATGGTTGTCCCTCTCAGTTACTTACGTGTCTGAATGCGATCCGCTACTAGCGGCGCTTCGACTTCCGGTCTTCCTTGACGTGACCCCGGAAGGTGCGCGTCGGCGAGAACTCGCCGAGCTTGTGGCCGACCATCGACTCGGTGACGAACACCGGGACGTGGGTCTTGCCGTTGTGCACCGCGATGGTGTGACCCAGCATGCTGGGGATGATCATCGAGCGACGGGACCAGGTCTTGATGACGTTCTTGGTGCCGGCTTCGTTCTGGGCGTCCACCTTCTTTACGAGGTGGTCGTCGACGAAGGGCCCCTTCTTGAGACTGCGCGGCATCTAAACCCGCTCCTAGCGCTTCTTGTTCGTCTTGCGGCGGCGGACGATGTACTTGTTCGAAGCCTTCTTCGGCGAACGAGTACGACCCTCCTTCTGACCCCACGGGGAGACCGGGTGGCGACCACCGGAGGTCTTGCCCTCACCACCACCGTGCGGGTGGTCAACCGGGTTCATCGCCACACCGCGGACGGTCGGGCGAACGCCGAGCCAGCGCTTGCGGCCGGCCTTACCCCAGTTGATGTTCGACTGCTCGGCGTTGCCGACCTCGCCGATGGTGGCGCGGCAGCGGGCGTCGACCAGACGGATCTCGCCGGAAGGCATGCGGAGGTGGGCCATGGTGCCCTCCTTCGCGAGCAGCTGCACGGAGGCACCTGCGGAGCGGGCGAACTTGGCGCCACCGCCGGGACGGAGCTCGATCGCGTGGATCGTGGTACCGACCGGGATGTTACGGAGGGCCAGGTTGTTGCCGGGCTTGATGTCGGCCGTGGGGCCGTTCTCCACCCGGTCACCCTGCGACAGACCACGCGGGGCGATGATGTAGCGCTTCTCGCCGTCCGCGTAGTGGAGCAGCGCGATGCGCGCGGTGCGGTTGGGGTCGTACTCGATGTGAGCGACCTTGGCCGGCACGCCGTCCTTGTCGTGACGACGGAAGTCGATCACGCGGTAGGCGCGCTTGTGGCCACCGCCCTGGTGACGGACGGTCACACGACCGGTGTTGTTACGGCCACCCTTGCTGTGCAGCGGGCGGACCAGCGACTTCTCCGGCGTGGACCGCGTGATCTCGACGAAGTCGGCGACGGAGGAGCCACGGCGGCCCGGCGTCGTCGGCTTGTACTTGCGGATACCCATTTCTCAGTCCTCGTCCGATATCGGACGACTCGACCGCCCTTAGGCGGTCGGGCCGCCGAAGATGTCGATTCGGTTGCCCTCAGCAAGGGTCACGATGGCGCGCTTGGTGTTGGCGCGCTTGCCGAAACCGGTGCGGGTGCGCTTGCGCTTGCCCTGACGGTTGATCGTGTTGACCCCGGCGACCTTGACCGAGAAGACCGCCTCGACGGCCTGCTTGATCTGGGTCTTGTTGGCGGTGGGCGCGACGATGAACGTGTACTTGTTCTCGTCGAGCAGCGCGTAGCTCTTCTCGGAGACGACCGGCTTGACGAGGATGTCGCGCGGGTCCGTGAAGGTCTTGCTGGTGATCTCGGCCATCAGGCTTCGTTCCCCTCGTTGTCATCGGCCTTGGGGCCAGACACGAAGGACTCGAGGGCGGCCTGGGTGAAGACCACGTCGTCGGATCGCATCACGTCGTACGTGTTCAGCTGGCCCGGCTCCAGGATGTGGACCTGGGGCAGGTTGCGGGCGGACAGCCACGCGGCCTCGTCGCTGCGCTCGGCGACCAGGAGCAGGTTCTTGCGCTCCGAGATCTTGCCGAACAGCGTCTTGGCGGCCTTGGTGGAGATGCCACCCTCGACCACGCCGCTGACGACGTGGATGCGGGAGTGGTTCGCCCGGTCGGAGAGGGCACCGCGGAGGGCGGCGGCCTTCATCTTCTTCGGGGTCCGCTGCGAGTAGTCACGCGGCACGGGACCGTGCACGACGCCACCACCGGCGAACTGCGGGGCGCGGGTCGAACCCTGACGGGCGCGGCCGGTGCCCTTCTGGCGGTAAGGCTTCTTGCCACCACCGCGGACCTCGCCACGCGTCTTGGTCTTGTGGGTGCCCTGGCGGGCAGCCGCAAGCTGCGCGACGACGACCTGGTGGATCAGCGGGATGCTGATCTTGGCGTCGAAGATCTCGGCCGGGAGCTCGACGGTCCCGGTCTTGTCGCCGGAGGGCGACAGAATGTCAATGGTGCTCATATCCTCAGGCCCCCTTGGCCGCGGTGCGGACCAGGACGAGGCCGCCGTTCGGACCAGGAACCGCGCCCTTGATGAGGAGCAGGCCCTTCTCCGCGTCAACGGCGTGAACGGTCAGGTTCTGGGTGGTCACGCGCTCGTTGCCCATGCGGCCGGCCATGCGCATGCCCTTGAAGACGCGGCCCGGGGTGGCGCAGCCACCGATCGAACCGGGCTTGCGGTGCACGCGGTGGGCACCGTGGGAGGCCTTGCCGCCACGGAAGTTGTGACGCTTCATGGCACCGGCGAAGCCCTTGCCCTTGCTCTTGCCGGTGACGTCGACCTTCACGCCGGCCTCGAAGACCTCGGCGGTGATCTCCTGGCCGAGCGTGTACTCGGAGGCGTCAGCGGTGCGGAGCTCCACCAGGTGGCGGCGCGGGGTGACGTCGGCCTTGGCGAAGTGACCCTTGAGGGGCTTGTTCACCTTGCGCGGGTCGATCTCGCCGAAGGCGATCTGGACCGACTCGTAGCCGTCGATGTCATTCGTACGGACCTGGGTCACGACATTCGGGCCGGCCTTGACGACGGTCACCGGGACGACCCGGTTGTTCTCGTCCCAGACCTGCGTCATGCCGAGCTTCTCGCCCAGGATGCCCTTGATGTTCTTAGCCATCTCGCGCGTCACCTCAGAGCTTGATCTCGATGTCGACGCCCGCCGGCAGGTCGAGACGCATGAGCGAGTCAACCGTCTTCGGCGTGGGGTCGAGGATGTCGATGAGGCGCTTGTGCGTGCGCATCTCGAAGTGCTCGCGCGAGTCCTTGTACTTGTGCGGCGACTTGATGACGCAGTACACGTTCTTCTCAGTGGGCAGCGGCACCGGGCCCGCGACCGACGCACCAGTGCGGGTCACCGTCTCGACGATCTTCTTCGCCGAGGAGTCGATGACCTCGTGGTCGTAGGCCTTGAGCCGGATGCGGATCTTCTGTCCCGCCATGGCTACTCAGTAGTCCTGTCTCTCGTAACGCTCTGGAACCCGGGGGTTCTACCGACTCCTCCTCCGACCCACGCGGTCGGGCGTGTCGCACTCCCTCTACGAAGAAGTCCCGAAGGATTTCCCAACCAAGGGGGTACGGGCCCAAAAACCCGCGAAGCCGGGGGCGGAACACCCACCGGGTGCCTGGTCGGCGCCCCGCTGACACTTCCCGGAAGATTCCCGTACGTCCGCCCCGGCCCTCTCAGCTGAGAAGTGTGGGACGACGAGTACTGTGGGACTCGCTTCCGGTCCTCCCGGCGGGAGGCGCGCAGCATCGGCACTCAACCGAGCAACCCCGACAGTCTGCCATACCTCACCTACCGGCCGCCAATCGGGGCCGAAGACTGTACCCCACGTCACGCAGAGGTACACACAGGGGCGCGCCGCACGGCGGACACGCCCCCTGGTCACCGCTCAGGTACGCGAGGACGTGCCGCACTCCTGCGGGAGCTGGGCGAGGTCCTTGCTGCGGTCGTACGGATCCACGGCCGGCCCCGCCGGCTCCGGCGCGGCCGGATCGCCGGCCCCGTCCTCGTCGAACGCGGGGTGGTAGTAGCCGTCCACCGGCCGGGTGCAGTCGTCGTTGCCGACGTTCGAGCTCCACTCGCTCACCCCGAGCTTGCCCTGGGTGACCTCGAACCTCGCCGGGTCGGCCAGGGAGAAGGTGATCTGGCGGCGGACGATCGTACGCTCCACCTCGTCGGAGCCCGGCCGGGCCTTCACGATCGGATAGACGAAGGTGTAGTCGGTGCGGATCAGCACCGTCCCGGCCTGCTCGCCCCTGCCGTTCTCGACGCTCATCCGGCCGCGTACCTTCACGACCTCGCCGACGGGCCGGACCTCGGCCGGGGAGAAGCGGCTGAAGAGCATGGTCGGGTCGTCCCGATCCGTGGGCTCGGCGAAGGCCCTCTCCAGGTCCGACCGGAGATCCGGCTGCCGCGGGTCGAGCAGCCCGAGCGCCCGCTGCGGCCGCGCGCCCCTGATCACCGCCGGGTCCAGGTTCGACGCGACCAGGAAGTCCTTGGCGGTCGCCAGGGCCGTCGTGACCTGCGCCTTCGACATCCAGCCGGTCGCCTTCGCCGGTGGTGGCACGATGCCCGCCGCGCCGTCGGCCCAGCGCAGCGCCGGGGAGCCCTTGAAGGGCTCCCGCAGCGTCGGCCGGTGCGGGAACGCCTCGTCCGCGGGGGCCCCGGACGGCCGGCCCGTCTCGGCGGCGAGCGGCAGCGTGTCCCCCGGGTCGTGCCACGGCATCAGCTCCGGCCGCAGCGCCGCGAGCGCCAGGCCGGCGACCACCACGAGCCCCACCGCCCCCGACGCGATCCGGGCCGCGGGGCTCTGGCCCTGGCTCCCGTGGTCGTCGTAGTCCCACCCCATGTGTTCCACCCCTGTGTCGTCGCGCCTGTCGCGCCTTCGTGCGTGTCGTGCGTGTCGTGCCTGTCGTGCGTGTCGTGCCTGTCGTGCGTGTCGTCGCGTGTCAGCTGCGGGTGACGGTCCCGCACCCGTGCGGGAGCTCGTCGAGGGTCTTGCTGCGGTCGTACGGGTCGACCGCCGGGCCCGTCGCGGAGGGCGCGGGCACGGGCGCGGCCTTGTCGTCCTCGTGGAAGGCCGGGTGATAGAACCCGTCGGTGGGCCGGTCGCAGGAGCTGTTGCCGACGTTGGACCGCCAGTCGTGGAGCACGAGCCGGCCCTTGGTCACGGCGTAGCCGCCGGGGTAGAAGGCGAAGACCACCACGCGGCGCACGATCGTGCGGGCGACCTCGTCGGCACCGGGGCGGATCTGGACCAGCGGATAGACGAAGGTGACGTCGGCGTGGACGAGGACCGCGTCCGCCGCCTGCCCCGCGCCCTTCTCCACGGTCATGCGGCCACGCGTCTTCACGACCGTGCCGACCGGGCGGACCTCGGACGGCTTGAAGCGGCTGAACAGGCTGCTGGGATCGTTCTTCTCGGTCGGCGTGACCAGGCCGCGCTCCAGTTCCTCGCGGACCTCCGGCTGCTTCGGGTCGATCAGCTTCAGCGCCGCGACCGGCCGGCCGCCCCGGACGACCGCCGGGTCCAGGTTCGACGCGACCAGGAAGTCCTTGGACTTCCGCAGCGCCGCCGCGACCTGGCTCTTCGACATCCAGCCCGTCGCCTTCGCCTCCGGCAGCTCGATGCCCGCCGCGCCGTCCGCCCAGCGCAGCGCCGGGGAGCCGCGGAAGGGCTCCTTCAGGGTCGGCCGGTCCGGGTCGACCGGATCCGGCGCGGCGGTCGGCCGGGCCGTCTCGGCGGCCAGCGGCGTGGCGTCCTCGGGATGCTCGCTCCAGCTGTGCGGCAGGGCGGAGGTCACGCTCTCCGGGAGGAGGCCGGTGACCAGCTGCGGCCGTACGGCGAGCAGCGCCAGCGCGGCGGCGAGGGTGACACCCACGACGGCCTTGGCCTTGCGCCGGCGCGGCGCGCGCCCGTTCATCTCCTGCCAGGCCGGGCCGGTGCGCCAGCCCGCGGGCTCCTCGCGCTTCGGCCGCTTGGGAGCCTTCGGGGCCTTGGGCCGCTTCGGCGGCCTGACCTTCCGCAGGGCCCGCTCCTGCTCCTCGGTACCGAGACCCTGCTCGCGCGCCGCCTCGACGAACGCGGCCCACTCCTCGTCGGAGACCGACGGCTTCTCACTCATCTTCCCCACCCCTGTGCATGCTCGTGCGATCCGGACGCTCTCATGCCGCCGCACGGGCGGAAAAGCCAGGTCAGGGGCTCTTCATCAGTTCGTGATCAGCCGATTCCGGGCACAGGTCGGGTATGCGTACGAGCGACGAGGTCTACCACCGGGTCGTGTGGGACCCACGCCTCGACGCCGAGCGCTTCGTCATGGGGATCGCCGAGCGCGGCGCCGGTCCGAAACGGGTGGACCTGGTGGACTTCGTCCCCGGTGGGGAGATCCCCTGGCACCGGGTGCTGTTCTTCGAGGCAGACGGGGAGCTCGTCTGGGACCGGGCGACCGGCGTGGACCGGCTCGACGAGTCGCCCGCCGGCCACGCCCACGCCGACGTCCTGGCCGTCCCGCCCACGTACCGCACGGCCGTCGCCTGGCTTCCGCCCGAAGCGCTCCGGGAGCCGATCCAGGAGATCCGGCGCGTCCACGACCGCCAGATCGGCCGCTGGCCGCCGCACGTCAACGTCGTCTACGGCTTCGTGCCCGAGTCCGACTTCCTCCGGGCCGTCCCCCTGGTCGCGGCCGCCCTGCGGACCGTCCCGCCGTTCCGGGCCCGGCTGCGGGGCGTGCGCTGGTTCCGGCACCGTACGGACGCCACGGTCTGGCTCGACCCGGCCGCGGCGGGCGAGGAGCCGTGGCTGCGCCTGCGGGAGGCCCTGGAGGACCGCTTCCCGCTGTGCGTCGACACCCGCGGCTTCACCCCCCACCTGTCCCTCGGCCGCAGCCGCGACCCCGCCGCCCTCGCCGCGCGCTGCGAGGAACTGCTCGGGACGATGAGCGTCCGGGTCACCGAGCTCGCGCTGCTCTCACGGCGCGCCGACGGGCCCATGCGGGTACGAGCCACCCTGCCGCTCGGCCCCGGCTCCCCCTCCGGTTGAACCCCCGGCCGCGAAAATCCGTCTAGCCAGTCGCCCACACATGACCAGCACAGACGTACAGGGGACACACGAGCGGTGGACAGCAGAAGAGTGGCACGGCGCGGTGTGCTCGCGGGCGCGGCGGGTCTCGCCGCCGCGGCCGTCGCCGGATGTTCCGTACCCACGCGGCCCGGCAGCGCGGTCTCCGCCGACCCGTCACCGGGGCGGCCCGTCGCGACCGGCGGGCGGGCCCTGCTCATGCAGTTCGCCGCGCACCCGGACGACGACCTGTACTTCATGAACCCGGACACGCAGCGGCTGCTCGACGCCGGGGTCCCGCTCGTCTCCGTGTACGTGACCGCCGGCGAGCACACGGGCAACAACCGGATCAAGGGGATGCCGGAGACCCCGCCCGACCGGGCCGCGTACTCCTCGGCACGCCACCAGGGACTGCGCCAGGCCTACGCGGAGGCGCTCGGCGCCGACCGGTTCACGGCCTGGGACCGGCGCGTGACCACGCTCGCCGGCGGGCGCGGCGCCGAGGTCGACACGCTCGTCCACGGCGGGCGCCGGGTCCAGCTGGTCTTCCTCAACCTGCCCATGCACGCGCTCCGCCGCTACATGGCGCTGCCCGCGCTGTGGGAGGACCGCGCCGTCGAACTGCGCACCCACCTGTCCACCGGCTCCCCCGTAACCCGCGCCGACGGCTACGACCACGACCAGCTCATCGAGGTCCTCGCCGGGCTCCTGGCCACCCACCGGCCGACCGTCGTGCACACCCTCGACCCCGATCCGGACATCCAGCTCAGCGACGAGGCCACCCGCAAGCGGGACAGCGAGCAGTCCGGCTACTCCGACCACGGCGACCACACGGCCGTCGCCTGCTTCACCTGGGCGGCGCTGCTGCGCTGGGTCGCCGACGCGACCAAGGGCGGCGGCCCGGTGCCGGCGTTCACCGTGAACGCCTTCCGCGGCTACTACAACCGGCACTGGCCGAAGAACCTCCCGCCCGGCGTCCTCGCCGAGAAGGCCGCCCACCTGGTCCCGTACGGCGGCGACCCGTCCTGGGACTGCGGCAACCCCTCCGGCTGCGGCGACTACGGCGTCGGCGGCGACCGCCCGCTGACCAACCGGAAGGGCTGGGTGCGCTCCACCCACTACCGCTGGCCCGCCCCGGGACCGGCCGTCGCCGAGGAGCCGGGCGGCCGGCTCGCCGCGTACGGCGTGCTGGGCCTGCGCGCGGTCCGCTGGCGCGAGACGGCCCCGGCGTCCGGCCGGTGGGGCGAGCCGGAGGACCTGGGCGGCGGCCCGCTGGCCCCCGCCCTCGCCTCCGCCGCCCTCCCCGACGGGCGCCTCCTCCTCTTCGGCGTCCGCTTCGCGGCGCTCTCCGGCCGCGGCGGCGCCAACCGGCGCGAGCTCGTCCTCCTGGAGCAGCGTTCCCCCGGCGGCCCGTTCCTCGCCTGGCGGGGCCTCGGCAACCCCGAGCGCGGCGACGACCGGGGCCGCCGCATCGGCGCCCCGGTGGCCGTCACCGCCCCCGACGGGCGGGTCCACCTCTTCGTGCGGAACGCGGACAAGGGCGTCTCGACGCGGGTCCGGGCGGCCGACGGCAGCTGGGGCCCGTGGGCGCCGCTGCCCTCCCAGGAAGAGCTGCAGGACGGCCTGACGGCGCTGGTCGACGCCACCGGCCGGG
Organism: Streptomyces sp. NPDC053431; assembly: GCF_044544925.1. Classification (NCBI taxonomy): domain Bacteria; kingdom Bacillati; phylum Actinomycetota; class Actinomycetes; order Kitasatosporales; family Streptomycetaceae; genus Streptomyces; species Streptomyces sp. NPDC053431. The sequence goes on along the minus strand of NZ_JBITXX010000013.1, from coordinate 15,355 downwards.
TGCACCTCCTGGCGACGGGCCGCACGGCCGTACGCCACTGGATCGACGGCTCCCCCGCCGCCCCGCTCCCCCTCGCCGGCGACCCGGTCGCCGCGCTCCCGGCACCGGGCCCGGACGGCGTCCAGGTCTTCTACCGTGCGCCGGCCGACGGGCGGCTGCGCGCGACGACCGGCGGCGCCCCGGCCTTCGAGGGCTACGGCCCCCTCGCCGCGGCCCCGGGCCCGGCCCTCCTCGGCCGCGACCCCCACGGCCGTGTCCAGCTCCACCGCGCCGGCCGCCTGTCGGTCCGCACCCGGGGCACGGCCCCGGTGGGGGCCCCGGTCCTGCACGGGGCCGGGACGGTGATCGGCCTCGGGGCGGACGCACGCCCGTGGGTGTGGCGCCCCAGGGCCTAGGAAGCCGGAGGGCCCGCCTCCCGGAGCGGGAGACGGGCCCGAACTCGCGGCCGTGTCAGGCCACTTGCTCAATCGGTCACTCGGTCACTCGGTCACTTGACGAAGTACCCGGTGATGTCGGCGAGCAGGTCGACACTGCCCGCGTGGTTGTAGAAGCTGACCTTGCCGTCGGCGCTGACCGGGACGACCACCAGGTTCGGGATCGACAGGCCGGTGGTGAAGTTCAGGTTCGACACCGGCGGACGGGTCTGGTCGCTCGGGTAGACGGACACCCAGCCCGAGCTGGTCGGGTTGGTCGCCGTCACGTTGATCACGACGGCCGTGACACCGCTGGCCGGGATGCCGTTGGCACCGGTCACCTGAAGGGTGACGGTTTCCTTGGCCCCGACCTTGCCCTGCCGCACGCCCTGGCCCGCGATCGTGTTCATCAGACGCTTCGGACCGATGTTGACGTGCTTGGCCTGGGTGGTGTCGGTGGTGAAGTAGCCGGTGACGTCACCGAGCAGGTCCACCGAACCGGCGTGGTTGTAGAAGCTGACCTTGCCGTCGGCACCGACCGGGACGATCACCAGGTTCGGGATCGACTGGCCCGCCCTGAAGTTCAGGTTCGAGGTGCTGGGGCGCGTCGTCCCGCTCGGGTAGACCGAGACCCACCCGGAGTTGGTCGGGTTGGTCGCCGTCACGTTCATCACGACCGCGGTGACACCCGTGGACGGGATGCCCGCCACGCCGGTGACCTGGAGGGAGGCCGTCGAGGCCGGACCGAGCTTCGTCGGCACGCCCTGGCCCGCGATGGTGTTCATGATCCGCGCGGGGCCGGTGGTGGCGAACGTCGAGCCGCTGGCGTCCTTGGTGTAGTAGCCGGTGATGTCGGCGAGCAGGTCGACGGAGCCGGCGTGGTTGTAGAACCGCACCTTGCCGTCGACGACCGGGACGACCACGAGGTTCGGGATGGAGACCCCGGCCGTGAAGTTCAGGTTCGACGTGGACGGACGGTTCGTCCCGTTCGGGTACACCGACACGAAGCTGGACGCGGTCGGGTTGGTGGCGGTCACGTTGAGGACGACCGCGCCGACACCGGTGGCCGGGATGCCCTGGACGCCGGCGACCTGGAGGACGACCTCCTGGCCGGGTCCGACCTTGGCCTTCGGGACGCCGAGGCCCGCCATCGTGTTCATGAGGCGCTTGGGGTCGACCGGGTGGAAGGTCTTCGGCCCGGGCACGGTCACGGTGACCGGCGCGGAGGTCGTGACCTTGCCGGAGACGTGCGTGGCGCGGACGGCGACGGTGTGCTCGCCGTAGCCGCTGACGGACACGGCGGCGCTGCGGATGTGGCCCCAGGGCGACATGACGACCTGGCCGTCGACCAGCACCTCGAACTTGTGGATGAGGCTGTTCGGGGAGGTGGTCGTGGACCAGTTCACGGTCAGCGGGCCGGGGGTCTCGTAGCCGGTGCCGGCCTTGGACGCTCCGCCGGTCAGCGAGTCGATCTTGAGGTTGGCGACGGAGCCGGTGGCGTAGCTGCGGATCTGCGGCAGCTGCGGGTAGAGGCTGTTGCCGGGGCACTGGGTGTTGAAGCCGTCACGGTGGCCGTTGACCGCGCTGAAGGTGTACTGCTGCCCCGGGGTGAACTTCTTGCCGAAGTAGTTGGACAGCGTCTCCGTCGCCGGATCGCCGCCCGCCGTCAGCGTCACGCTGGTGCTGCCCGGGTCGACACCGTACTGACCGAGCTTGTACGCGACGACCCGCGCGGCGGAGATCAGCGCGGCCTGCGGAGCGGTCTGGCTGGTGTAGTCACCGATGAAGGAGACGCTGGTCGACTCGGAGTTCCAGCCGTAGGTGTGGGCGCCCATCACCGGCTGGTCGACGCCGCCCTGACGCCCCTCGAAGATCTTGCCGCACTTGTCGACGAGGAAGTTGTAGCCGAGGTCGCGCCAGCCGTTGGTCTTCACGTGGTAGACGTGAATGGCCCGGACGACGGCGGCGGAGTCCGCGCAGCTGTAGTCGGCGTCCGTGGTGTGGTGGACGAACACCGCCTTGATCTTCCCGCCGGGCAGGTAGATCGGACCCTCGTTGTTGAGCGACTCGTCGGCTCCCCACTCGGCGCGCGAGACGATCGTCGGCCTGGGTGCGGTCGACGCGGGACCGGTCGGAGTCGGCGGCGCGTCGGCGACGTAGGCCGCGGGCGCCGCGTTCAGGTCGCCGGACGACTTCTCGGCGGTGTTGCTGGCACCCGGGTCGACCAGGTCGAGGCGCAGGCCGGCGGGCAGCTTGCCGTCGGCGGCACCGTCGGAGACCCGCACCTCGGCGCCGTCGGAGGCGCCGACCCAGATCGGCTCGGTGGAACCCCGAGCGCCCGCCCGCTTTCCGTCGAGCAGTGCCGGGTAGGGCACCAGGTCCATCCACTCGGTCCACTCGCCGGTGTCGGCGCTCCGGGTCCGGGCCTGCACCTTGCCCTTGATCTTGGCCTGGGGGTCCGTCCAGGACACGCCCAGAAGGCCGAAGCGGGCGGTGTCGCGCTGCGACAGAACCGCTTCTCCGTGCCCCTGGTCGGCGAGGGCGAGCTTGTGGACCTCGCTCTTGACGGGGCCGTTCTCCTCCCCGTTCGCGCTGTACACGTCCGCCGGAGCCGGCGTCTCCCCCTCGGTCCCGAAGACCGCCCCGTTCGCCGCCGCCTGGAAGGCGAGGACCGTGACGCCCGCGAGGGCGGCACCTATCGCCGTACGGCGTATTCGCGTTGCCGTTCTGCGACGCGCTCGACGTCCCGATTTCAAGTTGTCTCCACCCCTGCTGGTCATGACACGCCTGACCGGCCGCATGCTACGGGACGTCAGGTTTGCGTTCGCCACCGGGGGGTAAAACGGAGGACCCCGCACCGCCGAAGCGGTGCGGGGTCCTCGCGGGAGCTCTGTCGAGCTACCAGGTCAAACCACCGAGTTCGTGAGAACTTACTTGGTGATCTTGACGACCTGGCCGGCGCCGACGGTCCGGCCACCCTCACGGATGGCGAACTTGAGGCCCTCCTCCATGGCGACGGGCTGGATCAGCTCGACGGACATGGAGGTGTTGTCGCCCGGCATGACCATCTCGGTGCCCTCGGGGAGGGTCACGACGCCGGTCACGTCCGTGGTACGGAAGTAGAACTGCGGGCGGTAGTTGTTGAAGAACGGGGTGTGACGGCCACCCTCGTCCTTCGACAGGATGTAGGCCTGGGCCTCGAAGCTGGTGTGCGGCGTGACCGAACCCGGCTTGATGATGACCTGGCCGCGCTCGACGTCCTCGCGCTTGATGCCACGGAGGAGCAGACCGACGTTCTCACCGGCCTGGCCCTCGTCGAGCAGCTTGCGGAACATCTCGATGCCGGTGACCGTGGTGGTGGTCTTCTCGGTCTTGATGCCGATGATGTCGACGGTCTCGTTGACCTTCAGGACACCACGCTCGATACGACCGGTGACGACGGTGCCACGACCGGTGATCGTGAAGACGTCCTCGATCGGCATCAGGAACGGCTTGTCGACGTCACGCTCGGGCTGCGGGATGGACTCGTCCACGGCCTTCATGAGGCCGAGGAGCTTCTCGCCCCACTCCTTGTCGCCCTCGAGCGCCTTGAGCGCCGAGACGCGGACGACCGGCAGGTCGTCGCCCGGGAACTCGTACTCGGTGAGGAGCTCACGGACCTCGAGCTCGACGAGCTCCAGGATCTCCTCGTCGTCCACCATGTCGGCCTTGTTCAGGGCGACGACGATGTACGGAACGCCGACCTGGCGGGCCAGGAGCACGTGCTCCTTGGTCTGCGGCATCGGGCCGTCGGTGGCGGCGACCACGAGGATGGCGCCGTCCATCTGCGCGGCACCCGTGATCATGTTCTTGATGTAGTCCGCGTGACCGGGGCAGTCGACGTGGGCGTAGTGACGCGACTCGGTCTGGTACTCGACGTGCGCGATGGAGATCGTGATACCGCGCTGGCGCTCCTCAGGAGCCTTGTCGATCTGGTCGAAGGCCGAGGCCTCGTTCAGGTCCGGGTACGCGTCGTGCAGCACCTTGGTAATGGCGGCCGTGAGGGTCGTCTTACCGTGGTCAATGTGACCGATGGTGCCGATGTTGACGTGCGGCTTAGTCCGCTCGAACTTCGCCTTCGCCACTGGGGTCCTCCTGTGGAGTGGTTCTGTACGCCTTACTCATCGGCGCCAGGTGATCTTTGCTGGGATGCCGTCCGCCGGGGGCTCTCGCCTCGGGTTCGAAGATCGAGCCCCGGCGGACGGTGTCAAGCCTAAAGCGTGAACTCGGGAGAGTTACTCGCCCTTGGCCTTCGCGATGATCTCCTCGGCGACGTTCCGCGGAACCTCGGCGTAGGAGTCGAACTGCATCGAGTAGCTTGCGCGACCCGAGGTCTTGCTGCGGAGGTCGCCGACGTAGCCGAACATCTCCGACAGGGGCACGAGGCCCTTCACGATGCGGGCACCGTGACGCTCCTCCATGGCCTGGATCTGGCCACGGCGGGAGTTGATGTCGCCGATGACCTCACCCATGTAGTCCTCGGGCGTGGTGACCTCGACGGCCATCATCGGCTCAAGGAGCACGGGAGAAGCCTTGCGCGCGGCCTCCTTGAAGGCCTGCGAGCCGGCGATCTTGAACGCGAGCTCGGAGGAGTCGACCTCGTGGTAGGCACCGTCGAGAAGGATGACGCGGACGCCAGTCATCTCGTAGCCGGCCAGGATGCCGAACTGCATGGCCTCCTGCGCACCGGCGTCGACCGAAGGGATGTACTCCTTCGGGATACGACCACCGGTGACCTTGTTCACGAACTCGTACGAGGTCTCGCCACCCTCGATCGGCTCGATCGCGATCTGCACCTTGGCGAACTGGCCGGTACCACCAGTCTGCTTCTTGTGCGTGTAGTCGACGCGCTCGACGGCCTTGCGGATCGTCTCGCGGTAGGCCACCTGCGGCTTGCCGACGTTGGCCTCGACCTTGAACTCACGGCGCATACGGTCGACCAGCACCTCGAGGTGCAGCTCGCCCATACCACCGATGATGGTCTGGCCGGTCTCCTCGTCCGAGTGGACCTGGAAGGAGGGGTCCTCCTCCGCGAGACGCTGGATGGCGACACCCAGCTTCTCCTGGTCGCCCTTGGACTTGGGCTCGATGGCGACCTGGATGACCGGGGCCGGGAAGTCCATGGACTCCAGGATGACCGGGGCCTTGTCGTCGCAGAGCGTCTCACCGGTGGTGGTCTGCTTGAGACCCATCACGGCGATGATGTCGCCGGCGCCCACCGAGTCGATCTCCTCACGCTTGTTCGCGTGCATGCGGTAGATCTTGCCGATGCGCTCCTTCTTGCCCTTCACGGAGTTCAGGACAGAAGAACCGGAGTCCAGGCGACCGGAGTACACGCGGACGAAGGTGAGCTTACCGAGGTGCGGGTCGCTCATGATCTTGAACGCGAGGGCCGACAGCGGCTCGTCGTCGGACGGCTTGCGCTTGACGACCTCCTCCGGGTCGTTGACGGCGTGGCCCTCGATGGCCTCGACGTCAAGCGGGGAGGGGAGGTAGCGCACGACCGCGTCGAGCAGGGGCTGAACACCCTTGTTCTTGAACGCGGTACCGCAGAACACCGGGGTGACCGTGGTGTCCTTGGACTTGCCGGAGGCGATCGTGATGCGACGGACGGCCGCGTACAGCTGCTCCTCGGTGGGCTCCTCGCCCTCGAGGTACAGCTCCATGATCGCTTCGTCGTTCTCGGCGACGGCCTCGATCAGCTTGCCGCGGTACTCGTCGGCGAGCTCGGTGTGCGAAGCCGGGATGTCGACGACGTCGTACATCTCGCCCTTGGTGGCCTCGGCGGACCAGACAAGAGCCTTCATGCGGACCAGGTCGATGACGCCCTGGAAGTCGGCCTCGGCACCGATCGGGAGCTGCATGACGATCGGCTGGGCGCCGAGGCGGTCCTCGATCATGCCGACGCAGCGGAAGAACTCGGCACCGGTGCGGTCGAGCTTGTTGACGAAGCAGATGCGCGGAACGCCGTAGCGGTCCGCCTGACGCCAGACGGTCTCGGACTGCGGCTCGACGCCGGCCACGCCGTCGAACACCGTCACAGCACCGTCGAGCACGCGCAGCGAACGCTCCACCTCGACGGTGAAGTCGACGTGACCCGGCGTGTCGATGATGTTGATCGTGTGATCGACATCCTCGAGCGGCCAGTGGCAGGTCGTCGCGGCGGACGTGATCGTGATGCCGCGCTCCTGCTCCTGCTCCATCCAGTCCATCGTGGCAGCGCCGTCGTGGACTTCACCGATCTTGTAGGAGACGCCGGTGTAGAACAGGATCCGCTCGGTGGTGGTCGTCTTGCCCGCGTCGATGTGGGCCATGATGCCGATGTTGCGCACCTTGGCCAGGTCAAGCGAAGTGGTAGCCATAAGGCTTCAGTCTTCTCTCGGTCTCGATGTGGGTTGCGACTACCAGCGGTAGTGCGCGAAGGCCTTGTTGGACTCGGCCATCTTGTGCGTGTCCTCACGCTTCTTGACCGAAGCACCGAGGCCGTTCGAGGCGTCGAGGAGCTCGTTCATGAGGCGCTCGGTCATGGTCTTCTCGCGACGGGCGCGGGAGTAGCCGACCAGCCAGCGCAGCGCGAGGGTGGAGGCGCGACCGGGCTTGACCTCGATCGGCACCTGGTAGGTGGCGCCACCGACACGGCGGGACTTGACCTCGAGGGACGGCTTGACGTTCTCGAGAGCGCGCTTCAGCGTGATGACCGGGTCCTGGCCGGTCTTCTCACGAAGACCCTCCATGGCGCCGTACACGATGCGCTCGGCGGTGGAACGCTTGCCGTCCAGCAGGATCTTGTTGATCAGCGAGGTGACAAGAGGAGAGCTGTAGACCGGGTCGATGATGACCGGGCGCTTCGGGGCGGGGCCCTTACGAGGCATTCTTACTTCTCCTTCTTGGCGCCGTAGCGGCTGCGAGCCTGCTTACGGTTCTTGACGCCCTGCGTGTCGAGGGAACCGCGGATGATCTTGTAACGAACACCCGGCAGGTCCTTCACACGGCCACCACGCACGAGCACGATGGAGTGCTCCTGCAGGTTGTGACCCTCACCCGGAATGTAGGCCGTGACCTCGATGCCCGAGGTCAGACGCACACGCGCGACCTTACGGAGGGCCGAGTTCGGCTTCTTCGGGGTGGTCGTGAACACACGCGTGCAGACGCCGCGGCGCTGAGGGGAACCCTCGAGTGCGGGCGTCTTGTTCTTCTCGACCTTGTCCTGCCGGCCCTTACGGACCAGCTGCTGGATCGTAGGCACTACTTCTCCGGTTTCTGTGTGCCGTCGGTAAAACTAACCTGGAACGTCGCCGACCCACGCGGTCGGGTGTGTCGAATCCCGCGGACCTCCGCCGAGGGCGGAAAAGGGCGCGGATTGCGGCGGCCGGTCTCGGATCCGACGTGCGGTGGAAGACACGCACACGACTCCGGGCACACCCCAGGCACAAGGCATGAGCGTACCTATCGCATGGACTCCGGTCAAAACAAATGCCCACGCGCAAGGCCGCCGGTCGACGTGGGAGAACACCGTTCGCCCGGGGGCGGGCGATGGTACCTGAAGAAGAGGCTCCGCGCCCGCCGGAGCCACCCGCCGCGCCGGACCGCCCGGACCCTTCCGCCGCGCCGGGCGGGGACCCGGAGACACCCGGCCGGACGCAGGCCGGACACGGGGGCGCCGGGACCGGCCGGTGGGGGCCGACATGCGGGCCGGTGCGGGCCGGTGCGCCGCCCGGTGCGGGCCGGTGTGCGCCCGGTGCGGGCCGGGGGCGGTGGCGGCTGGGTGACCTGGGGCCGGTGGCGGCGGCTTGCCGGCCCGCAGCGGGCCGGTGCCGGTCGGCGGGGACCGCCAGGGCCCCGACAGGCCCGAGGTGGGCCCGGGTCCCGGACCGGGTCCGGGACCGGGGTCAGTCCTGGGCGGCGCGCCGGGACTCGCCCGCGGGCCGGGCGACGTCACCGTCCGCCTCCGCCTCGGGCTCCACCAGGAACTGCGTGACGACCTTGACGAAGACGTCCATGCGCTCGTCGGGGACCCCGAGCCAGCGCGCGAAGTCCTCCATGGTCGGCTGCCAGTCACCCGGCGCCAGCAGGTCCTCGGCGAGCGGAAGCTCCTCCGGGGTGACCCGCCCGGACCGGATGAGCATGTCGCGGACGGAGACCCCGAGGAGCGGGGCGATCCTGCGCATGGTCTCCAGGTCGGGCATGCTCTGCCGCTGCAGCAGGCGTGTGACGGCCGCCCGGTGCACGCCGGCCTCGTCGGCGATCCGGGACTTCCCTCCGCCGCGGGGGCTGTCGATGTCGTAGCCGCGCGCTCGCATCAGGCCCTCGACCCATCCCGCGAACTCGTCGAGCCCTTGAGTGCTCATGTGTACCGCTCCCTTTTACTCCCCCACCCTTCGGGCCCCTTACTTTAGCGTGCTTGCGCGCACGGAATTACGTGCTTTCGGGCACGCAATCGTGTCGAATCGGTGAAGGGTCCTCCACGAAGGTAGTTGCGAGCTCGCACGCAACATGTCTATGTTGCTCGCCGCCGCACTCGTCGGCCTCATGAGTCCCAAGGGCCCCACAAGCCCCGGAGGTCCCATGGGCCCCGGACCGTGGAGATCCACCTTGCACCAGCCCGACACCTCCCCCTGGCAGGCCGCCGCCGCGTGCGCCGGCCTCTCCCCGTCCGTCGTCTTCTCCCGGCGCGGCAAGGAGGCGGCCCCCGCCCTGCGCGCCTGCGCCGTCTGCCCCGTCAGCCGTGAGTGCGAGGCGGCCGTCGCCCCCGCCGAGAGCTGGTTCGACGGCGTCTGCGCGGGCCGCCTGTGGCGCAACGGACGCCCCGTGAAGCCCCGCCGCCGCCGCGGCGAGGCCGCCGCCGAACTCACGTCCGAGCTCACGGCCGCCGCCCTGGACGCGACCCTGGACGCGACCGCCCTGGACGCCGCCGGAGCCGCTCTCGCCGGGGGCTCCCGTGGCTGAGCAGCACGCGCACGCACCGGCGGAGGCCGGCGCCGACGAGCGGGTGGTACGGGACGTCGTCCTGTGGGCCGCCTCCCTCGTACGCCAGTTCCCCGAGCTCGCCGAGGAGCTCGCGCCCGGGCGGCGGGCGCCCGCCGGGAGCGCGCCGACCAAGCCGCACCCCGGCCGGGACGAGCTGATCCGCGCCGAGCGGCGCGAGGCCCTGCTGCTCGAACAGCGGCACGGCCTGGCCGTGCCCGGACACGGCGCCGCGCCGATCCGACTGCACATCTCCGACGCCATCCGTGACATCACCGACGGCGTGGTGGAGCTGGAGGAGGCCGTCTGCGCCCGCCTCGGTCTGCCGCGGCCGCGCCGCGCCGACGTCGTCGAGCGACTCCGCCGGGTCGTCGGCCTCCTGGACGAGATCGCCGCGCACCCGGTGCTCACCCGGCACGTGCGGGACGAGATCCGCCGCATGGCGCGCCGCTGCGCGCGCACCCTGGGCGACGCGGAGACGGTCGTCCGCGTCTCGGGCCGGTGCCCCTGGTGCGACTCGGTGTCGCTGCGGGCCTTCCCGGACCGGCGCGCGGTGCTGTGCGTGAACCCGGCGTGCGTGTGCACCGACGCGGCCTGCGGCTGCCAGGACGACCCCTCCTACCGGCACCTGTGGCCGGAGGACGAGTGGGCGGAGCTCGCGGACGCGTCAGGAGCGCGTACGGACGAGATCGAAGCGGCGATGGACGACACGAAGGAGACCTCATGCTGAGCTCGACCGCGCTTTCCCTGCCCGCGCTGATCCCGGGTCCGCTCGCCGCCGAGGAGGCGGGGGTCGCCCCGGCGACGATCCGCAAGTGGGTCCAGCTGGGCTACCTGCGGGCCGCGGGCAAGGCCGGTCGGGCACAGCTCTTCCGCCTGGAGGACGTCTTCGCGGCGGAACGCGCGACACGGCGGAAGCCGCGTACCGCCTGAGCCGCGCACCTACGAGACGAAGCGCCCCGTGTCTCCCCCCTGGGAGACACGGGGCGCTTCGTCATTCCCCCTGTCCCCTCCGTCCCTCTGCCCCCTCTGTCGCCTCTGTCGCCTCTGCCCTCATGCCCGCAGGAAGTCGTGCAGGGAGGCGGTCACGGCGTCGACGAACCGGTCGCGGACGGCCGCCGGCACGCGGTCGAGGGAGAGGTACGGATTGAGGTCCTCCAGCTCGACGAGCAGCAGCTCGCCCTCCCGGGTGCGGCAGGCGTCGACGCGCTGGATGCCGTGGTCGAGGGTGTTCCAGTCGACGAAGCGGCGGGCGAAGGCGAGGTCGGCCTCGGTGGCCTCGTAGGGCTCCAGGACCCAGCGCCGCTCGGGGTCGGGGGCGTGGAGGGCGTACTGGAACCGGTCGTCGACGAAGTAGAAGGACACCTCGTACGCGAAGTCGACGCGCGGCTGGACGAGGACGTCCCCGTACGAGAGCCCGGCGAGGCGCTCGTACGGCACGAACTCCAGGCCTATGGAGTCGGCGCCGGCCTTGGGCTTGACCACGTACGACGCGGCGGCGGGGAGCCGGTCGAGGTCGGCGGCGCGGTCGACGGTCGGGATGACGGGATGGCCGGCGGCGGTCAGGTCGAGCAGGTACTGCTTGCCGGCCATGTCCCCGCGCCCGTGGAGCGGGTTGTAGACGCGGGTGTCGAGCGCCTCCGCCCGGGCACGGAAGGCGTCGTAGGCCTCCCGGTAGTGGAGGACGGGCCCGCTGTTGCGGACGACGACGGCGTCGAAGGCGTCCATGAGGGCGGCGGCATCCAGGGGATGGCACAGCGCGAGGTCGAAGTGCGCGCGCAGCCGGGCGGTCAGGTCGATGTCCTCGTCGCAGTAGCGCCGTCCGCGGGCGGGGTAGGCGAGGTCGGTGACGTAGAGGAGGCGGGGGCGGGCGGGGGACACGGGCGACTCCTGGGGCTGTTGAGGCGGGCGGATTCCCAACCTAGCCGCCGTCCCGCCGGACTCCTAGACCCGCTACTACGCCTCCCACCTGGGCTTTTTCGAGATCGACGGATCTGATCACCGAACTAGTTGCGTGCGCGCACGCTCTCTGTCACAGTTGGTGCAGCGGCGGAGCTGTGCCCGCGAGACGGGCCGCAGACTCCGCCGCACGCCGTCCGGGCGCGCTCCGCGCCCTTCCCCCTTCGCCCGCGTCGAGCGCCCCGGACGGCACCCCGCCACCCAAGCCCCCGTCTCCTGAGGAGCATCGTCATGACCACTCCCCCGAGTGCGTTCCCGGACGTCGAGAAGCTGGTCGTCGACGTCCTCAAGGCCGACCCGGCGCTGGCCGGCGTCACGGTCGCCGCCCAGGCGCCCGCCGGCTTCGACGGCACGCAGAACGCCGTCCTGGTGAACCGCCGCGGCGGCGCCTGGATCGGCGACCTGCACGTCGACAAGCCGCTGATCGAGTTCGAGGTGTACGGGCCGACGAAGACCGCGGCCCACGTCACCGCGAACGCGGCCCGCAAGGCACTGCTCGCCACGATGGGCAAGCAGCTCGGCTCCGTCTTCGTGAGCGACGTCGAGGAGCAGGACGGGCCGCGCTGGATGCCCGACTACCTCTACCGCGGCGCCAACCGCTACCTCTGCGTCATCCAGCTCGCGCTGGACGTCTTCTAGACCTCCGGGCGCCCCCGCCGCGCCTCCGCGCGCTTCCGCGCCCCACCCCGAGCGCGTCGCCCCCGCGGCCGCTCCCCACAGACCAGGCCTCGCCGGCCCATCCGGCGGGGCCTTTGCCGTACCCGGACCCGGAATCCCTCCGGCCGGGGCGGCGCCCTCACCCTCTCACCAAGGAGAAACCCCACCATGGCAGGAAACAACTCCGCCGAGATCCGCGTCGCCGGCGTCGGCAAGCTCTTCGTCGCCAACGCCGGTGCCACCGCCCCGGCCTTCGGTGCGGACCCGGCGACCGACTGGGCGTCCACGACCTGGACGAACCTCGGCTACACCACCGGTGACGGTGTCACGTTCTCGAAGAAGGACAAGCTGGAGGCCATCGACTCGTGGCAGTCGGTCTCCCCGATCCACTACATCTACTCGGCCCGTGACCTGTCCCTGAAGTTCTCGCTGCTCCAGTTCAACGAGGACACGCTGCCGTTCTTCATGGGCGGTGGCAGCGTCAAGGCCGCTCCGGCCCCGGCGACCGACGTCTACACCTACGACATCGCCGAGCGTCCGTTCGCGGACGCCCGCGCCCTCGGCCTGGAGTTCACCGACGTCAAGGCCGGTGGCACCACCGCCGTCACCTACCGCTTCATCATCCCCCGCGGCCAGGTGACCGCCACCGACGACATCAAGCTGAACCGCAAGGGTGCCGCCACCCTCGGCGTCACCTTCACCGCGATGTCGAACGGCGACGGCAAGCCGCTGGCGACCTTCCTCATGAAGGACACGCAGTACAGCGCGTCCGTCTGATCCATCCCCACAGGGCTCCCTGACGGAGGTCTGTCCCCGGCAGGGGTCCGTCCTCGGCAGGGGTCCCGTCCGGGGCGGGGCGGCGCCCCCCCCGCCCCCCCCCCCCCCACCCCCCCCCACCCCCCCCCCCCCCCCCCACCCCGCGAACAAAGAGTTAGCCCCCCAATGGCCCATTAGACCGAACACCCCCGACCCCCCCCCCACAGTCGGCCCC